>DFJW01000078.1 GCA_002373775.1 Ruminococcus flavefaciens | reverse complement strand
TTTGACAAAGTCCGAAAAATAGCCGTTTTTCGGGTGACATCTTTTGGGTTCTTAACTTACATGATGGCATAACAAAATTGATGACATGCCCAAAAAATCCCGAAATATCGGGCTTTTTTGCTACCCAAATCTCGAAAATTTTACTTCGATTTTCATAGATGTCATTGGGCTATTTTACCTATGTGTAAGGATTTGAACTCTCAAAAGAGCAGCTTCAGTCCCATCCATAGGTCGAAATACAGGCAAATATCGATTTTGACAGTGAAAAATAGTATACAAAGTTTCGGACTCGGTTTTAGTGCTTTTCACGAAATGTGAAAACGCTGAAATCGAGTCCTTTTTTGTTTCTCCTACGGAGATATCAATGAAGATAGTATAATCAGCGTAGCAGATGCAGTTTTGCTTCAAAATTATTTGCTTGGTAATGGCAATCTTGAAAACTGGGAAGTAGCAGATGTTTATTCTGATGGATTTATCAACTCATATGATATGGTCATTATGCGTAAAATGATTATTTGAGCTTTTTTCTCATATAACAATTATTAAAAAACAGGACGTTCGATTACATCGGACGTCCTGTTTACTCTTCGTATTTTAATAATGAATCATCTATTCTAATTTTGAGTGTAGTTGTATTATCTAAATCTTGAAGAATAAGAGGTTATTCATCAATATGACTAAACCTTTCTGACCACACAGGTTCAGAAAGGTTTTTCATTTTTTATTTGAAAATTTTGGCAATGATACGACTGAAAACCGAAGTATTCTGCACTTATTCCGTAAAGTTCAACTTTGCTGTTTATTTTCCTGCTTAATCAAATTCGCTGAAATCAAATACCTCATCAAAAATGCTGTCGTCGTCTTCATCATCGTCGTCGAAGTCGAAACATTCATCGAGGTCGGTGCAGTCTTCATCGCCGTCCTCAGTTTCGTCCTCTTCACTGCCGTTTATAAAGGTTGACAGATCGTCCCGGTTGAAGTCGTTTCCGCTGTCCTCGTTCGGGAAACCGCAAAACCTTACCCCTTCGTTATAGCATCTTACGCAATGAGCAATGTAATAAATGAGCAGAAGGTCGGATATAAAGTTGATCTGGCTGTTATCGTTTCCCGATCTGAGCCAGCTGATAAGATCAAAAGCATGGTTCAGGTCATTATTGAAGTCGTCGCCGTATGCGACAGTTCCTCCACATTCGTACATATATGCCCTTGCACTGTATGAATTCTCACACGTTATCCTGTTGAGATAACACAGCGCAATAAGCAGGCGCTCATCTGAAATATACCCGGTATTTTCATCGCCAAGACATTCTTCTACCGTCCATTGGACATACTTCAAGATATCATCAATTATATAGTTATTCCGCTGTCTCTGATATTCCTCCTCATCAGTGTCGGCAGGCTCCGGAAGTTCATACAGATTAAAGGAATGAAGCAGTATGTACTCTGTAATTATTTCAACCTTCCGTGCGAAAGTAAGACCTTCAAGTGGAAGCGCCCTGCGAAGAGCATTGACATAGTGGTTAGCTCCGTGCATACAGTTATAGGCGGTTATCCTGTCGTTGTTGAGGGCGCCTACTACCGTGTCGTCAAACAGGTAGACGTAAGGCTCCCCTTCGTATTCGCAGGCGTAAAGGCAGAGGGCGCAGGCGAAGCAGAACATCGCCGTGTTCTTCGGTACGCCGGCGTCGGTTTGCTCGGCTATATCAAATCCGCTGAGGGAGCCTGCAAGGATATCCTCGTTGTCTGTTGTCTTTATCGTATCGTTCATAGTAATTCCCTCCTTAATCAAATTCGCTGAAATCGAAAACCTCGTCGAAAGCGTCGTCGTAGTCGTCGTTTTCCGTATTGCCGGTAAGGAATTCCATATCGAATCCGACATTGGGGAAATCGTCGCTCTCGCCTTCGTCCTCCTCGCAGTCCTCGTACCATATGTCATCGGGGAACTCCCCCTTGTCCGGACATTCGCAGTCCTTGCAGACAAACGGGTCGGGGTGGGCGCAGTCCATCCACTCGTCGCAGCGGCAGCCCATATTGTACCGCCTTACGCAGTGGACTATGAAATAGAATTTCAGGAGGTCGGATATCGCGGCTATACCTCTTGACTGATCGACCTGATCCACAAAGAGTATTGCGTTATTTGCATCTTTGGACGGGTCGTCGGGCGGAATTATCTTTTCCAGCCTTTCATTTACATAGGCTTTAGCTTCTTGCTTTGCCTTGAAGGAAAGACGGTTCAGATAGCAGAGCGCGTACAGAAGCCTTATATCGGATATTTTGGCGTCACCGCCGTCTGCGAGCCTATTTTCCACCGCAATGCGTATATTGCGAAGAATGGGTTTATAATGTTCCACTATCTTATCGCGCCCGAATGAGAAATTCAGATCGGCGTCGCCCTCAAGCTGTATCTCAAGCACGGATTCGAGAAATCCCATAAAAGAATAGTTCTCGAAAGTGGGATAGTCCCTGATCATACGGTCAACGAGCATCTTTGCATAATTCAGATTCTTGTTGGCGAAGGTGATATCGGGACTGACAGTACCGTGGATACCTGCCGAAAAGAGCATATCCTCGTCAAAGTCATCGCGGTTCGCCACAGAGTAGACGCTCAGCGCGGCGGCGTAGCTGAAAGCTGCAAGATTATTGGACATTTCGTTAGACGGAAGAGCCCTGATTATGATGTTTCCCTTGACGTCCCAAGGGATATCGGCGTATTCGGTCCTGTCGTAATAGTCGGGTATGCTGTCGATAAGCTCTATATCTTTAACGTTAGTCATAGTATTATCCTCCCATATTATTCTGCGCGGAACATTTCGCCTAAACTGACATCGTCCAATATTCCGTCATCGTCGTCGCTTATGTCGAATACTTCGTCGAAGGCGTCATCGTAATCGTCGTCGTCATCCTCATCTTCTTCGTCGAATTCGGAGAAGTCGAAGCACTCGTCGAACTCGGAATCGTCATCGTCCATCGTGAGTCCCTCTCTGTCCTGCTCGACGCCCATAGCTTCGGCAAAGCCGTTACACTCGTCACAGACCTTTTGTCCGCAGGAGTATTCGCCGAAACTGCTGGTATAGTCGATATCGCCGCGATTCATTATCCACCCGTCCTTGCAGCAGGTATCGAACGCCTGTCTCAGAACTCTGAAAATATGCCACAGTACGACCGCGGGCGAATACATTTCAGCGTAGCCGTCTCGGTAGACCCTCTCCACAAGCTCGATAGCTCTGTATATGAGGTCAATGTGCATATCCTTGTCTTTCGGGAAGCTGAGAGTATTGTAAAATACCCACGTTGCCATTGAAGTCGAATTGAGCTTACGCAGCTTCATATAAAGCGCGATAAATGCGGAGAATACCCTCGGTCTTACGAAGAATACAGTGTTTTTCAGGCATATCTCGTCGACCGCCTTCTTTATCGTGAGCGTCAGCCTTTTGTCGGGGAGCGTTATCCCGCCCAGCTTGCAGTTTACAGTCAGGTCTTCGTCAGTGTATTCGATACCTGCCATAGTGCATAGACATACGCCAAGAAAAGCGTCAATCTCCCTGAACGTATAATGCTCGAAAAAGTCGTCGGGGCAAGCGGACTTAACGAGCTTTTTCGCGGTCTGTCTGCTCAGGGCGTCGGATTCGTTATCGCACATCGGCGACAGCCCACGAAAGCGGTTGAAGAAGATAGTGTCGCGGCGCGGTTCCTTTTCGAGGATTATATAGAGCGCCGCATAAATGAGCACGTCGCTCTTTTTTTCGATATAGGGAAGCTCACGCTCTGCCGTTTCACGGATAGTTTTCAGAATATCTCCAAATCTTGTTATTGCCATAGTTATTCCTCCTCATCGTCAAAGTAAAAGCACTGTTCGAGGTCGTCGTCTTCAACGTCGTCTGTTTTGAAATAATCTTCGTCTTTATCAGTTTCATCTGCGGAATACAGCGGAGCGCAGTAGTCATCGTTGGTAATATCAAAAAAACAGCAATCCTTGCAGAACTCCTTATCGGGAGCTGAACAGTCCAATACCTCGTGCGAATGGCAGCCTGCATTAAATCGCATTACTTCATGGACGACATAGTACATTAAAACAGCGCCGGAAATAAGTCCTATCTCGTGTATGTGATCATAACACGAACGTATGAAAAAAGCTGCCTTAACTATGTCTTTCTCATAGGCATCATAATAGAACCCTTTTATAAATTTGCAGCCATGCTCGCACAGAGAAACTCCCATATCCCACGAAGGAGCTATCTTTGTTTCATTCAGAAGACAAAGCGTTATCAGCAGGCGATTATCGCTTATTTCTGAACCGTCCTCATCTGCAAGCAGCTCAACGGTCTCACCGATTACTCTTAAAATGTATTCGTTTCTGTAAAGGTCGATACTTGTAGGTATGCTATCGTTCGTGAAGGACATTACAAGCGCTTTCAGGAGAATATCAAGTGCCCATGCAAAGCCGTAGTCAGTAAGATGATCGTATTCTTTCTCCTGACAGAGATAAAGCTCATTTGCCGCGAGGATATATCTTGTTTCCATAATGTGAGAATAGCTTATGCCAAGATTTTCTTCGCCGAACAATGATACAATGAAACCGTTTTCGCATATATGCGAGTAAGCGCTCAACGCGAGAGCATATGCAAAGGCTACCGAATCCTTTGGAAGTCCTTTAGCAGCACATACGCTATTGTATATCATTTCACGCATTACATTTAACGGAACGCCCTCAAGACTGCATCCGCCATAACGTTTTTCAAAGCCGTCAAGGTCCAATCTATCCCACTGTAAAGGGTTATACCGATGCATTTGATCTTTGCTCATAGAATTACTCCTTTTTGTTATTGGCAGCTCGTCAGCCGCCCTGCTCCGGAGCTTGTTCTGTGAGCTTATTATAGCTTAGCCGCAGGGGTAAGTCAATGCAATTTCTGAAAAAAGTTCCGGAATACAGGCAATTTCAGAGCATTGAACAATTAATGGCAATGTATGCAGCGGAGTGCAAAGTGGCTTTCAGGCAGTGGACTGTGTGCTGATGATTTTTCACTGTATCAGCGTTTTTTACGCCGGGGAGAGACGCCTGCTTTGGCAATTTGCACAAAGAGTTCGTTAAATCATTAAGTCAACGCCCTCCCCTGAACTGTCAGTAAAAAATGCAATCCAGGAACTGATAAAACCAATGGATAGGATCCAAGCAGCACGCAAACCTATCTGCTATCGGCTTATGAGTATATCCTGTACGGCAGGCACAAGCGGAACGTATCAATAGCGCTTATGCTGCACATAATTTGTATGTTAATGAACAGGAAACAGAGCAGTCTCGCCAGCCAAATCCGTGCCTGCTGTTAAACTCGCTGCGGCTGCAATTTATTGACTTTTGTTGCCATTTCGTGTATAATCATATACAATAAAGCGCACATAGAATTATGGCTGCAAAAGAGGTAAAGAATATGTGGATAAAAGAACATACAAATATGATATCAAATAAGCCGCAGCTGAACCGCGGAATGCTGACGGATATCGTATTACAGCTGCTTGAGGGCAAAGACTGCATTGTTGATAATATAAAATACGAGATAAAAGGCGGAAAAGCATACTATAACGGTCAGATAAAAACAGTGCTTTCGGGACCTAATTCAAATAAAAAAGGACTGCCAGGTACAATAGTATTTTTCTTCCGAAAAAACAAAGGCAGTATCGAATATAAACCAAGCGAGATAGCAAGTATCAAAGCAGGATTAGAGTCTGTCAAAATCGAGCCAAGCGATGATTTTAGAAAAATCTGCGGCAAAGTGTCAGATGTGCTTAAAACTAATAATTCATTTTTTGTGATATGTTACGTTTTAGATAATAATACTGAGACAGCAGATAAGATCTGCCAAGACGCTATAAAAAGTAATAGAAAAATAGGTTCATATGTTTTGATATACAGCAGGACGGTGGAGCAGAAATGATCGGAGATGTAAAAAACACGGGCAGTTTCGGCGGCTATTTCAAAAGCTTCAAGTACAAGGATAAAACGCCCGAATTTGTTATCGGAGTAACCTTCGGGGCTGATCTTGAGGTATGGCGCCGGATACTTTCAGAATTATTCGGAGACAGCTTCAGCAAGAGAGAAAAGTTTGAGAAAGCCATTCTAATTACAGACAAGGTATCAGTGTCAGACAGCAGCAGACAACGCGAATTCCTGAAAGATGATCTGAATGTCTGCATCAAGAATGTACCGGGCGGATATCTTCATACAAAGCTTATCCTTATCAAGTATTCCGACTGCTATAAGCTGGCTGTTCCCACAAAAAACTTTCAGGGAAGTTTGAGCTATGATCTTATCATGGGTTTCAATTCAGTCAAAGCAGAAACTCCATCTCACGGCAGCAAGCTCAGGAATTATCTCCAATATCTTTGCAAGGATATAGGCAGCGTCCTTGACGGACTTGAAAAGCTTGACTTTGTTCCCGAAAAAGAAGGCTGGAGACTTGACGACATCGAGTTCAGTTATGACGGTAACTGGTTTACTGATAATATGTGGAACGGCGTGCTTTCGTGCAGCATGATGATCTCGCCGTTTATCGACAGAGATACAGTGAGTCGGATAAATCAAGATGTGAAACTCCTGACCTATCAGAACAGCATACAAAAGCTCGATCAACTTTCTCCAAACATTAGCTTCTATACCGGTAAATTCACTAAAACAGGGTTTGAGCATTTCCATGCAAAGCTGTATGCAAAGCAGGAAGATAACAATACCATTACCATTATCTATTACGGCTCTGCAAATCTGACAGTAGCAGCCCGGAATCATCACTGTGAAATGCTGCTGAAACTCATTGCTCCCACCGATGAATACAAGAATATTGAAAGCATCTTCGGGAATGACAGCCTTGTTCAGGAATATAATGACACACTGACCGACAGCCTGACCGAAGGCGATGACCTTGAGGACGACAGCAGCGATACCTTCGCAAGTGCCAATGCTCTCAGCAAGCTGTATGTTTCGCGTGACGGGAAGGGATTCCGGCTTCATCTCAGCAAAAAAGATGCGTCATATTATTTCGTCAAGGCGACATTTTATATTGAAATAGGCTGCAATAACATTTCAAAGAAACAGATACTTATCTGTCCGCAGAATTATGACAAAAGTGCAAAAAACAAAGGCGGACTTACCTATGATGAATATGCAAAGCTTGCTGAATCAAACCGCAGCAAGGACGCAGAAAAGAATGACTTGAACGTATTCCTTGGGACAAACTCCGGAAGAGGCGGAATGAAGAAAGAAAAGGCAAACGGAACAACAGAAGTCGCTGAACCGATACCTTGCTTTTACAGCACATTTTACAGCAGTCTTGCGAAAGATCCAACAGCCACGGCTGAAAAGGTCCTGAAAAAAATCAAAGATGAGCTCTATACAGAAGAATATATCGAATTTATCGGAAAACTGCTTGAAAAAATGAATAATGGAGGAAACGGAAATGGGACTCCTTGAATTTCAGGAAATAACAACCAAACATATAATTGAATATTATAAAGATCACAGCGTATATCTTCTTGCCGATGAAACAGGACTTGGAAAGACGCATATCGCTTCTGAGGTAATGAAGCAGCTTGCTGATAAAAAGAACAGCTTCAACGTCGTGTACATTGCATCGAGCCTTGAGCTTGCAAAAAAGAATGCCTCCGAAAAGCTGAAGGTCGATAATTGCAAGATCATGACAACGGACAGGCTTTCGATGATATGGAAGGTACTTGAAGCGAATGGGACAAGTGATAAGATAAAGATCTTTCCCATAACACCTGAGGTCTCGCTGAAACAGAATACAGGAGGGACACAACAAGAAAGGAGCGACTGCCAAGAAAAATATTATGAACTTTTGAATACAAAACGTACCGAAACACAAAAAACGGGGCAGCTTAACGTTAAGATCCAGCTATTGGCAAAAATGATAGTATCTATGAATAAAGCCCTAAAAGCAGACGATAACCCAACTTTTAAGGAGCTTGAAGATCTATTTGACGAGGCATCTCATACTGCAAGGAAAGTTACATATTTCCCTGAAGCCATGAAAGGCGTCAGCTACAAAAATATAGAGCTAAAGCTAAACTCGGTTGACACTGATTTTGAGGATACTGCATTACTGCTTCTGGATATGTTCCTGAACTATGGAATGTACTACTACGGCGATACGGCTAAAAATCTTTCCGCCCAATATCCGGAGTTCATCTTGCTCCTCAAACAGTGCTTTGATGTGAATGGATTTTTAAAACAAAATTGGGAGATCAAGTTCAATAAAGACACGGTAGATTTTGGCGATGTATTAGAATATTTTTTCCCCTCCTCTCATAGCTCCGTTTATCGTTTCAACGAAATAATTGAAAAGGTATTCCCCCATATCAATAAAGATAAATACATCAACGAAATAGATAAAAAGGGAAATGAAAAATTCAAAACTGCCGTGGAGAGGCTGCAACGCAACATCTACTATGAACAGTATCAGAAATATATCCGCACATATATGAGCTATTATTCCCTTGAGCTTTTGCAGCCTGACCTCGTCATTATCGACGAGATACAGAATTACCCTGAGATATTTGAAGAAAATGCCAAAGACATGGACGAGCGTTCTGCGGTCATCAAGCTTGTTATTGATACTATCCTCGGAAGGGAGAAAACAGGCGATAAAGCTCCGAAAGTCCTGATGCTCTCGGCGACTCCCTATGCTTACCGGAATGCCGTCAAGCCTGAGGAGGATAAAGATGAAGAAGACGAGCTCGGCGAGTTCACAAAGCATCTTGTCGGACTGGATACCATTCTTAACTATATGTCCAAAACCAACGGGAAAGTCGACAGCAGCACGGCCATCGTTGAACTCTGGAAGGATTGCCAGAAAACGATGACCGACATAGCCGAGAAGCTCGCGCCCGGTACTCCGAATGAAGACACGGACAGTCAGCTGAAGTACCTGTCGGGCAAACTTAAAGAGTTGTCGGAAGAAATGAAGAATATCGGTATCTCACGCACAGAACGTCCGATACACAGCTATGCGCCAAATGAAGGCAAGCTGACAGTTGACATTGGCAGTATCGACGTGTCTGAGTTCAATGCCTTTTTCAAAAAAGGTAATTCTGCCGTAAAGACACGCCTTGCACTTTCGCTTCCGCGCGATATTGATCCCAAAGACATAAGCAGTGCCTATTCCTCTTTGAAAGACGCTGTCAACAATACACAAGGGGAAGCCGAATCATCGCGTATCCGGGCACTTGCTGATGATATGTTTGAAGGTAACTCGTACCTGTGGCTTTTCGTTCCTCCGAACAAACCGTCCGGGGAGCTGAAAGGTGTCTTTGCAGACTGGCTCAGTACAGATAAAAACCGCTATTGGAGCAAAACGCTGCTTTTCTCGGCTTACTCAGTTGTACCTGAGATACTTTCAGAATGCATTGAACGGGAGCTGGATAAACGCCTCGAAGAATACTACAAGGGTTCACTGCCTTATGAAGAAGCATTCGAAAGAATCAAAGTCCCTGAATGCGGAGATGTCTTTTCTTCATTTGATGAAGAAGCCAAAGGAGCAGAAAGCCTTCTTAAAGAATACTTCTCTTCCGATCATGCTAAAAAAGTATTGCTGGCAATTTACGGAGATGAAATATTAAATGATTACTGGGCTTGCGTTAAAGAATACTGTAAAGACGGCTGTTTCGGAAGTGTTCTTGAAGAGTTCAAATATATGCGCAAGCAGACAAAATCCAAAATCTCTCTTAAAAATCATCTCAGCTGCAACATCGCTCAGTACTGCATCACCTTCAACGGAAAAAAGCAGAATGCCGGACTGAATGAATTGATAGACAGCTTCAATTCACCGTTTTATCCGTTTGCTTTCTTCCTCACCTCCGTCGCTGAGGAGGGCTACGACTTCCATTGGTATTCCGACAGGATAGTTCACTGGAATGCGCCCTCAACGCCTATCGCACTTATGCAAAGAGAGGGAAGAGTAGACCGGATCAACTGCATGGCTGTAAGAAAGACTATCGCAGAGCAGACAGCTGATGACCTGACTGACTGGAATGGTATGATAAATAACTTCAAGGCTAATAATGAAGGAAAATGTTCGATCTACAAAGGAATGTTCCCGAATTTCTGGGCAGGCGATGACGCAAGGCAGATCAACAGATACTGCTATTATTACCCGTACAGCTCCGATCATTACAGGTGGAATATACTTATCAGGAATCTGGAATACTACCGCAGTATGTTCGGCGCAGCCGACAACGTCACGATCAACGCATCTGAGGTCATATCTTCGGATAAATGGAAAGAACTGAAAAATATGCACATTGATCTAAGTCTGCATGAACAGTAACGATTATACCCAATACTAAGATGACAAAAATCAGCTGCATTACTTTAGGCGTGATGCCCCGGATATAAAGGAACACAAAACTGAACTGATTAACCTGCATACAGCTCTATAATCACTCAAATATTATTATTTTTCTGTTTAAAACTGTAATATGTTACGCCTCCTAAGAGTCATCAATTTAGTCACGCCAAACCATATCAAAGCTACGCATTTTGCGTAGCTTTTTTGTATTACAAAAAAGCCTCTCACTATTGTGAGAGGCTGATTTGATAAGTAAAAGAAAGATCATAGGACACCGGGATGTGAAGAAACGTATTTCTTTATTATGGCGCAGAAATCATCGCCGTATTTTTCGGCTTTTCTTTTGCCGACACCTGAAACGTTCAGGAATTCTTCTTTATCCGTCGGAAGCACCCTGCACATATCTCTCAGAGCGGAGTCTGAAAAAACGATATATGCAGGAACACTTGCTTCAGCGGCAAGTCTGCCGCGCAGTTTCCTGAGTTCTTCAAAGAGAACGCTGTCGATATCGGAG
This sequence comes from Ruminococcus flavefaciens, assembly GCA_002373775.1. Classification (GTDB taxonomy): domain Bacteria; phylum Bacillota; class Clostridia; order Oscillospirales; family Ruminococcaceae; genus Ruminococcus; species Ruminococcus flavefaciens_M. The sequence continues at coordinate 36,538 of DFJW01000078.1, read as the reverse complement.
AGTTCGCTGCGCTGCTTTTTAACTTTTTCCTTTTTCTCCTTGGGGAGTTTTATGGTAACAGGGATATGTTCTTTCAGGATCTTAGCTGATGAAGCAGTCAGTTCGACTACCGGATAATCGCCAGTGCTGTTGCAGAGATATCCGTTTTCTATGAGATGATCGACTTCTGCTCTTATGCGGCGAGCAGAAGTGTCCTTCATTATGCCGTAAGTGGACAGCTTGTCAAAGCCTAATGAGACGAGCCTTTCGTTTTCGCTGCCTTTGAGTATATCCACGATCATGCTCTTTCCGAAGTAGCGTCCCTGCTGTTTTACTCTGAACACGCATGAGACTATCTTCTGTGCGTCAACGGTCATATCGACTTCCTCGAATCCGGTCACACAGCAAGAGCAGTTCCCACAATATCCCGGAGCTTTTTCGCCGAAATACCCGAGCATGAACTGCCTCAGACAGTCAGTGGAAGTGGCGTAGAATGTCATTTCCTTCAGCCGCTGCCTGTCGCGTTCAAGCATGATATCCTTTTCCTCATCTGAGAGTTCGGTGTTGTCGTCACGGCTCTTTTCGATCATAAAATTGTTTGTCCTGACATCCATTGCGCCGTACAGCAGTATGCACTGTGCAGGACTTCCGTCGCGCCCGGCACGTCCGGCTTCCTGATAGTAGCTTTCGATATTCTTAGGCATGTTGTAATGTATGACGAATGAGACATCGGATTTGTCTATTCCCATTCCGAAAGCGTTTGTAGCTACCATTATCCGCTTTCGGTCATATATGAAATCATCCTGATTATTCTTTCGTTCAGTATCCGAAAGACCGGCATGATATCTTGTAGCCGGAAAGCCGTCATCGTTTAGCTTGTCACATATCTCTTCAACGTTTCTGCGCGAGAGGCAGTATACTATCCCGCATTTATCTCCGAAACCTTCCAGCAGACGTCGCAGTTCAGCATATTTGTTATGCGGTTTAAGTACAGAAAAGTAGAGGTTTGGACGGTCAAAACCTGTCACAAGAGTGAATGGTGCGTTCAGTCCGAGCATCCGCACGATATCTTCTCTGACGGTATCGGTAGCAGTGGCAGTGAATGCGCTTACTATCGGACGCACCGGCAGACTTTCGATGAATTCTGAGATACGCAGATAACTCGGACGGAAATCCTGTCCCCATTGAGAAACACAATGAGCTTCGTCTATAGTTACCATGGAGATCCTGACAGCAGATGCCAGACGGCGCATCTCCTGAGTTCCGAGTCTTTCCGGCGCAGCATAAATAAGCCTGAATTCTCCGCGCAAGGCTCTGTGCATAGTCTCTGAGTATTCTTCCTGACTGAGTGAACTGTTTATGCATGCGGCACTTATTCCTGAAGAGACCAGTGAACTGACCTGATCTTTCATCAGTGATATAAGCGGAGATATAACGACCGTCATGCCATTCAGCATCAGTGCAGGCACCTGATAGCAAAGGGATTTTCCGGCGCCTGTGGGCATTATCCCGAGAACATCACTGCCTCTGAGGATGTGGTCGATGATCTCCTCCTGTCCGCTGCGGAATCTCTTGTGTCCGAAGTATTCTTTTAGTACAGAAAGTTTGTCCATTAACGTCCTGCTCCTTATCAATGCGGTTTTATATTATTATACCACTGATGGGAGACGATTTCAAGGACGTTCCTGATTCATATATACATTGCGTCCATAGCCGTGATATATTCAAGGGTGGGGACGAATACGCCTTTATGGCGGTCGCCGCGATATACTTCTTTGCCGTTTCTGAAAGCTATCACCTGAGCCATGGGGAACGGTATCCATACGCCGCCGTCAAGGGGCTTGGTTGAAAACAGTATCCCATTATCGAGCCTTTTGAAGCAAAGGGTGTTTTTCAGATTCTTGTGAACGTACAGAAGATCACCGTCATATATCATCAGATTCAGTTTATTTCTCGGTGAATTTTCCGCAATGAAGCTGTTGATGATCTCGAATCGTTCACGCTCATTTGGGACTGCTCTGGAGATATGGTCATTCATATTATCCAGCATTGAAAGGAAGAAGCGTTCGGAATCGGTATCTCCGGACTGTACTGCGGAATACCGGTGATTGTGCCGGCTGCTGAATATAGTTCCGTTGTGTATGAGCGTCCATTCTCTGCCGGAGATGTCAGCTCCCGTGAATGGGTGGCAGTTGTTTTCATTTATTGAGCCAACGGTGGCAAATCTGATATGTGCGAGGACGTTTTTCTGCTTACCGATACTGTCCAGCATATCTCCGAGAAAGCTGCTTTCATTTGCACTTACTGCTTCTTTCAGGATTATCCTGCTGCTGTTTTCGTACATCATTCCCCAGCCGTGCGGATTATTGCTGCTGTGTGCAAAAAAAGTCTTCAGGTAGTCTGATATATCTGTGTTTTTTCCGGAAGTGAAGCCGAGAAGCTCGCACATTTATGTCACCGCCTTATAATTCATAGTGCCTGATCTGCAACAGCCTTGCTGAAACAGGCGCTGCTGGTGATCTTGTTCTTTTCAAATGATAATATCTCGCTGGCACTTTCATTGCCTGCGAAGAATCCTTCCATGTTTTCGATAATGCTCATTCCGCGTTCAAGGAGCCTGAGATCCGGTTCGAGAAGAGCAGCGTTTTTGTGTTGGGCAGCTGCTGTTTCCTGCAATTCCGGAGTGAAGTCGAAGTCAGGCTGCGAGAGCAGATAGAGGATCAGCAGATGTGCGAATCCGAGATCTCTGCCGTCGATACCAAGAGGTGCAGACGGGTTTAAGTCAAACATACGCAGTTCGATATGGTCAACGCCGTTTGCAGCGAGGTTTTCAAGACTGTTAAGTCCCTTGGGTTTGAGACGTATCGGCAGATAAAGCTCACTTGCGGAATACAGTGAACCTGTAACTATATGCTTCTTTATGCTGCCTGTGAAAGTCCTGAGACTGCGGTGATCGAGAATGGGGAGGAATTTATTCCAGTATCCTCTGCGGCTGTTGCGCATTGATGAGTATTCACTCATGATTATACCGCTTTTTCCGTCTTTATCGAGAGAAGCGTCGTAGTAAGGACTTGCAGCGGTCAGCAGCACCAGCAGCCAGCTGTGTGTCATGAGCTGCTTGTAGAGCCGCAGGTACAGAGTGTCGCGGAAGCTGTGGAAATCCTCCTTATCTGTATTCAGATCATGCAGAAATTCTTCAGCGAATGAGAAATTGAAATGGATTCCGGAGAAAAGCATAAGTTTCTTTCCGTACTTTTTTTCAAGGACTTCACGGTATGCGCGTTTAGAGGAATGGTCTCCGGTGAAATCGGCAATGGGAATGTCGTCCTCACTGTCAAAGTGGGGAGGATTGCTGTAGAGCCAGATGGTTTCGCCATTTTCTGCCAGCACATCGCGGGCTTTTTTATCAAGTCCAGCCAGTGCTTCAAGAGCTTCATCAATGCTGCTGCATACCGGAGTTACAAGTTCTATCTGATTTTCGCAGAAATCGCGTGTGATGTGCTCATCGTTCCCGAAAGGGTGGGGAGTCTGTGCAAGCCTGCCCTTGCTGTCCACACGGAGAGTCTCACGCTCTATGCCGAATTTTCCGCAGTAAAAATACTTGTTTGTGGTCATAGTTATTACCTCACAGATCAGTGATCCTGACCTGTTTCACATTTTTGATCCTGCGCAGTCTGCGTGAAACGGAGTTGTTATCCGCCGGAGCATCAAACTGGATATCGGCAGTAAAATGTGAAACAGGGATATTATTTTCTGATGTCACTACATTAGCTGTATGGGAAACAATGTTGCCGTTCAAGCGTCTTATCACGTTGGAGATCTCTCCGATAAGACCAATTCTGTCGAGGGATATGACTTCGATCCTTTTCATATTATACCTCCTGCAAATAAAAACAGAGACATTTCTGTCTCCGCGTCAGACTGTTTATTTACAGGCAGATAGAGCCTATGATATAACAGGCGCGGAGAAGATCTCTATACACATATCATTTTCACAAATACACATCTGCATAATGAACACCTCCGTAATACATATCATTTCACTATGTTTATATTATACTATAAATATCATAGTTTGTCAATAGGATTTCTATGAATTTGTTATTGACAAATGCTTTTGCCTGCTATATAATCAGTTTATAGCATACTGCATGCTGTCTGCTCTTCGTCTGTGAGTTCGGTAATTGACGGTTTATCGCCGCATATCGGGCATGCGTGATTCCTTTTCGGCAGTCTGACTTTCCGCCATTCCATTTTCATCCCGTCAAAGACGAGCATACTGCCGGTGAGCAGTTCGCCCTGACCTGTTATGAATTTCACGGCTTCCAGTGCCTGCATAGAACCGATTATGCCAGCCATTGCTCCTATAACTCCGGCTTCACGGCAGCTTGGCACAGCATCTTTCGGAGGCGGTGCTTCGAATATACAGCGATAACACGGACCTTTGCCCGGAACATAGGTCATGAGCTGACCTTCGAACCGGAGTATCCCGGCGTGGATAAATGGTTTGCCTCCGAGGACGCAGGCATCGTTTATGAGGAACTTTGTGGGGAAATTATCAGCACCGTCAATAATAATATCATAATCAGCGATCATGCCGGCGATATTCCTGCTGCTGACATATTCATGATAAGTAATGACTTTTACATCGGGATTGAGAGCTTTTATAGTTTCGGCAGCAGACTGCACCTTAGTTTTTCCAACGTCATCGGTTGAGTGGATTATCTGTCTTTGCAGATTTGAAAGCTCCACGCAGTCGCAGTCAGCGATCCCTATAGTGCCGACACCGGCTGCCGCAAGATACATAGCGGCAGGAGCTCCGAGCCCGCCTGCGCCGATGATGAGTACTTTTGCGGCAAGTAGTTTTTTCTGACCTCTTACGCCGATCTCTTTTAATGTTATGTGTCTCGAATAGCGTTCGAGCTGTTCGTCTGATAAAGCCATTTTAGCCTCCTGAAAGGATAAAGATATGAAAAGTATAAAAGCAGCTGAAATATGTGGACTTGATACCGGTAAAGTAACTCTTCTGGATATACGCAGCAGGGAAGAGTTTGAACTGAAAGGCATACGTGGTTCGGTGAATGTTCCTTTTGATGAGATATCCACCGGACTTTCACTGCTGCCGAAGGACAAGCCGGTTTATGTTCTTTGCAGGACTGGTGATCTCAGTGCCGAGGTGGCAGAGATACTTGATGACCGGGGATACGATGTTTACAACATCGAAGGCGGATATGCGGCATATATCGTGCATCTGGTGAATTCCGGCATATAGAGTATTACTACTTATTCAATAAGTATATCACGGAAGTGGCATTATTTCAAGTATCCCGGTTATAGTATTTGTCTATATGACGTTCATGGCAGGACGGGTAAGAATGGTACATAAAAAGGCGGTCATATGACCGCCTTTGATATTTCTGATATGTTTGGATCACTGTATTTTTATCGTTGTGTACTCAGACACTACCTCAAAGCCGACCTTTTCAGCCAGTCTGCGCGATGCTATGTTTGTGGAATCACACGACCACACGGGACGTCTGCCATGCTCGTAACAGTACTGTATCATCTTTTCGGCGGCTGCTGTTGCAAGTCCCATATGCTGATAAGCAGATGCAGTTTCTATGCCGATGTCTATCTCTTCTGAACTGACCGCAGCAGAAAACGCCCATGCTGCCGGTCTGCCTTCATGGACAGCACAGAATCCCATGCCGTTCCTGAGAAATTCCTCAGCATTTCTCCATGCAAAACCCGGAATAACTCTTCCTTCTGCCTTTTCTAACAGTTCCTTGCTGAATTCGGTGATATGAAATCCGGGAGGCAGTGTATCCGAAGGAGAGGTAATTGCGTGTGTATGTTCAAGATGATATCTTTTGCCGAATGTGATACCTTCCTTTGAACGGAAGAACTGTTCAACTTCCTTATCTGCCGTGAAAAGTATGAACCTTCTCGGCAGACTGACTCCGGTGCAGAAGAACTTTCTGTATATCTGTTCGAGAAAGTATGTATCGCATTTCCCGTATATGAACGCAAAACCGCCGTAATGCCAGAGCAGAACGGAATCATTCCCTGTGAAAACGTCACCGTACTGATTCATTTCAGCTACAGACAACGGATAGACCGTGCCGCAGGGTGTTTTCGTGATATATTTTATAATGTTGTGATATAGATCCGGTCCGATCCTGTTCATATTATTTCCTCATTCCATTTTTAGTCCGTTTTCGAACAGATTATCCTCGGCATTGGAGATATGCTTTGCAGTCAGCTGCTCGGCAAGATCACCGTTATGAGCCTTTATTGCATCGAGTATGGCGCGATGCTCAGCGACGGTCTTTTCGGCGCGGCCCTCTGTCTGAACGGAGATATCACGGGCTTTTTTTATGTAGTTGTGGAAGTTTGAGAGCGTGAACCGCAGCGGACGGCTTCTTGACGCATCATAGATTATCTTGTGAAAATCACCGTCCAGTTTCCAGATCTGTTCGGTACCGTTTTTCAGCAGATAGAATTCCTGAAGGTCAACTATCTGTTCCAGCGCACGAAGCTCATCTTCTGTGATATTCTCCGCGCACAGACGGGCAGCAAGTCCTTCAATGCGTATCCTGATCTCGTATATGTCGTGGATATCCTGCTCAGTTACGCCAACTACAACAGCCCCCTTGTTAGGGACGTTTCGCACCAGCCCTTCAAGTTCAAGCTGCATGAGAGCTTCGCGCACAGGTGTGCGGCTGATGCCCAGTTCCTTTGAGAGCCGCAGTTCGTTCAGACTGTCGCCGTCCTTGTATTCGCCGTCCAGAATGGCATTTTCTATGGCGTTGAAAACCCTTATCCTCAGCGAGCGGTCATCAGTTTCCAGCAGCATACCATTACCTCCTTGCGATCTCTGGGAGATACTCTTCAGTGAGGGCTTTCAGTTCGTCGTCACTGATAACGGTAACACGTCCGCCCTCGTACTCCTTATCTACCCATTCCTTTATCTTAGCAACGGCAGCATTTCTCTTGTCAACGCACTTATCTCCGGAGAGCTTATAGTAATTGTTTATCCAGCAGGCGATGCCGGCGAGTCCGGAAGACGCACTTACCGATACATAGGGTGGTCTGTTCAGCAGCTTTGCCGTATCAAAGATGTTGTATATCTCCTCATCCTTCATCAGTCCGTCCGCATGTATACCTGCACGGGTGACATTGAAATATCTTCCCACGAATGGAGTCATAGGCGGCAGTTCGTAATGAGTTTCGTTTACAATATAGTCAGCTATCTCGGTTATGACTGTTGTATCCATTCCGTCCAGCGTACCTTTGAGAGATGCGTATTCGAATACCATTGCCTCCAGCGGAACATTTCCGGTACGTTCACCGATCCCGAGCAGCGAGCAGTTTACTGCACCTGCACCGTAAAGCCATGCGGTAGCCGCATTTGTCACGCCCTTGTAGAAATCGTTGTGACCGTGCCATTCAAGCATATCGCTTGAGAAACCGGCATAGTGCTGCAAGCCGTAGATGATGCCGGAGACGCTTCTCGGAAGTGCAGCGCCGGGATAGGGGATACCGTAGCCCATAGTATCGCAGGCGCGTATCTTTATAGGAACGCCGCTCTCCTCCGAGAGTTTCCTCAATTCGATAGCAAAGGGAACGACAAAGCCGTAGAAATCCGCACGGGTGATATCTTCGAAATGACATCGCGGACGCAGACCTGCTCCTATACATTCCTTGACTATGCCCAGATATTTGTCAAGAGCCTGTCGTCTGTTAAGTCCCATTTTATTGAATATATGGTGATCTGAGCAGGAAACGAGGATACCTGTTTCCTTAACGCCGATGTTGCGGACAAGTTCGAAGTCCTGCTTGTTTGCGCGTATCCATGTAGTTATCTCCGGGAATTCATAGCCGAGAGCCATACACTGTTCAAGAGCATCGCGGTCGCTTTTGGAATAAACGAAAAACTCGGTCTGTCTGATGATACCTTTCTCACCGCCAAGACGGTGCAGCATTTTATAGATATCGACTATCTGTTCTGTTGTATACGGTGCTCTTGACTGCTGACCGTCGCGGAAGGAAGTATCTGTGATATAGATATCCTCCGGCATATTCATCGGTACATGGCGATAGTTGTACGCTACCTTCGGCACTTCCTCGTAGGGGAACATCTCACGGAAAAGCTCGGGACGCTCTACCTCCTGCAATTCGTATTCGTATGTATCGAAATCAAGCAGATTAGTCCGCTTGCTGAGACTGATGTTCGGCATTGTGTGATTCATAGTTTACCCTCCGTTTACAGATCCGGTTTCGTGAAAAAATCGGCATACATGATATGAACTGAGGCATAGATCAAAGTCGTCCATTCATGTATATTTGTATCACTGTGTTATTGTATACAATTATACAACATTACCGGAGATATGTCAATACCGCATTATAAACAAATACGCAGGATATGCTGCCGCAGTACAGAAGCATTTTCCATGAACGGGAAAATGCCGGAATAAAGCAAAACGCCGCATACAGCTCAGCTGCATACGGCGTCTCTGTTATATTTTATTTCGCATTTGTCAGGATTTTCCTGAGCAGTACCATATCGAATATATCAACGGAGTCGTCCCTGTTGATGTCGGCGTTGAGCCACTGGTCGCGGTCGATAGTGTCCTTTCCGGTGAGATATCTTTCAAGTGCAACGAGGTCGGCAACATTGACCTCCTTGTTGATATTCACATCGCCCTTGATACCTGTCTGCGGAAGTGATGCTGCATCGTCTGCCTTTATAATAATGTAGCAGACGTTGATAGCCTTATCGGCAGAAACGAAACTGAGATGAAGCTTTCCGCTCTCATCTACTGTTGCCTTGCCTTTGACAGCAGAGCCGTCAACAGCGCAGTTTTCAGCAACGGCTTTTCTTGTATTGCCGCTGACTGCATAGACGGATGGATTCTTTGAGCATCCCCACGGATCGCGGAAACTCATTTCAATAGTATAGCTGCCCTGAGGGAGTTCGAATTCGTAATCAAGGTGGCGGTCAATGTTGTGTTCGTACTGATTCTTGGTATAGCGGAAGCTTACCGACTTGTCCTTGCCGTCTGTGGGATTAGCTTCGTCACACCATGTATTAGCGGTGTAGATACCGCTGCTTCTTGAACTGCCGTTATACTGGTCAGTCGGATCGTCGATGAGTCCCCAGTATGCACCGGTTACTTCATCGGGACCGTAGAGCTGTTCGGTCACGCTGTTGTATGCACCGAGCTTGTCTCTGCCGGTGAGAGTTGAAGTGTCATGGTCACCGCAGTCAACAAAATACGCAATGCTGTCGTCGTATTCATACAGCGGCTTAACAGCTGTCATGTAGATGAAATCGCAGATCTTTGCGGAATCTTCATCGCCATCCGGAGTGAATACCACTTCAAGCACATCGTAGTCAACACCGTCAGCAGTGATGGACTGAGCGCATCTGTCAACAACGTCCTGCGGGATGATGAGTTTCTTGTCGTATACCGCTTCGTTTCCGGAGTAGTCAAGAGTACCTGACCAGAGTTCGGTATCACCAACACGGATGCGGATAGATTTTCCGTTGTCAGCCTTGCGCAGCTTTACAGTCAGAAGCATGAACTGAGCTTCCATGTCGATAGCCATGCGGTAACTGAAGAATCCGCCCTTTCTGGCATATCTGTAAGTACTGTCATCGGTAACGCCCTGAGTGTTGTGTTCGAGCATGTAATGGAGGTTGTCATTTTCGTACTGACCGTAGCCGGGCTGTACGGTATCTGTGACTGTATACTTTGCACGAGGCAGCTTTTCGGTGGCATCACCATTACTTGCAAAGTTCCAGTAAATGCCGTAGCGCTGCTGATACTGTTTGTAGTGAGGGGTGAACGTAAGATTGTGATCGGTGTCCTTGAGGGTGAACTTCAGTGAATTTCCGTCTCTTACAAGGTGGTCGTTGATGTTCAGCATAAAGCCGGCAACCGACAGGCCTTCCTTAGAGAGCTTGATAGTCTCTGATGGGGCTTCTTTTTCCTTTGGTATAGTTACCCACATACCCGTAGAGCCTGTTGTCATATTAGATTTGCCGAGTTCGGCACTTAGAACTATCGGGCCGTATTTGAAGCCGTAGACAGTGTTCTTGTCGGGCAGAGAGTAAGCCTTTACCTCTTCTGGGATAGTCAGTTCTATGACATCACCGCTGCTGAAATCGCCGGTCACCTGAGCGTAGCCGTTGACTGTTTTGTAGCTGTATTTCTCATCGTTCACCTTTACTGTCATATTTCCGGCTTTCCATTCAGGTATGCGGAAGCGGAAATCTACAGCACCGCTGCCGTCGATAGTGAACGTAGTCGTATCGCCTTCGGGGATAGAGCTGTTCTGAGTGATCTTCATGTTCTTGTCAGCCCAGTTTAAGATAGAGCTCTGATACATATTTACATATAGTGTGCTGTCACCGTGCATATAAATGGTATCGCCCAGTTTTGTGAAACTCTCCATGCCGCTGCCGGTACAGCACCAGAAGTGGTCGAAAGCTGAACTGTACACCTTGAAGTAGCCGGTAGCCATGGGCTGGAAATAAGTGGTCATACCGGTTTCAGGATTCTGAGAGGAGAGGATCGAATTATAATAAGTACCCTCGTAGAAGTCCATATACTTGCTGTCGCCGGTTATCTTGAAGAGTTCGCGGCTGAGTTTGAGCATGTTGTAGGAGTTGCAGGTCTCGCAGTTACAGTTTGTGCGTTCCTTGTCGAGGATATCATCCATTCCGAAATGCTCCCACTCACTGTTGCCGCCGGTGATATAGGTGTGATGAGTAGTTACCATGTCCCAGAATGCCTCGGCATATTGTAGGTAGCGTGTAGCGTCGATAGTTTCGCCGTTGATGTTCTTGCCGTTGAGAGCGGTATAGCGCTTGAGAGCACCGATGAACTTTGGGATAGTAGTGTTAGCGTGCCTGTTGTTGAGCACATTTGCGCCGCCCTTGAGCACCATTTCGAACAGGTTGGTCTCATCGAAGTAATGAGCAGCCGAAGCATGGTTCGCCTTGCCGGTTATGAGGTAGAGGTCATAGAGGCAGTCATTCATTCCGCCGTATTCGATAGAGAGGACGGTACGGTGTTTCTGGTCATTCCATGTGAGGCAGCGGTTGTACACCCAGTCTCCGAGACCTGAACCGAGGTCTTTTGCAGGAGAATAGCCGGTGGCGTTATAGATGTCCACGATACCTGCCATTAGCTTGTGCATGGTGTACCACGGCACCCATGCTTCGCTGATGATGTTAGCCTTGCCGACTTCAACGTTGTCGAACTGCACCTCAACGCCTGTGCCGCTTGGATGAGAAGCAGCCCAGATCAGACCGGGCTTGCCCTTGGAGTTTTTCTGACACTCTCTCAGTCCGTCAATGAGGGTAGTCATTCTCTTGTAGAGGGCATTGCGCTGGTCGGCAGTGAGCAGTGGATTCTGGTATGCCTGTGCGATAGCGGTCATGTAGTGACCGACCGCATGACCGGCGATGTTTGTGTTTTCCCAACCGCCGTAGCGTTTAGCGCCGTAGGTATTGAGTCCGGCGTTCTCACGGAATCCGGCGAGCAAACGGTTTGTGTCGAATGAGAGGAGATACTCTATCTCCTTGTTGAAAGCGTTGACGCTGTAATCGTCGAGCATAGTGACATCTGAGAGTGAAAAGTCACTGATGCCGGCGTCAGCTGCATGGGCGACATTGCTGCTGTGCGGAAAAGCAGAAGAGCCTGCTATGAGGGCAGCAGACAGTCCGAAGGCAGTTACGCGCCGTAAAAACGTATTGTCCATAAGTGGTACACCTCCAAAAATAATATCCACTTCAAGTATATAATGCGGCATTTGTTAAATCAACCCATAAAATACAGAAAAGGTTCACAAAATGAAAAACGCCGTTTTGCATCATCCGGTGAAAAGTTCGGAGGTGTAATAAAATGTGCGGAATTTTTCTCGTTTTAGTTGACATTATATAAAATTCATGGTACAATAGTGACAAAACGAGGAACTTTTCAACATTATAGTTTCAGGGCGTTTATAACTAAGGAGGTATTGTTATGAAAGTTAAAAGAATTATAGCAGCGGCACTTTCAATTTGCATGTTAGGCGGAGCAGTGGGATACGATTCGCCGTTATTTGAAGGAGCATCTGTAACAGCGGATGCGGCGAAGCAGAAGTACGAAAACGTTGTTTCCGGCGTTTGCGGAGAAAACGTTACATGGACGCTTGACCGCAATACCGGCGTTCTTACCATAGATGGGACAGGGGATAATTACTTTGCTGCTTTTGTTGAGTATAAAGATGAAATAAAGAAGATATTTTTTTCGGGTGGGATCACTTCCATTCCCAAAGGTTTTTGCGCACATTGTTCCAGTCTGACAGAGGTATATATTCCTGAAGGCGTTACTGTGATAGAATCATCCACATTTGTAAAATGTCCAATTAAAGAAATTTGGATTCCTTCGACTTGTACAACAATCGCGGACTATGCTATTCCGGATGACATCACGATTTATGGATACAAGGGCTCAGCTGCTGAGGAATATGCTGATAAATCTTTTACCGTCTTTGTAGACATAGCTTCAGCCTTTAATAAAGGCGACCTGAACAACGATACCATGATAGACGGCAGGGACGCAACGCTTGTGCTTTCCATGTACGCTGACAGTTCATCCAGCGGCTATGTCCCCACCGCCGCAGAACGCATAGTGGGCAACGTAAACAATGACAACTTTATTGACGGCAGAGACGCCACCATAATCCTCGGCTACTACGCTGACCTCTCAGCCGGCGCATCCATAAGCTTTGAGAACTATCTGAAATCAATGAATTATGTCTGATATCTGAAACGCCAAAGCGGCGGACTGAGCAATTTTACTCAGTCCGCCGCTGTTTTTTGTTATGCTTCCGCCGCCTGAACTACTTTTCTGCGACAGGTATCTGGAACTCTATTTCAAGTATGAAATCCGGGTATCTCTGCGGAATGGACATTCTTCCGTCCAGCATAGAGACAGCTCTCTGGATATTGTAAAGCCCGAATCCGTGATTTACTTTGTCGCTCTTGGAAGTCTGGCCTTTGTACTTTTCAGCAATTGCCGGATTCTTTATGACAATTAACTGGATATTGTTTACCAGCGTGCAGTTGATGCTGATATCCGAGTGCTGACTTCCCAGCTTCTGGCAGGCTTCTATAGAATTATCAAGGGCATTGGAGAGGATAGTGCATATCTGATAAGGCGAGATGCTGTCTGATATCACCCCTGAGAACCGTATCTCGCAGTGATTCTGCTCTGCGATGTTCTTCTTGTAGCGGATAATTGCATCCGCGGTCTTGTTGCCGCTGGTCGTCAGGACTTCATTTGCGGCAGAGTTCTCGATGATCGAACTGAGGTACTCCAGAGCGTCTTCATCGCTGTGACTGGATATCAGATCCTGCAAGCATATCATGTGGTTTTTGTAGTCGTGCCGGAATGCCCTTATGTCGTTGGCGTATTTATCGGCTTCGATGTAGTGATTGAGCTGTATCTCTATCTGATCGTTCAGCAGTGCCGACATGTTTTCAAAATAATACCTCGAAGCAGAATTTATGAGCGTATTGAGCGTGACAAGAAGCGAAAGGAATACCGTGATGACGAACATCACGCTGAAAGCTGAGAAGTATGCGGAATCCTGAGCCGGAGCAGCGGCAATGAAGGAGCAGAGTATGCCCAGCATGAAAATGTAGAGCATGAGGAGAGCGTAAACTTTCCGCGGCAGTATCTTTACTATTTCGCGTATCTCATCACGCCTTGTCTTTTTCAGATACTGTATGAAAACGTGGGCTATGATGCACAGCACCAGTACGATGAGCTTTATGCTCATATCACTTCCTCCGCTGATGCCGATCGCCTTTTTGACCAGCAGACAAGAAGCGGATATGGCTGAATCCAGTGCAAAATAAAGGATAGCTATATAAAATGACCGGAACTTGTGCTTGCTGTGAGTTATGAGGATGAGCAAAAAGATGAGGATGTAAGTCAGCGCCACGCCGGATATCTCGAATATCTGGTCAAGACTGAAGAATGGATCTGCAAGTGTCAGAAGCACAGCAGCTCCGCCAAGCAGCCAGCATGGTCTGCTTATTTTTTTGTCATGGACCGTCAGGCATATGAACTGGTTTATATTTACGATATACATGAAACACACAAAAGCGGAAAGTATAGCAAATCCGGCTGTCATGTATGATGTGTGTTCCTTTTTATATGATCGAAATATGCTTCCTTGAAAGCTTTGTATCTTGTCCTTGAAAGCAGAGCTTTCTGACTGTTGCTCAGTGTTATTTCCGTTTTTGTGTATGAGATTATGTGGTCCATATTAACAACGTATGATCTGTTCGACTTGAAAAAACAGTCCGACCTCAGTTCGCCGATCAGTTTTGCAAGGCTGTTCATGTATTTGTAAGTATCGTTTTCGGTTATTATTATAGCGTAGATATTGTCTGCCTGTATATATATGATATCCTTTTCGGGGATAGCAACATTTTCGTTGTACTGATCCCTTGCGATTATCTTGAAGTCCTTCTTGTCTTCCAATATGGCTGAATCGACGGCTTCGATGAATTTCGCGCGGTCCACAGGCTTGACAAGGAAGCGGTAAGTCCTGTATTTCATGCTTTCAAAGACAACGTCCGGATAGCTGCTGACGAATATGACTTTCGTATCATTGTTTCTTTCGCGCATCAGTTTTATGACGTCGATCCCGTTCAACTGTCCCATATAGTAATCAAGAAAAATGAGATCGAAGCTTATACCGGAATTGAGCATATCCGTGCCGTTGCTGAAACAAAAAACATCGAAATCTATCCTGCGTTCCCTGAAATAAATATCAAGCTCTTCTGAAAGCACATTTCTGAAGTACTGTTCATCGTCACATATAGCGATCTTCAATTGAAATATTCTCCCTTCCGACACTAAGCATAGCGTTTTTATAGGAAATCCCAGAGCACCGTATATAGCTTAGAAAAGCCCGGATACTCTATCAAATATGTCGGATTTTGCCAAAAAGCTTACTATATTGATAGATTATAACTATGTAATTATACCACTTTTTGACCAAAAAATCAATACTTTACAAAGAAAATTACCGTTCACAAGAAAAAAGGCACCGGTTACCAGAAATTTGTTGTATGAGCTATAGGCAGATGCTATAATGCCAATGTCAGCACGATACTGATAACGAAAAACAAGAGGAGGTCAAAAAGATGTTCTGGGATATTTTCAAAAAGATCTTTGGTTGAGATCAGTAAATATATTATATGCAGGTATAATATACAACTATGAATTCAACTAAGAAAGGAAGTTAATTATTATGGAAAAAGCACTTAACAATCAGGATGTAATGAATCTTCAGGAGTTCAAGAACGATTTCGAAGGAGTAGAGATCCTCGAAGTAAACGAGTCAAAGGCTCTCTCTGAGACAGCTGCTTCAAGCGGTATCAGCTCATGCAACAGCTGCTCATGCTGCGCTTCAACATCTTGCTGCAGCGTTACTGTTTTTGGTTTCTGATAACGGATCAATATTCTTTATATACAGTATACGATCTGATAATATGGCGGCGTAAGCCGTTTGCATCTCAGCAAAACTCTTTTTACATATGCTATAAGGCATAAAACAAACTTTATAATAAAATCTAAAATCAAAATAATAATTAGTTGAATTCATAGTTGTGCATTATACTTGCACACATGATAGGATTCTGATAGTGTATCCATTGTATTTTTCCATGATTCCAAAGGAGGATAATATGTTAAAGATAAAGAACGTAACCAAGAACTACGGTGATGTCACCGCAGTAAATAATGTATCCCTTGAGATTGACAAGGGCGAGATAGTAGCGATAGTCGGCTCAAACGGTGCAGGAAAGACCACACTTATAGAGATGATAATGGGACTCAGAAAACCCACATCCGGCAGTATCTACATCGACAACAAGGAAATAAAGATATCCGATGCGGACAGCAAGTCCGATATCGGCATACTCCTTCAGAACGGCAACTTCTACCCGAAGCTCACAGTCAGGGAAATGCTTGATCTCTATGGTTCCTATTATTCAAAGACCATGGATGTGAATATGCTTATCGACCTGCTGAAGCTGAAACCGGTCCTGAAGAAAAAGTACGGAAAGCTTTCCGGAGGCTGGAAGCAGCGTGCAGGACTTGCACTTGCATTTATAAATGATCCCAAGATAATACTCCTTGATGAGCCTACCACAGGACTTGATCCGGAAGCAAGAATGATACTCTGGGATGCGATCAGGACTCTGAAGAGCGATGACAAGATAATAATAGTATCCACACATTATATGGAAGAAGTATCCGACAACTGCACGAAAGTCGCAGTGGTATCAAGCGGACGCCTTATGGATTACGATTCACCCGACAACCTTGTATCCAAGATCGACAAGCCAAATGCGAGAATGGATGATGTATTCTTCCATTATTCCACACGAAAGCTCGCGTAAAAAACTATCATATCGGAGGTCAACATGTTAAAGCAGTTAAAATATGAACTTGTAATGTTCTTCAGGGAGGGCATTTATGTATTCTTCTGCCTTCTTCTCCCGGCAGTCAGCTTCTATATATTCGGTTCTATGTTCAAGTCGCAGGATTACGACGGACTGAGCTACTTCGGTCATTATATCCCCGGCTTCATATCCATAATCATGTTCACATCATGTATTTTCAGTGTGGGATTCTATAACGTAATGGTCCGAGAAAACGGTGTATTCAAGCGCCTGCTCGCCACGCCCATGAATCTCAAGATGATATATGCGGCAACTCTTATCAGAGGCTTCATCATCGCATTATTCGGAATCCTTGAGATATTCCTCATTGCCGGACTCATATTCAATGAAAAGCTTACAGAATCATGGCTTTCATTCTTTGCGGCATACGTTCTCGTTTCACTTTCAGCACTTACTATCGGATTCACCATAGGACTCATATTCCGCAAGAGCAAAACTGCGCTCATGGCTATGATGGTGGCAATATATCCTGTAATGTTCCTTTCTGACGCAACTATACCGCTGAGCCAGATGCCGGCATCCTTCCGCAAGTTAGCACCCTATGTCAATCCGGTATACCATATGAACATACTTCTCAGGAATTCATGGAACGATGAGCTCCTGTGCAAGTCATCTTACATCGGCGCGGCATATCTTCTTGGCTGTGTAGCAGTGATGCTCATTATCGCAAAGCTCTGCTACCGCCGTGAGGAGTGATAAAGCGTCATGAGTGAGATGATTTTCAGCCCCATAGCGCTGAAGCGTGAATGCAGAATAAGACCAGCCGTGCTCTCAGAAATGAGAGCACGGTCTACGATAGGCGTAAACGATGAGATATGCAGCCTTCTTACAAAGATAAGAGAACTGAAAGATGAGATCATAGCTTTCATGGAAAGCGGCGAACATGCTGATATCTCCTGTGAAAAGGGACTTATAAATCTCAGGCGTGATATATATAATGAGAGATTCTCCAGGATACTCAAGTTCAACGCCGGAGAGATAGAAAACGAAGCACTTAGAGAAAAGGTGACTTTGCTGCGCGGTCTCATCAGTGAGATGAAGGAAAAAGAAGCATTGAAAGAGGAAATGTGGAAGAAGGACTATACCGCTTCCGTAGACCTCATCCGTGACACTATGCAGAATGAATCATATTTTTATGATTCGATAAAGCACATCGGTTTTACGATGTATGACAAACTGCATAAGTACTGCGGACTTCCGGCATCCGAACACAAGAGCACCCAGAAAAAAGGAAATATTCCATTTATAAAGCTGATAACCAGATCTGCACTGAAGCCTTCGCCTTTCGCTTCTTTCGTATCTGTCAAGCCGATGATAGTGAACGGCGAAAGCAAGCCGGATGAACAGGAAGGCAGGTATCTCAGCTGCCTTTATCTGAATGAAGTCATACTTCTCAGGATATACGCCGGACTTCTGGAACTGCCGGAGATAATAAGAGCTTCCGAGTTCGCACTCAATGATAAGGTGTTTCAGGGGAACGGATTCTGTGACATCGCCTATGAAAAGGATAATCCCAACAATAATAAGGTGTTCGGAACAAAGGCTACATTTTCTCGTATTCCGCTGACAGAGAATATACGCAGACTCTACGATCATCTCCGCAATAACGGCAAAGCGGATCTCGGTACGATAGCCGGTGTGCTCGGATGCAGCGAAGACCATGCTGTTTTGTTTGTCAAGAAGGCAGAAGATGTCGGACTGATACGCAATGTGAGGATGATAGAGTCGGATTCTCCGGACACTTTAGGCGATATCATTCTCAGTATAGACCATTTCTTCTCCTGTTCTGCGGCTGCAATGAGAATAAGAGAGCTCCTGCTGGAGACAAATGAACATATAAAAGCCTACAATTCCTCCTTCGGATATCCCAAGACGAGGATAGAGCTCTACAAAAAGATATGCGGCTGTGTAAGAGAGATGTATTCAGCAGCAGGAATAAATGAAGAGCCTGCCAATATCGTCTATGAGGACCTTGTAGATACATCAGCGGGCAGTCTGAAAGTTCCGGAAGAACTGAAGCGCGATCTTGGAAAACTCTGCCGCCTGAGCAATATCTTCGATATCAATTACAGGATACAGCTCTATTTTGCCGAGCGTTTCAGAGAGAGATTCGGAGATGCGGAAGTACCGTACAACAACGCACAGCTCATGATGCTGCTCACCGAGTGCAATCAGAGGTTCGGAGATATGTGGGTACACGAATGGGATACAAGCGTGAGCCGCGGGCTCTGTGCAGCTATTGACAGGCTCGATGATCTGAAGGACAGGTTCCACAGCTATCTCACCGATCATAAGGATGATGAGCGCATAGAGATCAGTGATGAGCTGCTTGATGAAATGTATTCTTCTGTCAGCGACATATGCGAAAACCGCCATTTCTCAAACGACATATTCTATCAGCAGTGCAGCGACGGCAGGATAGTCATAAACAATCTTTACCCCGGCTACATGACCTTCTTCGGAAGACATATAGATTACTTCAGAGATCCTGAATACAGGGCACTTGCAGACGGATATATCAAGGCTGTTGAAGACATGGATGATGTGACAGAGATATATGAAGTATATGGATTCAATGCGAACCGCCATGAGCCTATATTCAGCAGTGTGCTCGCATTTGATGATGACAAGGATGAAAAATACAGCAGACTTGGTTTCAGGAACGTGGTTAAGAAGAGCAATATCGTTCTCAGGTACGACCATGAGACCGGAGTTGTCGGATTCTATGAAAACGGCAGGAAACGCAATTTCAAGGAGATAGGTTCCCTCGTTACATTTCTTATGAAGGGCGAACACAGTTTCGTGCATAATCTCTGCACAAACGTATTCACCTATCCGCAGATGTTCAAGGCATTTGAACCAGCTTCCGGAAAGATAACGCCAATACCGGAGATATCCTATAAGAACATAATCATTTCAAGAAAGGGATATATCCTTAACACGAATATAATCCCGCCATATGATAAGACCAGAAGCGAGACTGAGAATTATTTCGCGCTCAGAAAATGGTTCAGTGACAATGGTATGCCAATGAAGTTCTTTATCAAACGATATCTCGATTCACCGGAATCCATTGATCCTACAAAGGAAAAAACAGATTATTCGATCAACAAGCCGCAGTACATTGATCTTGACAACATAATCCTGTACCAGCTTTTTGAAAAGATAAGACTGAACGATGTGGTGTGCATAATAAGCGAATGCCAGCCGGATATCCCGGAGAATGAAAATGTAAGCGAATACATAGTGGAGGTGACTCAGTGAGCAATATATATGACCGTCTCTGCGTACATTACTATGCAGATGAAGCAGAAAAGGAAAGATTCCTTTGCGAGTGCCTTTATCCATTGACGGATGAGATAGCCGAAGAATTCGGCATGAACAGGCGTTATATCACAAGGAGCTGGATACATGGTCCGCACTTTGAGCTGATATATCCGGCTGATGACTGCAAAGACGAAAATGCGCTGCTGAGTCTGTGCAAGGAACGCATAGAGCAGTACTGGGACGAGAACACGGACATTGAGTATGAGTTCGATGCAAAGAAATACGCCCGGATATCCAAAGATCTGAAAAAAATAGAGCAGCGCAAAAAGAGCGAATGCTTCCCGGTATATTCGGATCATGATATCTATATCAACAGTCTGGATACCGGCAGTAAGTACGGCGAGTACAACTCTGAGTATGAATACGAGCTCTCGGTGCAGTACAATATGGAAATGTTCGACATCTGCCGCAGCATGATGCAGAACATCAGATATATGAACAAAGCCCAGAGAGTAGCGTATCTTAACAGATTTCTCATTGTAACAGCTTTCAATTACAGGAATTACGGTATACTGAAAGGCTACCAGTCCTACATATCCCACAGTGAGGGCTTCCTCGGCAATTCCCATAAGAAGGAAGCAGCGATGTACAGGAAAATGTTTGAGAACTTCTACAGCACCTATTCTCTCCCTCTCAGGAAGGATGCCACAAAGCTGATAGAGTACTACAGGAACGATGACATCGCTTCATTTGACAGCCTGCTCGGTGTATTTGATGGAGTTTGCAGGAAGTATTACGATTCAGCATATGACATAATCGAAAACGACAAGAAGAGCGGCAGAAAGCTCTGGATAACCTATGCCAAGCGAAAGAAAGCGATAATGAGCAGGTTCTACAAGAAGAGCAATTTCCATAAGCGGCTTTATCAGGTGGCTGATTTTCAGGAATTCATGGTGAGCACTGAGTTCAATGCCTACCGTCTTATAGTCAATTTCCTCTACAATCAGACTTCGCTCATGGGTATTAGTTCAAGCAGCAGAATGCTAAGCTGTTTCACGGTATATCATACTATAGAAGATATATATGATATGAGCTGGCAGCGGATAATCTGACAACACCCATACACAGCGGTCAGGAGAGGAAAGTTTATGTATTATAAAAAGAATGTCAATATATATCACGATAACGGAAAAGCTGTTATCAGGACCTGGGACAAGGTATTCAATATGTCCGGCGGCGAAAAAATGTGCCGGCTCGTAAGGGATATACTTACTTTTTGCCTTTTCGACCGGACTGAGGATGAGATAGCTGTCAGATTCTCATACGTCAATACAGAATTCCTGAGCAAGCTCATTGTTATGATGCGTGAGAACAATATCCTGTCCGATGACAGATATGATAAGGAATACAAGGTGTCTCACGACATCATATCCTATGTGAACAGGAATTACAAAAACGGCAATGAGATCTTAGAGAAGCTTGAATCAAGCGGTATAACAGTGATAAGCAGTGACATATCAGTGCTTGAAAGTGTCAGGAACTTCGGTTTCTGTTCAGATTCTCTGAGGTACATCGACGGTACCGAAAATGCAGGAAACAGCAGGACAGGTGATAATGAATTCATAATCATAGACCTTTGCAGCGGTATCCCGAGTGAGATAATCACTGAGGATATGAACTGCGGCGCAGGAGTCATATGCCTTTATAATACCGGCGAAGGTGATATTTGTGCAGCTGCATTCAATAATACTCAGGTGCTCAGGAACTGTCTGCTGCGCATACCGGTCAGCAAAAGCGGCAAAAAGCCGGATCCTAATCACTTCGACCTTGCATGTCGGTTGTCTTCACTGATGATAATAGATAATCTTATGACAGGTGAGCTTCGCAACAATGTCTGCATAGTCCGCAAGGACCTTATGATAGACCGCTGCACAGTTGATGACCGTAATTACTGCTCGTTCAGACCGGCAGAACTTTTCCCGGAAGTAAGGGATACAGACAGACAGGTCATAACCAATGAGCTTTTCATGAAGCTGAATAACGGCTGCCTTCCTATAGGAAGGATAAGATACACCGACGGTGAGCAGGAGCCTTTCCTCACACTTCAGTGTGATGTGTTCACCGAAAGCGGCGTCCGGACCGTATACGGCTCCGGCGAGAATTTTACGGAAGCTTCTCTCAGGTGCTTCCGTTCGGCGGTACTTGCTTTGCTGAGAGGAAGTGGAACGATCAGGTTAGGCTGCAAAGAGGATCAGAGGATAGCCGTATCCTATACCGGAAGTGCTGAAGACATCATATCTGAAGCAGCTGCTGCCATACTTAAACATGAAGGCAGATTTGAATACTATGAAGTTACGGAAGAGGTGATCGAAAGCATCCTCTCCGATAACTCATTACCGGAACGCAGCAAACTGCCGGCGTTCAGGATAATAGCCGGAGGAAACGATGAGTACTCTGTATATGAAGCAGCCCTCATCTCAGATAAGTGCAGTATATACGGTTCGGGAACGGATATTTTTGATATCCTGCGCCAACTGCTGATGAATTACTCCTACGCTTCTGAAAACGGCATCAGTATCTATACCGACATCGACATATCTTCAGCAGCATTATCCGGGCACACCCCGGTCAGAACTGTGTTCAGTGCAGATAAGGCACTCGGACTTGCCAAGGACCTCGGCTATGAGATCACAAGCGAGAAGTGCATACTGGAAGAACACTCAAAGTACGCTTATATAAGGAAGATCACCGTAAAGAAATATGAATAAGATTTACATTGTTAGCAGTATAGCATTGCCGGACGGATTTGCCGGACACTGCGGTGCATCGGAAGTCTGCCGGACAGATGTTTCTCAGCTGCACAGAGCAGGAGCGGAAGATGTCATTATAAGTATATCCGACAGCTATCCCGGAAAATATGACGCGGCGATGGGGAAAGTGTGTGCGGAGAACGGATGCACCGGACTGAAAATATACTTTTCGGAAGAATATATAGTGTTCGCGTTCATGACTCCCGGAGACGATAACTGCACCGATTGCTGGCTGGAACATCTGAAGGACAACGGCACGGAATATGTGCTGTGCGGCAGAAAAGACGGCTATCCGCCGGATAATTACTACATGCACATGCTTTTCACTGATATGTTCCTCGGTCCGCTGATAAATAACAGAGCAGATGTGTCCGGTGACAGCAGCATTTATGTTTTCTCGTTCCGTACACGCAGGCTTGACCGGCACAAGGTCATAAAGCATGAGAGATGCAGCATCCACAGCAAGCCTGAGTACATTTCGTCAGCCGGAATGCTCCTGACCGACCGCGGAGAAAAGCTGAATGATTCCTACCGTGTCCGTTCTGATATAGATACAGAGCAGATAAAATCTGACCTCTGCGACAGTATGTCCGGCATCATAAGGAACATATATAAGGACATGAATTCATCAATAATACCCTTGGTGGTTTGCGAGATGATGACCAGCGGCGGAAGGATAATCAACGGCTCATACGGACGCAGTATGTCGTTCAGCAGTTCCGAACGCTCTGCCATACTTGAGATGCTTGAACGATATTCAGTGATGTGGCCGAAAAACGGAACTGAGATCATCAGGAGCAGTTATGAAGCTATAAAGGACAAGGCTTATGATCCCGAAAAGCTGCTGCTGCCTTACCACAGAGGACGCAACAGCAGCTTCTGTGAGTATTCGCCGTCCCTTGAATTTGACTGGGTGAAGGCATATCGTGTGACCGGCGGCGAAGAAGTGCTTGTGCCTGCACAGATAGCTTACTATGATCTGGATGAAGTCCGGACTGATGTCAGACGTTTTGTATACGAGACTTCAAACGGCTCAGCCCTCGGCGGCAGTTTGCAGGAAGCAGTACTTTACGGTATGTTTGAAGTCATCGAGCGCGATTCCTTCATGAATGCGTGGTATAACCGCCTTTCACTTCCTGCAATAGATATTACCACCATAAAGTCTGAACGGCTGAAAAGGCTCATAGCTCAGGCAGAGAAGCACTATGAGATGCACTTTTACAATTCTACTTCCGACAACGGTATCCCCTCTGTCATATGTATAGCATTCAACCGGGACAGTGATTCCCTTGTCAGCACATACATGGCAGCCGGATGTCATATTGACGCGGAAGCTGCCGTGGAATCGGCACTTGTAGAAGTCATATCTTCTATACCGGTATACGAACGCGGCTTCATGTCAAAGCAGGAAAGGGCAGATGAACTGCTTGCAGATCCGGAAAAAGTAAGTGGGATGGAAGACCATGTTCTGCTGTATTCGCGCCATCAGCTCAGAGAGCAGTATAGATTCCTGCTGGATTCGGAAGAAAAATGCAGCATTGAAGAGATGCAGCATACCACAGCAGACATCTGCAAGAGCCGTGATCTGCATGAAATACTGGATCATGTATACTCAGCACTGCTCAAAAACTGCGATGATATACTTGTAGTGGACTGCACAAATGATATCATCCGGAAGTACGGACTGTATGCAGTCAAGGTGCTGATACCGGGGATGCAGCCCATGACCTTTGGGAATCAGAACAAGCGCATTAATATGGAACGGCTGGCAAAAACTGCCGCAGTTTCCGGATATCGTTCCGGAGCAGGCAAGGGCATAAACCTTTTCCCGCATCCGTTCCCGTAAACATATGATACGGAGATAGCTATGAAGTATTCAACATCCATAAAGTTTATAGACACATATTCATACGACAGATACGATAACTTTGATGATCTGGAGACACGGAGCAGATTCTATCCTCTTCAGGTACCTATGCGCACTGAGCCGGAGACGTATCCCTGTTCAGAACTTTCCGCAGGGAATGAAGCGGAGAAGTTCCTTGCAGAACTTGCATACTACACTCAGGGAATACTGAGATGCGAACCGCAGAACCCGTATTTCTACCATGCAGCTGTTCCCTCGGCAAGAGGGATACATCCCTGTGACTGTTACTATCTGGTGTACAGCGGAAAATGGATAGTACTGCGCTACAGCAAGCTCAGCAATTCCTTTGAATTCTGCCGCGAGTGCAGGGATGAAGAATTCCCGTTTATGCCGGACCAAAAACGCGCATACATCCTTATCGCGGCTGACATATGGAGACTTGCAGCGTTTTACGGTGCATTCTCCTATGTGCTGTCTATGATAGACGCCGGGCATATAATAGCACAGCAGATGCTGATAGCTGAGAAGTACGGCTGCTGTGCAGAGCGTTGTGACACAGTCTGCACCGAAGGATACGGAAAACTCTTCGGCATAGATATCTCCGAACTGATACCGGCAGCAATGCTGAGCATAGAGCTGCCCGGAAGTCTGGAAGGTACATTCAGCATCCCGGAAGGAAACAGTGAATGTGAACGTGCGCTCTCATACTCGGAAGACGTCGCCCGTTTCAGCCTGCTTAACGAGGTCCGCCGGAAAGTGAACGAAGCCTGCTGCGAAAAAGGAACGGTATTCACTCCGTGTGCAAAAGCAGGGATAATGTCATCCGGTATGCCGGAAGCAGATATCTACAGCCTGTTCAGAAAACGCAGTTCAGGACAGAGCAGCATCGGTACATTTTCTATGGATACCCGGATATCTGCGGAGGATATGATAAGGATAGCGGATGATATCCGTTCCACTGTAAGTACATTCGGCAGCGATATCATGACCGGTGTTACGCTGTTCGTGAATGACAGCCTGACTGACAGTATTGATCTTAGCGGCAGGGAGGACATACATCTTTTCAGCGAGACCGAGCCGGAAAAGTTCATACATGATTCTCACAGCATGCTTGATATAGCATCTATGCCTTTTATAGCTGTAACGACATTTGAGCTTGAAAAGTATATGGAAAAATACGGAGATCTTGCAGTCAGCAGGATATATTCTGATGCAGGCATTGTCATGCAGGCGGTATCGCTGTGCCTTACAAAGGAAGGACTGTTCACACGGCCGCTGAAGAACATTAACGAGAGGTACATCGAGAGCCTTCCGTTTATGGCAGAAGGCGGGAGAGTCAGCTATATGCTGATCGCCGGCAGCGAGAATGTTTATTCAATAAAAATACCGTTTTCAAAGATCTGACAGTATACAGGGGGAGAAAAATGAACGACTGGAGTGCATTGCACATTTTTTACCACGCGATAGACAAGCGTGAGAAGCTCATCATGCGGATACATGATATCGTATCTCCGATGCTTTCGGAAGGAAGGATATCGCAGTGGTTCTACATAAACTACTGGGAAGGCGGACCGCATGTAAGACTTCGCATGAAAGATATAAGCGCGGCAGACCTTGCCTGTGTCAGAGCGGAACTTGAAAAGTACCTTGAAGAGGAACCGTCAGTGTCTTCTTTAAGCAAGGAGCAGTACTACAGGAACCACAAATTCGACGGTACTGCGCAGGATGCAGATTCTCTGCCGTGGTATGGCGATAACACTGTCGAAGAGATCCCCTATGAGCCGGAAGTTGAGAGATACGGCGGAAGCAGCTGCATAGGCATCGCGGAAGAGTTTTTTATGGCATCCAGCGAAACGGCAGTGAACATAATAAGAAACGTCCCGGCATCACCCGGCGTAAGGCTCAGCCTTGCCTCCGACCTTTATCTTGCCGCCTTCGATATATGCGGACTTCTGGACGTGAGTTTCCTTGAAAAGGTCAGCGATTTCTGGAAAGTGTATTCAGATGACGGAATAGAGAAGATGACTGCTGATCCCCGGACCAGAGAGGTCTTCATGAACAAGATGAAAACCTATGACAGGAACAGCGGCAGTAAGATAGTGAAGGACTGGCGCAGCATGACAGGCGGTTATTTCGCAGAGGTGTCAGAAAGAACAGGCAACAGGAACATTGCAGCAATGGTCCTCATATCTCAGATGCACATGCTGAACAACCGATTATCAGTACCGCCTGCCTATGAGTACATGATAATAAAAATGCTGGCAGAAGCGCTTGGGGGCAAAGATAATGAAGAAAAACGAGAATGATACCAGAGTAAGAAAAACGGAGAGCATCAGCAATTTCTATCTTGATTCTGCGCCTATACTGAATTATCATGAACTCTCAAAGCATAAAAGGGAGCTGCTCTGCAAGAATGTGCCGCATTCGTTTGAAGACATCCCTGCAAAGGATATACCGTATATCCGGCGCTGGGAGACCGGTGAGTTCACAGAAGAAGAGTGTGAGGGAAACGAGCTCCTTGAGGCACTGTATCACAGAAGGACGGAATGGACGTTCAGCGGTGGCTGCATGCCGGTCTCCGACATGAAGAAGATACTGAAATTCAGTTTCGGTGGACTGTATAAGCTGTTCAACGGCAGGCAGATGCGCAAGAGGACTTATCCCTCAGGAGGGGGATTGTATTCGGTAACGCCTTACATACTGATAAACAATGCAGAGGAATTTGACAGGGGAGACCTTCTTACTTTTGACGGCAGAGACAACAGCATCAGGCTTGTAAGAAAAGGCATAGACATGGACAGAATGGATGAGAATACATCCCTGACCTATTCGAAGATGCGAAGTTTCAGCGGTGCATCAGTATTTGTATTCTTTGCAGCCGATCTGAAACAGATAATCCCAAAATACGGGCTTTTGTCATACCGCCTTCAGCAGCTGGAGGCAGGACATATGGCGGAGAATCTCTCGCTGATGCTTTCGATGCTGGGCTACAACTGCGTACCCATAGGCGGTTTTTTCGAGGATGATCTGAACCGGTATCTCGGCATAGATGTCAATGGTCAGACTGTGCTGTATTTTTACGCAGTTGGCGTGGGAGAATGATGAACTAAAGGAGAAAAAGAATGCCAGATGAAAAAATGTGCTGCGGTCTCATGCCCGGATATGAGCTGCTGTTTGAACGGGGAAACGTAGTTTCCATATACAATATAAATGCTCAGAGCGTAGAACTGAAGATCGGATTGAAAAGTCCGGAGGCAGTGAGAGTATTCAAGATGTTCGACGGTACGAAAACGCTCGCGGAGTGCCTTGAAGGAACATCTGATGAAACCGCGGACAGTGTGAGAAATGTCATAGACAAATATATCGGCAGAGTTTTCTGCATGAAGAGTCAGAAGGAAGCAGATCATGCTTCAAGGCATGCAAAGAATTTTCTTCTGAACAATTCCGAGTCTTTCAAATTTCATCCCTTCCAGATGCGCGGCATACTAAGAGATGATATCGCAGCTTCAAGGATCGTGCTTTTCGGATGCGGACTGCTGGGAATGGAGATATACGAACAGCTGAGAACTATTGGTGTCAGCGATTTTGTCTTCATTGACAGCGGAAGAGTTACATCAGACGATGTGCATTATTCAGGCTGGTACAGTGAGACTGATATATCATCACCGCGCATAGATGTGATAAAGGAAAAACTCCGGGGCGACAGTTCGGTTAATACAGAGTTTTTCGGCAGCATGGAAGAAGCCGGAGACATTTCGGCAGATGATAAAAAAGTGCTTGCGGTAGTCTGTGAAGAGGGTATCACGAGGGAGCGCCTCATCAGTTTCAACAGAATGTTCATTGAGCGTAACATCCGCTGGGTAAGTGTATATGTGGATTCAGAAAAGATATCCGTCGGACCGTATATCATCCCCGGAGTTACATCCTGCATCGAGTGCTTCGGTGAGCAGGGAAAATATGAATTTCCGCTGTATTACGGCTTCAACTGCACTGAAATGACAGCAGAAAGGCTTGCAGCATCAGTGTTCGCCAATGAATTTTACTACATTGCAGGTGATGTGTGTGAATGTCTTATTAAGGATGTATCTCTGTCACTTTGCAGGCAGTTCATAATCAAAAAACGCGATCTTGAGGCATACCGGAATGAGATAGCCATAGATTGTTCGTGTATATGTCATAGTAAGGAGTCTGGAAAATGAGCAGATATTTTGATACCAAAGGCAAAAGCGTTACACCGGAAGAGACCATAAGCCGGATACAGGGGATACTTTCAGAACTGGGGATCGTGACGGTCCAGCAGTGGAATGAAGTGGACGGTAACCTGTTTTCGCTGAATCTGCGCATTGCCGGAACATGTATATTCTCAAACGGCAAGGGACTTTCCGAGCAGTATGCACTCGCCAGCGCATATGCCGAACTTATGGAAAGACTTCAGTCGATGGTACTGTTCAGATACTCAATCCCGATGGTGGATCCATGCGCTCTTGAAGGCGGATTCACATATAGTCCGGATGAAAAATGGAGACCGATAGATGATATAGAGTGCGATGAGCCGTTCATAGCCGACCTTTTCGGCGGCATAGTGCCGGATGTCAGTGAAAAGAATGATATGCTGAGAAAGATAGAAGGAATATTCAGCAAAGAAGATCCGGAGGCAGCAATACATGAAGGAAAACTAAGCTGTGTGCCGTTTGAGGGATTTGCGACCGGAGAGATCACAGATATACCGCTGAGAGCACTGGATATCATGTGCGGTTCAAACGGACTGTGTGCCGGCAATACGAGAGATGAGGCTCTGGTGCAGGGATTCTCTGAACTGTTTGAAAGATATGTGAACCGGAAGATAATTGAGGAGAAGATAACACCGCCCGATATACCTCGTGATTATATCGGAAAGAACTATCCCAAACTGGACAGCATAATAAAGACCATAGAAGAACACGGCGTTGTAATAACACTGAAGGACTGCTCTCTGGGAAAGAAATACCCGGTAGTAGCGGCGATATGCAGGGACATCGGTTCGGCAAAGTACTTTGTAAAATTCGGAGCAAGCCCTGATCTCGGGATAGCCGCAGAACGCTGTCTCACGGAGATGTTCCAGGGACGCAGCCTTAAAACAAAGCACTGGCTGAAGAAGAGATTCTATGTGGAAGACGCAAAATTCATCAGGCGCAACATAGAGACTAATCTCCATGACGGAGACGGCTATTATCCGCTCAGCTTGTTCGGCGAGAGCGATACAGCTTTCAGCGGCTGGTACTACAAAGGCACCAGCAACGAGGAATACCTTGCAGAGATAAAGGAAGTCCTGCGTGAGAACGGTTTCAGTGCATATGTCCATAACTGGACCGCTGTATCCTTCCCGACTTATCAGATATACATTCCCGGCATGAGTTTCATATATGCAGACGCAGATGAACGCATCAGCTGGCATGTAAAGCTCAGCAAAGTCCGCAGTATGCTTTTGAATATCAGCGGCATAGGACTTGAGCAGACAGAGTTCCTGAGGGATTTCATAGCTGAGAATTCCGCCGGAAAAGGCAGTATAGCGCCTTTTCTGCCTGTACCGATGTATGCTTCGAGCCGCTATTCCAAGATGCCTGCCGATCTTTTTATCTCTGCGCTCTATATCAGGAACGGAATGTTCCCGGAGGCTTTTTCAGCACTGTATCCGCTTTACAGTTCTTCGGACGATGTAATGATAAACATGCTGTCAATATGGCTCATACTTAAAAGCTCAGGCAAAGAGGATGCGTATATCAGAGGCTATATGCAGAAGAATTTTTCTGATGCCCAGAATGAGGCGTTCGGAAAATTCCTGAATGACGGAGATATACTTGCCGGATATGAGCTGAAATGCTTTGATTGTTCCGGATGCAGCGAGACATCCTGCTGCTATAAGTCGGTATACGGTATTTACAATAAGGTGCGCTCTTACATATCTTCAAAAAGATGAATATAAAGCTTATTACATAGCAAAAAAACTCCTGCCGTTTTTACAGACGGCAGGAGTTTTGGATATTATCAGCCTTTCATAAGTCCGGCGCCGGCGTTCCATGCCTGACCGACTTTTTCTCCCACTGAGAAATAACCGCTTCTGTACTGATCGAAGATAAGAGCGTTCACTTTTTCAGGAAGTATCTTATCCTTGTCGCCCACAACACTTTCATCAGCGCTTACATTGACTATCTTTCCGACAATAGCGTGCATGTTAGGAGTATTTATCTCCTCTGCAAGTTCACACTCTATTGTTACCGGGTATTCGGTGATGACAGGTGCATTTACGAATTCGCTCTTCACAGCATGGCAGCCGCTTCTCTCGAACTTGTCAGGCATCTTGTTGCCGGTAGCGATGCCGAAGAAGTCGGCAGTTTCCATATTTGCAACATCAGCAATGCTGACTGTGAAAGCCTTTGTCTCCATGATGTTCTTAGTGGTCTTGTGGTCAGCGTCGATGAACAGCGCGATCTTGTCCATGTCACATATCTGTGCCCATGCGGCATTCATTGCGCAGATGCTTCCGTCAGCAGCATAAGCCGCTATTATAGCGACGGGCATAGGGAAAAGTGCGGGCTGAACTCCTAAATTTTTTCTCATAATAATTCCTCCGTTGATATTATTGTTTCAGATCGTCTCTTATGAAATGGGTGGGCTGCCATGGCTCTTTTTCGGGGATGCCGAACTTTTCTCTGCCAAGGGCTATGGATTTCATGAGAAAGCTCATATTCCTTGCAAGGGAACGCATTGTCTGCAAACCTTCTGCATCGAAAGCAGCATCGCCGGCTTCTCTGCCGTGAACGCAGTTCCAGTATGTACTGGAAGCAACGGGCATGCCTGAGATAGTGAAGTATTTGTTCAGTTCATCGAATGTCGCAGAACATCCTCCGCGTCTTGCAACTACAACGCTTGCGCCGACCTTCATGGTCTTGTTGAAACCGGTGCTGTAGAACAGTCTGTCAAGACAAGCGACGAGAGTGGCATTCGCCGAAGCATAATACACAGGGGAAGCCGCAATAAGTCCGTCTGCTTCACGGAATTTTTCAGCTATTTCGTTGACAGCATCATTGAATACACAGCGCCCGAGTTCGCCGCATTTTCCGCAGGCGATACAGCCTCTGATATCCTTGTTTCCGATCTGACAGACCTCAGCTTCGATGCCTTCTGCTTCGAAAGTGTTTACAAGTTCCTTTACAGCAATGGAGGTGTTCCCATTGATATGCGGACTGCCATTTAGTATCAGTACTTTCATAGTATTCTCCTTAATGATCCGGATATTTTATCTGAGTTTGCCGTAGTCCTCATCGGAAACAGGCTCGCACCATTCTGTTGAGCAGTTTTCGCCGGGGACTTCAATAGCAAGGTGCTGGAATGCACTGTCCGGTGCAGCACCGTGCCAGTGTTTTACGTTGGCAGGGATATGAACGATATCTCCGGCACGGAGTTCACGCGCTTCTTTGCCCCATTCCTGATAATAGCCTCGGCCGGCTGTAACGAGCAGCATCTGACCGCCGCCCTTGTCGGCATGATGTATATGCCAGTTGTTCCTGCAAGCAGGTTCAAAAGTGACATTTCCGATGATGACCTGTTCAAGGCTTATCATGTTAAGGTAGCTTGTGCCGACGAAATACTGTGCATAGTCTTTGTTCTCTCCGCCAACAGGGAAAATTGAGCTTTCTCTTATCTCATCAAGTTTCATGTTCATTCCTCCTTGTCAGGTGTTGAATATACTTCCTTGGCTATATTGAATACTGCCCAAGCGTGAGGCCAGCCGGCATAGAAAGCGGTATGTGTGATGACAGCAGCCATTTCCTTCTGAGATACGCCGTGATTTCTGGCGTTCATGATGTGGTAGCGGATAGAATTATCCGTCACTCCCTGTGACATAAGAGCAACAACAGTGATAATGCTTCTTGTTTTGAGGTCTATATCGGTATTGTTCCAGTTTTCGCCGAAGAGCACGTCATCGTTGAAGTGGGCGAAATCAGGGGCGAATTCGCCAAGAGCATCTCTTCCTGCGGTCTGTACTATCTTTTCAGTCATTTCTGTTACCTCCTTATATGCCGAGAGAGCTGATCCAGTTTTTCAGTTCCGCTGCTGATGTTCCTGCGCTGAAGCGCTTTCCGTCCTTTATAACAGCAGACTCCGAAACGCTCGGACGAAGTTCCTCAGCTGATCTGCCCATTCCGCTTGAACCGGAAGTGGCAAAGAGGATTATGGTCTTGCCTGAAAAATCATAGGACTCAAGGAATGTATTCACAATAGTCGGAGCAACATACCACCATATCGGGAACCCGAGCAGTATGGTGTCGTATCCGGCGATGTCCGCATCTGTGTCAGCGATAGCCGGGCGGAACTTCTTGTCATTCATCTCGACGGAACTTCTGCTGTTCTTGTCCTGCCAGTTGAGATCGGCATCTGTGTAAGGCACAGCCGGTTTTATCTCATAGATATCCGCACCTGCTGCTTCTGCGAGTTTTTCTGCAAGTGAAGCGGTCACGCCGCTTGCTGAAAAGTATGCTACTAATGTTCTGCTCATAAAAGATCCCTCCGTAAATATTATTTTTTGTTTTCTGTACACCAGATCAGATAATCAAGTCTGTCGAGGACTGCCTGTTCTCTGTGGATCGCATCGAGGAGCGACCTTCTTGCAGCACGCAGGATACGGATCTTTTCTGCACAGCCGCAATTATTTTCACATTGTTCAAGGAACAGTTCCAGCTGTTCATCGGTCATCCCCGAGAGTTTCAGTGCATCTGCAAGTTCACTGTCAGCTATTTCAGGTATCGCTACTTCCATCCGATCACCTCCGCAAAAAAGAGTACAGTCTCATGTACTGTACTCATTATAGCATATTCTTTTGACTATGTAAAATACTTATATTTTATACTTTTGTATGCTCTGAATGTATGGTTTTTACATATTCAAGGAATTTACCGGCAGCACCGGAATAGGGACTTAGTTTTTTCCATGCGATGACAGAAGTCATTTTCAGTTCGGGTGTGAGAGGTCTGAACGCAAATCGCGCAGGATCCAGCATTTCCACAGCCCCTTCGATCGTCAGTACGCCTGCTAAGCCTTTTTCGGCAAGAGGTGCAGCATTGTTGATAAGGTTGTGAGTTGCGATGATCTCAAGTTCCGAGATAGGATGACCGAGCCATTCCTCTATCTCGCTTTTCAGTGCATTCCTGCTCGTGACGATGAGCGGAAGTGCCCTCAGCTGTTCGCGGTCAACAGCATTTCCCGACGCGAGTTCATGATCCGCAGGCAGGAGCACGCCCCAGACTTCTTTGACCGGAAGGCGGATGTACTCGAATTTTTCGATATCTACCGGTTCTAAAAGGAAACCGAAATCAAGTATGCCGTGTTCGAGTTTTTCCTTGATATTGTCGGCGTTCCCGGTAATGATATCAAAGCTGACAAGAGGGTAGCGTTCGTGGAAATGAGCGATAAGATCAGGGAGCATCTTTGCCGCCATTAGTCCGCCGCTTCCTATGGAAATGACGCCGCTTAGTTCTTCCTGTTCCTGGAATTCGCTGTCTATCTTGTGTATCAGCGATACGACTTCTTCAGCCCTTCTGCGGAGCATGACTCCGGAATCTGTCAGAGTGAGTCGTTTTCCGCGGATAAACAGGGTGGTATGCAGTTCATTTTCAAGTTCTTTCATTTGTCTGCTGAGTGTTGGCTGTGTAAGGTGGAGTATCTCAGCAGCTCTTGATATATTCTCTTCACGAACTACTGTCAGAAAGTATTCAAGCGATCTCAGTTCCATAATTCTGCTCCTTGGTCTGTACAGAATAATAAATTATACATTATTATACCATGAAACCGCGAGAATAGCAAGAGACGCTGAAAGGTCTGCTGTCATCACAGAATTACCGTATAAAAGCGGCATGCCCCGGAGTGATCCGTTTATAAGATCACTCCGGGGCAGGTCATCTGCATGCTGTTTCAGTTCTGTGTATCAGCTGTGCAGTCCTCTCATAGATCTTCCGTACAGCAGATGTCATCATGCCATGAGTTTCTTTTTCATTGCGCAGAGATCGAAAATATCAAGTTTTCCGTCTTCGCAAAGATCAGCTGCTTTCCAGTCGGCAAGTGCAGCCGCCGGATCTCCAAGCAGCCATTTCTGGAGCAGCACAACGTCAGAAACACTGAACGCGCCGTCTTTGTTCACATCGCCTGTGATGATATCCTGCTGAGGTGTATCCTTGGCAGCAACGACATACCAGCTCTGTTCTTTTCCTCCGCTGACAGCCCATTCCTGAGCATCATTTCCGCCGCCGGCAGCTGAAATGCACGATCTGTCGCCGGATATCTTTGTGGTTATTGTGAATGTACCGTCATCGTTCTTTACGAATCTGTATTGCTGATTATCACCTTTGTTGAATGTGTAAAGTTCGATGTTTGTGCCGTCCTCAGTTTTTTTGGCGTGAACGTCCAGTGCAAAGGCGTCCTTGCCGCCGAGCTGAGATACAAGGTAGAAGTATCCGTTTCCTGCGGATACAGCCTTGAACTGATTCTGCGTGCCGGAATTAGGGGATAGTCCGACATTGGTATTATTTGCGGCATTGCCCTCAGCATTCAGGTATAGGTCACTGGCTGCGTTGCGGAATGTGTATATTTCTCCGTCAATGATACCAGTATCCGGCTGCGGATCCGGTTCGGGATCAGGCTGTGTATATGGAATGTCAGTGGAGGCAGGTTTGTTGTTCAGCAGCACCTTAGGTCTTGCCGGCAGGGGAGCGTCGCTTCCGAGATAGTAGCTGACATGAGGCGGCTGATTGTATGAAGACTGCTGGCAGCAGTTCTGTGCACGGTACTGCATGTCGTGCATCAGAGTAGTAAGTCTGACTTTGGTGGTGCTTGTTGTACACCAGATACGGAGTTTGGTATTGTCATCTGTCCTGAGTATGAGTTCTTCTCTCCAGTCGCCGAAGAGGTCAACAGTCATGCAGGGCACGGATTTTGAACTGTTGTTTGAGCCGCATCCGTTTGCGGTGAATATACGGTCTATCTTGTCAGCGCCGTTCATTTTTGAGATCTTGTTTCCGTCGAGTATCTCACGCTCAAGGTCACCGTCCCAGTAGATAAGGAAGTTCTGTGCAGGACGTGTGCCGCCGATCTTTTTGCCTGCTGAGTTGTAAACATTTCCGTCAGCAGCGCCCCAGAATTCAGCGCCCTTATTTCCAGCCCATACGTTGTCAGCACAGCAGCGTCCAGTATCCTTGGTGTTGTTGATATGGAAGATCTTCTTGCCGGTCTTTGCATCATAGCAGCTTTCGCCGTAAGGCTTATCCTCATGACACTGCCATACCTCAAGACCTTCGCGGTCGGGGATAAGATCGCCGACGTGCATTGCATCGCCGTGGAGGTCACCTGAAGTCCAGAGAAGTTTTCCGTTGTCATCTATACAGTTTGCACCTGTGAATACTTCTTGTTTTCCGTCATTATCACAGTCAGCCACCATTACATTATGGTTGCCGCATCCCCAGCCGGGAGTGTTCCTGTTGTTGCCGGTATCGAATACCCAGCGCTTGACGAGCTTGCCGTCCTTTACATCAATAGCCGACCATGTGAGACGGGTGTAGTATCCGCGTCCGTACAGTGCTGAGGGATGAACGCCGTCAAGATAAGCGATACCGCTGTTCATGCGGTCAACGCGGTTGCCGTAGTTATCGCCCCAGTCACTGACTTTTCCGCGGGGGACAGGGAAGTCTATAGTGTCGAGACATTTGCCGGTCTGTCCGTCGAACAGTGACAGGTATTCAGGACCGTCAAGGATGTAGCCTTTGCCGTTGGCATAGTTCTTGCCGGCGCTGCCGATAGTCTTGCCGGTGCCGTCCTTGGAGCCGTCAGCTGTCTTGGTGATGAGTTCAGCCTTGCCGTCGCAATCGAAATCGGCAACGCACATCTGAGTATAGTGCTGACCTGCACGGATATTCTGTCCGAGATCAACGCGCCAGAGCCTTTTGCCTTCGAGAGTATAGCAGTCGATATAAACGTTGTCTGTCTTGCCCTCCTGGGAATTATCCTTTGCGTTGGAAGGATCCCATTTGAGGAATATCTCATACT
>DFJW01000039.1 GCA_002373775.1 Ruminococcus flavefaciens | reverse complement strand
ACGGCCAGGACGGAATGAAGAGAAAGCGCTATGGCAAGAAGGGTCAGGACCTGTATATCAAGGTGCCGGTCGGTACGCTTATCATCGACAAGGAGACAGGTCTTCTGATGAAGGATCTGTGCAACGACGGAGATGAGCTTGTTGCGGCAAAGGGCGGCAGAGGCGGACGCGGTAATGTTCATTACAAGAGCAGTATCCGTCAGGCTCCTAACTTTGCTGAGGCAGGCGGCTTTGCGAAGGAAAGAGAAGTCATCCTTGAGCTCAAGCTGATAGCAGACGTAGGCCTTCTCGGATTCCCTAATGTCGGAAAATCGACACTGCTGTCCGTATGCACCAATTCGAGACCTAAGATCGCAGGATATCATTTCACTACTATAGACCCTAATCTGGGAGTCGTGTACTTACACGATACAAGCTTTGTAATGGCTGATATCGCCGGAATCATTGAAGGCGCTGCACAGGGCGCCGGCCTTGGCTTCAAATTCCTCAAACATATTGAAAGGACCAAGGTTCTCATACACGTGGTTGATGTGTCCGGTTCGGAAGGCCGCGACCCTGTAGAGGACTACAGGAAGATAATGGCTGAACTTGAGCAGTATGATCCAAAGCTTCTCAAAAAGCCGCAGATCGTTGCAGCCAATAAGATAGATATAGTGACAGATCAGGATAAACTTCATGAGTTTATGGAGCTCATGGAAAAAGAAGGCCGCAAGGTGTTCCCGATCAGTGCCGCAACGCGTCAGGGTATCGATGAACTTCTGAACGAGACACTTCATGAAATAGAGACATATGAGGAGCCTGAGGAAGAGCCGGTACAGATGTTTGACTTTGAGGCAGATGAATATGATGCTGACTACAGGAAGATCAGTGCATATGTCGATGAAGACGGTGCTTTTGTGCTTGAGGGCAAGCATCTGACCAAGATATTCAATTCGACCAACTTCACAGACAGCGGCTCCATAAGATATCTGTACAACTATATCGAGAAGAACGGGGGCATGAAGCTTCTGTTCGATCTCGGTCTCAAGGAAGGCGATACTGTACGTATCAAGGACTTCGAATTTGAGTACACTGAGGAGTAATTGAATACTTTCATCAAATCAGATAATTATTTGACAGGGAGGGAAGCCTACAGCTTCCCTTTTTCGTGCAAAAATTTCACCAAATCATACAATATATTGATTTTAATATTTCAAAAAACACGCAATTCGTTGAAAATATGATGAAAAGCGTAAAAAACAGGTCAAATACAATTGAAAAAATGTAAAAACAGCGTAATTTCACATCTGAAAAGGTCTATATTATAGTTTAAAGCGATCCGAGCATTGCATTTAACCTCAGGAAAGGAAACTGCCATGTCTGAGAACGCTTTGAAGAGACTTAAGTCTTATACAGAAGATATCTTTCGGGACAAGAAGAGACTGATCAGAATACTGCTTATAGCTTTTATTCTGCTTCTTGCACTTGCTATGCGGCTGTATGAAAACAGCAAAGCTGACATAACAGTTGACAACGGCACAGAGGGCAGCACATCCGGTGAGATATGTGTGGACATAGGAGGGGCCGTCGTTACACCGGGCGTATATACCGTAAGCAGCGGAACAAGACTGTATGAAGTCATTGAACTGGCCGGAGGTCTGATCAGCAATGCTGACACAGACTCGATAAACCGCGCTGAATTCGTAGAAGACGGGGAGAAGATAATCATACCCGCCCGGCCGCAGGCTGTAAATGAAGGGGGCTCTGCAGGTGCAGCAGGTGAAGACTCCGTCAGCGGAGCAGATTCAGCAAGCGGCACATCAGCGGAATTTCAGGCTGCAGAAACTGCGGAGGCAGCATCCGGAAGAGGACTTATCAACATCAACTATGCAGATAAGGAAGAACTCATGACTCTGCCGGGTATAGGAGAAGCCAAGGCTCAGAAAATAATCGATTACAGGAGCAGTACGAAGTTCAGAAAGAAAGAGGACATAAAGTCCGTGAACGGCATAGGAGATGCTGTTTACAACAATATCAAGGAGTTAATTACTGTATAAGGAGGTGATTAGTATGAGAAAGTACCATATCAACAAAGAAAATGCTCATGCTAACAGTCTTTTCATGTTCGGGCTCGATGCCACAGTCAGGCATTCCGGGGAAGAGATTGCGGAATACTACGAATTCCTGAACAACAGCACAGCTGTACTCAATGAGTTCGGCATACATATCGGCACCAACGGCTATTCCTATCTGATCGATGCGATCAAAATCATTATCGACCGTGAAAGATATGATGTAAGAATGAAAACAGATGTATATCCTCTTATCGCCATGAAATATGGAATAAAGAGGCAGGACCCGGTGGAGCACAGCATAAGAAATGCTATAAATACTGCATATGAAGATAACCTCAGGAACCCGGGATGCAACAGGATGGACATCTTTGTAAGAAAACCGAAAAGCAAGAATTTTATAATCTATGCTGCGGATGAGGTATATAAGAGGATGTGCAGAAGAGTGATAAACAACATAAGTTGATTTAGCCAAGTTGTATATGTTAGCATTGCCGTGCGGGCCATAAAAGGCCCGCACAGTTAATGAGAAGAGAAGGAAAAAACGTAATGGAAAAAATCAAACTTGACAGGATCAACGAGCTTGCTCATAAGTCAAAGGCAGAAGGACTGACACCTGAAGAGAAAGC
>DFJW01000021.1:41749-42076 GCA_002373775.1 Ruminococcus flavefaciens | reverse complement strand
TCGTTTGTGAAGTAGCAGAGACCGTAACCTGTAGCCTCTGTTCTTGCGAGTGAACCGCCGTATGTAAGGCCCTTACCTGTGAGAACGCCAACGAACTCGTTGCGGAGTCTCTTGTACTGACCGAACATGAAGCCGATCTCTCTTGCGCCTGTTCCGATGTCACCAGCGGGAACGTCGCAGTCAGCACCGATGTGCTTTGAAAGCTCAGTCATGAAGCTCTGGCAGAAACGCATAACTTCTCCGTCGCTCTTGCCCTTAGGATCAAAGTCAGAGCCGCCCTTGCCGCCGCCCATAGGCAGTGTTGTAAGGCTGTTCTTGAAGATCTGC
>DFJW01000021.1:0-41689 GCA_002373775.1 Ruminococcus flavefaciens | reverse complement strand
GGCTGTTCTTGAAGATCTGCTCAAAACCGAGGAACTTGATGATACCAAGATTTACTGAAGGGTGGAGTCTGATACCGCCCTTGTAAGGTCCGATTGCAGAGTTGAACTGTACACGGAAACCTCTGTTTACCTGTACCTTGCCGTTGTCGTCAACCCACGGTACACGGAACATAAGCTGTCTCTCAGGCTCAACGATGCGCTCGAAAACGCCTGCGTCGATGAGATCCTGTCTCTTTTCTGCAACGGGTTCAAGAGTCTCAAGTACTTCAGTAACAGCCTGAAGGAACTCGGGCTCTGCGGGATTTCTCTTCTTTACTGATTCAAAAAGATCGATAAGATACTGATTTTTTAACGCCATTGTTAAAAAACCTCCTTTATAAAATTCTGCTTTCGCAGTTCAGAATTTATTATATCACTATCAAAATGATTTTTCAAGTACCTGTTAGCCGGATTTACCGATTTTTTTGCAATTTGTCTATTTTTAACAAAGCCGGTGCCGCTGCCGAGCTATGTTTTAGCTGTAAAAGAACACGGCGGACATTTCTGCCCGCCGATATCGTTGTTATTACTTGAAGTATGCCACACCGGACTCGAAGATCTTCTGATCCTTTTCGCCGGGAACATTCTTGCAGATGTATCCGCCCTTACGCTCGGAGTGTCCCATTTTACCGAGTACACGTCCGTCAGGTGATGTGATGCCCTCGATAGCTTCAACAGATGTGTTGGGATTGTAACGGATATCCATTGTCGGGTTTCCGTCAGGATCAACGTACTGAGTTGCTATCTGTCCGTTATTGGCAAGCTGCTGTATAAGGCTTGCAGGAGCTACAAAGCGTCCCTCTCCGTGTGAGATGGCGATACTGTGGATATCTCCTACTTCGCATCCATAGAGCCACGGGCTCTTGTTCGAAGCAATGCGTGTATTTACCATCATGCTCTGGTGGCGGTTTATAGTATTGAATGTAAGCGTCGGTGAATCGTCCTTCATGTCAACTATCTCGCCGAAGGGAACGAGTCCGAGCTTGATGAGTGCCTGGAAACCGTTGCAGATACCGAGCATAAGTCCGTCGCGGTATTTGAGCAGGTCATGTACTGCATCCTTGATCTTGGGATTGCGGAAGAATGCTGTGATGAACTTTCCGCTTCCCTCAGGCTCGTCACCGCCGGAGAATCCGCCGGGTATCATGATGATCTGAGAGTTTCTTATGGAGCGCTCGAAACAGTCGATACTGTCCTCGATATCAGCTGCTGAGAGGTTCCTGATGACCATTACCTCAGCTTTTGCTCCAGCCTTTTCAAATGCTCTTGCTGTGTCATATTCGCAGTTTGTGCCCGGGAATACGGGGATGAGGACTCTCGGCTGTGCGATCTTTGCAGATGCTGAAAGCTTTACTGTATTCGGAGCTGAGTATGTCTCAGGTGTTGCATCAGTTGTCTTTATGCGGCACGGGAATACAGGCTCAAGCTTTCCTTCCCATACTCTCTGGAGATTGTCAAGGCTGATAGTATAATCCAGGTTAAGGATCTTATAATCGCTGATAGTGCGTCCGATAACTTCCTCTCCCTTTACAGCCTCACCGCTGAGTTCGATTATGAAAGCACCGTAGCAAGGTCTGAACAGAAGCTCAGCAGATACGCGGGATGTGAACTCGAAACCTATCTTGTTGCCGAAGCACATCTTTGCGATACCTTCTGCTACTCCACCGTAACCCAGTGTCCATACTGCACTTGCACGGTCGTCGGCAATGATCTGTTCTACCTGTTCATAGCACTTTCTTACGCTCTCGAATACCGGCAGACCGTTCTCATCATACTCAGGTGTGATGAGGATGACCTGACTGCCTGCACCCTTGAATTCAGTGGAAACTACCTTGTCTG
The DNA here is from genome assembly GCA_002373775.1 of Ruminococcus flavefaciens. Taxonomy (GTDB): domain Bacteria; phylum Bacillota; class Clostridia; order Oscillospirales; family Ruminococcaceae; genus Ruminococcus; species Ruminococcus flavefaciens_M. Next base: position 39,811 of record DFJW01000021.1, on the reverse strand, counting down.
CCTTGGCAGTCGATACAGCAAAGGAAACCAGTGTCGGAGGAACGTCGATGTTCTCGAATGTACCCGACATTGAGTCCTTGCCGCCTATCGAACCGCATCCAAGTTCCAGCTGTGCCTTGAATGCGCCGAGAAGAGCTGCCATGGGCTGTCCCCAGCGGCGTGCGTCATTCTGGGTTCTCTCAAAGTATTCCTGGAATGTGAGCCAGCACTTCTTATATGAACCGCCGGCAGCAACTACCTTGGCGATAGATTCTATTACCGCGAGCATCGCACCGTGATACGGCGACTTCTCGGATATGTCCGGATTGTATCCCCAGCCCATGAGTGAGCAGGTATTTGTCTCGCCTTCCAGTACCGGTATCTTGGCAGCCATTGCCTGTGAAGGAGACATCTGATATACGCCTCCGAAAGGCATAAGTACTGTGCCTGCACCGATAGTCGAGTCGAATTTCTCGATAAGTCCCTTCTGCGAGCATACATTGAGGTTTGACATGAGCTCGGTCCATGACTCGGCACTGTCAGTAACATCGTCATCACTGCGAAGAACAGGCTCTTCAACTTCTATGTCTGTGAACTTGGGAGCGCCGTTGGAGTTCAGGAACTCGCGTGAAAGGTCAACGATCGTATTGCCGTTCCAGTTCATCTTGAGACGCGGCTCTTCAACCACGTTTGCAACGAGTGTTGCCTCAAGGTTCTCCTTATGTGCCTCAGCAAGGAATTTGTCAAGATCCTCTGGAGCGATGACTACTGCCATTCTCTCCTGTGATTCGGATATAGCTATCTCAGTTCCGTCAAGGCCTTCGTACTTCTTGGGTACTGCGTTGAGGTCGATAACAAGTCCGTCTGTGAGTTCGCCTATAGCTACTGATACGCCGCCTGCACCGAAATCGTTGCAGCGCTTTATGAGCTTTGTTACTTCAGGATTGCGGAACAGTCTCTGGAGTTTTCTCTCCTCAGGCGGATTACCCTTCTGTACCTCTGCGCCGCAGGTCTCCAGCGATTCAAGTGTATGTGACTTTGAAGAACCTGTTGCACCGCCGCATCCGTCGCGTCCGGTCTTTCCGCCGAGAAGTACGACGATGTCTCCGGGCACAGGACGCTCTCTGCGGATGTTCTCAGCAGGAGCTGCACCGACTACTGCGCCTATCTCCATTCTCTTTGCTACATAACCGGGGTGATATACCTCAGCTACATGTCCTGTTGCAAGACCTATCTGGTTGCCGTAAGAACTGTATCCGTTGGCTGCTCCGAGAGTGATCTTTCTCTGGGGAAGCTTGCCGTTTATCGTATCTTCAACAGGCACGAGCGGATTTGCCGCACCTGTTACTCGCATTGCCTGATATACATATGAACGTCCTGAAAGCGGATCGCGGATAGCTCCGCCAAGACATGTTGCAGCTCCACCGAAAGGTTCGATCTCTGTCGGATGGTTATGTGTCTCGTTCTTGAACATGAGTATCCAGTCTTCAAGTTTGCCGTCTATATCCACCTTGATCTTTACAGAGCAGGCATTGATCTCCTCTGACTCATCAAGATCCGGAAGAAGTCCGTCCGCCTTGAGCTTCTTTGCAGCGAGAGTTCCGATATCCATGAGAGTTACCGGCTTGTCCGTTCTGCCGAGTTCTTCACGGACATTGAGATACATATCATATGTCTCCTTGATATAAGGAGTATTGATATCCACATTTTCTACATTTGTGAGGAATGTGGTATGACGGCAGTGGTCTGACCAATATGTGTCTATCATCCTGATCTCGGTTATAGTAGGATCACGATGCTCTTCATTGCGGAAATAATCCTGGCAGAACTTGATGTCATCATAGTCCATAGCAAGTCCGAATTTGTCTATGAAAGCATGGAGGCCAAATGCGTTGAGCTGTGTGAAGCCTTCGAGCACCTCTACTGTTGTCGGGATATCATAGTTGGTATCGAGAGTCTTTACAGTTTCAAGCGATGCCTCACGGCTCTCAACAGGGTTTATCATATATGACTTTATAGTCTCAAACTCTTCATCAGTGATAACGCCGGAAAGTATGTATACTCTTGCGTTTCTCACACGGCAGCGCTCGCCCTGACGGAGAAGCTGTATGCACTGCTCACAGCTGTCTGCACGCTGGTCAAACTGTCCCGGAAGATACTCTACTGCGAAAACACGGTCTCCTTCGCCTGTTCTCGGCATTTCACGGTATACAACGTCAACTGCCGGCTCAGAGAATACTGTGTTTACAGCTGCTTCAAAGTCCTCCTCACTTATCTTATCAGCGTCGTAGCGGTTGAGTATGCGGACATTCGTAAGGCTGATCCTCAGCGCTGTACGGATATCGCTCAGCACAGACTGTGCTTCAACTGCAAACTCCGGCTTCTTTTCAACGTAAATTCTGAATACGGACATAAATCAAGTCTCCTATCTCCCGATCAGGGAAAATTATGAATTGAGAACGCCCTGTCCTCAATCGATATCATAGTCAGTGTCACAGACCGGTCTGCCAAAACAGTGATCGTGACTATACTCTTCTATTATAACACTAATTATCTGATTACGCAAACTTTTTTTATGATTTTTTCGAGAAATTTTTATTAACGTATGGTCAGGAGCATGTCCCTGATGAAAATCCGGCGAATTCTCCCTCTCAAACAGCACCGGGACCGTCTTTCCCACAAGACTTTCCAGATACTTCCTGCGTGATTTCTCTGCCGCTTCGTTCATTTCATTCCAGCGCAGTGTTTTCACACTTTCGGCGACCTGACTGGGCATCCTGTCAGCCACAGTCCCCTTTCGGCGGGAATACCTGAAAACATGAACCTTGCTGAAACCTACGCGGTCAATGAATTTCACAGATTCCCTATGGTCATCATCGGTCTCTCCGGGGAAACCGACCATAACGTCTGTAGTGAAGGAACATTCCGGGAAAAAGCGGCGTATGCGCTCTGTCAGCGCAAGGTACTCATCGGCAGTGTATCTGCGGTTCATCGCTTTCAGGACTCTTGTGCATCCGCTCTGGAGCGAAAGGTGGAACTGCGGACAGAAGCCTTCAATAGAGGCAAGTCTGGCAAGCATGTCGTCCGTCATCATCTCAGGTTCGAGAGAACCCAGTCTCACTCTCACTATCCCTTCCGTCTCTGAGCAAACTCTCGCAGCATCCGCCATATCCGCATCACCGTCGCGGTAAAATGCGAGATTTATGCCGCAGAGCACTATCTCCTTTATGCCGCCGGCTGCTATCTCAGCTGCTTCCTTCCTGAGAAGTTCAAGCGGCTTCGAGCGCAGTCTTCCGCGTGCAAAAGGGATAAGACAATATGAGCAGAATCTGTCGCATCCGTCCTGTATCTTTACGAATGCACGGGTACTGTCGTCAAATCGTGAGCACACAAGAGGCTCGAATCTGTCCTCGGCACTGTAGCTGCTGAGTTCGACACGCCTGCTGTGGTCTGCAATGAACGAAAGTACCATATCCGGCAGTGCTTTTCTTTTTTTCGTGCCGGTAACTATATCCGCGCTTTCAAGTCCGGAAGCCTCATCCGGCGAAGCCTGCGGATAACAGCCGGTAAGCACTATTACTGCCTCCGGCAGACTTTCACGCATTTTTCTCAGTGCCGTCAGCGTTCTGCTGTCACCGGATGACGTGACTGTACAGGAGTTTATGACGACTGCATCAGCCCCTTCAGGTGCATCAGTGACATAAAATCCCTTTTCACGAAAAAGCTGCTTCATGCAGTCAGTCTCATAATGATTGACCTTGCAGCCAAATGTCATAAAATATACTTTATACATATTTCACCTTATTATCACAATTTCATCTCTAATTTTTCATGTGCATACTGCATAAAAACTCACACGGTATTTTATGCACACTAAATAAGTCTGCGCAATCAATAAAAACTTCCCGTTTCAATGTGAATCTATTATAACGTTTTGACGAAAATGCCGCGAACGGCTTGACAACGCGGAATATTAGTGTTATTATATAGTTGCGGTAAGGCCATACCGCAAAAAGAAGAAATAAACAAGAAAAAACACCACACACTCGACAAATGAAACAGGAGGTAAGAATCATGACCAAGACAACAGTTAATCTGCAGGCTATCAATGACGTAAAGGAATTCGTTAATATCGTTATGCGCTACGACTTCGATATTGATCTCGTTTCCGGAAGATACGCAGTTGACGCTAAGTCAATTATGGGTATTTTCAGCCTCGACCTCTCCAAGCCCATCCAGCTCAATGCGCACACAGACGATGCTGACAAGTTCCTCAAGGACATTGATAAGTTCATCGTTAAGTAATAGCGTCTGAAAAATAGCAAACATAAAAGACTGCTGCTTATGCGGCAGTCTTTTTGTTTTGCCAATGTACTCGCGTATCAGTCCCAGTCCTTCTTGCTGAAGCTGTGGAAGAATTTCTTTATGGGATTCTTCACCTCAAGCTCCTGGAAGTAGTGGTAGAGCACGTCCTGATTGCATCCGGCGTCTGAAAGATTTTCATAATAGCTTTTGAGCTCATCAAGCGTCATTCCTACATCCGGAGTCTCCAGCTTTATGTCCTTGTCAGTGAACACTACTGCGCCGTAGACCGGAGTTTTCTCAAATCCGCCCTTTTTCAGGTGGTGAATGACATTGTCGATGTGAGTTTTGTTCTGCATCTGTGGATTGTAGAGCTTATGAGTCACTGAGCCTATCTTATGTGTCAGCTTCTTGCCTTTTCCGCTGACCGTTCCTGATATGCCCTTTGTCTCAACTACAAGCACACCGAATCTGCCGAATACAAGGTGGTCGATCTCCACTGTCTTTCTGTAAAGCGGCAGAAATGCGTTGTTGATGATACGGATCTTATCATCTTTTCCAAGTTTTTTAAGGGTGGAAGCAACTTTTTTCTCTGCCGCTCTGCCTTTTCTGTTTCCTTTGTTGAAATGCCGCATTATACATCCGATAATGAGCAGCACCAGTAATACGCATATCACTATAAGAATTATTTTTGTTTTCGTATCCATATTTTTCTCCCGTATCTTTGTATATTTTTATGATCTCAAGCAATAATATATCCAGACGCTTCAAGCGTTATAATTCCCGAATAAAGAGAGGTGTTCTCAATATGTGGGACAAGATCGCACTTATTCTTCTGATAATCGGAGGAATAAACTGGGGACTGGTCGGTATTTTCGAACTTGATATGGTCGCATGGCTTTTTGGCGGCGCGGCAAGTATCATAAGCAGAACAGTCTATATTCTTGTGGCAATCTCAGCAGTATGGTGCATATCTCTCCTCTTCCGCAGAGAAGACGATCTGGCTCTGGATACCGCTCACCACTAAAAAACGTTCATGTGTGCTCTCAGATGCCGTAGGGCACCCGGACTATCCCCCATCCGACTTGGGGGATACATAAACATGCGGATATGCAAAAAGGGAGGCTGTGCGCCTCCCTTGAATTCTATAGATCAGTCGCTTACGTAAGGGAGAAGTGCGATGTGTCTTGCTCTCTTTATTGCAACTGTGAGCTCACGCTGATGATAAGCGCAAGTACCTGTTACACGTCTCGGAAGAATCTTTGCTCTTTCGGTCATGCACTTTCTGAGCTTTGCCAGATCCTTGTAGTCGATCTTCTCGATTCTGTCAGCACAGAACATGCAAACCTTCTTGCGAGGCTTCTTAGACGGACGAGAATTTCTTTCCTTTTCCATGACTTTTCCTCCTATTCATATAAAGTAATTGATTTTTTACCGTTATCAGAACGGTACGTCACCTTCACTGATGATCTCTTCAAAATCGCTCAGATTGCCGAATGACATGTCATTATTCTGAGGCTGCTGAGGAGCTGCCTGCTGGGGTTCAGCCTGATAATTATTATAGTTCTGACCGCCGCCGTTATTCTGATAGCCGCCGTTATAGCCGCCATTGTTCTGATAACCGCCGCCGTTTCCACCGTCATTCTTACCGCCTACGAATTCTACGTTATCAACGTATACTTCAGTGGTGTAATGAGTTACATCGGAATGGTTCTTGTCAGTGTAGCTGCCAGTGCGCAGATTGCCTTCTATACCGATCATCTTGCCCTTGTTGAAGTAGCGCGAAACGAATTCCGCCTGCTGTCTCCAGGCAACGCAGGTGATGAAATCAGCCTGTCTCTCACCGGTATTCTTATCAGTAAATCTTCTGTCTACAGCAACTGTGAATCTGCATGAAGCAACACCGCTGGGTGTCTGTCTCAGTACAGGATCTGCTGTAAGTCTGCCAACTAATATAACCTTATTCATCAGACATTCTCCTTAAAATAATGAAGCACGAATTATTCAACAACTGTTACGAGTGAACGAAGAATACCGTCAGCAATATTCAGACGTCTTGAAAGCTCAGCAGGATACTCCGGAGCGCTCTGGAATGTGTAGATCACATAGTAGCCCTCTGTCTCGTCCTCGATAGGATATGCAAGCTTGCGCTTACCCCAATCCTCGTTGACTTCAACAGCTTCGGCGTGACGCTCGATTCTCTCCTTGAACTTCTGGATGAGAGCCTTCATAGGCTCCTCGCCGTTCTTGAGGCTGAATACGACCATTACTTCATACTTAGCGGATACCTTTGCCATTTAGTACACCTCCTTCTGGACTATGCCCACAACTTACTATGGGCAAGGATAATATGTTCATGCTTTCGCACGATACTTGATTATTATATCACAAACCGGATAGTTTGTCAAGCACTTTTTAAAGGTTTTATCACTTATTCTTAACTGCTTCTTTTACAGTCTTTACGATGTTTTCAGCTGAGAGTCCGAACTCCTTCAGAAGATCAACAGCAGGACCGGAGTGGCCGAATTCGTCGTTCACGCCGATCTTCACTACTCTTACAGGGCAGCATTCTGTAACTGCTTCTGCTACTGCTGAGCCGAGTCCGCCGATGATGCTGTGCTCCTCTGCTGTGACGATGAGCCCTGTCTCCTTTGCGCACTTGCAGATGAGTTCCTTATCAAGAGGCTTGATAGTATGGATGTTCACTACTCTTGCTGATATGCCCTCAGCTTCAAGTGCCTTTGCTGCCTCAACAGCCTCATTCACCATAAGACCTGTAGCAACTATGGTTACATCGCTGCCTTCTCTGAGGACTACGCCCTTGCCGAGTTCGAACTTGTATGTTGCTGCGTCATTTATTACCGGCACAGCCAGTCTGCCGAAACGCATGTAGACCGGTCCGACGTGTTCGATAGCCGCTCTGACTGCTGCCTTTGCCTCAACATCGTCTGAAGGATTGATTATTGTCATTCCGGGGATAGTCCTCATAAGAGCTATATCCTCGTTGCACTGATGTGTTGCTCCGTCTTCACCTACAGATATGCCTGCATGTGTTGCGCCGATCTTTACGTTGAGGTGAGGATAGCCTATGGAGTTTCTCACTATCTCGTACGCTCTTCCGGCTGCAAACATTGCAAATGTGCTGGCAAAAGGTATCTTTCCACATGCTGCAAGACCTGCTGCTGCGCCCATCATGTTTGCTTCTGCAATACCGCAGTCAAAGAAACGGTCAGGATTCGACTTTTTGAATATGCCTGTCTTTGTAGCTGCTGCAAGATCAGCGTCGAGAACAACGAGATCCTTGTATTCACCGGCAAGGTCTCTCAGTGCCTCGCCATAGCTTTCTCTGGTAGCCTTTTTGATTACGTCTGCCATATTCTTAGTCCTCCAATTCCTTCAACTGTGCTGTGAGCTCTGCCATAGCCTGATCGTACTGCTCTTTGTTGGGAGCTGTGCCGTGCCAGCCGACCTGACCTTCCATGAATGATACGCCCTTGCCCTTTACGGACTTCTGGATTATTGCTACGGGCTTGCCCTTAACAGTGTCTGCCTCAGCAAATGCACGCTCGATATCATCAAAATCATGAGCGTCGATAGTGATAACATGCCAGCCGAATGCTTCAAACTTGTCAGTTATCGGGTACGGTGAGCATACCTCTGATATCGGTCCGTCGATCTGTAAGCCGTTATTGTCAACTACAGCTACAAGGTTGTCCAGCTTATAGTGGGCTGAGAACATGGCAGCTTCCCATACCTGTCCCTCTTCGATCTCGCCGTCTCCGAGTATGGTGTATACCTTGTAGTTCTTTCCGTCGATCTTGCCTGCAAGTGCCATTCCGGCAGCAGCAGAGATGCCCTGTCCGAGTGAACCGCTGGACATATCTACACCGGGGATGTGGATGCAAGGATGTCCCTGAAGAAGTGCTCCGATGTGGCGGAGAGACTTCAGTTCGTCTTCAGAAAAATAGCCTTTCTGTGCAAGCACTGAGTACAGAGCCGGTGCTGTATGTCCCTTTGAAAGGACAAAACGGTCTCTGTCAGGATCTTCTGGAGCTTTTGCGTCGACATTCATCTTGTCAAAGTAGAGATATGTCAGTGTGTCGGCTATAGAGAGGGAGCCGCCGGGATGTCCCGACTTGGCATTGTATGTGCCCTCAATAACGCCCATTCTCACCTTACAGGCGAGTTTCTGCAATTCCTTTTTCTTATTTGCGTCCATAATTACCTCCGGTTATTTTTATAGCATAACAGCGTTCGCCGTTTATGTTTTATAATTTATTCAAAGCTTATGTTCTCTGTAATTCCGAGAACTATCTCAGATATACAGGTGTCTTCATATTTGTCGCCTTTGACCGCATCCACTACCTCAAATCTTACCGATTTCGTATCGTGCTGATACATGGGAATGGCTCTCGGATAATTCTTGTTGTATCCTGTGGGAAGCAGAAAACTCATATCATATGGATAATCACCGTCAGAATAGATCTTCAGCTTGGAAACCCGTCCGTTGTTATTGAAACTGCGCTCATTTTCCAGTAGTCCATTGTATATGACTGCGTAATGGACTTCCGTCCCTTCATCAAGTGTAAAGTCCACATATTCTCCTTCGCCGCTGCCCGGTGCATTCTCACACCAGCAGCTCGCCAGACTATAATCTATCAGATGTGACGGACCGTATGTATGAGTATATGAGCCGTCTTCTATGGGATCAAGATACGAACTCGCCCCGATCTCTTTGATCTTCGAACTGTCGATTTGTCTGAAAGGCTTGATACAGATAGTCTGGAGCAGCGGATCATACTTCTTTATGACATCAGCAGCTATATCCGGCGTGTCATCTCTCAAAAATGCTCCGGTATTAGCATCGTATCCAAGCTGATTATCACAGTCAAAGTGGAGTTCGATAACGTAGCCTCCGGTATGGAAGTAAGCATAACAGAACGAGGAAAGATCTCCGTTGATATATTCGCCGTTATCGCTGCCCATTACAGGAAAATCACCGATAAAATCCGCGCATTCATTGTAGCTCATGCCGATGCTGAAATCATCCAGCTTGCCACTGCGCATGTTTATACGTTCAACAGGTGCATCAGAAGAGGCTATCGCTTCTTTGAGCTCATCGGTGACACCATAGGAATAATCGCTGCAAAGCTCATCAAATCCGTGATCCTCTATATAGAACCATGTATCTTCTAATTCACTGAACTGCAAGCCATAAACGCCGCCAAAGACGATCTCTGCTTCAAATTCGCCGCCAAACATCTGTATCAGTTCAGACGCCGGCATCCCTATCATGCCAGGGATAAATGAGCCGCTGACGGATATGGTCTCCGTTGCAGGTTCAGTTGCAGGTGCCTCTGTCACTGTTTCCGTTGTTTCGGCAGCAGTTTCCGGCTCGGTCGTCACAGTTTCTTGTTCGGTCTCAGTCTCCGTCTCGGCAACTGAGCCTTCAATGCCTTCATCTGTTTCAGAAGTTTTTGCGTCAGTTTCCGTGCTCGCTGTACTGCTCACTTTGCTGCTTTTCCCGCTGTCTTCTTCACTGCCGCAGCCGGCAAGCATTCCAAAGCACACGATCACTGCTGTACAGTATGCAAATATTCGTTTTCCCATTACACACCTCCAGTTCTGTCGTACTTATCATATTCCGCATTTCTTTATAATAAAGTCCAGCAGCTCAGCCACTGCTCCTTCATTATTCGTTTTTTCAAGTACAAGATCGGCTGCCGCCTTGACAGTGTCCTCAGCATTTGCAGGACAAGCTCCAAGGTCTGCTTCTCTTATCATTTCGATATCGTTATCAAAGTCTCCTATGGATACAAATGTAAATCCTTCAAATCCCGGGAGTTCACGGTATTTAGCCAGCGCTGAGCCCTTGCTCACGCCTTCCGGCAGCATCTCATAGAATATCTCCGACGACTTTACAAAGTCAACTCCCTTGTAGCCTTGCTGTCTGACAAATACTTCCAGGAAGTCTATAGCCTCCGGTGCCATCGCGAACAGCACCTTCAGCCAGCCGCCGTCTTCGATATCCGGAAGCTCAGTGTATTCCGGGATTATATCGCAAAGCTTGGTATGCAGCTTCTGATAATCGTTGTTCCTGAAGACGTATGTACCGTCAGTTTTCAGCACCTCTCCGCCGGCATCCGGCATCGCATCAAGTATGCTGACAGATATCGCCTTCGCCTCATCAGGCAGCGGGTGCGTATAGAGCGTCTTTCCAGCCGTATAATCGTGGATCGCTGCTCCGTTGTACATTATCACGGGATCAGGGAGATCTATCATTGCCCGGTACTGCTCAAAGGACTGTATCGTTCTTCCCGTTGCCACTGAAAAATGCCCACCAAGCTCGGTAAAGCGCTTTATCGCCTCTCGATCGGTATCGGAGATGCGTTTCTGCGAGTCGAGCAGAGTTCCGTCCATGTCACTGAGCACGATCACTCTGGATATTTTTTCAAACATTCATCTCACCTACATCTTTTCAAGCTTGTTCAGTACAGAAACGAAGTACTCCGGCAATTCGCTGCTGAATTCCATATACTCTCCCGTAGACGGATGTATGAACCCTATCCTGCGGGCATGGAGGCACTGTCCCTCTAATCCTTTGTACGGCTTTCCGTATACGTCATCTCCAAGGACTGGATGTCCGATATATGAAAGATGCACTCGTATCTGGTGGGTACGGCCGGTCTCAAGCCTGAGACGAAGATGCGCATATCCGCCATACTGACGTATTACTTCATAATGTGTCACTGCGTTCCTTGAATTCTCATTCGTGACACACATCTTTTTCCTGTCGGTCTTATGCCTTCCGATAGGAGCATCTATCGTTCCTTCTGTTTCTTTAAAGGAGCCACAGGCTACAGCCTCGTACTCCCTCGTGAAACTATGGGCTTTTATCTGTTCCGCCAGTTTCAGGTGCGATGCGTCGTTTTTGGCAACGATCAGCAAACCGCTGGTGTTCTTGTCTATGCGGTGGACTATGCCGGGACGTATCACGCCGTTGATGCCTGAAAGGCTGCTGCCGCAGTGATGCAGCAGTGCATTCACCAGTGTGCCGGTATAATTACCGTGTGCCGGATGCACTACCATGCCCTTCGGCTTGTTCACCACAAGCAGATCGTCATCTTCATAAACTATATCAAGCGGTATGTCCTCTGGGACCGCATCCATAGGCTGCGGTTCGGGTATCTCCACTGTGATCTCCTCGTGTCCCCTGAGTTTATAGTTCTTCGGGACAGGACTTCCGCCTGCAAGCACCATGCCTTTTGATATGAGCGTCTGGACTGCTGAACGAGTAAGTTCGGAGATGTTGTCAGAGATGTACTTGTCAATACGGCTGCCTGCATCGCTTTCGCTTGCAGTGAGTATCACAGTATCACTCATTGCTTCCGTTCTCCGTCTCAGCTGCCGCTTTCTTTGCTTTCTCTATCTTCGGATCAATGAATATGCCGTAGATAATGAGAAGTGCGAATGCAACTGTCACGCATATATCCGCAACGTTGAAAACTGCAAACTTGAAAAGCTTTATCTCAAACATATCAACCACATATCCCTGTCTGATACGGTCGATAAGGTTGCCTATGCCTCCTGCTATGAACAGGAGTATCGCACTTGTCAGCACTCTCGACCTCCGCATCAGGCGGAACATGACGTATATGCCTGCGATTATCACCAGCGATGTGAAGCCGATAAGGAACCACCTCTGTCCGCTCATGCTTCCAAAGATAGCGCCGTCATTCTCCACATACGTCAGATCAAGTATGTGAAAATCGCCGAAGTGGATGAATTCCATGCTGCCCTTGGGTTTCAGTGAATGGACAGCCCAGTATTTTACACCCTGATCTGCTCCGATCAGAGCAATTATTGCCGCTATAAGAGTTATCGGTAATGCCAAATGTTTATCCCTTCCATTCATTTGCAGTGTTGCTGCCTCAGATCATGCCTACGGGATGTACGCCGTTTCATCAGCAGCGAAATGGTAACTCAAAAATGCAGCCTGCTGCCATTAAGACAGCAGGCATATAGTACTGATTATACTGTAACAGCTATCGCACATCTCTCGCAGAGTGTGGGATGCTCATGATTTGTTCCTACATACTTGGAATAGCACCAGCAGCGCTCACACTTCTCGCCTTCAGCCTTTGCAACTTCATAAATTGTCTCAGCGCCGGATCTCTCGACCTCAACAGCTGAAACGATCATTATTTCTGAAAGCTGATCTGCCAGTTCGCTGTAACGGTCAAACTCAGCGTCACTGCTTCTGATGATTATCTTGGCTTCAAGTGACTTTCCTATCGTCTTGGCATTTCTTGCGTCCTCAAGCACCTTGTTTGCAGAGAGGCGTGCATTGTAGATGAAATCCCACTTTTCGTTGAATTCACTGCTGAACTCAATACCAGACTTTCCGGGCATCTGATTCAGGAATACGCTCTCTGTATCATCGCCTGCTGTGTGTGGCATGAACTGCCATATCTCCTCAGCAGTGAATGAGATTATAGGTGCAGAGAGTCTTGCAAGTGCGCTGAGGATACGATACATCGTGGTCTGAGCTGCACGGCGGAGCTCTGAATCCTCCTTCTCACAATAGAGCCTGTCCTTGATGATATCAAGATAGAAGTTGGACATATCTATTACGCAGAAGTTGTGTATAGCATGGAAAGCGATGTGGAAGTCAAATGCTTCGTAGCCTTCCTTGACCTTGTCTATAAGTGTGTCAAGCTTCATGAGAGCCCATTTATCGAGTTCTGTGAGCTTGTCATCGGATACGCTGTCCTTGTCGGGATCAAATCCGCTGCCGTTTCCGAGGTTGCCGAGAATGAAACGCGCAGTATTTCTGATCTTCTTGTAAGCATCAGAAAGCTGGCTCAGTATGGGCTTGGATATACGGATATCGCTGTGGTAGTCAGATGATGCTACCCAGAGACGAAGTATATCTGCACCGTACTGGTCTGTTATCTCACTGGGAGCGATACCGTTTCCGAGAGACTTGTGCATGGTCTTGCCCTCGCCGTCAACTACCCAGCCGTGTGTGCATACTGCCTTGTACGGAGATCCGCCCTTGTATACTACTGATGTGAGGAGTGAAGACTGGAACCAGCCGCGGTACTGGTCTGCACCTTCAAGGTAAAGATCAGCCGGCCATGAGAGGCTCGGGAAGTCGTCGCCTTCCATTACAGAAGTATGGGATACGCCGCTGTCGAACCATACATCCATGATGTCGTATTCCTTTGTGAATTCGCCGCAGCCGCATTCGCACTTGACGGATGAAGGGATGAATTCGCTTGTATCCTTTGTCCACCATGCGTCTGAACCTTCCTTGCGGAACAGGTCAGCGATAGCAGCTATAGTCTCGTCATTGCATATCGGCTTTCCGCAGTCCTTGCAGTATACTACAGGTATCGGAACGCCCCATGTTCTCTGACGTGAGATGCACCAGTCGCTTCTGTCGCGTACCATGCCCTTGATGCGGTCTTCGCCCCATTCAGGGATCCACTGAACGCCTTCGATAGCCTTTATCGCCTCATCCTTGAAGCCGTTCACTGAACAGAACCACTGCTCTGTTGCACGATAGATTATCGGGCTGTTGCAGCGCCAGCAGTGAGGATACTGGTGGACGATCTTCTGTGTTGCCAGCATTGCGCCCAGCTCTGTGAGCTTGGCAGCGATAGCCTTGTTTGCCTCGTCTGTGTCCATTCCCTCGAACTCGCCTGCCTCAGCAGTCTGTCTGCCCTTGGAATCAACACATACGATTATGCCGATATCATCATAATTCTTGCATACCTCAAAGTCCTCGACACCGTATCCGGGAGCGGTATGTACGCAGCCTGTACCGGATTCAAGTGTAACGTGGTCGCCGACGATTATCGGTGACGGACGGTCATAGAGAGGATGCTTTGTCTTCATGCCTTCAAGCTCGGCACCTGTGAAGATGTGCTCTGTGGTATAGTCAGTTATACCGGCAGTCTCCATAGTGGTCTTTACAAGCTCTTCAGCCATTACATAGTACTCGTCACCAACGTGAACGAGTGTATAGTTGTACTCCGGTCCGAGGCAGATAGCCAGATTTCCGGGGATAGTCCATGTAGTTGTGGTCCAGATAACGAAGTATATCTTGGAAAGGTCAAGTCCGAGACCGGTGAAGATGCCCTTGTCATCGGTAACGTTGAACTTTACATAGATAGAGTAGCAGGGATCGTTGGAATACTCGATCTCAGCTTCTGCAAGGGCAGTATTACAGTCAGGACACCAGTAAACAGGCTTGAGTCCCTTGTACATATAGCCCTTCTTTGCCATTGAACCGAATACCTCGACCTGCTTTGCTTCATACTCAGGACGGAGTGTGAGGTAGGGATAGTCATAGTCGCCCAGTGAGCCGAGCCTCTTGAAGCCCTTCATCTGATTTGCGACCTGAGTCATAGCGTATTCACGGCAGTGCTTTCTGAGTTCTGTCGGAGGTATAGCTCCGTTCTCAACGCCGATAGCCTTCATTGCTTTCAGCTCGATAGGAAGGCCGTGAGTGTCCCAGCCCGGAACGTAAGGAGCACAGAATCCGGTCATATTCTTATACTTGACAATGAAATCCTTGAGAGACTTGTTGAGAGCATGACCAAGGTGGATCTCACCGTTGGCATACGGAGGTCCGTCATGAAGGATATAGGGCTTCTTGCCCTTATTCTTTTCGATCATCTTGTAATAGAGTCTGCCGCTCTCCCATTTTTCAAGAGTTTCAGGTTCTCTCTTAGGCAGATTTCCCCTCATAGGGAATTCTGTTTTTGGTAAATTCAACGTAGCGTTATAATCCTGTGCCATTTTCACGCGAGCATGCGCTTCTGCGCAAGCTCCTCCTTTCAAGCTTATTGATCCCCGGTATCAAGGGAACAGATCAGTATACCTTTCGCATTATATCACGACATTTCACCGCAGATACGGTGAAGTGACAGATCATTCAGAAGCTATTGCAGCTGCGATCTCCTCTGCTGTTTCAGGCTCAGAGCTGCCCTGATCGTCAAAAGACTCGGGCATGGAGGAAATGAGTTCAAGGTGGCTCTTGTACATATCAAAGAGGCTCTTCTTGAAGTCAGCTACCTGCTGCTGTGCCTCTATGAGAGCTTCCTTCTCACGGGCGATCTCCTCGCGGTTGCGCTCCATTGTCTCTGCATGCTGACGTACAGCCTCGTCCTCGAGAGCTTCAGCCTTTGCCTGCGCCTCAGCAATGATCTGCTCAGCCTTCTCGTTAGCCTCATTGATCACCTGATGTCCCTGCTTCTGAGCACCGAGAAGTGCATCCTTGAGAGCATCCTCGTCCTTCATATATTCCCTTACCTTGTCTGCAAGGATCTGTATCTTGTTGTTAGCTTCAGCACGCTCGCGCTCCATCTCGTCGAGCTCCGCTTCGAGCTGTGAGAGGAATTCATCTATCTCCTCCTGCTTATAACCAAAAGCAGCTTTTTCAAATCGCTTATTTCTTACGTCTTTTGAAGTAATCATTTTAATCCACCTCTAAATATATTTACGAAGATTTATGTGTATGCGGCCTTTTTTGGTCTGACCGTCGATACCCGCCAGAATGAACCTGCCGCTGCCCCTGACCGAGATCACGTCTCCTTCTTTCAGTTCGGCTGAAAGGGAAGTCACAGTGAAATGGTTTATATCCACTCTCTCAGAGCGTATGAGCTTTGCGGCATTTTCGCGGCTCACCTTTGCGGCGAGACCAACGATGCAGTCCAGCCGCATAGAAGCGACCGTACCGCTGATAACCTGGAATTCCTGCCTTATCTCCATTGAGAACGCGGCATCATCCGTTACTTTTACTCCGACTTTTCCGATCTTTGAAACAGTGCCGGCAATATGCCTTGCAGCCACTTCCGAAGCTATCACCTGTGCCATACCTTCGCCAACGACTATGTCCCCGATAGTCTCACGCTTGAGCTTCATGCCCATGAATGTACCGAGAAAATCCCGGTGAGTAAGAACGTCTTCTTTCCTGTAGGTAAAAGTAAGACATTTCATTGGGTATTCTTCGAGTATATAATCTTCGCAGTAATCAGGATAAACGGCAAGCATCCTGCGGCGTGCTTCTTCAAATCCGCCCCAGAGCCGGTACTTCAGTCCTCCGGCATTGCGTGAACACCACGCCTCAGCAGCCGCGCACTGTCTCTCATCAAGAAAGTTTGAAAACTGAGCGGAGCAGTCCCTGCCGCAAAGGCTGACCATATCGTCAAGTCTTGCAGCAAAGAGCTTGTCCTCGGCATTATTCATCAGATAAATACGCCGTTGTTCTCCAGTTCTCCAACGAGGTCTTCTCCGATGAAGCCTACGTTGTAAGGAGTGATGATATATGTCAGATTAGCTACGGGCTTGAGGCTTCCGCCGTTTGCATATGCAACGCCCACAAGGAAATCTATGATCCTTCTCTTGTTCTCAGGAGAAGCTGTCTCAAGATTGAGGACAACAGTTTTCTTTGCAATAAGATGATCTGCTATCTGCTTTGCGTCTGTGAAAGCTGAAGGCTTTACCAGAACGACCTGGAGCTGAGCTGTGGTCTGGATATTTACGACCTTGTTTCTTCTGCCTCCGCCGACAGGAGCTTCACTCATCGGCTGATCGTCGTTGTCCATTGACTGGAAGCCTCTTTCAGGCTTGCTGTGTGCAGCTGAGACAGGCATATCTGCCTGATCGTCGTCGTCCTCAGGAGCGAAGAAGAATTCCTTGATGTTCTCAAAAAGTTTCATTTTTATACTCCGATCTCCGCATTTTTATATTTTTATTTATCACGTCTGCCTCAGCCATGCGGTCAGCTGCGGAACGTTTACGCTGTTCCGGAATGCACCGGAAGGTTCACTTACTGTAGTCTCTTGCGCCGAAGAGGCCTGTGCCGATGCGTACAAGATCAGAACCGTATCTGACTGCTTCGGCGTAATCATGTGTCATGCCCATAGAGAGCGTGTCCATGGTGAATTCCTCCGAAAGTCTGTCGTACAGTTCCTTCATCCTGCCAAGAAAAACATCGCTGTCAGACGGAGGCGGTATAGTCATAAGACCTCTCAGCCTCAGTCCTTCGAGTTCATTTATACGGCAAAGCAGATCCCGCGTCTCAGCAGGTGCTGTGCCGCTTTTCGATCCTTCTCCGCCTATATTGACCTCACAGAGCACGTCCATGACCTTTCCTCTTGCTCTTGCAAGACGGTCTATCTCATTCGCCAGCTTCAGGCTGTCAACGGACTGTATCATGCTCACTGTGTCAATTATGTATTTGACTTTATTGGTCTGGAGATGTCCGATAAAATGGACTTCGGCAGTCTTGTCGTATTGCTCCGCCTTTGAAAGATACTCCTGGACGCGATTCTCGCCAAGGAGGTCTATTCCCTGTGAAACTGCATAGTTCACAGCTTCAGGAGCAACAGTCTTGGTCACTGCCATAATGCGGACTTTTCTGCCGCTGTCTCCGATCGCTTCTGCGATCTTTTCCCTTATTATATGCAGATTTTCACTAATATAACCGAAGTCATTATCCAATTTAGTCAACACCTTCAATCATTATATCATCATAAAGCTGGAGGTACGAGGTATCTTCCTCATGTATCTCCGAAAGGACATAATCACTGCCCTCATAGATAACATCTATCTTTTTGAATTCAGGCTGCTCGCCCTTCTTGATGTAAACGCCCTTCCACGGTGTCGATGCTTCTGTCGATGCAGGAACCTCGCTGTCTGTGCTGTCTTCGGTGTTATCATCTTTCAGTGTAACGAATCGTATAGCCTCACGGGGAACTCTGAGTCCTCTGAAATTACCGAGTATCAGTTCCACGTTCTCCGTCCTGTGCTGTACGATATCACTGCCGAAACGTGTGCCTGAAAGGATTATGACGCTGTGCGAAGGATCTCCGTCGTCGCGGACATCGTGTATCGTAACGTCGTATATCTCGGTAGATGATTCAAGCCTCAGCTTGACTCTTGAACCTATCACATATTCTTTGCGTGAATTGTCAACTACTCCTGCAAGATACCAGCAGTAGCCGTCCACGAGTTTTCCCACGAGAGTGTTGTCTTCGGTACGCTTGTCCTCAACTTCTTCAAGCTGATCCGCGGTTATAGTATCAAGATTAGCGCTTGAAAGCTTATCTTCATAGCCGTCGCAGTAGCTTATAAAGTAAGCAGAGCGATCCGATTTCTTCTGCTCTGTGGGCTCAACATGCTCCTGTTTAAGCTGATCCAGGCGCATATTGATATCGTTTATCTGAGCACTGAAATCCTCCACCTCATTAGTGATGATCTGGTAAGTGCTCATCTGGACAAGCAGTGTGTCCATTGTGTTCATGAGCGCTGCTTTGTCGTTCATATCCCGGCTCAGCATAAGACTGCGGTAGTTTTCCTCGATGCTCGCCGCAAGATCAGAAGGCTGCGCTGATTCGCGCGTACCCGGGTTCTGTATCTTCTCGAGTATATCAAGTTCCTTTTCCAGTTTCTTGATCTCACGGTTGCGGTCGATCTGTGATTCATCAGCGTACACAGATGCGATCAGACTGCCGCTGCCGACTTTTCCGCCGTCCTCCACATTGTAGCTGAGGACGCCTTTTCCGGTATATGTCACCGGCTGCTCGTCACGGATAAAAACGCCCCGGAACTCCACCGAAGCCTTGGCTTCTGCGATAAGAGCTGTCTCTGTAGCACTTTCGTTGTTCCGGAAATTATAAACGATGCTTACAAAAATTATCAGGAACAGTACAAGTACTGTGTTCCTCAGCACCTTCACCAGCAGACTGCTCTCCGATCTGGTAAAGCGCATAAGCAGTCACCTTATTCGCCTTTATCAGCCGCGTCAAGTATAGAAACAGATCTTGCCGGGATTATTGTGGAGATAGCATGCTTGTACACAAGCTGCTGCTTTCCGTCGCAGTCAAAAATAGCGACATAGCTGTCAAAGCCTCTTACCATGCCCTTGAACTGGAAACCGTTGGTGAGGATTATTGTTACGAGTATCCTGTCTTTTCTGCACTGGTTGAGAAATACGTCCTGTAAATTGATAGTCTTGTTCATACACATTCTCCTGTCTTTTAATATTACCGGCACGTGCCGGATAATGTATATTTTTGTATCGTGCGTCTTCTGAATAGAAATACACACAATACATTATATCATATATTCCAAAAATTTGCTATACATTTTTGAGATTTTTCTAAAATTTCTGTTTTTTTATTGAATTCATCCAAAATAATCCACTTAATGCGCTCATTTTTTCTAAACCACGTCAACTGCCGTTTTGCATAGCGGCGCGTTTCCTGTTTGATCTTGTCTATACAGTCATCAAGCAACATGTTTCCTTCAAAATATGGGATAAGTTCCTTGTAGCCTATGGCGTTCGCTGCTGTCCGCATGCCGCTCTGCTGCCAGAGTTCACGCGCTTCTTCCACCAGTCCGGCTTTCACCATTTCGTCCACTCGGGCATTTATCCGGGCGTAGAGAACACTGCGGTCTGCATAGTTCAGTCCGATGATGAGCGGATCATAGGGACTTTCCTCCGTTCGGCTCTCGGCTTTCAGTTCGCTGAATCGTCTTCCGGTTATATGGCATACTTCCAGTGCCCGCACTACACGCACGAGATTATTAGGATGTATATTCTCTGCCGCCTCAGGATCAGTTTCTGCAAGACGTGCATGCAGTGCCTCGTTTCCGTTTTCAGCCGCAAAATCATACAGTTCCGCACGGTATGCCTCGTCGCTTCCGCCCTCTGAAAAGCGCACATTATCAAGAAGAGAATCTATATATAGCCCTGTTCCTCCGACGATCACCGGCAGCTTTCCACGGCTGAGTATATCATCTATCTTCTCTTTTGCCAGCTTCACATAGTCTGCTGCACTGAACACCGTATCCCTGTCAAGGGAACTCATAAGATGATGCGGTATCCCCTGCATCTCGGCTTCGTCAGGCTTTGCAGATGCAATGTCCATGCCCTTGTAGATCTGCATGGAATCCGCCGATACCACTTCGCCGTTATAGAGCCGTGCAAGTTCGACTCCAAGAGCTGTTTTTCCGGAAGCAGTAGGTCCGACCACTGCAAGTATACGGGGCTTAACCATGCTCATAATCAGTATCTCCTTCCGATCGGCTCATGTTCTGCCGAACTGATGCTCGATATTCGACTTGCTGACCGTAAACATCACCGGTCTGCCGTGCGGACAATGGCGTATACGTTCATCACGCAGGACTTCTTCCGCGAGAGCCTGCATCTCAGCCATGCTGTTCTTGTCATTGCCTCGTATCGCAGATTTGCATGCTACTGTATGGAGCATGTCGTCCAGCAGATGCGACTGCGGATCGTGGCGGTAAAGCCTGAGATTGTTCGCGATCTCCGCGATTATCTCCTCCATATCCGCCTCCATTATAAATGTGGGTACGGCTTTCGCTGTGGCGCACGGGCGTTCTGAAAAGTCAAATTCAAATCCAAGATCAGCCAGCAGTTCAGTGTTGCTTTCAAGGGCACTGAACTCGTCCGCTGTCAGCAGCACTTTCACGCCGGTCATGAGCATCTGGCTGTACTGACGGCAGTTTCTGCTCCTGAGCCGTTCAAAGATTATGCGCTCATGTGCCGCATGCTTGTCTATCATTATCATAGTCTTTTCATCAAGTTCGGCTATTATGTATACTCCGAATATCTCACCGATCACGCGCACACGCGGCTTTTCCGTCCACACCGATCTGTTTTCGGCAGGTATGGCTTCCGGCAGATGTCTTTCCTCAAAACTGCGGCTGCTGAGATACTGAAAGCCTTCAACCTTTTCTTCCGGCTCGGCTGGCTTTGTTTCCGGAATGCTCACAGGTGCCGGGACTTCCGGGGCTTGCTCAGTCTGCACATCATCAGACACCGCCGGCGCTTCAGGCTGCTCATAAGCCTCGAATACGCCGATTTCCGCTATTTCCGGCTCGCCTGACTGCTGGTGAACATGCTCTGCCGGAGCTGCACTGACAGGCTCATTCTTTGGTATAGGCAGCGGATCAGCCATCGCCTTCTCCTTTTCAGCTATCTCGGAAACAGGAGTGAAGATGAATTCGCTCTGTATGCCCATATCCGGCTTCTCAGGCGGTTTTGTCCAGTCATCGTGCTGCTTCAGCTCGAATTCGTATACAAGCCCGTTCTTCACCATGGCGTTCTTCACCGCATAGTAAACAGCGTCCACAACTCGCTTCTCATCCGTGAACCTGACCTCAGCTTTTGTCGGATGTATATTGACATCCATATCCGCCGGTGAAAGCTCTATAAGAAGGACGCATGTCGGAAATTTGCCGGTCATTATCATATTTGTATAACTGCTCTCCAGTGCTGAGGAGAGGAGTCTCGAACGCACATATCTTCCGTTCACAAAGAAATTCTGGAACGAACGGTTTGCTCTGGAATACAGCGGTTTACCGGAAAAACCGGTAACGCGGATCCCCTGATATTCATGGTCAACGATCATCATGTCCCGGGCAAAATCCCTGCCGTATACCGCATAGACCGCAGAATACAACTCACCGTCACCGCTGGAATTGAATTCGACTTTGTTGTCACGGATAAACTTGAAAGCTATATCCGGGTGAGACATCGTTATCTTCTGCAATATCTGGCTGACAGCATTGGCTTCGGTCACGTCTTTTTTCATGAATTTGCGCCTTGCCGGAACATTGTAGAAAAGATCGCGTATGATTATCGTCGTTCCGTCAGGGCAGCCGCTCTGTTCGTGCGATACCGTTTCCCCGCCTTCTATGCAGTACATGGTACCGTACATCTCCGAACGCTGCTTCGTCATCACTTCAACTCTCGATACCGCCGATACTGAAGCAAGTGCCTCACCGCGGAAACCGAGGGTGAGTATGTTCTCCAGATCTGCTTTTTCCGCTATCTTGCTCGTCGCATGGCGCAGAAAAGCTGTGGGTACTTCATCATATGACATGCCGCATCCGTCGTCGGATACGCGGATGTATGTGACTCCGCCGTTCTTTATCTCTACGGTTATGTGTCTCGCTCCGGAATCTATGGAATTCTCCACCAGTTCCTTGACCACCGAAGAAGGTCTTTCGATCACCTCTCCGGCAGCTATAAGCTCTGATATCTCTTTGCTGAGTACGTTGATATGTGCCATTGTTTATCCTTTCAGCTATAATACCTGTGAACGTTTCCCGTCACGCTGCTTATTGTTTCCTGATGACTACTCCGCCGGGGAATAATACTTCTGTCTCAAATCCCGAAAGTTCAAGACGTGCCGCATGGACCTCGGAGATCACTGCAAACGGATGTGCTTCCGGCAGTTTTCCGACCATTATGTCCTGCTCCGGTACTGCACCGCTGCCTGATTCGGTTTCAGTCTCTATAGCTCTTACAGCAGGATCGAGCCATATGCCCTTAGCAAGAGCGATGAGACTGTCCACAGCTTCCTTGCGGTAAACGCTGCCGCCTTCACCGTCTTCGAAGATCTCTTCTTCCGGTATATATATATCAATACAGTAGCTCTTTTCATCCGGCTCATGATTCCTTACAGCTGCTCTGACTTCCGAAAAGCCTCCGAAGTCAAAGAGCATCTGCTTGTAGCCTATCCTTACATCATCCTCCGGCTCGGGAACATAATCCCCTTCCAGAAGTTTCTGATCGTGGTACACTATTTCATCAAAGGTATCATCCTTTGAGGTCCAGTAACCGGATCTGAAAGTCATACCGGCGTCTTCCATATATTTCAGGGTTATCTTCAGACTGTCATAATCGAGAAAATCCAGGTCATATACGACCGTCATTGTAAAATATGCAGGCATGTTATCCCTCCTGTCAAATGCTTATTACCGGATGATATCCAGCATATCCTTCAGCAGACTGCGGCATTCCGCATCTGTGAGTTCGTCTATATTTGTCTTTTCAAGCATATCCAGTGCAGCTTCGCGGCTGACCGTGCCGAAACTGATCTGACCTGAGCTGTCGGATGTATCCTGTTTGCGCTCGGAAGCATGGGCTTTCTCCATTTCCTCCAGCAGTTCTCTTGCACGGCTCACCACCTTTGAAGGCAGTCCTGCCAGCTTTGCCACATCCACACCGTAGCTCTCGTCTACTCCTCCGCGGACTATCTTGCGCAGGAAACGTATAGTTCCGCCGTGCTTATTGACGGCTATGCTGTAATTCTTGACGCCTTCAAGCTCGTTTTCAAGCCCTATGAGTTCATGGTAATGTGTGGCAAAAAGAGTCTTGCATCCGAGTTTCTTGCTGCTGCATATGAATTCCGCAACAGCCCTCGCGATGCTCACGCCGTCAAATGTAGATGTTCCGCGTCCGACTTCATCAAGTATGACAAGGCTGTCATGTGTGGCGTTTTTCAGTATATCCGATACCTCGCTCATCTCGACCATGAAAGTCGACTGTCCGGCAGTAAGGTCGTCGGATGCTCCGACTCTTGTGAATATCTTGTCAACAATGGATATCTTTGCCGCATCTGCCGGTACAAAGCAGCCTATCTGTGCCATCAGCACTATAAGTGCCGCCTGACGCATGTATGTCGATTTACCTGACATATTAGGTCCGGTGATTATGGACATCCTGCTCGAACGGTTGTCTATGTAGAGGTCATTCGGTACGAACACCTCATCTGTCAGCATAAGTTCTACTACCGGATGTCTGCCGCCGTGTATATCTATTGAACCGTCTATGGATATCTCCGGCTTTACATACTGGTTCCTCAGCGATACATCGGCAAATGAGCAGAGCACATCCACAGCCGCGACTGAATATGCTGTCTTTTGTACCGTTTCCAGTTTTGTGGCAAGGAAGTCCCTGACTTCCGAGAAGATGTCGGCTTCAAGACTAAGAGCCTTGTCCTTTGCTCCGAGTATGGAATTCTCCGCATTTTTCAGTTCTTCGGTTATGAATCTCTCAGCGTTTGCAAGTGTCTGCTTGCGTATCCAGCCTTCCGGTATCAGGTCATAGTATGAACGTGTTACTTCCAGATAGTAGCCGAATACCCGGTTGAATCCTATTTTCAGGTTCTTGATGCCGGTCTCTTCACGTTCACGGCGCTCTATCTCTTCGATGATATCCTTGCCGTGGTTCATGATGTGCCGCAGACCGTCAAGTTCCTCGTTGAAGCCGTCCTTGATGACTCCGCCGTCCTTCGCGGATATCGGCGGCTCTTCCATTATGGCGTTCTCCACAAGGTTCACTATCTCGTCCAGTGTGGAGATGTCACTGTTATAGCTGCTGAGCAGCTTTGAACCGGACAGCTTTTCCAGTTCCTGCTTTATGTACGGCAGCTGAAGTGCTGTGGCAGAAAGCGAACGGAGATCACGGGGATTCGCAGTCTTGTACATGACCTTGGTCATTAGCCTTTCAAGGTCGTAAACCTTATCAAGGAGTTCCCGTATCTCACTCAGTACAACGCTCTTGCGGTAAAGTTCATCAACTGCATCAAGTCTCTCGATGATGCGTGCAGGATTTTTCAGCGGCTGCTCTATCCAGCTTTTGAGCAGACGGCGTCCCATGGACGTTTTCGTTGAATCAAGCACCCAGAGCAGAGAGCCTTTCTTCTCCTTGCTGCGCAGTGTTTCCACCAGTTCAAGATTCCTTCGTGCGTTCAGGTCAAGTCCCATGAAGGAATCTCCGCTGAGGATGTCTATAGAAGTGAATCTCGAAACCGAGGTCTTCTGAGTATCGTTTATATAATCGAACAATCCGCATACCGCCGAGCAGTCTGCACCATCTTCGCTTATACCGAGTTCAGTGACCGAGCCTGATCCGAAGACCTGAGCAACAGAGTCCCTGTGCCCTGCCGGCGAAAAGCATCCCGTATCGCGGAGAGTGACTGCGCATTTCAGACGCAGCTTTATGAACTCCGCAACAGTTTTAAGTGACAGGAAACTCTCGGGGAATATTACTTCCGCAGGACGGAAGCGGCTGAGTTCATTTATAACTCCTGCTTCCATATCCTTGCCGCTGAAAACGTTCAGCGCAGCTTCTCCCGTGGAAATATCTGCCGCTGCAACTGCACATTCTCCGGTGTCTTCATCGTAGTATATACTGCATATATAGTTGTTACTGCCGTCATCGAGCATACTGCTGTCCGTCAGAGTTCCGGGCGTCACGACGCGGATAACGTCTCTTACGACTATGCCCTTGGTCTCTGCCGGATCTGTCAGCTGCTCACATACGGCAACACGGAAGCCCAGATCAATGAGCTTCTTGATGTACATGTCAGCCGCATGGTACGGAACTCCGCACATAGGCGCACGCTCTTCAAGTCCGCAGTCGCGTCCTGTCAGTGTCAGTTCAAGTGCCTTTGAAACGACTACCGCATCATCAAAGAACATCTCGTAAAAATCTCCGAGACGAAAGAACAGTATGCAGTCGGCATACTTGTCCTTTACTTCAAAATACTGCTGCATCATCGGAGATATCTTACTCCTGTCTACTTCCATGTGCTTATGCTCCTTTCATACAGAATAATTAATCATTTATCAGCCGCATCCGCCGCATGTGGCGCATGAGCCTGAACATGCAGATGTGGCAGGCTGGCATGTATCCGGATCCTCCCCGTTTGCACAGAGCGAGATGATCTGGTTCACGTTGCTTATGAGATCTTCAAGAGCCTTCTGAGCTGCCTGAAAAACTATCATATTCTTATTGCTCATGATCTTCTGATATGTCGCCTTTATATTCTCATCCAGTTCTTTGAGCTTATCTGTCTGATCCGCTGTGACTTCTGCGCTCATCACCTTGTTAAGCTCAGTCCTGAGTGCGCTGAACTTGTCGATATCAGCGTTGAGTTCAGTGTCCTCATCGTTCACCTGCTTTGCAAGTGTATAGGCGATATATCTGTCATCCTGCTGGATAGCCTTTCCCAGCTCTCTTGTAAGTTCGATAACGTCCATTTTTATTCTCCTTTAATTTACATAAATTGTTTCCGGCAGATCGCAGTCTCCTGAAGAGACGCGAATTGCATTTGATGTGTTAAGTTCTTCTGTGTTGCCGAGTGTAGTCTGAAGGCTGCCGCAGTTTGCCTTGAGACTGCTTTCGAATTCTTCAGCAGTCACATCCTTGTTGTTTATCTGATAAACGAGCGGCTCCTGCGTCGCATCCATGACAGCATTGCGGTTGGTATAATATGAGAACACCTCTTCCAGCTTGCCGTCCTTAATAACGTAATTAGAACCATACTCATATCCCATGTGCACATCATGGACCAGTATCTGATCCTTTTCGTTGTCATAGACGATAGTTCCGTAGACGCCGGCTGTTCCGATATGTTTGAGCTCATCATTCTCCATAGTGTAGATCTCGCAAGATGATACATGGAAACCGGCAGTGGAATAGATCATTTCCGGTATGCCGTCGCCTGTGATGTCATATATCGAGAATCCTGCAAAATCCTCAGCCTCACCGCATACTTCGAGCAGCTTTTCAGAATATGCCGCCTGCCATTTCGCGTCGTCCGAATAGTATTTCTCATGCTCAAGAGCAGCGTTCTCATCAAATGAATAGCCATCTACAAATGCGATGTTCTCCTCTGTCAGATCAAAGAAACTAACAGCTGTCTGATCCGACTCAGACTGTATATACTGTCTGCGCCACTTTTCATATTCTGTGACGTCCACAGGATCAGTCTCTTCTTCAAAGCCGCCTGCTCCGTCACTTTCGCGGATGTAGTAGACAAATCCACTCTTGCTGGTATCCGCGTATTCCGGATACTCTATGACGTCATCAGCATTTTCGTTCCTCTGTGTGATAAGCTGCTTGTCCATAGCGTCCACATAGGCTTCTGTAACGTAACGGTCGATAGCCTCATCGTATACGCTCAGGGAATACGGCCAGAAATTTCCGGCAAATCCCTGATTATGGGAAACACTTTCGGTTATCACTCCGTTTTCGTAGAACTGGAGTGCAGGAAATCCCATATATTCGATATAGAGTTCACCTGCATCCGTATGGTCATAAATAGCCGCAAACATGCCTGCCATAGCATCATCAGTGTGCATGCAGATGAGTTCCTCGCTGCCGTCGCCGTCTATATCGGTTATGGCAAAGCTGTCGCCATTCACGCCGTAGACAGAACTGTTCTCATCGTTATGCGGATATATGCAGGCATAGTAACTGCGTTCAAGTGCCTGTCGGTACGTCATTTTTCCGAGCGTTTCCACTTCGAAGCCATTTGCCGTCTCAGTCTCTGCTTCGGTCAGTGCTTCTGTGGACTCTTCCGTACTCTCTTCAGTGCTCTCAGAAGTGTCTTCAACATCGCTGCTTCCCTCAGCACTTGCAGCTTCTGATCTGCTCTTCGGACTTCTGCTGCTCTTCGATCCGTCATCATCGACCTCTCCGCAGCCGGTCAGCATTGCAAGAACCGCTAAACATGCTAAAAGCTTTTTCATAAGTTTTCCCTCCGATCTGTTATCTTTCCTGTTACCGCCCAGTTCATCGAACCGGTTATCTCCACATCCACAAAGCTGCCGATAAGGGAATCATCCCCCTCAAATTCGACTATTATGAATTCACTGCTCTTGCCGGTAAGGTATCCCGGCCTCTTTTTTGACTTTCCGTCCGCAAGCACACGCATTGTCCTTCCGATAAAGCGCTTGTAGTGTTCTGAAGATATCTCACGCTGGACTTCAAGGAGTTCCCTCATGCGTCTGCTTTTCTCCTCATCGGATGTCCGGTCGGGCATTCCGGCTGCTTTCGTTCCGGAACGTTTTGAATAAATGAAAGAGTAGATATTGTCATACCGCACTCTTTTAATTATATCCAGAGTTTCCCGGAATTCCTCATATGTTTCATCAGGGAAACCGACTATGAGGTCAGTGGTCAGTGAGAATCCCGGATCGCGGCTGTATATGTAATCAACTATGGAAAGATACTTTTCAGCTGTATACCGGCGATTCATTCGCCTGAGCACCTCACTGCTGCCGCTCTGTACAGGCAGATGAAGATGCTTTCCGACTTTTTCGCACTCGAATATCGCATCTATCAGTTCCTTTGAAGCGTCCTTGGGATGAGAGGACATGAATCGTATCACGAATTCTCCTTCAATGCTGTTGAGTTCACGCAGAAGCTGTGGGAAGGTGATGCCGTCGGGCATATCATTGCCGTAAGAATTGACATTCTGTCCAAGGAGCATTATCTCCTTGTATCCGCTGCCGACAAGTTCCCTGACTTCCGAGATTATATCCTCCGCACGGCGGCTGCGTTCTCTTCCGCGGACATACGGTACTATGCAGTATGTGCAGAAATTATTGCAGCCGAACATTATAGGCACCGAAGCCTTGAACGTACTTTCACGCACCTGCTCCACCGCTTCTGAAAAGTCGTCATATTCCGCAATATCTGCCGCAAAGCTGACACCGTTCAAGGCATCCAGCAGCAGACGCGGCAGTGAACTTATCGCAGATGTTCCAAGAACTATGTCCACCTGCGGATAGGACTTCTTTATCTTCTCCGCAATGTGGCTCTGTGCCGTCATACATCCTGCTATGCCGATGAGCAGAGAAGGTCTTTCCTCCTTCAGTTTCTTCATGCTGCCGACTATGCCGAACACTCTGTCTTCTGCGCTTTCACGCACAGCGCAGGTGTTCAGGATTATAAGATCAGCTTCGTTCTCGTCTTCCGTAAAACTGTAGCCGCACTTTTTCAGTACGCCCTTTATCTTTTCACCGTCAGATACATTGAGCTGACATCCGAAGCTCCTGACATACGCTTTTCCCGGTGTTCCGCCGGTAATACGGCGTATCTCCTCTATTGCAAAACTGTTTTCCTTCAATACATCCCAACCTTTCCCAGTTGAAATCAACTAATATATAATTATAACACACAATTATTAAAATAGCAAGGTCAGCACCGAAAAAAATCCGGCTTTCCGGAATGGCAATAATTATTCGGAAATGTTGCGAAAATCTTTCGTCAAGCCCTTGCAATCGCAGAAAATATGTGATATAATAAATTGTAAGCGTGCATATGCACAAATCAATCAATAATTATTATGAAAAGAGGAATTCCAATGCCTGCTAATATTGTTGTCGGAACACAGTGGGGAGACGAGGGAAAGGGTAAGATCATAGATATCCTTGCCTCCCGTGCCGAGGTAGTTGTACGTTCTCAGGGCGGAAACAACGCCGGTCATACTGTTGTAAATAACGGTGAAGTTTATAAGCTCCACCTCATTCCTTCGGGTATTCTCTATCCGAACACTCTCTGCCTTATCGGTGCAGGTGTAGTTCTTGATCCCAAGGACTTCATCGGCGAGCTTGACAGTCTTGCTGAAAGAGGCATCAAGACTGAAGGTCACCTGAAAGTCGATCCCCGTGCGCACATCGTTATGCCATGGCATATCGCTCTCGACGGTCTTTCAGAAGCTTTCCGCGGCGGAAAGGACATCGGAACCACAAAGCGCGGCATAGGTCCTACATACATGGATAAGTATGAGCGCTGCGGAATCCGTATGTATGATCTCGTTCATCCGGAAGTTCTGGCTGAAAAGATCCAGTCTACCGGCAAGCTCAAGAACAAGATCATCACAGAGGTATACGGCGGTGAGCCTTTCGATCTCGACGCTGTAACAAAGGAATACACTGAATACGGCAAGCGTCTCATCGGCTATATGGACGACGTTTCCGTTCTCACATTTGAAGCTGCAAAGGCTGGAAAGAACATCATGTTCGAAGGCGCACAGGCTACTCTGCTCGATATTGACTTCGGTACATATCCCTATGTAACATCTTCACACCCGCTTTCAGCAGGCGTATGCGTAGGAACAGGTATCGGTCCTAAGGTGATTACAAATATCATCGGCGTAGCAAAGGCTTACACAACAAGAGTCGGAAAAGGTC
The DNA here is from genome assembly GCA_002373775.1 of Ruminococcus flavefaciens. Taxonomy (GTDB): domain Bacteria; phylum Bacillota; class Clostridia; order Oscillospirales; family Ruminococcaceae; genus Ruminococcus; species Ruminococcus flavefaciens_M. The sequence continues at coordinate 9,712 of DFJW01000021.1, read as the reverse complement.
CTTTCCCGACTGAACTTGATGACGCTACAGGCGACCAGATCAGGAACGTAGGCGGAGAATTCGGTACTACTACAGGACGTCCGAGAAGAACAGGCTGGTTCGATGCTGTTATCGTTCGTCACTCTGTAAGAGTAAACGGTCTTGACAGCCTTGCTATAAACAAACTCGATACTCTCGCTAATATCGACACACTGAAGATCTGTACCGCTTATAAGAAACCCGATGGTACAATAATAGAGAATTTCCCCGCTACACTTGAGGAACTTGAAGGCTGCACTCCTGTATATGAGGAATTTCCCGGATTCACTGAGGATATCTCAAAGTGTGCAAGCTTCGACGATCTTCCTGAAAATTGCAGAAGCTATATCGCCCGTCTCGAAGAGCTTGTCGGCTGCCATGTAAGCATGGTCGGCATAGGCCCTGACAGATCACAGATACTTGAGAGATGATGTAATATGAAATTTTTAAAGAAAGCCGCCGCTCTTATCGCTGCACTGACGCTCAGCTTCAGTGCGGCAGCGGTAAATGTTCATGCAATATCGGATGTTAAAATATCATATATCCCGACAGTTAGCGCAGACACGGCTTCCTATTTTCCAAATAATACTGAAGCCGGCGTTTATGTACGCGAACACCTGAAACTCCACACCAGCGTAATTAGTGTAACTATCCCGCGCTCCACTGACATACTTACACCTTTCAATGAAATAATGGCATCAGCGCTCAGCGATACCGGCATGCCGGATGAAGGAGACTATCTGCGTCTCAGCATCAAGGGCTATTCTGTCGGATACAGCACAACGAAGACTACTCTGACGCTGATGATAACCCCCTCATACTGCACTACCGCCGAGCAGGAAGCTCAGGTAGCTCCTCTTGTAGAGGCTGCTATTGCTTCACTTGAACTTGACGGCAAAAGCGACTACGAAAAGATTATGGCGATCTATAAGTTCATCGCCAAGCAGGCTGTCTACGCAGAGGATATCAGTGATAATGCTGTATTCTCAGCCTATGGCGTGCTCGTCAACAAAGTTGCCGTATGCCAGGGATTCGCTCAGCTCCTGTACCGCATGCTCACCGAAGCAGGTATCTCATGCCGCACTGTGAACGGTACTTCCCAAGGAGTTGACCATGTATGGAATATCGCTGAAATCAATGGCTATTACTACTGCCTTGATGTAACATGGGACTCTAATTTCAAGGGCAGACAGCTTCTTTTCTTCCTCAGAGGAAGCGAGGATTTCGATACCTATGCCCAGAATCAGCCTCATATAACAAGCTCCGGAGATCCGGATAATTACGGTTTCTGCCCGGACTACACTTCTGAAGAGTTCACAGCAGACTTCCCGATCGCACCTACCGCCTACAGCCCGTCTTCTCCGCTTCAGGGATACGTTCTCGGCGATGTGAACTGCGACGGACAGGTGAACGGCAAGGATGCCACTGATATTCTCGGTGCATACGCCAATCTCTCTTCAGAACTTCCTTCCGGACTCAGCGTGCCGAAGATGCGTGCTGCCGATGTAAACAGTGACGGATTTATCAGCGCCACAGATGCTACATTGGTACTCAGCTACTACGCTTACCTCTCTTCCGAAGACGGAAATCTGTCACTGGAAGAATACATTAACACACTCTGATAGCAGGTGATAAAATGAACGACGATAATATCTACAGCGGCGGACTGCCTGAAGAGATAGACTATACGCCCAACACACAGAGAGACACCGGTCCTTCCGGAATCGCTGCTCCCGTACTCGACGATATCGAGTACTCAGCTCCGGCTGCTAAGAAAGGCGGCCCTACAGGCGTATCTGCTCCGGTACTTGACGATATGGATGTATATACGCCGAATACCGCAAAGAAGGGCGCACCTACAGGTGTATCCGCTCCCATACTCGATGATAATGCTGCTCCCTATTCCGCTGCGCCTAAAAAAGAAGAGCATAAGCTCGTTATGTCAGATGAGGACATAATCGCAGGATTCACCCCGGAACAGCTTGAGACATTCAACAAGCTCCCGGCTGAAAATCAGCAGAAAGTCATCGACATGCGCCGCACTCAGCTTGGTGCATCAGCTCCTGAGCCGGAACTCAAAGCTCCGGTCCTCGACGATCCGGGATATATCCCGCCGCCGAAGAACGACTTCGATCAGCCGGCTGCTGTTACTGCTCCTGTACTCGACGAGGACAATTATACTCCTCCCCCGAAGGCAGAAAAAACTGCCGAACCCGCCGCTCCGATAACTGCGCCTATACTCGATGATGAGCCGGAAGCTCCTAAGTACGTTCCCAAGTTCGTGGACGAAGATCTCGAAAACGCCAAAAAGGATGCGAGAAAGGCTGTAGCCTCTTCACTTTCGTCCGACCAGAAAGATCCTAAGGAGAGCCTGCGCATGCAGCTCCAGCTGAAGGAAGAAAGACGTCAGGAAAGAGCTCAGAAGGGATTCTACATCTCTATGATCCTCGCTGTTGTCGGCGTGATAGCTGCCGCAGCTTTCTATCTGCTGTACTCCGGAAAGCTCGGTCTTGACTATAAGAACGTTGACGGCGCCGCAAAGGTCATCAAGAACATCTCACTCTACTGTTCAATAGCAGCAGGTGTCTGCTCTGTAGGATTTATAACAGGTCTCCCGATGTTCCATTCCCTCGGCTCACTGGTGTTCCTTGCGCTTTCCATTATCCAGCTGGTACCCGGTTCATTCCTCATACCCCAGCACGAAGGAAGCATGGGACTCGTGATCCTGCTCTACGCGGCAGCACTTATATGCTCTATAGCTGTATTTGCTACCCTCGCAGGCAGCGAATGTCTTGGTGAATACTTCAAGAAAAACAAGAACTGAGCACTCGTTTCAGATATCTGAAAATTATATATCACCTGTCCCGTAACGAAACAAGCTCCGTTACGGGGCATTTTTTACATCAGTATCGCCCGTCTTTTGGGGAAAAATCTCACAATATACACTTTAATAACAGTCTGGTAATAATCCGGAAATAATTCTCAAACCTATGACGACATGATGAAATTTCGGTGAAACGCCTTGACATTTTATGCAAAATGCTCTATAATATAGGTGTCGGCAGCGGAGGGGTCCTTGATCTGATACCGGATCGTTATCCCGGTCCGTTCATTCAAGGTTTCGTACCGAAGTATAATAATCATGAAACAGGAGGATTTTAAAATGGGAATTTTTCGTAGATTAAGCGATCTGCTCAAGTCTAATGTCAACGACCTTATCGACAGGGCTGAAGATCCTGAGAAGATGGTCAAGCAGATCATCATTGATATGCAGGCTGAACTTACCAAGGCCACTCAGAATTACGGCAAGGCTAAGGCAAGCGAACGCCTTGCAGAAAAGAAGTACCTTGAGGCTCAGAAGATCTCTGCAAGCTGGGAAAGCAAGGCTAAGGCTGCGCTCTCACAGGGCAACGCTGAACTCGCTAAGCAGGCTCTCGCTAAGAAAGTCAAGGCTGACGAGGATGTTGCAAGCTACAAGGAGATGTATGAGTCTATCTCCGATCAGACTGAGGCTATCGGCAATCAGGTAGAAGTGCTCAAGTCCAAGCTTGAAGAGGCTAAGAGCCGTCAGGCTATGCTCATCGCACGTTCACAGATGGCTGATACACAGAAGAGTCTCGCTAAGTCAGCAGGCGGCTTCGACGGCAGTTCCGCTCTTGAGAAGTTCAACAGAATGGAAGAGAAGATAGAGCGCAAGGAAGCTGAGGCTGCTGCATTCTCTGAGATCGCAGGCGTTGACAACGACCTTGACGATACATTCGCACAGCTTGAATCTGATGCTAAGGTAGATGCTGAGCTCGCAAGGCTCATGGCTGAAATGAACGGAGGTCAGACTGCTGACGCTGCACCTGCATCTGAGGAATAATTATTACCATCGCAAAGGAATGATCTTATGAGCGGCAAAAATCCATACAATATGCGCAGATTTGTCAAAGATTCCCTTCCTATGCTTGCCGCTGTTTTTCTGGCTATCGCTTCAGTCGTGTACATCATGTACAGAAGCTGGAGCAACAAGCTATACGGTGAAGTCTGGAAGGATTATGACGAATGCGGAATAGGCTGAAATAAACACGAAAGCTCCCGATGAACGGGAGCTTTTTTGTTATTCTGCGGTTTCTTCCTTTTTTATCCTGAAAAGCACTCTCAATATGCCTGAGAGCAGCTTAGGACTTCTGATAACGACTACCTTCATATGTAATCCCTCCTTTGTATATTCCATAATATGCAAAGGAGGGATTTTTGTTACCGGAAGGAACGGATTATAAGTGCTATACCGCTTTCTATATTCAAAGATGCTGACGGAGAAGTTATCTCATTGCTCACGCCAATTGGAAATGAGCGCTTCATTTCATAATCTTCAAGGGGATACTTTACTCCTCTCAGGCTTTTTATCCTGACGGTCTCAGTTATGGCAAATATGGAAAAGTACTCATCATCTTCCCGGCGTGTGTATGTTTCCTCCGTGCCGCCGGTCTGAAGTGTCAAGTGTTCATCTCCTATCAGTGCCATTCTGACGCCGTGTTCATGAGCATATATCATGGTCTGGATATTTGCAAATGCGTGATCGAATCGCTTGCCTCCGAGTGCCCCATACAGATATATCATCTCGTATCCGCGCTCAATAGCTATTTTTACTGCAAGCAGCGTATCAGTATCGTCTTTCTCAGGTACAGAGCGGTGTATCTCACAGTCAGCCGGAAGTTCGCCGCTGTAGGAATCGAAATCGCCCACAATTATATCCGGTTTCAGATCAAGTTCCCTTGCGTGCTCATATCCGCTGTCTGCACAGATCACAATACCGGGATGTGCTCCGAACCACTCGTGATCCACTTTTCCAAGATCACCGCCGGCAAAAATATGACAGACCTTCATTTCAGTTCCCACTCCTTCAGCTGCTTCGCCTCTTCGTACATAGTGCAGTAGCTCGTGTGTCTGCTCTTGTGTATATCTCCGCGCTCAACTGCTTCAAGCACCGCGCAGCCTTTTTCGCATACATGTGCGCAGTCCTTGAACTGACAGTCAGACACGAAAGGCTCAAATTCACGGAAACAGTCTGCAAGTTCCTCCTTGCGTATTATGTCATATCTGTTGGTCTCAAAAGTGGAAAAACCGGGAGTATCTGCTATGTAGCCTCCGCCTGCAAGCTTATAAAGCACCGCAGTTCTTGTAGTGTGTCTTCCTCTGCCAAGTTTGCGGCTTATCTCAGCGGTAGGGATATCAAGAGTACTGTCAACTGCATTGAGCAGAGTGGATTTTCCTGCTCCGGAATTTCCCGTGAACGCACTCACCTTTCCGGCAAGCAGTTTCCGTACAGCTTCTATGGTCTCCGGAACTGAATAGTCTATATCCAGCGTGACTATGCCGATACTGTCATAGATCTCATGTATCTTGCTGCTGTCTGCAAGATCGGTCTTTGTGATGACTATCACGGGGGTTATCCCCTTGAATTCAGCTATGGCGATGAACTTGTCAAGTATGAGATAATTGGGTGTCGGACTGCATGTCGAGACCACGAATATAAGCTGATCGAGATTCGCCAGCGGCGGTCTGATTATGCAGTTGCGACGTTCGCCTATCGAGGATATCACGCCGTCACGCAGTTCTACTGTATCTCCGACACAGGGGCTTATGCCTTTATTGCGGAAAACGCCCCTTGCTTTGCATTCAAATATGCCGTCAGGGGACTCTACTGTATAGAGTCCCCCAACGCATTTCGTTATTATTCCGCAATTGTCAGCGGTTTTTACCATGTTACCTCTCCCGTATTAGGATCGACTACAGGCGGATCTGTATATTCTGTCGTAGTTTCTGCATTTTCCGTCGGAGGTTCTACATATTCCGTCGGAGGTTCTACATATTCCGTCGGAGGTTCTACATACTCTGTAGGCTCTTCTGTGGGCTCGATATACTCTGTAGGCTCTTCTGTGGGCTCCTCTGTGGGCTGTTCGAATGCACCGACCTTATTGAATGCACCCCAGATATCCTCTGTCTCGGACACAACATTTCCTGCTGCGAAGTTGAAGTAGTAGGTTCCTATGACAGCTCTTGCACCATTGCTGATGTTTGTAAGAGTAACTGTTACATATACCTTCTCTCCGCTGCCGTTTACCTGCTGAGTTATCTCTGAACCCATTTCAGGAAGTACGAGAGTTGGTGTGGAGTCGGTAGTCATCTTGCCGTCTTCGTTCCTGATGAGGAAGTCGATAACAAAACGTCCGCTTGCATCGCTGGGGAACGGGATAGTGAACGGTATCTCTCCCTCTGGATTCTGACCGTTGCTGTAATAGAGAGTGATCTCTGTACCCTCTTCTACCTTTTCGCCGGGTTCGATGCTCTGTTCAACTACTGTATTCTCCTTCTGATAGGATGCCTTATCCTTTGTAACGACCTTGAGTCCGGCATATGACGCCATCATGGATGCTTCCTGTATATCCATGCCGATATACTTATCGACCTTGATCTGTCCCTTGCTTGCTCCAAGGCTTACCTTGAGGAGGATCTTTTCGCCCTTATGAACGACTGTACCTTCCTTAGGATCAGATTCAACTACATATCCCTTCTTGATATCCGGATCTGATACCTGCTTGATCTCATATTCGAGTCCGCGCTGAGTGAGCTGTTCCTTGGCTATTTCCAGATTCCTTCCTGACACCTTCGGGACTTCAACAGTCTCCATGCCCTTGCTGACAACGACTTTAAGAACATCGCCCTTCTTGAATTCCGTCTCAGGAGCTATATCCTGCTCGATAATGTGGTTCTCTTCAAGATCGTTGTAATCATAACGCTCTATCTCAAACTTTATGGAGTTGCCGTACTGGCTTACTGCTTCGTTGTAATCCCAGTTGTAGAAATCGGGCATGCGGTAATCGTTCTTGTCATCTCCGCCGCCGGCGATAAGGTTTTTAAGGAGCATTGCAACGAAAATTACTGCTACGATGATAACAACAACTACTATTGCTGTCAGCACAGGCACTACCAGTGATGAACGCTCTTCATCTTCGTCATCGTCTTCTTCATCTTCATAAAAACCGGGAGGATATGCGCCCTGACGCATTGGCGGTGGCGGCTGCGGGAATCTCGACTGCTGTCCGCCTGCATAGACTGCTGCGGCTGCCGGCTGCTGAACATATGCCGGATTCGGCTGTCCCATGCCGTTTGCTGCATCTGCCTGAACGTCATTCTGTACAGCATCACCGCCATTCATTCCTGCAACAGGTGCGATGAAATTCCTTGTATCCTCTATTGTATCGTCCTCTTCCTGATAGTATCCGAAGTGCATTGTCGGATCGGATTTGAACTCTTCGATGTCGCTTATCATCTCGCCGGTAGTCTGATATCTGTCCTCCGGCTTCTTTTCCATAGCCTTGAGTACGATCTCTTCGATGCCGTCCGGGATGTCGGGATTTACCGATCTCGGTCTCTCAGGCTGCTCCTGCATGTGCTTTACTGCGATAGCGACCGGATTATCGTCATCAAAAGGCTTCTTTCCTGTGAGCATCTCATACATCATAGCGCCAACAGAATAAATATCGCTCTTAGCATCTGTTACGCTTCCGCTCGCCTGCTCGGGGCTTATATAATGTACACTGCCTATAGCCTGATCGGTAGCTGTCTTGCCGTCTTCACGGGCAAACTTTGCAATGCCGAAATCCATGACCTTGATAGTGCCGTCTGTGAACATCATTATATTCTGCGGCTTGATATCACGGTGAACTATGCCCTTATCGTGTGCATGCTGAAGAGCACGAAGTATCTGGATAACGAAGTGAACTGTGTCCTTCCATGTGAGGACGCCTTCTCCTTCGATATACTCTTTAAGTGTGATACCGTCGATGTACTCCATAACGATGTACTGTATCTTCTCGGAAAAACCTACATCGTATATCTTCACGATATTAGGATGAGAAAGCACAGCGATAGCCTTTGACTCATTGCGGAAACGGCGGAGAAATTCCTCATTCTCTGCATATTCCTTCTTGAGTATCTTGATCGCTACGGTCTTGTTGTCGATAACATCAATGCCCTTATAGACTTCAGCCATACCGCCTACGCCCAGAAGCTCCGTTATCTCGTACCTTCCGTCAAGCTTTTTGCCGATGTTCTTGTCCATTTCCTTTCCTCCTGAGTTAATCGGAAATTACCGCAACAGTAACATTGTCGCGGCCGCCCTTATCAAGAGCGAGCTTTATAAGATTTTCAGCGACGTCATCAAATGGAGAATTCAGGATAACGTCATATATTTCATCGTCGCCGCAATATCCGGACAAACCGTCCGAACACAGCAGCAGACTGATCTTATCTTCGTAATCGAGCAGGAATGTATCTACCTGGACTGTCTTCTCCACTCCGACTGCTCTTACAAGCATATGTCTCTGCGGGTGAGTGTCGATCTCCTCCTCAGTTATCTTGCCCTGCTCAAACAGCAGACATGCAACATTGTGATCTGTCGTTATCTTATACAGATTCTTGTCTGTGATAAGATACGCACGGCTGTCGCCGACATTGGCGATGAAGGCTGTTTTGCTGTTCACAAAGGCAGCAACACAGGTGGTACCCATGCCAAAATTCTTGAAATCAAATCTTGCTCTTGTGTATATCACTGAATTGGCAGCTGATATCGACGAGACCATGAGTTTCCTTATGTCCTCATCGCTGAGGCTCTCGGTATAACCCGCAGAAAAGCGCTGGAAAAATTCCTCGATAGCGATCGCACTGGCTTCTTTTCCCGCACGTTCTCCGCCCATGCCGTCACATACGACAGCAAGGATATTGTGCCCGAAATACTCGCATCTGACAGCATCCTGATTCTCTTCACGCTTCAGACCTATATCCGTACCGGATCTGTATCTCAAGCCTTCACACCTCCCGTCCTGTTCTCTGCGGCATCTCTTCTGAGCTGTCCGCAGGCTGCTTCTATATCGCTGCCGAGAGTTCTTCTCACGGTAGCATTTATCCCGCGCTTTCCAAGCCGCTTGGCAAAATCCGCAACTCCTGACCGCGCGGTACGATAATTTCTTTCTTTTACCTTATTCACCGGTATAAGATTCACATGACAGTTTATCCCCCGGAGAAGATCAGCGAGCTTATCAGCATCCGCATCCGATGAATTCACTCCGTTGATAACTGCATATTCAAATGTGATACGGCGTCCCGTTTTCGCAATATAATGCTTACAAGCTGTAATAAGCTCAGCAATATTGTACTTATTGTTTACCGGCATTATCTCGCTGCGTCCCTTGTCATCCGGACAGTGCAGTGATATGCAAAGCGTCAGCTGAAGTTTCTCTTCAGCAAGATCATAGATCCTCGGAACTATGCCGCACGTTGAAAGTGAGACATGCCTGAGGCTGAGGTCATTGCCGTCCTTGTGTGATACAAGGCTAAGGAACTTCATAACGTTGCTGTAATTGTCCAGCGGTTCTCCGATGCCCATGAGCACAATGCCCGAGACACGCACGCCCGCATCTTTTTCAGTCTCATAGACTTGCATCAGAATTTCCGAGGCTGTAAGATCCCTGACGTATCCGGCGATAGCCGAAGCACAGAATCGACACCCCATTTTACAGCCCACCTGAGTGGAGACACATATACTGTGTCCATAACTGTACTCCATAAGGACGGTCTCAACATAGTTGCCGTCAGAAAGCCTATAAAGATATTTTACCGTATTATCTATAGCAGATTCAAGTCTTTT
>DFJW01000045.1 GCA_002373775.1 Ruminococcus flavefaciens | reverse complement strand
TCAAAGAAGCTGTAAACAGCCTGCGTTTCCTTTTCTGATACAGCAGCAGTTGTTACCGCCTCTGTCGCCTGAGTTGTTTCAGCAGTTGTGTCAATACTTTCCTGACTTCCACAGGCTGTGAGCAGTCCTGCGATCATCAGGAAAGGGAGCATGATTTTCATTGTATGTTTCATAAGTAATACCACCGTTTCGGTTTTCTTTACCTATATTATAGCAAAACGGAGACCTCATGAGAAGTCTCCGTTTGTTTCTACCTATTAACCTTTGGGTTATTACTGCGTTCTTTTTAATTGTTTCATAATACGCAGACACGCCTCAACGTGCATTATCCAGTGCCTTGAAAAAGGCATTTGTATCAAACTGCGAATATTCTTGCTGCACCAGTAATCTATAAGCCAAACAGCATTTTCGTCACTACTTACAACGTTCAGCTTCTGCAAATCCTCTCTGCGCTCTGTTGCCACTTTTTGTTTGAGCGCATCGTATGGCAATTTTCTGAGCAACGCTTCTGTACTTGTCTTGACCTCAGAAATATACGAATATAGCTCTTCTATATCCAGTTGCTTTGAGAAATCTTCTATCTCTTTTTTAATAAGTTCATTTCCTGTTGTTATGATCGGAGAATGTATACGTTTCTGATAATTTTTTAAGGAAAAAATCTGCTCATCGCAGTTTATCAGAGTATGCGCCACAATATCCTCTATTCTGAAAATATGCCATAAGGAGTAAGCAATAGTCTTGCTGTGATAGCCGGCTGCATTGACAAATGGAATGGCATAAAAATCGTCTGATGAAAGTTCATTTTTGAACGAAACGATCGTCTGCATCAGCTTATCACGCAGTTCAAACAAAGTGCTTATTCCATGGTCATATGTATCCTTTTTCCTGATACTTGCCTGCATTTTCTTGTTTAGTTCAGACCATTCCTTATTCATTTTTCTCACCTGAATTCTTTTTCACCGCACTAAGAAACCGCTTCACGGTCTTGCTCGGTTTCGGTGCATGAAGCAGACCGAAGGGCATGGAATAGTCCCAGTCCACAGGCAGCGTTTTCAGCAGCGGGTGGACATTCGACCACATATCAATACACATCAGAACATGATCGCTGTTCTCACAATCGTTGAACACCGAGAGATTGATGAAATCAAATGTCACGATGTTGATCTCAGGGTGTTCTTCCGTGAGCCATTTGCGAAGCCTGTCCGTTTCCTCGTTCCAGCCCTCACGGATCAGCATGATCGACCTGCCGTGCAGGTCTTCCACGGTAAGCCTGTCTTTTTTCGCAAGAGGATCATAGACCGATACTGCACAGCGCATCGGTACATCTGCTACGAATTGTGCTGCACACTGCCAGTTTTTCAGCGCTCGTTCATCATAAACTCCGCACACGATGTCAATGTTCTTTCCCATGTTTTTGAGTATCTCTCTTGCGTTTTCGGGAGTGTTCTCAAAGGGGACGAGCTGGAATTTGATGTCAGGAATATCCTCTCTAATCTGTGTCCACATATCCACTATGGTCTGTCCGGGTGTCATGGTCGATGTACCGATACGAAGTACAGACGGTTGTGTGTCATCGGCTTTCTTCGCCCGCTCCACCGATTCACGGCAATAGGCGATGATATACCGTGCGTCCTCATAGACCGACTGTCCTGCCTTTGTGAGTTGTAATCCTCTGTGCGTGCGTGTAAACAGGCAGACACCGAGACTGTCCTCCAAAAGATTTATCTGCTTGATGACCGCAGGCGGCGAGATAAACAGTGCTTCCGCCGCTTTATTGAAACTGCCGCTGTCTGCGACAACAATGAATGTGTCGAGCTGGTGGTTATACATGAGGTTTTCCTTTCTAAGATAAATCAGAATTTATCTTTCCATTTTTACAATATACTCTGTAGTTCCTTCTTCAAACTTTTTTGTGCTTGTGAGATGAAATCCGTGTTTCTCATAGAAGCGAATGGCATCAATGTTTTTTTCTATTGACCACAGAAAAGTAATCGGATAATGTTCTTTGGCATATTCAATCAATTTTGTTCCAATGCCCTGGTCTTGGAAAAAGTGATCAACGTATAACTCGACAATTTCATTTCCCTCAATGCGAATAAGTCCTTTTACAATCCCATCATCATACACAAACATATTGTCAATGATACCAGCTTCAATGTATTTCTTTGCTACAGGAAGCACCTGTAGTTCCCCGAATGAATAGACATCATCTTGAAATATAGGACGGTATTTCATTCGCTTCACGAAAACGAGTATTTCTGCAATTCTTGAAGCATCTGCTTCCGTTGCTTTTCTAATCATGTGTATGTCATTTACCTCCATAAATTCCGATTTATACCAGTACCTTCTGGCTCTATTTCTATAATATCACACAAAAACAGAAAAAGCAAGCATAAACCCAAAGGTTCACACTTGCTTTTTTCGATCACCAGTTCTTTGTTTCCTTCTCACTGCGGTTATTCTTCTTGCGTTCCTCGACCATCTTCACGAACCACTCCACCATAGCAGGATCGTAGTGGGAGAAGAATGCGCTTGTCGCCGTGTCGAGGGAGGCGATCGCTGTCATATCTTCATCGGACAGTACGAAGTCGAAAACGTCGATGTTCTGTATCATACGCTCTCTGTGTGTGGACTTCGGCAGTACCACGACACCTCGCTGGATATTCCAGCGGAGCATGACCTGTGCGGCGGTCTTGCCATATTTTTTGCCGATGTTCACAAGTGTTTCATTCTCAAACAGACCGCCTCTGCCTTCACCGAAGGGCGCCCACGCCTCACACTGTACGCCGTACTTGTCCATGTACTCCTTGGCAACCTTCTGCTGATTGAGGACGTGTGTCTCCACCTGATTTACCATTGGCACGATGTTCGCAAAGCTGGCGATGTCCACCAGTCTGTCAGGATAGAAGTTGGATACGCCGATCGCACGGAGAACGCCCTCGTTGTAAAGCTCCTCCAATGCACGATATGCGCCGTAATAATCGCTGAACGGCTGGTGCAGGAGCATCAGGTCGAGATAGTCGGTTTTCAGCTTTTCGAGGGAAGTGTAGACCGATTTCTTGCACTCCTCATAGCCGTAATGCTCCACCCAGACCTTAGTTGTGAGAAAAATCTCTTCACGGGGAATACCCGATTTTGTGATAGCTGCCCCGACTTCCTCCTCGTTGAAATAGCTCTGTGCAGTGTCGATCAGACGATAGCCTACTGAAAGTGCATCTGTCACGCACCGCTCGCACTCGTCCTTTGTCACCTGATACACGCCGTAGCCGAGCATAGGCATTTTGATCCCGTTGTTGAGCTGTACATATTCCATAGTAGACCTCCCATTAGTCATTGATATATCCCTGACTTTTCAGCCA
>DFJW01000013.1 GCA_002373775.1 Ruminococcus flavefaciens | reverse complement strand
CAGCTCCGTTCATACTTCTATCTCCAGCAGGCTATCCTTGAATACCTCGGCACAAAGCCTCCGCAGGAAGACGTTCAGCGCATCGTATTCAACAGTGTAGCATTCAAGGAAATGAGAAAAGCAACAGAGCAGGCTAAAGAAAACGGCCATGAGATCAAGCCTTCCGACCTCTTTGTACCCGGCACATCTTATAAAGTCGGCGTAGAGAATTACAAGGTCTGGTAAAAGATGAATGGGGACAGCATGCTGTTCCCATTTTTTTGCAAAATATCGAAAAAAACACTTGACAAATACAGATCACTGTGGTAAAATATTATTGCCGCATGTAAACGGGTACCTCAAGATGTGGTGACACACACCCGTAACAGCGAGTTTATAGAAAAGGCAGGTGCCACAAATGTACGCAGTTATTGAAACCGGCGGAAAGCAGTATCAGGTAAATGAGGGAGATATCATCTTCATCGAGAAGCTTGCAGCAGAGGCTGACGAGACAGTTACTTTTGACAAGGTAGTAGCTCTCGGCGCAGACGATGGTATAAAGGTAGGTACACCTTACGTTGACGGTGCAGCAGTAGAAGCTAAGGTTGTTAAGAACGGCAAGGCTAAGAAGATCACTGTTTTCACTTACAAGCCTAAGAAGGGTGAAAAGAAGAAGCAGGGACACAGACAGCCTTACACTCAGGTTAAGATCGAAGCTATCAAGGCATAATCCATGATCCGTGCAGAATTCTATGGATCATCAGGGGAACTTACCGGCTTTAAAATGTCCGGACATGCAGGTCTGGCTGAAAGCGGCAGGGATGTTGCATGTGCGGCAGTTTCATCAGCAGTACAGCTGATCGTGAATCTTCTCGATGAATTCGGCTGCGAGCCGGATGTGAAAGTCGGGGAAGATGTCATAATCTGTAAAGCGTCCGGAGACAATGCCGGAAGGCTTCTGTACCGATTGAAGCAGCATTTTGAAGCGATACTTGAAGAGTTTCCCGGAACTATCAAAATCACTATTTCGGAGGTGTAAGTATGTTTAAGATAAGTATGCAGTTCTTTGCTCATAAGAAGGGCGTTGGTTCTACAAAGAACGGCCGTGACTCCGAGGCTAAGAGACTTGGTGTCAAGAGAGCAGACGGTCAGTATGTAAAGGCTGGCAACATCATCATCCGCCAGAGAGGTACACATATCCATCCCGGCGAGGGTGTCGGCATTGGTTCTGACGATACTATTTTCGCTACAGTAAGCGGAAAGGTAAAGTTCGAGCGTTACGGTCGTGACCGCAAGAAGGTTTCTGTTTACGAGGTTGAGCAGTAATCGTGCATTACAGACAATAAATCCCGAGCTTACCGCTTGGGATTTTTCTTTAGAGACCAAGGAGGTCGTAAAATGTTCGTTGATCAGGCAAGGATTACCATAAAAGCTGGTGACGGCGGCGATGGTGCAGTATCGTTCCATCGTGAAAAATATGTTGCAGCAGGCGGTCCGGACGGCGGTGACGGCGGAAGAGGCGGCGATGTTGTATTTCAGGTGGATGACAATTTTTCCACTCTGATAGATTTCAGATACAAGAGAAAATATGTTGCCGAGCGCGGTCAGAATGGTGCAGGCAGGAACTGCACCGGCAAGAGTGCTGCGCCGCTTATAATCAAAGTGCCAAGAGGTACAGTCATCCGTGATGCAGTGTCCGGCAGGATAATGGCTGACATGTCAACAGATGAGCCGAAAGTCCTTGCAAAAGGCGGACAGGGCGGCAAGGGAAATGTGCATTTTGCGACATCTACGAGGCAGATACCGAGATTTGCAAAGCCCGGTTATCCCGGAGAGTCGTTCGATGTCACTCTGGAACTGAAACTGCTGGCTGATGTAGGACTGGTCGGATATCCGAATGTCGGAAAATCCACGCTGATATCTGTTGTCAGTGCAGCTAAACCAAAGATAGCGAATTATCACTTCACAACGCTCACTCCCGTTCTCGGCGTAGTGCGTGTTGACGAAGAGAAGTCGTTTGTAATGGCTGATATACCGGGACTTATCGAAGGCGCCGGAGACGGCGTAGGTCTCGGACACGAATTTCTGAGGCACGTTGAGAGATGCCGTCTGATCGTACACGTTGTAGATGTTTCCGGTATAGAAGGCAGAGATCCGGCTGAAGATTTCGAAGTGATAAATGCAGAGCTTGCAAAATTCAATGAAGATCTTGCAAAGCGTCCCCAGATCGTTGCAGCAAACAAGTCAGACATGGCAACGGAAGAGCAGATAAGTGCGTTCCGTAAATATATTGAAGACAAGGGACTTCCTTTCTTCTGCATTTCTGCCGCTACGACACAGGGAACAGGGGAGCTTATCAGGAAAGTATCAGAAGTGCTCGATACGCTTCCGCCTATCAGAGAATTCGAGCCTGAGCCCATACCCCAGGAAGAACTGGATGAGATGCTTGGAGTTGACAAGAAGTTTGAGATCGAAGTTGAGGACGGAGTATATTATGTGGATGCTCCGTGGATCCAGCCAATCATGCGGACCGTCGATCCGGATGACTATTCGTCCCTCCAGTATTTCCAGAGAGTGCTCATCAATGCAGGCATAATCGCCAAGCTTGAAGAAATGGGCATACAGGAAGGCGACACGGTAAGCATCGAAGGATTTGAGTTTGATTTTGTATATTGATATGGACAGAGAGATATTATCAGAACGCGATGCGAATAATTACAGTCCGCTGAGTCTTGCATTCTTAGGCGACAGTGTCTATGATATGCTTGTAAGGGAACATCTGCTGCTTGAGGCAAATATGCCGGTAGCCAAGCTCCACTCAGCGAAAATACGTCTTGTATGTGCCGAATATCAGTCGGCAGCATATGAGCTGCTGTCGGACAGGCTTGAAGAGCGTGAACTGGCGGTACTGAAACGCGGCAGAAATGCCACAGGCAATACAGTGCCAAAGCATGCAGAAGCAGCACAGTACAGACGTGCGACTGCTATTGAGTGCCTTTTCGGCTATTTATGGCTTACAGGAAAAGATGAGCGCATACGCGAGCTGTTTAAAATAATCATAAACGAAAATACTGTACAGACAGGAGTGTAATAATATGTCAGGTCATTCAAAATGGAATAATATTAAACGTAAGAAAGAAGCTACAGATGCGGCAAAGGGCAAGATCTTCACTAAGATCGGCAGAGAAATTACTGTTGTCGTTAAAGAAGGCGGTCCCGATCCGAACAACAACGCAAAGCTTCGTGATCTCATTGCAAAAGCCAAGTCAAATAATGTGCCCAACGACAATATCGAGCGTATCATAAAGAAGGCAGCCGGCGGCGATGACAAGAACAACTATGAGAACATCACATACGAGGGATACGGTCCCAACGGTGTCGCTGTAATAGTTGAGTGCCTTACAGACAACCGTAACAGAACAGCAGGTGAGGTACGTCATTACTTTGACAAGTTCGGCGGCAATCTGGGAACTATAGGCTGCGTATCATTCATGTTCACCACAAAGGGCATCGTTATTCTTGAGAATACAGGTCTTGATGAAGATGCAGTAATGGACGATGTATTTGAATTCGGCGGAGATGATTTCGATATCAATGAAGAGACCGTTGAGATCGAGTGTGCTCCCGAGAACGTTCACGCTCTCCGCGAAGGACTTACCGGCAAGGGATACAACGTTATCTCTGCTGAAGTTGAGCAGATCCCTTCAACATATGCTACTCTCACAGATGAGGATCAAATAAAGAAGATGAATCTGCTTCTTGAGCATCTCGAAGACAACGATGATGTTCAGAACGTTTACCACAACTGGGAAATGCCCGAAGAGGAATAATGACATAAGAATGAAGAATGGCTGCCCGTTCTTCATTCTTGATTTTTAGGAGAAAAATATGTCTTTAGTTATCGAAAAAGTGCAGAATGACGCGGAACTGAAAAGCGTTGCGGAACTTGCCTGCGGTATATGGCATGAGTGCTTCGCAGGGATAATATCGGCTGAGCAGATAGATTATATGGTAGACAGGTTCCAGTCATACGAAGCAATGAAAAGACAGATAAGTGAGCAGGATTACACATACTTCAGCGTGTACGATGACGATGAACTCAGCGGCTATTTTGCTGTTAAGCCGGAAAGTGACGACAGATATTTTCTGAGTAAACTGTATCTGAAAAAAGAGAAGCGCGGCAGAGGTATAGCCTCGGAAATGCTGAGAAAGGTTTTCTCGGAAGCCGCATCACACGGCAAAAAACGTGTATACCTGACCGTAAACAAGCGCAATGAGCACGCTATAGCGGTATACCGGAAAACGGGCTTTGTCGTTATTGATGAACCGGTATCTGATATAGGGAACGGCTTTGTGATGGATGACTATGTAATGGAGTACAAACTGTGATATTTCAGCTTACGATTTAATAAACTTATAATAAAATATGAAGTAAATGGAGATGTGTACATGGGGATCACAGAATTGATACTCCTTTCGTTCGGACTTGCAATGGATGCTTTTTCTGTATCGGTCTGTAAGGGGCTGAGCATGAAAAAGATCGACTACACAGGCGGTATCGCAACTGCCGGAGCATTTGGAATATTTCAGGCAGGCATGCCGCTGATCGGCTATTTTCTCGGAAGCCGATTTGAAACATATATCACATCAGTCAGCCATTGGATCGCATTTTTGCTTCTCGGCATAATAGGCGGAAAAATGCTGGTCGAAGCAATGTTGGGCGATGAAACGGATGCGCCTGAAGAGTATCATCTGCACTATGGTGAACTGCTTATCCTCGCGCTTGCAACAAGCATAGACGCACTTGCGGTCGGTATAGTATTTGCAGCAGCAGAGATGAACCTGCTGCTGTCCGTCTCAGTCATAGGCATCATAACATTTCTGCTGTCATTTGCCGGGATAATCATAGGGAACCGGTTCGGCGGAAGACTCGGTGAAAAGGCGGAAATTGCCGGAGGAGTGATCCTGATACTGATAGGTGTCAAACTTCTCCTTGAAGGCTTGGGGATACTTTAAATGACACAAAAAAATGAGGTCCGGTATGGACCTCATTTTTTATACTTGTAAAATTATCATGAAGACTTACTCTCGATTGACATCTGATATCTCAGGAAGTTCCTCAAGAAGTTTAAGTGTCCACTTCTGGATAGAGAGCGCATCGGCATTTGTTACGCCTGAGCCGGGATCGCAGGTATCTGCATTTTTAAGTCCCTGATCTGTAATGCCGTCTGCCTTGCCAACACCATATATATCCGGATTGGAAAGATACTGCATGATGAGCACAGCATCAGCCATATTGACCTGAGAATCGCAGTTAGCATCACCAAGAAGAGTTGATACGGGAGTTTCTGTCGGCTTCACGCCGGCAACCCAGACAGCTGTGAAGGAGATTCCGAGACCGGGAGTAGCACCTTCTATGAGGTACTTGTCACCGGGCTGATAAACCTGTTCGTTGATCTTCCAGCCGTCAAAATAGTAGCCCGACTTGGTCGTGCCGACTTCAGGCACCGTGATGTAGGTGTCAGTTGCACCCTGAACTTTGATTATATCCGAAGACTTTGTACCGGGAATGAACAGAACATTATAGGTGATCGGTTCCCATACGGCTGTGAAAGTGATATCGCTGGAAGGCATTTCGAAATCCGAAAGCGGCTCATAGATCTCACCGTCGATGCTTGATTTCCAGCCGGAAAGCGTAAATCCCTTTCTTGCAAGACGATCCTTTGCAGCGAGCTGGAAGGAAACAGTCTCGGGATGCTCTACGGAAGCGGACGGAGAACCGGATATGCGGTCAACATCGCCGGCAGAATAGTAAACCGTGTAGATATCGAGCCAGTAGGGGGTGATATCCACGTCGTGATCCGGGACTATAAGGCTCTGCTCGCCGCGGAAATGAGTGTTCTCCGCGAACCAGCCGAGCTGGAATTTGCCGGGATCGTCAAATCCGAGAAGAGATATCTTAACGAACTGATTCTTCAGCTTATTCTGCTTCGGAAGGATCTTGGCGGTATCGTATAATTCTCCGCCGATGTACACCGTATAAGTGACAGAGTGCATTTCCTCGTCGTCAAGATCATACCATACAGGCTTGAGTGTGAGATCCTGATCGCTGATCTGAATGACCTCACCGGGGACATAACCTCTGATACCGTCGAGTGTCCACCCGGAGAAACCGTAGCCTTCTCTTTCGAGGTAGACTTCGGGGATCCTGATAGATGCGTTGGGATCACTTTCCACCGGATTGAGTTCCATAGGATTTCCGTCCTCGTCAGGAGCGATAGTGACACCCTCTTCGCTCAGATCAAAATTAAGTGTTACAGTTGGTGATTCTGTAGTGTCGGCAGCGTACACAGCTGAAAAAGCTGTTCCAGTGCAGAGCAGACACGCAGACAGTGCAGCGGCTGCCGCACGTTTAAAATAGTGATTCATGCTTTCCCTCCCATTCCGGCTATACAGCCGAGCAGAACTGCTGATGCAGTCTCATTTGAAACGATTTGTGTTTTTGTCGTACACATAACCAATAGAGGCGAGTTTGTCCGTGATATCCTCCGGCGGTATACAAAGACTCTTGCATAATTCTTCTAAATTCGGGTACTCGTCTCTGAGTTTAGTGTTTATATAACTCAGAAGAATAGCTGGATCTTTTGGAATATTCATCGTGGACCTCCCTGAACGAACGAAACTGAGCAGCCCAGTGCAGAAAGCTGCATCAGCCTCAGCAAAGCAGTGCTAAAGCTTTGATATTGGTTGTTATGTTATAACATAAATATACAATAGTTCGGGTGCTTTGTCAACGAATTTTAAGCAAAATTAAATGTGAATTTTTGAATAATTAGTATATATAAATTACCATTAAATCCGGTACAGCTCATATTTTGTCGATTTGAAAGCTATGTATTTGTTAGCCATGGTTAGCCAACAATTGTTAGATGCGCAAAACTTTACACTTGTAAAATTGTCGTAAATGCACAAAAATCAGAATATTATTTAGTACAAATCGGAAATAGAAATTTTCCTTTATATATGTTATAATACATTAAGATATGTGGGATGTAATATGCCGACCATTTATAAAACATTGTTACATTTTTCACATTTAAATTCAAGGAGGTCCATCTAATGAATTCAGCTAAATCAACTGTTCCCTTCAAGGGAACTCCTGAACAGGAAGCAAAGCTCCTTCAGCTCATCGAAGAGAAAAAAGATGAAAAGGGTGCACTGATGCCTATTCTTCAGAAGGCTCAGGAGATTTACGGATACCTTCCGATTGAGGTCCAGAAAATTATCTCTGATAATACTGGCATCCCGCTGGAAAAGATCTATGGTGTCGTAACTTTCTATGCACAGTTCTCACTTTACCCGAAGGGTGAGTATACTATCTCAGTCTGTCTCGGAACTGCCTGCTACGTTAAGGGTTCAGGCGATATCTATGCTAAGCTCCAGGAAAAGCTTGGAATTGGCGGCGGTGAGTGTACTGCTGACGGTAAGTTCTCTCTGGATGCGTGCCGCTGCATCGGCGCATGTGGTCTTGCACCAGTTCTTACTGTAAACGAGGACGTTTACGGACGTCTGACTGTTGACGACGTAGATAAGATCATCGCTAAATACGCATAATTCCAAACATAATTTCAGGAGGTAAGTTTATGAAAACACTTGAAGAACTCAAGGTTGTCAGAGAATCAATGGAGGGCGAGGTAGCTCTCAGAACACATGGCAATGCTTCTTCAAAATATGAAAGACATGTCCTTGTCTGCGGCGGTACCGGATGTACTTCTTCCGGTTCTCCAAAGATAATTGAAAAGCTTGAGGAAGAATTAAAGGCTAAGGGACTTACAGAGAAAGTACAGATCGTAAAGACAGGATGCTTCGGTCTCTGTGAGCGCGGTCCTATCATGATCGTATATCCCGAGGGTTCATTCTACTCACGCGTAAAAGTTGATGAGATCCCGCGCATAGTTGAAGAGCACCTCGTCAACGGCAATCCTGTCAAGGAATTCCTTTATGAGGAGACAGTTGACGGCGATAACATCAAGGCTCTTGATGACACAGCATTCTACAAGAAGCAGCACCGTGTTGCTCTCAGAAACTGCGGCGTTATCAATCCTGAGAATATAAATGAGTACATAGGCAGACATGGTTACGAGGCTCTGGGCAAGGTGCTCACAACAATGACACCTGAGGACGTTATCCAGACTATCCTTGATTCCGGTCTCCGCGGAAGAGGCGGCGGCGGATTCCCGACTGGTATGAAGTGGAAGCTCGCAAGAAACATCGTTCCCAACGCAGATCAGAAGTACGTTTGCTGTAACGCTGACGAGGGAGATCCGGGCGCATTCATGGATCGTTCCGTACTTGAGGGAGATCCTCATGTAGTACTCGAAGCTATGACTATCGCAGGCTACGCTATCGGTGCTTCACAGGGTTACATCTATGTAAGAGCTGAGTATCCTATAGCTGTTGAGCGTCTTAACATCGCTATCAAGCAGGCTCGTGAATCCGGCATGCTCGGCAAGAACATTTTCGGAACTGACTTCAGCTTTGATATAGACCTCCGTCTCGGTGCCGGCGCATTCGTATGCGGCGAAGAGACAGCCCTTATGACATCTATCGAAGGCAACCGCGGTGAGCCTCGTCCGAGACCTCCTTTCCCTGCTGAAAAAGGTCTTTTCCAGAAGCCCACTATCCTCAACAACGTTGAGACATACGCTAATATCCCGCAGATCATCCTCAATGGTGCAGAGTGGTTCGCATCAATGGGTACAGAGAAGTCAAAGGGTACTAAGGTATTCGCTCTCGGCGGTAAGATCAAGAACACAGGACTCGTTGAAGTACCTATGGGTACAACTCTCCGTGAAGTTATCGAAGAGATCGGCGGCGGCATCCCGAACGGCAAGAAGTTCAAGGCTGCTCAGACAGGCGGACCTTCCGGCGGATGCATCGACGCTTCCAACTTTGATATCCCGATCGACTATGATAACCTCATCGGCATCGGTTCAATGATGGGATCAGGCGGACTTATCGTTATGGATGAGGACAACTGTATGGTCGACATCGCTAAGTTCTTCCTTGAATTCACTGTTGACGAGTCATGCGGTAAATGTACACCTTGCCGTATCGGTACAAAGAGAATGTGGGAGATACTTGACAAGATCACAAAGGGAAAGGGAACTCTTGAAGATCTTGATAAGCTTGAAAAGCTTGCATATCACATCAAGGCAAACTCACTCTGCGGTCTTGGTCAGACAGCACCAAACCCTGTTCTTTCAACCCTCAGATGCTTCAAGGACGAGTATCTTGCTCACGTTGTTGACAAGAAGTGTCCCGCAGGAGTATGTAAGGACCTCCTCAGCTTTGAGATCATCAAGGACAGCTGTATCGGATGCGGAATGTGCGCTAAGCAGTGTCCCGCTTCAGCTATCTCAAGAACTGATTATGTTGCACCCGGAAAGAAGCTTGCTGCAATGGAGATCGACAAGACTAAGTGCGTAAAGTGCGGCGCTTGTATCGCAACATGTAAGTTCAAGGCAATCATCAAGAAGTAAGCGGAGGAATAGTAATGGAAAATATAACTGTTAAAATCAACGGTGTTGAATTAGAAGTACCTAAGGGCACCACTGTTCTTGAGGCTGCTCACATGGCTGGCTTTGAAATCCCGACACTTTGTTATATGAAGGAGATCAACGAGATCGGAGCATGCCGTATCTGTGTTACAGAAGTAAATGAGGGCAGGGGCTTCAGACTTGTTGCAGGATGCGTATATCCGTGTTCAAACAATATGGAGATACTCACAAATTCTCCTAAGGTTATCGAGTCAAGAAAGAGAACTCTTGAGCTCATCCTTTCTACACATGACAGAAAGTGTCTCTCATGCGTAAGAAGCGGAAACTGCGAGCTCCAGAAGCTTGCTAAGGACTACGGCGTAGAGGATGCTTCTGTATACGACGGCGAAAAGAACGTATACGAGGTTGACGATACAGCCGCACACATGTACCGCGACAACAACAAGTGTATCCTTTGCCGCCGCTGTGTAGCAGTATGCTCAAAGACACAGGGCATCGGCGTTATCGGCGCAAACGAAAGAGGATTCAAGACATATATCGGTTCTGCATTTGACATGGGACTCGGCGAGACAAGCTGTGTATCCTGCGGTCAGTGTATAGCTGTATGTCCTGTCGGCGCAATTGCTGAGAAGGACTTCACAAGTCAGGTACTCGCTGCTATAGCAGATCCTGAGAAGACAGTTCTCGTACAGACAGCTCCTGCTGTTCGTGCAGGTCTCGGTGAAGCATTCGGTCTCCCGATCGGCACAAACGTTGAGGGCAAAATGGCTGCTGCACTCAGAAGACTCGGCTTCGATAAGGTATTCGATACTGATTTCGCTGCTGATCTTACAATCATGGAAGAAGCAAACGAGTTCATCGAGCGCGTACAGGGCGGCGGTGTTCTCCCGATGATAACATCATGTTCACCCGGATGGGTAAAGTTCTGTGAGCACTATTATCCGGATCTTCTTGATCATCTTTCTACATGTAAGTCTCCTCAGCAGATGTTCGGCGCAACTGCAAAGACATACTACGCTCAGAAGATGGGTATTGATCCCAAGAATATCGTAATGGTATCCATCATGCCTTGTACAGCTAAGAAGTTCGAGATCGGCAGACCTGACCAGAGCGCTGCCGGTGTACCGGATGTTGACTTTGCTCTCACAACTCGTGAGCTCGGCAGAATGATAGAGCGTGCAGGCATCAACTTCCTCGGACTTCCTGATGAGAAGTTTGATGATCCGCTGGGAATCTCCACAGGTGCCGGCGTTATCTTCGGTGCAACAGGCG
>DFJW01000091.1 GCA_002373775.1 Ruminococcus flavefaciens | reverse complement strand
GATCTCGGATACGTCGAAATAGTAACGGTACTCGATGTCCTTAGCAACTCTTGCCGGCCATGCGGTGTGGTTCATTGCCCAAGCCTTGATCTCAGTGTAGCTGTCGCCGCTGCCGTTGAGTGTAGCGGATACTTCCCATTCAGCCCATGTAGGTGTCTCTGTAGGCGGGAAGTCAGCGAGGATAGTTCCGCCCTTCTCATCGACCAGTGCGCAGAGAGCTGCTGTAAAACCAGCATTGTAGTCGATAGCGATCTCGGACTGCTCGTAGTTCGATACCTTTACATCACCGAGTGTTCCGTCAGACTTAGGACCGCCCATGAGAGCTCCGTATACTGTATGAGCATACTCTGTCTGCCAGCCTTCATCGCCGCCGCTCTCCTGACCGAGTTCATTCCAGTGGTCATCGTGGATACCGGAAGCAGTTCTGTGGTGGATAGCTGTAGGATTCTTGTCACCCATGCCGAGAACATAGCTCATTCCGAGAGCGTTGTCACCGAACATGTACTTCATCTGACCGTCTGCCCAGTCATTGTACTTCTTGCTGAGAGCAGCGTCATCCTTGAAGATAGTATCACATGCAAGCTTAGCTATCCATGCTGTATTTGCAGCATGACGAAGTGAGCCCCAGCCCATGAGGTATGCAAGTCCGTCAGGTGTATATCCTGCTGAGAATGGCTTTGTATCCTCATTCATCCAGTACTTGATGTGACGTGAGATGTGGTTGATCCACTCTTCCTTGCCCGTATTGATAGCATAGAGCAAAGCTGCGCCCTGTGTTGTGTCGTCCCAGCAGAAGCCCCATGTGTACTTCTTGTCTGTTGACTGATTCTCCAGCGGGAAGTTCGGGATGTAGTCCTTCTCACACTTGTCGAGGTAAGACTGATCGCCTGTTGCCATGTAGAGCCAGTTTGCAGCATACATACAGTCATCTACCCATGTTGTGGTAGGATAGAACTTTTCCTGTACGCCCTGATCCTTGTTGCTTCTTGTAGCGTCAGCATACTCAAAGAGGCTCTTAGCGTGCTCGAGGTACTCAGCTGCCTTCTCGGGCTGAAGGTCCTTGAATATGATATATCCCTGCGCAAGAGCAGCAGCAGAAAGCGCAAGTGTGGTAGAATCAGAGATCTCGTCGTAAGGTCTCTCTTCGTCTCCGAACTTGAGCTGGTGCTTTCTCATGTAAACTTCAGCGCTGCACCATACAACGTGGTCATCGGAATCGCCGATAGTTCCGATCATCTTTCCGTTGCCAAGATCACAGTTGAGAACGTAGTCGATGCCCCACTGCACATTGTTTCTGTAGACCTCGCCAAGTCCTGCCTTGTCAACAGCGTCCTTGTACTGGATATAGCCCCATGCAAGAACTGATGCGGAATAAGCATTTGTAAGCGTGAATTTGTAGTGGTCACCGGCATCGAACCAGCCTCCGTCTACGATGTCAGAAGATGTGCCGTCCTCCTTGACCATTGAGTCATCACGCCACTGGATGTAGTTCCAGTCCGGGAGATGGCCAGCCTGCTGGACCTCATAGAAGAACATTGACTTCTGAAGAGCTTCAGCGTAGTTGTAGTCAGATTCAGCTGCTCCGGCGGTAACAGCCGGCGCTGAGATGTTGCCGGGCAGATATGCTGCCATACCCGCCGCCATAGCTACAGCAGACGCCATAGCTGTCAGCTTTTTCATTTTCATTTGATATTTCCCCTCTCAAAGTATTTTCGGTACAGCATCGGGCTATACCTATACAATTTAAATATACATTAATTTTTCGGATTTGTCAAGATTTTTTTGAGAGTCCCCGTATCAGGATACAAAAAAGCCGCACTTTGAAGTGCGGCTTCCGTTCTTTTATTGATTATTCTGCATCCTCAGCAGGAGCTTCATCGGAGTAAACTGTCTCCTCTTCAGCCTCTTCCTCAGCGCCGTCCTCAAGGAGTGCGCGCATGGAGATGCTTATTCTCTTTGCCTCTGTGTCGATGTCGATGATCTTAACATCAACTTCATCGCCTACTGTGAGGATATCCTTAACATTCTCTACCTTCTTGTCAGCGATCTGAGAGATGTGGATAAGTCCGTCAACGCCGTCGATGATGCGTGCGAATGCACCGAAGCTTGTGATAGATACGATAGTTGCCTTAACAACGTCGCCTACATGATAGTTTGCCTTGAAGATCTCCCAAGGATTGTCCTCAGCCTTCTTGAAGCCGAGAGAGATGCGGTTCTCTTCCTGGTTGAGATCCTTGATGTATACTTCAAGAGTATCACCAACGCTTACAACTTCGCTGGGGTGCTTGATGCGCTTCCATGAAAGCTCAGAGATATGTACCATACCGTCGATACCGCCGAGGTCAACGAATGCACCGAAGCTTGTGAGAGACTTAACCTTGCCAACGAAAGTATCGCCGACCTTAGCGGTCTCCCAGAACTTAGCCTTAGCCTCTTCCTTCTTGGCATTCTGAACAGCCTTGATAGAACCAACTGCTCTCTTTCTGCCCTCTGTTACTTCGATGATAGTGAACTCTACCTTCTTCTTGAGAAGCTGCTCGAGCTCTGCGCCTCTGGGAAGACCAGTCTGTGAAGCAGGGATAAATACTCTTACGCCCATAACGTTGAGAGTAACGCCCTTGTTTACAACGTGCTGAACAACACCTTCAAGAACTGTGCCCTCTTCCTTAGCCTTTACGATCTTCTCGTAGCCAGCCTGCTCGTCTACCTTTCTCTTGGAAAGCTGAGCTGTGCCTTCTGCGTCATTCACCTTGATAACGATAAGCTCGATCTCGTCGCCAACGCTTACGATATCCTCCGGCTTCTTGGAAGGATCATCTGTAAGATCCTCAAGCTTTACATAACCTGTGTGCTTTGTTCCGAGATCTACGCTGATCTCTGCTGGACTTATGCTAACAACAGTGCCTGTTACTTTCTCTCCTGTATGTATTTTTTTGAATGACTCATCAATTGCCTGAGCAAAATCGATCTCCTCATCCTGATTAGCTGCAAGAATTTCATTTTCTGCCATTTTGGTTTGTACCTCCTTGATTATATAAGCAGGGGTTGATGCCCCGGCAGTGATGCCGATACTGTCAGCGGCCGGCAGCTCAAGGCTGTCAAGTTCATCCGCATTTTCAATATGATACGTTTTGCAGTACTGGCTGCACACCTCATACAACTTCACGGTGTTGGAGCTGTGTCTGCCTCCGACGACGAGCATGATGTCCGAGTCTTTTGCAAGCTCAGCCGCATCGGACTGTCTCGCGTCAGTAGCGTTGCATATGGTATCGAAGATAACGATGTTTTTGTCGTCCTTCGGGATCACTTTCAAACACTCATCCCATACTACTATATTATACGTCGTTTGCGCCACAATTGCAAGCCTTTTTTGCAATTTTTTGTAATTTTTTTCAAAAAAGTTGTTTAGTTCAAAATTATCTTTAAAAACGAGGCAATTTTCGTCACAATGACCAACTATCCCCTGCACTTCCGGGTGCGTCTTATCGCCGGCTATAAGTATGAAATAGCCCTCTTTCGATTTCTCCGCCACTATCTTGTGTATGCGTGAAACGAACGGACAGGTGGCGTCGAGCATCCTGCATCCTTTTTCAGCTATCTGCTCGTATACCGCACGTCCGACTCCGTGGGAACGGATGACTACTGTCTCATCCGGCTCCAGTTCATCGACTGTGTCAACGATACGCGCACCTTTGGACTGCATGTCGTTCACCACATCCTGATTATGGATGATAGGGCCGAGAGTTGCTACACGGGTATTCTTTTCCAGCTCGCCGTACACCATTTTTACTGCCCTGTCAACGCCGAAGCAGAAACCGGCTGACTTCGCAACAGTGACCTTACTCATTATTTCCTTCAGCCTCCTGAACTTCCGGTTTCTCTTCCTCCGGCTCGCCTTCCACAAGGTGCTTTATCTCTTCCATATAGCGGTTCTTCAGCTTTACGAGCTGACGCGGATTCGGATTCTCCTGAGATTCCACATAGTCTCCCGGCATTATGGGCTCTCCGTATTTTACAGTTACTCTCGTCCTGAATTTCAGCTTTTCACCGTATACTACGCCCACCGGTATTATCGGCTTGTCTGCCTTTGCTGCTATCAGTGCTGCACCGGTGTGTCCCCTGCCGACTTTGCCGTCCTTTGAACGTGTGCCTTCCGGGAAGATCATGAAGTTCTTCTTGCTGTTGAGCTTCTCAACAGCTGTGTCTATTGCGGTAGTGTCGCCCTTTCCGCGTGATACCGGAAATGCTCCGAGAGCTGTTATCAGCCACGCAAAGAGCTTCTTCTCGAAAAGTTCTTCCTTCGCCATGAAACACAGCTTTCCCTTTGCTCCGCATCCGACAAGCGGAGGATCGGCATAACTGCGGTGATTTGCAGCGTATACCACTGTCGTGCCCTTGGGTATGTTCTTTCTTCCTTCAAAGTGCAGGTTGTACATTATCCTGAAATACAGCCGCACAAGGAATTTTATCACAGCATATATCATGACAGATCACCGGTCTTTTCGGTTATTATGCGGATGATCTCATTTGCGGATCCTTCAAGATCCAGGTGAGTGGTATCAACGAGCACTGCGTCTTCAGCCTGCTTCAGAGGTGCTGTCTCACGGTGCATATCTGCATAGTCACGCTTGATTATATCGTCGAGTATCTCCTGATATGTCGGACAGTCCGGCTTCTCTGCCAGTTCCTTATAGCGTCTGTTTGCACGCTCCTCAGCTGATGCGGTCAGGAATATCTTTACATCTGCATTTGGAAGCACGACTGTGCCGATATCGCGGCCGTCCATGATAACGTTGTTCTCCCTCGCTATCTTCTGCTGAGTACCGAAAAGATATGCTCTTACTGCCGGTATAGCCGAAGTCCTTGAGGCAGCCATGGATATAGCCGGTGTCCTTATCTCATCGGATACGTCCCTGTCTCCGAGGTATACACGCTGTGCACCGTCGATGAATCTGAGAGATACATCGGCATCTTTGAGGGATTCCTCTATCTTGTCGTCCGGTATCTGGTTCTCAGTGATATAAAGTGCTATCGTTCGGTAAAGTGCGCCTGTGTCTACATAGATGTATCCGAGCTTTGCGGATACCATTTTAGCTATTGTGCTTTTTCCTGCGCCGGCAGGTCCGTCGATAGCGATATTGATATTCTTCATAGTTATACTCCTTTTACATTATTGTCATTATATTAAACTACCCTCGCGCCGAAAGGCATGAGTGCCAGCTTTGCGAACTTGAACATCTGAAGCCCGAAAGGTATCCCGATCACTGTTACGCACATAAAGATACCTGCCAGAGCAAATATTGCAGCCATATGCACTCCGCAGCAGAGCAGCCATACTATATTGGCAAGCACGCTGATAGTGCTTTCGCCGAAACGTACTTCCTTTCCGAACGGAAAGAACGACAGACCGGCAAATTTGAAGCATTGCAGTCCCAACGGTATGCCTGCCACTGTGATACAGCAGAGCAATCCTGCGACAGTCCACAGAAGTCCCGCTATAAGTCCGCCTGTCAGAAACCAAATGATATTCCCCAATGTTCCCATGATTTCCCCCTCTCACATACTCAGTGCCGCGGCGTATGCCGTGGAAAATGCTATCTGTAAATTGAATCCTCCGGTGTAAGCATCCACGTCGATCACTTCTCCGGCAAAGTAAAGTCCCGGCATCAGCTTTGAAGCCATGGTCTTCGGATCTATCTCCCTGACGGATACCCCTCCGCTGGTTATGATAGCTTCGTCTATAGGACGAAAACCACTGATACGCACCGGGAACGCCTTTATTAGTTCACCGAATTTCCGGCGCTGTTCACGGGTTATGCCGTTTATCTTCTGTTCCGGCGCTATGCCCGAAAGTTTTACGGCTACGGGTATGAGTTTCGCCGGCAGCAGTTTGCGGATGCCGTTCACGAAGTCACGGTTGAGATTCTCTGAAAAATCGCGCTGTATCCTTGCATCGAGCTGTTCAGGATCAAGTCCGGGTTTCAGGTCGATGAGCAGCTTGTATCTTCCTGCCTGCATATCACGGATATGCGAACTTGCACTGAGCACCAGCGGACCGGATACCCCGAAATGCGTGAACAGCATCTCCCCCAGTTCGCTGTATATGGCTTTTTCCCCGTCGTAGAGCGTCAGCGTGACGTTCCTGAGCGAAAGCCCCATGAGTTCGGAACAGTATCCGTCCGGCGATGTCAGCGGTACGAGGCTCGGTTTAAGTTCGGTTATGGTATGTCCTGCCGACTCAGCCAGTGCGTATCCGTCTCCGGTAGAGCCGGTGTTAGGATAGGATCTTCCGCCGCAGGCTATGAGAACTGAACCTGCACGGTATTCCTCGCCTCCGGCTTTTACACCGGCACAGCTGCCGTCCTCGATGATAAGTTTCGATACACGGCGGTTCACTACCTTCACGCCGAGCTTTTTCATCTCCCGGACAAGCGCATCGGCTATATCGTCAGCCTTGTCACTGACAGGAAATACACGATTGCCGCGTTCGGTCTTCAGCGGCACGCCCAGTTCTTCGAAAAACGCCTTGGTCTCATCAGCTCCGAACATTGAGAAAGCACTGTACATAAATCTCGGATTCACCGGGATATTCCTCAGATGTTCCTCGGAAGGCGAATCGTTCGTCACGTTGCAGCGTCCCTTGCCGGTTATGCGCAGTTTCCTGCCCAATCGTTCATTCTTCTCGAACAGAAGGACGCTCTTGCCGAATCTCGCTGCGTTTACCGCCGCAAAGCATCCGGCTGCTCCTCCGCCGACTATTATGATATCAGTCATTTCTACTCAGCAACCTCTTTATGCGGCTCTTGATCGCTGCACGGCGCTTGGCTGTTGCTTCTGTATCGACGAGCCATGAACTTCCGCTGTTCACGAGCACATCGCCTTCACATGCCCTTTCCGGCAGTTTGTCTCTCGGAACTTCTACCAGTTCTTCGTTATCCATTTCGAGGACCGCTACATCGTCCCCAAGTCTGTCAATGATAGTCATATTAACTGTTCCTTTCCGTCCGGACCGCAAGTTCTTCGCCGTCGGACTCTATAACTATAGTACCGCAGAGATCGGTACGATAAACCTTGTCTGTATACTCTGCTATCCTTTCCAGAGTTATATCACAGGGATGCCCGTAAGAGTTGCCCTCGCCGCATGAGATGACAGCTACAGAAGGCGATATCACTTCAAGGAATCCCGGACTGCTCGAAGTATCACTGCCGTGATGTCCTGCCTTGTATACGTCTGCATGACGCAGCCTTCCTGACATAGCCATTTCGTTTTCGGAATACTTCTCTGCATCGCCGGTAAATATGAAACTGCGTTTTCCATGGGTAACGAACAGGCTGACGGAGTAGTCGTTTATGGAAGAATAACTGCTGCTCAGCGGTGCTATGACTTCCGCTCTCGCATCTCCGAGTGATATTATCCTGCCTGCTTCAGCTTCTTCAAGCCGGCATCCGTGCTCCTCGCAGGCATCGAGAAATCTCTCGAAATATCGTGAAGTCGGGATATCTTTATCATCCAGATGCGGTATGATGACCTCTCCTGTCTCAAAACTTCCGATGACCTTATACATGCCGCCCATATGGTCTGAATGGGGATGTGTACATATCACATAGTCCAGCTTCCGGACTCCCAGTTCTTCAAGATACGATATGACTTTATCGGTCTCGTGATCCTCACCGCAGTCGATGAGCATGGTTTCTCCGTCGGCTGCAAGGAATACCGAATCACCCTGCCCGACATCTATGTAGTGTACCGACAGCCTGTCATCAGCCGCAAGATAGCCCTGTACCGGGTGGAAATAGGCATATATGAAGAATGCTGCAGTCAGAAAAATCAGCAGCGGTATCAGTATTTTCCGGAGCTTTTCTTTTTTCTTCCTGCTCTGTTTTTTGTATTGCTCTGCAAGTTCTTTGAGGAGCTTTTTCTGCTGTTCTGTGAGCTTTGCTTCGAACCTGATGTCTGCTGCTTTGATCCGGCTCCTGACTTCTGCCATGTCCTTTCACCATCCTTTGCGGATGCAGTTTTTCTGCCGCGTTCAATATCCGCCACAAGGCATTTCGGAGACGTACCGATAAGGTCGCGCCTTCCGGCAGCTTTCAGCGCCTCCAGCACTATTTCCCTGTTCTGAGGGCGGAAATACTGGAGCAATGCACGCTGCATCGCCTTCTCCTTCGGCGTTTTCGGGACGTACACCTTCTCCATGGTGTACGGATCGAGCTCTGTATAGAACATACAGGTTGATATCGTTCCGGGAGTGGGATAGAAATCCTGTACCTGCTCCGGACGTATGTGATTGTCACGCAGGAAAAGCGCAAGCTCAACAGCTTCACTTAGTGTGCTTCCCGGATGCGATGACATGAGATACGGAACGAGATATTGTTCCTTGCCCATACCCTTCGTTATTTCGTAGAACCGCTTCTGGAACGCCTTGTAGGCTTCTATGTGCGGCTTGCCCATTTTGTCGAGCACTACCGCCGAACAATGCTCCGGCGCAACTTTGAGCTGTCCGCTTACATGATGCTTTATCAGTTCGCGCATGAATTCGTCGTTCTTGTCTTCCATGAGATAATCGTAACGTATGCCCGAGCGTATGAACACTCGCTTTACGCCCTTTACGTTCCTTATCTTCCTGAGCATGGCAAGATACTCTGTGTGGTCAGCTTTCAATGCCGGACACGGAGTAGGTGCAAGACACTTCTTGCCCATGCACAGTCCCTTGCTCAGCTGTTTCTCACAGGAAGTATGCCGGAAATTCGCTGTCGGGCCTCCGACATCGTGTATGTATCCCTTGAAGTCCGGCATCTTTGTTATGCGCTCTGCTTCGGCAAGCACTGACTCTTCGCTGCGTACTGTGACGCGCCTGCCCTGATGCAGTGCGATTGAACAGAAATTGCAGTACCCGAAACATCCGCGGTTATGCGTGATAGAAAAGCGTACCTCCTCTATGCCGGGGACTCCGCCCTGTGATCCGTAAGACGGATGCACTGCCCTCGTGTAAGGCAGACTGTAGACATGGTCAAGCTCTTCGGTAGTGAGGCTGTATGCCGGCGGATTCTGCACCAGCATCCATTTGCCGTGACGCTGTATTATCGTCTTGCCGTAAACTTCGTCCTGCCAGTCATACTGTATTTTCGTAGCCTTTGCATACTCAGCCTTGTTCACGCTCACCTGCTCGAAAGATGGGCACTGTGCTGCTCCCAGCGGAGTATCCTTCGGCTCTGTCAGATAGCATGTTCCGCGTATATCGCGCATGTCCCTGACGCTCTCGCCGGCAGCTATGCGTTTGCAGAATTCCTGTATCTGATGCTCGCCCATGCCGTACATCAGCAGGTCAGCTCCGCTGTCGACAAGTATAGAAGGACGAACTGCATCGTCCCAATAATCGTAATGTGCAAAACGCCGCAGAGAGGCTTCAAGTCCGCCTATGGCAATGGTTATATCCCCGAAATACTCCCGCAGTTTCTGACAGTAGACGATGACCGCACGGTCAGGCCGCTTGCCTGCCAGTCCGCCGGGAGAATAAGCATCATCTGAACGCTTGCGCTTGGCGGCAGTATAATGGGCGACCATGGAATCTATATTGCCCGAAGTAACGAGAAAGGCGTATTTCGGTGCTCCGAATCTGCGGAAGTCACGGTCTGTATGCCAGTCCGGCTGGGCTATGATGCCGACTGTGAAACCCATACTTTCTATAAGGCGCGTGATTATAGCCGCACCAAAGCTCGGATGATCTACATATGCGTCGCCGGTTATGTATATGAAATCGAACTGCTTTATGCCGAGTTCGTCCATTTCAGCTTTAGTGGTTGGGAGAAATCCCTCGTACATATCATCGCCTCCTGTTTATCAGTCGATATCCTGCATTCTCCTGAGTTTCATTTCGTCAAACTGCATTCTTGACATATACACTTTACGCGGTTTTGAGCCTTCGCTCGGTCCTATTACGCCGCGTTCCTCCAGCTCGTCGATAAAGCGTGATGCTTTGGCGTATCCGAGCTTGAGTTTCTTCTGGAGCATGGTCGTGGACACCTGTCCGTTCATCACGGCAACTTCCATGGCTCTGAAAAGGATATCTTCATCCTCATCAGAAATATTGCTGTCTCCGGTATCAGAGCTTCCGCCGCCCTTGGTCTGGGGAACGTAGCTCTCAACAGCTTCTGTTACAGAGTGATCGTACTCTGCTTCGCCCTGTGCCTTGATATACTCGATAGTCGCCTGTATCTCGGCGTTTGATGCAAAGCATCCCTGTACTCGCAGAGGATCGTTCACGCCGATAGGCTTGTAGAGCATGTCGCCGTTTCCGAGAAGCTTATCTGCGCCGCCGTCATCTATTATGGTCCTTGAGTCAATGGCTGTAGATACTGAAAGAGCTATACGGCTCGGGATATTCGCCTTGATAGTACCGGTGATAACATCTGTGGTAGGACGCTGAGTCGCTACTACAAGGTGCATGCCGGCAGCACGTCCCATCTGTGCAAGGCGCTGTATGGAGTCTTCCACTTCGTTCTTAGCGACCAGCATCATATCAGCCAGCTCGTCGATGAATATAACTATCTGCGGCATTTTATCAAGTTCATTTGCCTCGGCGTATTCATTGTAGGAACGCAGATCGTTCGTTCCGGTGTCGGAAAGCATGCGGTATCTCTTCATCATCTCGTTTACCGCCCAGTTGAGAGCACCGGGAGCTTTCTTTGCTTCGATTATGATAGGTGTGAGCAGATGCGGTATGCCGTCAAACACCTTGAATTCGACCATTTTAGGATCAATGAGTATCAGCTTTACCTCGTCCGGCTTGGCGTTGAAAAGGATACTCATTATTATGGAACGTGTGCAGACCGACTTACCTGAACCGGTAGTACCTGCTATGATGACATGGGGCATCTTAGATATATCGCCCAGTATGCAGTTGCCTGCGATGTCCTTGCCCACAGCAAAAGTCAGCTTGCTCTTGGCATTATGGAACTCATTTGAACTGAGTATCTCACGCAGGGATACGGTGTCCCTGTGTCCGTTAGGAACTTCAATGCCAACCACGGGCTTGCCCTTTACAGGAGCGATACGCACGCCGTCCTCTGCAAGATTCAGCGCGATGTCAGCATCAAGGTTCTTGATGCGCGATATCTTGACGCCGGAACCGGGCTGAACTTCATACCTCGTTATGGAAGGTCCGCGGAAAATGTCCCTTATCTTGACCTCTACGCCGAAACTGCGAAGTGTATTTACTATGGTGTCCGCTTTTTCACGCATCTCAACTGCTGCATCTGCGCTGTTGGAACGGTTCTGCGGAAGTTTGAGCAGCTCTATGGGCGGAAGGATGTAAAGCGGTTCGATGACTATCTCCTGCTGAGTGTCGTCGGATCCGATCTCATCTTTATCCGGAGCATCTTCTTTCTTTTCAGCTGCCTTGGATATGAGACGTTCAAGGTCGGCATCCGGCTGACCTGCCGCTTTTACAGCTTCAAGTGCCTGAGCCACAGGCAGTACAGCAGTTGCTGTCGATACCGGATCCGGCGGCTCTGTATTGTGTATCACCACATCATTAGTCGGTATCGGCACATCGAAAAGGAAGCCGTCAGATGTGACTCCGGAAGCCTTTTCTATCTGTGTGACCGGCTCAACCTTTTTCGGCTTGCGGCTGTTCACCAGTTCGATCGCCTCAAGGTCCTTGTCAAAGCTCTTTTTCTCGCCGTCATCATCTATATCGTCCTCATATTCATCGTCATAGTATCCGCCAAGAAGCAGATCCTGAATACCGTTGAAAAATCCCTTCATGAATCCGAAAGGTCGGCAAAGCAGCTTCAGGAAATCAATGAGTCCCAGTCCTGAAAGCAGGAGTGCGAATACGAAAAAAAGTATGACAGTTATGATCTTCGCGCCCAGTCCGCCGAATGCTGCGATAAGCGGCCACGCAAATATGCCGCTGGCAACTCCGCCGCCGTGAAGGTCCATGCCGTCGCGGTAAAGTCCGGACAGTTTCTTGAAGAAACTGTCGCCCGGCACTTCGCCTATCAGAAAAATCTGAAGGGCAGCACTTGCAAGAAAGGTCATCGCCACGCCCCACACCGCACGTCCGGCAACATTTTTCTGGCTCTTCTCCATGCCGATCTGGATAGATGTATATATAAGTATCACCGGCACGAAGAAAACTGCCGCGCCGAACATTCCAAGCAGTACGTTATGTATCCCGCGCCAGCCTGCCGAACCCTTGATGAGCGTCATGAGCGCCACCAGTGTTCCCAGTGCAAACAGTATTATTGACCAGAACTGATTCTGATCGTTCTTTGGCGCAGAATTTCCCTTTCCTTTTTCTTTAGGGCTTGCCGGATCCGCCTTCTGCGGTCTTGCTGCGCCCCTCTTTTTAGCCTCAGCCATTTTTATCCTCCGATAGTTTGTTCTACTGATTTATGTATTTTTGCCCGGAAACTTTGCTGCCGGGCGTATCTGATAAAGATATGTTATCTCACCGGTATCTGGGCTCTGATGCTTCTATAAGTTCATAAAGCCCGTTTATTGCATCGCTAAGTCCGCCGAGACTGTCTATCAGCCCCAGCTCAACAGCGCGGCTGCCTTCAACTATGCTCCCCACATCCAGCACCAGCTCATCTGTGTTCATCATCAGTCTGCGGAATTCATCTCCGTCCACATTACTGTTGGATGTGACGAAACGTATTATCCGTTCCTGCATGCGGTCGAAATAGGAAAGCGTCTGCGGAACTCCGAGAACGGTACCGTTCATCCTCACAGGATGTATGGTCATGGAAGCTGTAGGCGCTATGAACGAGCGCTTTGCGCTGACTGCCAGCGGTACTCCGATAGAGTGACCGCCTCCCACCACAAGGGATACAGTCGGCGTTTTCATCCCGGATATCAGCTCGGCAAGTGCCAGACCTGCTTCCACGTCTCCGCCTGCGGTATTCAGTATGACCAGCAGCCCTTCCACGCTCCTGTCCTGCTCGATAGCCACAAGAGCAGGGATTATATGCTCATACTTTGTAGCCTTGTTCTGTTCCGGAAGTGCGTAGTGTCCTTCTATCTGACCTATGATATTCAGACAGTGGATCAGATGCTTTGAATCATGAGAAACTGTCTCGCCTGTTTTCTCGGCAAGTTCAGCTTCATTCAGCAATTCTTCAGCACCGGTGTTTTTTTCGATTTCCTCTGACATATATACCCTCCTGCCATCGTCTGTACGATAATGCTATTGTATGACGATCGCGCAAGCGTATACATATTTATTATAACTCGCTTTCACTGCAAAGTCAATACGCATGTATTAAAAGTTAAATATTATTTTCAATCAGATGCACGACCTGCTCAACAGACATCAGCCGCCGTGCAGGATACACGGCGGCATCATCTATCTGAAGCAGCCGTCCGGTGAACCGCCGTGTGTCCGCAGCTTTTCACGGGCATCAGCCACTCCGGACGGCGCTTCATCTTTCTGCCGCTTCTTTATTCTATGCAGAATTTCAGAAAATGCAACAATGAAAATATTTACAATATAACAGACCTTACATCGCTGCGATATTTGACACGACTGTATTATTGTGCTACAATATAAAATAGTTATCGTATTACCTGAGGAAAGGAGGAGAAGCAGTGATAAGTCAGGAAACTTGCGAAGCACTGATACGGCAATACTACAAGGAGCTTTTCAGCTATTGCTTTGCCCGTCTCGGGCGCAGCAAGACTGCTGCCGAAGACTGCACTCAGGAACTCTTCGTGCTCTTTTTGACCAAGCGCAATGATCTTGAGAATACAGATAATATACGTCTATGGCTGTATCGTGCTGCTGACAATATTATCCGCGTCTACTGGCGGAAAAACAACAGGGCGGAGATAAGTATAGAAGACTGCCCGGAAGCTCAGGAGATCCCATCCCCCGAACGCATCGACGACGACACCGGCACTATTCTTGATGAACTGTCGCCGGATGAGCGCAGTATACTTGAGGCTTACTATGATACGGATTACGGTCAGCGGAATGCCGCCGCAAGGAAGCTCGGCATATCATTGTCCGCCCTGTATCAGAAAGTCCATAAGATAAAACTCAAACTCAAAAAGCTACAATAACCCGCTATCACTTTTGGTGATTCCTACAAAAAATCTCATGCGCAGAAAAAACTGGCTTTATCTGCGACATTTATTATACAGAAGGAGAGATCCAGATGAATAAAAACAACGATCTGCTGATCCATGATATTTCTGATGAAGAAATGATAAACGATCTGCAAAAGCTTCTCGATGAAGAGCTTGCAAGACCAGAGGGAGAGCAGGATCTTGATACAATTGCTGAGCTGAGCCGGACTATCACCGGATTATCCGGTATCAATGTCCCTGAACCGCCCGTTGATGTGATAATGAGCGAGGTCAGCGCAAGAAAAAAGCGGCAGAAGATCAGACGTATCTGCTGCTGGGCAGTTTCACTCAGCGCATGTCTTGTTATCGGTATCGCTCTCAATATCTATTCCATATCCACTTTCGGTCAGAACGCCTTTCTGACCGCCATAGAATATACCAAAAACGGTTTCTCACTTGATTTTTCAAAAGATGATCCGGATGCTTATTTCGGACCGCCTATGGCTCCGGGTGAGGATGAGCCTGCAACAGTTCCTGCCGGGACTGAACCCTTGGATACCTCATCAACTCCGGGTGCAGCTGCCGGAGGGATCGCTGACTACATGCTCAGAAAAAGCATGGAGACAGAGTTAGGAGACGATATATGGCTGCCTGACTATTCCAGTGAGGAATTCGGCACTTTTGTCCCGACCGATTTCAGCTATGAGGAATTGCAGGACTCATACGACCTGTATTTCTCGTTCTCGTCCGGAAAGTTTGGCGAATCATTGCTGGATATAACTATCGAAAGATATAACGACGCCGAGCATATCCCTTCACAGCTCGTGCCGTCAGAGTCATATGATGTTCACGGAGGTGTATGTGCTGACGATACTCATGTGTACTTCTTTAAGGAAGACTATCACCACATGACTGCCATTTTCCTTACTGATAACACAGTTTACACGATATACGGCTATTATCTGGACAGTAATGAATTCGAAAGTTTTGTAAGCTCTTTCGGACCTGACCACAAGAATTGAGGGCAGCATCATGAAGAAATTACTGACAGCTGCCGCAGCAAGCGCGATAATCATCACAAATACATTTTCACCGCTTATATCCTGTGAAACTAACGCTTCGAGCTTTTTCGGCCCGGATTATTCCACAGGTCTTATAGAAAAATGCAGTCTTTACTGTGAAGCTTCTGACTATAAACTTTCCCTCACCGCAAAAACTCTTGCCGCCATCAAAACCGATTCAATAGGCTGCAAGAATACCAAAGTTCAATACAGTGACGACTGCAAGAACTGGAAAGATGAGTCAGAACTCGGGGATATACTGATCTCTGGCAGCAAACGGCATATAATCGATCACCTTGCTGTTGAGGTCGAAGGAGGTCACTACTATAGGGTGACCTGCTTACACTATGCAAGAGCAAAAGACGTGACATACACGCCGGATCTCCCTGAACCGATCTTCAGCTATCAGGATCAGGAAGCCGAAAACTCTTCCAATGCTGTGTACATCCCAAAAAGACCGGTCTCCACTACAACAACCACCACAACAACTACTACAACCACTAAAACTGCTGCCGCTGTGACAACTACAGCCACTTCTGCTGCCGTTTCATCCGTATTCTCTGCGGCAATGACGGTCCCGACTTCAGCTTCCGCACACGATCCTGCTTCCGGAACTTCAAAGACAACTCATGCTGCATCCGGATCAGCAGTTTCTTCTCCGGCAGCTTCGTCTTCGCCTGCTACCGGAAGACGTGCGCCCTATGCGGACATCGCTGCACTCATAACAGCAGCCGCAGCCGCAGTAATATCCAGAATAAAACGGAGGGATTGATGCTTTTCCTCCGTAAAAAAGGAGGATACTTATGAAAGCGTCAAAACTCATCGCTGCAATATCTTCAGCAGCTCTCATCACATCTTCTGTCCCCGCTGTCTATGCTGAGCAGACGACAGAACTCGTCGCTGACCGTTTCTCGTTTTCGTTCGTCTCAAACAACGCTGAATGCTTTGATGAACTCGCCGTAAAACTCAGCCGCCATCTGAACGATCGCGACTTCGTGCAGACCGTAGAAAGCATTCCGCCTTTTGATGAGGGCGAACGACCTGTCGGTTTTTCCTTTAATGAAAGCGGAATATACTACAAGGTGACTTATACTTTCAGTGTCAGACACTTCACAAAGCACAAGTATGAAGATGCACTGAATCTCTGCAATGCTTACAGTGTCAATAATCACATCAATGTCACATGCGAAGCATTCAACAGCAGCGGCAAAAAAGCGGACAGATTCTACGAATATCCGCGCTACAACGAACTGCTCGGCATGACCGATGATGAACTGATCGCTGAATTCCCTGAATTCAAAGACGACATACTTAATAACGTCTTCTCTGACAAAAACATGACTGATGTCGAGAAATTCAAAACAATTTCCCCGCAATTCGCAAGTGATCTCGACATCAACAATGTCCGCGAAAACGGTTATACCGTTTATATATCACTTATAGATAAGGATGCCGTCTCTGATGTATCGCCTGCCGAACTCGGTCTGCCGGATTCATGGGACATCAGCGCGGACCTCGGAGATTACATGGTATACAGGGACGAACTGTATTATTTTTACATGAACATGTATGATATAAACATACCATATGATGAATTCGATTACTCAAAATACGCCCGTCTTGTAATATCCTGCTTTGACAAAGGAGAGGAACTTGATCTGTTCTTCCATCCGCTGGTAGGATGCGTACCATACAAAGTCGGTGATGCAAACTTCGACAATGAGGTAAACATGGCTGACGCAGTGCTTGTGATGCAGTGCGCTTCAAATCCGGACAATTATTCCATAGATCATGTCGGAAAAAGGCTTGCTGATGTGGACGGTACTGACGGCGTGACAGTCGGCGATGCTCAGGTGATACAGGCTTATAAACTCGGACTCGAAACCTTCACCCCTGCCCCGTACTTATCCAAAAACGGCGTACAATTAAATGACGGTCAATAACAAAGAAAACTCCGGCGGTTCTGTACCGTCGGAGTTTCCTTATCTGAAAAGGTGTGTTCTATGGCACCCGCTGCTGCAAAACGGATACCGGTCACGCCCCGGAGGTATAGGGGGCGTTATATATATATCAGCAGTCTCTTTTTCTCTGCTCTGATTATATTATACGCGATAGAGCTGTAATATGCAATAACACGGCGATATCGGTTTGAATACAGAACGGATAAAAATAGTTTCTATCTGTTGCAGCGTGGTTTCACTGCGGTTACAGTGTCAGTTACATAGCCAAAAGAAGCTCCCGAAGGAGCTTCTCTGGAGAATACTATATGAACACGGGATCATCTGAGTTTGCTTATGAGGCCAAGTGCATAGCTCTGGATAGCCTGTGCGTCTCCGGCTGTAACACCGTCACCGCCGCCGCTGACGTCTGCATTCTTCCAGCCCTGCTCACTGATTCCGTCAGGCTTGCCTATTCCGTAGGTATCGGGATTAGCGGATGCCTGAAGTATCAGGACTGCATCGCCCATATTTACACGGTAATCGCAGTTAGCATCGCCTGTGATCTCACTTATGTCTTTCTTCTCAATGTCATATATATAGAGGATGCTTACCGCCTTAAAAGGTCTCATATAAGGTATATATACGATCTCGACTGTGAGGCTGTCGCCGGGCTTATACTGTGAAAGATCCATTTCAGGTTTCTGAGGAGCAACTTCAAGATCGTTGTAGTCGATAACTGATCCGTTATCGAATTCCAGACAGCCGTTTTCATTTGATACAACTTCACCGCTGAGAATTATGGGCAGTCTTCCGTCTGTGACTATAGTTGTAGTTGTTACTGTAATAGTAGTTGTGGTGTATGTAGTACTTACCGGTCGTGTTCCGCCTATTCCGGTGCCGAGGCAGTTGTCGCAGAGGTGCATTCCGAGCGGAGTATATCCGCCGTGACCTTCGCGTATTACTGCTCCGCAGTTATCACAGTACTCGTTGGTTTCCAGCTGATAGTATGCAGTGTAGTAGAAATTCTTGACATACTTTACGCCGTCATGCTCTTCCCATGTGAAACGCAGAACAGCAACGTAACCGTCCTTCAGTTCAGCCTGTTTCTCTAATGCATCAGCATTGCTGTAGGGAGCTGCGATAGCGTATTCGTACACATTATTTGTGCCGGTCTCCTCAATTGAGAATCCGTTTTCCTTTACAGTGAGCAGACCGCCGACCTCTGTGTAATCATCAGTTATCTTTTCAACACTGCTGATACTTGTGATCTCTTTTCCGGATGAGCAGTATCTCCAGTTGAAGTCTATTTTGATGCGGTCGCCGGCTGAGATGTCACTGAGCCATGTATCTGCGTCAGCTTTTGCCTCATCTGTGAGATAATATTTGCCCCACCATAATAAATTGATTTGATCCTCAGATATCTCTTTTACTTCATCTATCGCACTATCATTATTTATCGGCGATGTGCATGTTCCGGTCGTTGTCATTATAGTTGTAGTAGTTGTTGTAGTAGTGCTGCTGAGCGGTAATGTCGTTGTTGTAGTTCCGCCGAATATGCCCTTTGCCGCACATTCCCGGCAGATATACTGGAGAGCCGCACTGGATACGCACTCGCTCTTGGGAACGGTATTTCCGCAGACCCAGCACTCGCACATAGTATCATCAACTACAGGCTTGGTCGTGCAGGGCGCGTCTTCAATAATATGGAAGATATAGCTTGAATCCTTCCAGTTGCCTTCGTTGTCATAGTAGTACACATCGAGAACAGTGGATCCGCGCTTCTGAGGATAGAGCACGATATTCGGCATCTCCAGGCTGTAATCCACATGATCATACTGGAGCAGGTCATCATCCCAGATATTTATTCC
This sequence comes from Ruminococcus flavefaciens, assembly GCA_002373775.1. Lineage (GTDB taxonomy): Bacteria > Bacillota > Clostridia > Oscillospirales > Ruminococcaceae > Ruminococcus > Ruminococcus flavefaciens_M. The sequence continues at coordinate 3,623 of DFJW01000091.1, read as the reverse complement.
GGATATCTCACTGTCTGTTGCTCCGTATACTGGAACTGTGACCTGCTGGCCGCAGCAGACATTAAAACTGTCTTCTTCCTCAACGTTATCGATGTCAGGATTTACAGGTGTTGTGACTACCGGCTCATTGACCAGAACGAATGCCTGTTCCTCTGAACCGTCGCTCATTGTGAATCTTACAGTTGTGCTTCCGGTCTTGAGGGCGGTATAGTAACCGTCTTCAATAGAGATGATGCCTTCTGTATCACACGATACACTTTCATAATGAACATAATCATTCGTGTAGAATCTGCCTGTTTCGCCGACTCTGGTGGTGTAGGTAGTACAGAAGAGGAGCTTCTGCGGAACTGCTGCTTCTTCAGCGGTCTCGCTGACTGCTGCGTTCTCCTGAGCTATCGCGTTCTGGATCTCCATTATATCGGAGAGTCCAAGCGGACTGAGTACTGCTGTTGCTGCCATTGCTGTTGAGAGCAATGATGTTACGATCTTTTTCAACATAATAATTCCTCCTTCTTAATGGTGAATATGGTTTATTTTCTCCATTTGCTTATTGGACGAATGCAGCATCAAAGTCTCTCGCAGTTCTCAGTCACTTTGTATGAATGCACAAATTCTTTGCATCGTCATTGTGCATTACTCACAAAAAACATCGCCGTACCCAATGGATACGGCGATGTTTTCATTATATTATTCTGCCTTCTCTGATGCAGGGAGAGATTCGATTATGCCAAGCTTATACTCCTGGATAGCACTTGCGTCAGCATTGGTAACGCCGTCACCAGGTGTGTAGCAGTCAGCAAGCTTGAGTCCGTTCTTTGTAATGCCGTCAGGCTTGCCTTCGCCGTATACATCGGGATTCGAAAGATACTGCATTATGAGAACTGCATCAGCCATATTTACTGAACCATCTTCGTTTGCATCACCATAGAGTATATCAGGAGATGCTGACTTTGAAAGCTCATAGTCTACGATCTCGCAGGGCTGATCTATGCCTGTTTCTGCTGCTGCATCCCATGTATTTGACCACCAGATCTGGATCTCTGCTGTCTTGTCAGCAGCAGGTATCTCGGAGATGTCGATATCAACTGTGAGATCGCCCTTGCTGTCAGCGTTGCCGCTCCATTCAAGGTTCTTCCAGTTCTGGTTCTCGGGATCATCAACTGCAAATCCTACGCCGCCGCCTATGGAAGCGCCTGCTGCCCCCTTTATAGTGATAGTAAGGGTATCGCTCTCGCCGTCGAGGTCAATGCTCTTCTTTACAACACTGAACTTAAAAGCTGTAGTAGTTGTTGTAGTTGTTGTGTTGGGATCACCTGTAGTTGTGGTAGTAGTTGTTGTGGAAGTTGAAGTAGACGGATCGGGCTCGTCATACTCAAAGCTGTAGAGATTTGCGGGCATCTCATCAAGTGTGAGGCAGTAATCGCTGGTGTACATTGCGATAGTGTCTTCCTTGGTGTTGAATACAGGATTGCTGAGGAAGTTGATATCATCTGAACCGCCGTCATACCATGTGCAGAAATAGAGCCAGCCAGCCTTCTCAGCTGTGAGGTTCTCTACTGTTGAGAAGCAGTCGTTCTCAGCCATTGATACCATCTTTGCTCCGTTGTACTTGTCCATGATGCCGTAGAAAGTTGAGCTGATAGCACTGTCATTGTGCTTGAGCACCGCACTTCCTGATGACCAGTCTGTGCAGTTGTACTTATCGTATCCGATAATATCTACATACTCATCGCCGGGGTACCAGTTGGCAGATGAATCGTAGTTGTAGCTGTTCCACTCCCAGATGAGGTTGTGGCAGCCGTACTCGTTCACGAGTTTGTTGTAAGTGTAGCGCCAGAGTTCCTTGTATACAGCAGAGCCTTCCTTGCCCCACCAGAACCATGAGCCGTTCTCTCCGCCGCCGCCTTCAGCTTCGTGAAGAGGTCTCCATACCAGCGGAACTCCCTCAGCTTCCAGCTTCTTGAACTCAGCCGCAAGTGTCTTGAGAGCCTGCTCGTAGTACTGATTCTCCTTTGTGCCTTCAACATATACATTGGAAGGTTTGAAATCGTTGTCCTTTGCGGTATACGAAGTCTGTGCCCAGTCGATCCTGCTTCCGATAGTGTATGAATCCATCTTGTTGGGAACATTAAGGTGCCATGATGCTGTTGCGATACCGTTCTTGTTCTTTACCCAGTCGATAACACGCTCTGTTGAACCATCATCGCTTCCGAATGCCGGGCAGGTAAAGTTACCGTAGTCAAATCCTCTTATTGCCGGATAGTGACCTGTTGTATCCTTGAGGTAATCGAATTCAGTCTCAAGGCCGTGAGGTCCGTACTGGTAGATCTCCTGCTGACCGGAGATGATATGCTTGCCGTATACGCTTGCAAAGTAAGCCATGAGGCTCTTTACCTGCGGGATAGCCTTGCTGTCACACGGGAATGTCTGTGTAGCTCTGATAGGTGAGAGTTCCGCAGGAGATACTGTGAGATAATCGAAATTTGTCCAGCCCCAGCTGCTCTTTATCATGATAGTATTCTCACCGGCATTGAGCTTGACTGCACCGGCATCCAGCTCTGTCCAGTCTTTAGCTGTGAATGAGAGCTGTCCCTGATCCACACCATTTACATAAAGGTTCTGGATCTTCTCGCCGAAAGCTGCATTGTAGCAGATAACTATCTTATACATGCCTGTAGACGGTACATTTACAGTCAGTGAGCAGGTATCGGAATTGCTCTCAAGATAGTAATAGCTTCCGCCTGATGCTGAGCTGTCTTCCTTTATTCCACCTGTACCAGTGAAAGTTCCTTCCTCGAACTCATACTTTACAGTATCGGAATCAGCTGCAACAGCAATTTCAGCAGTGCCTGCTGCTGCGCCGTTTACAGCCAGTGCAGCAGCCATGATCGCTGCACTTGTCTTTGTGAAAAATTTAGAATGCATTTTAATATCCTCCCTCATAAAACTAAAAATAAAACAGCGATTAATCTTGTACTTTAATTATAGTTCTGATTTAAGGAAAAATCAATATTTTTCATAAAATTTCACACATCCGCAAAAAACTTTGGTCACATAAACAATAATGATACCCATATTTTGACATTAGTCACAGTCAGCAGCTTAAATCAGCTTAATTGATTTCCCGTTTAAGTCACACAAAAAAGGAGACCGCTTCCGCAGTCTCCTCTGATATGCTGTTCAGTTACAAACTCAAGCCTTGTTTACGCTTCCGAAGAGTTCCATCTTCTCCTTGACCTTAGCCTTGATAGCCTCAAATCCGGGAGCGAGGAGCTTTCTGGGATCGAAGCCCTTGCCCTGCTTATCCTTGCCAGCCTCGATGTAGCCTCTTGTAGCCTCTGCAAATACGAGCTGGCACTCTGTATTAACATTGATCTTAGCAACGCCGAGTGAGATAGCCTTTGTTATCATATCGTCCGGGATACCTGTACCGCCGTGAAGAACGAGAGGCATATCACCAACTGTCTTGTTGATAGCCTCAAGAGTCTCAAAACTGAGTCCCTCCCAGTTTGCAGGATATACACCGTGGATGTTACCGATACCTGCTGCAAGGAAGTCAACGCCGAGATCAGCGATCATCTTGCACTCATTCGGATCAGCGCACTCGCCCTTGCCGATAACGC
>DFJW01000052.1 GCA_002373775.1 Ruminococcus flavefaciens | reverse complement strand
CTCGGCATTTTCACGCTCAAGCTCAGTAATACGCAGCTTTGCTTCATCATCGGTCATCTGAAACTTCTTAGCCTTGGCAGCTGCATTTCGCTTGCTTCGTCAATCAGATAACGTGTAATACTGGATGCCTAACTGCTGAGCAGCCTTTTTCACTCCGATCTCGTTTGAGAGCTTCAGCGCTTCTTCTTTGAATTCTTTACTGTACTTCATAGTCGTTTTCCCTTTCTGGTTTTGTTACTTATATTCTACCAGATTTTTGGGCGTTTGTCGACTGCTCTTTTAGTATAACACTTCAAAGGTTTTGCTAAATACTGCAACGTTAGTTTTTGATACAAATGTGCTGTTAAATATTTATAGATGTTCAAAATCCACTCGTGATGTTTTATTGGAAATAATGAACTCATTTAAGGATAGATTATGGATTCCTTATCAAGTTGCAAAAGAATTTATGAGTAATCGTCCCGAAGTAATTATCGAAACTAAAAACATTTATGAAAAAATGATTGCTGATGGAGAAAAGCTTGTAAATGATTTTGCAGTATTATTAAGAATAAAATCTAATGGCAAATCTTGCGAGAAATTAAAAGATATAATTACAAAGTGGGTTGAAGCCAAACGAAAAACAAACCTTGAAGTCTCATCTTGCTCAGATGACAAAATTTTGGAAAGAATACTTACTCTATTTGATGGAAGAGTGGGCGAAGAGTATGATTCGGCGACGTTGGAAAAAATAAAAAAAGATGGAAAAGGAAGATATGATAAACAAATTCCTCCGGGATATAAAGAGAGTAAAAAGAACAAAGGTGGTAATGATAATAACGCTTTCGGTGATTTGATATATTGGAAACAAATACTGGATTATGCTAAAGAGAAGAATACAGATGTTATTTTGGTTACCAGCGATCAAAAAGAGGATTGGTGGAGCGTTAAAAGTGGACAGACAATAGGACCAAGACCAGAACTTAAGAAAGAATTCCATGATATAACAGGCAATAGTTTTCATATGTATAATATGGAACAGTTTATCAAAATCGCAAATAAACAGCCAGATGCTGAAGTAATGGAAGAAATAAAATCTATATCTGTTAATCCTAGATTGCCTGAAATCGGATTGATGAGGGTTGGATTTAAACCAGATACATTATCTAACATCGAAGAAGAGTTATACTACTTAGAAGAAAAGAATGAAAATCAATACAGTTCACTGCTTGGATACGAAAAATTAATGGCATCCGGTAAAATAACTCCAAAACAAAAGATCCAGTATAAACAGACAAAAGCAAGTTTTGAGCGTGATAAAGAAAGAATACGTGAACTTAGAATGAAATTAAAAAGATTGACAATTATTGGGCTAGGAAATCTATGATAATAATGCAATATTGTAACTATATATCTTTTTGTTTTAATAATCAAAAAAATAGAGTTTGTTTTTTGACAGAAATGCTGCAATAAGCGCCCAGCAAGCTGCAATAAGCGAAAAGAAGTAATTCGGAAATATACTCAGATTGGCTGTTTTACGCTGAATCTGGACGATGCTAAAGAATACCTTTACGCTAAGTCCACTAAGCGCAGGATACTAAGCTGGCGTGATATTCACGTTAATGTGTTTATCTGAATAAAGCAATGAGTCCTCATAGCTTCGGCTGTGAGGACCTTTTGTATAATCGAAAGCTGCAGCTAATCTAACAATAAGCCCAGCGTTAATCAATATTTATGTTAAACTAAAACAGAATGTCCAAAATTATGTTTGATATATTACGAATTATTGACAGAATTAGGCTATTATGGTATACTATTTTTGTAGTCGACAGTATATTCATCCATCAGATTTAGTTTGTATTGTCGATTATGATGAACTTTGTGCTTATGCATAATAGAAAGCATTGATTATTAAGGAGGGATGCAAGATTAATTCTAAACATGAAGCAGGAGCGCAAATGCTCGGATATTTATATCAGGTAAGATTTGCGCTATATATGTTATTAAAAAACGATAATTTAGAAGCACAAATATCAATTGAAAAATTTGATGATGTGTCTTTTGAAACAAGTGGAACTCCATACGAACTCATTCAATTAAAGCATCATACAAACAAAGTTGGAAGTCTTTCAAACAAATCTGTTGATTTATGGAGGACGTTAAAAGTTTGGATTGATATGATTAATAGTGATAAAACACTTCTTGAAACAACTTATTTTGTTATTATTACTACTGCACAGGTTAACGAAGGAACAGCGGCATTTAAGATCAATAAAAATGAATATAGTGAGGCATATTCTATTCTGGAAGAAACAGCCAAAAACAGTACTAATCAAGAAAACAAATCATTTTATCAATCATTTTTATCAATGGATGAGAAAGAAATAAAAAATTTACTATCACATATTCGTATTGTTTCTTCAGCACCAGATATTGTTGATGTGTTAGAAGATATAAAAAAGACTCTCAAATACTCCTGTCCTTTTGAATACCTTGATACCGTAACTGAAAGAGTGGAAGGATGGTGGTTTAAGGAGGTCATTAAAGCACTCAAGTCAGATGATGCTGTTATAATGAGTCAACGGCAATTGCAATTCAAAGTTCGTGAAATATCACAGCAATATGATGAAGATAATCTTCCAATAGATTTTGGAGAGTTGGATCCAATTGATGAGAAAGATTTAGATTCTAAGGATCGACTTTTTTTAGAACAACTTAGACTAATAAAAACATCAAGTGCTACATTAAGTATTGCTCTCAGCGATTATTATCGGGCCTCTATGCAACGCTCCAGTTGGATTAGACAAGGATTATTGTATGCAGATGAACTTGAAAGTTACGAACGCAGATTAAAGGATTCATGGGAGAGAGCTTTCGCAATCATGCAAGATAACCTTCAGGAATATGGAAATGCTACTGATTCAGAAAAAGAAAAAGAAGGAAGGAAACTATATAGTCATGTCTCTAATTCAGACATTCGCATTCGTGACAAGTGCTACGAATCTTATGTTATGCATGGGACATACCATATTATGGCAAACAGTTTGACAGTTGGATGGCATATTGACTTTATCAAGAAATTAGAACATCTTCTGGAAGGGACGTGTTGTGAATGAGAGAATGGAATCAGCGACCAAAGGAAGTTAAATATCTATTTAATCCAGCGTTTTGCGGAAGAGTATTATATGCGATGGTAGCGGAATATCAAAAAAACACTTCACGCGCACTTCCTTTCCCATTAGTATACCTGATATTGCCATTAGTCCTACCAAAACAAACTCGTGAAAGAATATCAAGCAAAACACAGCTTATGAATTGGGTACAAGCTAATCAGGCACTCATGTACAACTATGGAAAACGTGCAAACGACCTGATTTCCATTACAAATGAAGCGTTGGAATTAATGCTTCAGACAGGAATGTTAAGGCTTACAGATATGGGTGAAATTGAAAGGAATCCTAATATGAAATCGCTAAGCAAAACAAAGTTCATAGATTCTGAAGTAAGTGATTGTTTGAACAAAGCTGAACATGTTGCAAGGTGGTTTGCTTCAGCTGGTAAGGTTGAAACGATTTATTTTTGTCTGGGGGTAAGACCATGATGCAAATAAAAGAGTTAGTTCTTTATGGAAAAAAAGGTCAAAAAAGAACCATTGCCTTCAATATTGGAAAAGTCAATATAATCACAGGAAAGTCTAAATCTGGCAAATCTGCAGTTGGTGATATTATTGAGTATTGCTTGGGCGGCAGCAAATGCAATATTGCAGAAGGAGTAGTACGTGATAATGTTTCATGGTATGGTCTTCTTCTACAATTCGATGCAAATCGTATTTTTATTGCTAGAAAAAATCCAGAAGTAGGTCAACAATCAACTTCTTACTGTTATTATGATGCAGGAGCAGACATAACTTCTCCAGAACGCTGCGATTTTGAATCTAACACAAATGTGGAAGGGATTGAAAAGCTTATAACTATTGAGCTCGGAATATCTGAGAATGTTCATATTCCGGAAGATAGTGAAAGTCGCCTCCCGCTACAAGCAAACGTTAGACACGCACTTTTTTATTGTTTCCAAAGTCAAGATGAAATTGCTGCACGAACATCGCTCTTTCATAGACAAGCTGAAGAGCCTTTTGTATCACAATCAATCAAAGACACCCTTCCATATTTTCTTGGTGCAGTGAATGAGGAGGCAATTTCCTTAGTAACCGAAAGAAGATCAAAAGAACGGCAATTAAAACTTCTTCGTAGAGAACTGAATGAAAAGAACTCCCTCACCGGAACAGGATCAGAAAGAGCTGTTGGTCTATTAGCGGAAGCTGTCAAAGTTGGGTTAATCTCATCTGAAACAGGAATTGATAAATCTGATTTCAACGCATTATATTCAGCTTTATCAAAAGTTGAGCTTGTGACAACAGCGATTACTTCGGATTCGTTAGATCAATTATCGAAGCTTCAAACTCAACTGGAAGAGAAACAAGAGGAATTGCGGCTTATAAATAATTCAATACTCGAAGCCCAAAAATATATTGGAGACGCAACCGGATACAATGATGAAATAATACATCAAAAGGTGAGACTCGAATCAATAGGATTATTTGAGAAACTTGACTTTGATGCAGGTAAATGTCCGTTATGTTCTGGGCAATTAAATCCGGAACCGCCAAGTATTAGTTTGATGAAAGAATCCATCATTGCTTTGGATAAAGCTATTAGTCGAGTAGAAAAAGAAAGGCCTAAATTACGTAGATACATTGATCAACAAGAGCAGACTGCCGATGCTATTCGAGGAGAAATATCGCATATAAAAGCTTCAATTGATGGAGTTTATGAGCAATGGGAAAATGCTAAAAAAATTAAGGATTTGAATGCTCGTAAAGCGGCTGTGTATGGTAGAATTAGTTATTGGCTAGACAATGTTAAACCCGAACCGAACTTCAATGATTTAGAGCAGAAAATAAAATTGATTGAGACAAGAATTGATGAAATAGATTCAATTCTTAGCAACGATTCAATCAAAGATAGAACATATTCTGCTCTTTCAGTAATACAAACATACATGACAGATTGGGCTAAAAGCCTTGCAATGGAGTATACAGGTCATCCATACCGTATAGATATCAGTAAAGCTACAGTAGTTGTTGATACTAATCGACCTGTTGTACTTAGAGAAATGGGAAGTGCCTCTAATTGGTTAGGAGCACATTTGATTTCTATGTTTGGTTTGCATAAATTCTTTATCACAAATAAAAGACCCGTTCCAAATTTCATTTTTTTGGATCAACCCTCGCAAGTATATTTCCCTGAAGGAACAACCGAAGAAGATATGGATATCAAAGCTGTGGAAGATATTTATAATTTTATTTTTGAGAGAGCAGATGATAGTAACGGCAAATTACAAGTAATAATAGTTGATCATGCTAAACTAGAAACAGATGTTTTTAAGGCAAATACAGTTGAAGAGTGGCGTGATCCAGATGACAATCTTATACCAGTAAGCTGGTATAAATGATATCCCAAGATGGAGTAATTTCATTAATTTGCTCTACTTTAGGAAGTCTAAAAAGTATTGTATTCTTAACTGACATGGTATAAAAGTACTTATCTGAATAATACAATAGAGTCCTCACAGCCGAACTGTGAGGACTTTTTGTTATTAAAAAGACCGCAGATTCATCTGCGGTCTTGCTATCAAGTGAATATTAAAAGGAATGCCAGCCCGTAATGGGCTGGCTATCGCTATTTATGGAGGTTTTTTACAATGGAAGATAACAAGAAGAACGCGCTGTATTGCTCTCACTGCGGAGCGCTTATCGAGGATGATGACTATGAGGAGGTCGGCGGCGAGATAGTCTGCACCTCATGTTATGAGCATCACACAACAACCTGCGAACGATGTGGTGAGGTTAACTGGACAAATCAAACGGAATGTGGTATGATACATATATAGTATTGTACCACTTTCCTCTATCCGGAAAGGAGATACATATGAAAGCTAAGAAACTACCATCAGGAAGTTACAGGGTTCAGGTAGTTGCCGGTCATGATGAAATCACTGGAAAGCGTATCGTAAGGTCGTTTACGGCAGATGAAGAGTGGAAAGCGTTGAAGCTTGCGTCAGATTTCATAAATAACAGAGAGCAGCTTTACGACCATAATGCTACGCTGTCAAATGCAATATCAATGTATATCGAGAGCCGCAGGAACATCCTTGAAGAAACAACTATAGACAGTTACGATCAGGTGCTCAGATTTCGTTTCAAATCAATTATGGATGTAAAACTATCTGAACTAACGCCGATTCAGATTCAGAGGGCTATTAACATTGATGCTGAAACTATCAGTCCGAAGACGCTCAAGAATGCTTATGGCCTGCTGAAATCTGTGTTGAAGATGTATGAGGTAAATATTAACCTGAACAGCGTAAAACTGCCGAAGCTCAGAAAAAAGGAAAAGGAATTACCGACATTCGAGGAACTGTTTCCTATTATAAAAGGAACTGATGCAGAATTAACTGTTCTGCTTGCAGCATGGTTAAGCCTCAGAATAGGAGAGGTAATAGGCTTGAAGTTCAAAGATGTTGATACAGACCATCACACCATAAGCGTGAGGCGTACTATTATCCGCACCAAAGACGGCTTCAAAGTCCGGGAAGGATGCAAAACCGAAAAGAGCAAGCGTCAGCTCGCACTCCCTGATTACATATATGACCTGATAATGGCTGTACCGCACGAGAGCCAGGAGGACTTTATAGTTCCTTTTACAAGGAAGATAGTTTATGACAGGTTTAAAAAGCTGATAAAAGAGAATGGTATCGACATGACTTTCCACGACCTCCGCCACCTTAATGCATCGATCATGCTTATGCTCGGAGTACCTGACAAGTATGCTATGGAGCGTGGAGGCTGGTCAACTGACAGTGTATTGAAATCGGTATATCAGCAGACGTTCAGCTCGGAGCGTAAGAAAATCGACAGCATGATCGACAGCTACTTTAACAGTATTATTTCCAAATCCGAGGATGATCCAGCATAAAAAATCACACGTGTGACGAAAGAGAATTGCTAAATGCCTATTTCAGGCAGTTTGTGATGCGGATTTAAAGGTTCGAGTCCCGTCACAAGCTCCAGCGGGGAGCCCCCGCAGGCATTTTCGCGTTTCACTTCTTGTGGAGCGCGATTTTTATTCCGTGCATTAAGCTGAATCTGAATTGTAACACATACACCAAACAACGCCCTGTAGTTCTTATCTTGCAGGGCGTTGTTGTATTTTCTGCGATCTGCCATTGCATTATTGCAGATAAAATGGTAGAATGTAATTATCAGGGATTATCGACTGGAGCGGAGAGATAGTCACAAGTTCTGAATAAAGCAGGAGGAAAACTATGCCATTTGATTTTAAGAAAGAATATAAGGAATACTATATGCCGAAGAACAAGCCTCAGATAGTTGAGATACCAACTATGAACTACATCGCTGTCCGCGGAAAAGGTGACCCGAATGACGAAAACGGCGAATACAAACAGGCAATAGAAGTGCTCTATGCAGTTGCCTATACGCTGAAAATGAGTTACAAGACAGACTATAAGATCGAAGGCTTTTTCGAGTATGTCGTGCCGCCGTTGGAGGGGTTCTGGTGGAGCGAAAAGGTTGGAGCTTTCGACTACGCTGACAAGTCTCAGCTCAGGTGGATATCTGTTATCAGGCTTCCTGATTTTGTCACGGAGAAGGACTTTCAGTGGGCTGTTGAAACAGCTTCAAAAAAGAAAAAGCTGGACTGTTCGGCAGCCGAATTCCTCACGATAAATGAGGGACTATGTGTTCAGATAATGCACAATGGCTCCTACGATGACGAGCCTGCAACAGTCGGGCTGATGGACAAGTTTGTCGCTGAAAATGGCTGTCAGAACGACATCAGCAGTGAACGTCTTCACCATGAGATATACCTCTCAGACCCGAGGAAAACGCTTCCCGAAAAGTGGAAGACTGTTATTCGTCACCCGATAAGGAAGTGTGATTGATATGTTCAAAAACAAAATAGCCGTAGTAACAGGCGGCGCAAATGGTATCGGCAAGTATATAGCCGAGGAATTCCGCAGAAATGGAGCGGATGTGTGCGTTATCGACAAGGCTTATGATATACCACGGCGATAATGGCTGGGAGCTGAAATGAGAGCATTTTTATTGATTTATCTCCAGATCTGTGCTATAATAATACATATCAAACCACTATGATAAGGAATGACCATAATTGTCCGATCTGTTCGTTCAGGGTATCGGCTTTGTAGCCGTAGCGCTTTTTATAGCATCTTACCAGATAACGTCAAACCGCCGGCTGTTTCTGTTTCAGCTTTTAGGCTCGGCACTGTTCTGCCTGCAATTCTTCATGCTGGACGCAATAAGCGGCTGTCTGAGCCTTGCAGTGAATATTCTCCGCAACGCTCTCATGATGAAGTACAACGACTGGGAGTGGGTACGCAGGAAGTGGTGTCCTGCTGTGATAGCAGTGCTGTTCACTGCTGTGCTGATACTCACATGGAACGGACCTGTCAGCCTGCTTGCGTTCACTGCTTCGGTCACGAGCACATTTGCTTACTGGTCCAACAGTCCGCGAAAGATACGCATGGTAAATCTGGTATGTGCATCTCCGTGCTGGCTGGCATATGATGTTATCGTTTATTCACTTGGCGGCATTGTAAGCGAGTCCATAACTATTATTTCGATACTTGTATCATTTGTCCGTTTCGGCTGGAAGGGACTTGAACGTGATGCAAACGCCGGATCATAAAAAGCAAGCCGCAGGGTGATCCCTGCGGCTATTTTTCGCATTATACAATTCAAGCAGATTGCCTGTCCTGTGCTTGATAGAATCCTCAGCAGTATTATTTTTGCAATGACTGCAAAGCAGCACTGTATTGAAGGGCGTTGTTGTATTTTCTGCGATCAGCCATTGCATTATTGCGGATAAAATGGTAGAATGTAGTTATCAGGAATCATCCCGGAACAGAAAGAAGGCAACACTGCACCGCTCTCATCGGTGGACTATTTCACTTTTGAGCCGCATATCAGCGTCAAGGGCTCGAAATATGGGTATAAGAAAGAGAATATTTATTACTTTTCTGACGGAATTCTGAAAGAGCTCTGAATCAGCTGCGGAGGGAAATATGCGTATAGAACACATTGCAATGTATGTGAATGATTTAGAAGCGGCAAGGGAATTTTTCGTAAAGTACCTGGACGGACATTCAAATGCAGGCTACCACAACGCAAAGACCGGATTCAGTTCTTACTTTATCAGATTTGAGGACGGTGCGCGGCTTGAACTGATGAACAAGCCAGATGTGACCGAAACCGATAAAACATCGGAACGCATGGGATATGCGCATATAGCCTTCAGTGTCGGTAGCAGAGAAAAAGTGGACGAGCTTACGGAACGCCTGCGTTCGGCAGGATATAAAGTGAAAAGCGGTCCGCGGACCACCGGCGACGGCTATTACGAAAGCTGTATCGCGGCTGTCGAAGGGAATACTGTAGAAATAACTGTATAGCCGGTACAGCATACATAAATATTATTGAAGGAGGTACGGATATGCTAAAGAGGATAGTTTCACTTATTGCAGCGTCAGCTCTGGCGGCAAACATGCCTGTGACTTCTTCTGCGGAGGATATTCCCGACGATATTTTCTACGATGATTTCAGCGGCAGCAGTCTTGATGCTGACAAATGGCTCATTGCCGAGAAGAACTGGGGCGGCACTGTGACCGTCAACGGCGTGACGGAGGACTACAACGGCGGAGTTATCGCTGATAATGCCACCGTCCGGAACGGCAGTCTCATTCTCACCGGGCTTGGCAATAACTACAGCGGTGAACTCCGCGGCATCAACCGTGACAATAGCCGGCGCTCTGACGGCAAACGCTGCGGCGGAGCTATTGCGACGAGGGATTATTTCGGCTCAGGCAGCTATGAGATACGCGCAAAGATAGCTCCCGAACTGGGATGCTGCTCAGCTATGTGGACTTTTGAATATGAAGAGAACTACTCCGGCGACAAGGTAGATATCGTCAATCATGAGATAGATATCGAGTTCCCGGGACGTGACAAAAATGATGAGCTTTCCCTCAGCCACGTCCTCTGCACCACTTGGCTGACGGAGGAAGACTACAGGACAAAGTCCGTGGACTGCGGCGATCAGGCAGACGGCGAATTCCACACCTACCGCTTCGACTGGCACACCGGTGACGAAAACGAAGCACCTCGTGTGGAGTACTACTTCGACGATGAGCTGAAATACACAGCCTGCGACTTCATCCCCACAAATGAGAGTCGTTTCTGGCTGGGGCTCTGGTTCCCCAAGGGCTGGGCTGGAACGCCTGATTTCGACCAGACCGTATTCGAAGTGGACTATGTAAAGATAACGCCCTTCCACGAAAGCGGCGACACTCCACAGCACGAATCCTATCCCGGAAACGGCTGGGCAGATGCGGAACTTCCGAAAGGCTGGCTGCTCTGGCACAGTTACAGTCAGTATTCAGCCCTTGACAGTCAGCTGTATCTGCGCACTCCTGACGGGACGCTGAGGACTGTGACCGGCGATTTCATCCACGCGATGAACGGCAGTTTCGGGAAGTCCCCCGACCAGTTCACTTTCATGGCGATAGATAAAAATACTGACGAGTGGGACATCTACGTCTCCGACTGCGGTGAGATAACCGACCTCACGCAGAACAGCGGATTCCAGAATGAAGATCCGAAATTCTCCCCTGACGGCAGGACTATCGTTTTCAAGCGCGGACGCTGGGACAGCGGCACTGACGGATTCGTATATGACCTTGCCCTGCTTGACGTAAAAACACGGGAAGTTACCATGCTAACCGACGACTCCGCCGAGGAAGCTATGCCATGCTTTTCGGCGGACGGAAAGTACATCTGCTACGCAAGCTACAAGGACGGCATAGGCTCTATATGCCGTATTGACACTGTATCCATGGAAAATGAGACCGTGTTCAGCGAGGCAGGCGTGACCGCCTATTATCCTGTCACAGCCGGCGATAAGCTCTACTTCACGAAATGGTATTCCGCGGAGAACCGCTGTGACCAGATAATGTGCTATGACGGCGGAAAAGTCAGCGCTATGCCCTTTGATTCGGAAAACTTCGACTGCTCTGACGCCTGCCCTGCCGGCGGTGACAAAATGATATTCAGCAGCACCATGAACGGCGGCTATGACCTTTTCTATTACGACGGCTTGCGTGTTTCTCCCCTGAAGGAACTGAACTCCGGCAGCAATGAACTTGGTGCCGCCTTCTTCCCCTTTGACAGCGTCCCCGGCGATGTGAACGCGGACGGCGGGTTCGGTGTTGCGGACCTGCTGCTCTTCCAAAAATGGCTGCTTGCCGATCCGGATGCGGAACTGATAAACTGGCAGAACGCCGACCTCTGCAAAGACGGCAGGCTGGACTCCTTCGACCTCTGTCTGATGAGGAAAGCGCTTACAGATAAGCCGCAGTATACGCATAACTGACAGCATACACAGCGAAAACGCCGCAGGGGCTCGGTTCCCCTGCGGCGTCTGCTTATTTACAGTAGATATCAATTGCACGGCTCACGAACTCAGCAGTACCTTTTCCGCCTGCCTTGTCGATATTCTCGGTAAACTCACCGCCGGCTGCATACATTTCCCCCAGACTGCGAAGGATATCTCTGGTGCAGTCGTAGAAGTTCTCGCAGAAGAAATCCTGCAATTTCCTGACCTGCGCCTGTACGGCACTGTCCTCCGGACCGAGACTCCGCATTGCACCGAATTCCGCGAAGAGCTGCATCGTCTCATCAGCCAGCCGCTCATTATCGGATGCGGAACGCGCCTCTGCCTTTTCTGCATACTGCGCATACTCCGGAGTGCTGCCCCACTGAGCCCTTGCACGCTCGGCATATTCCTCAAGCCTGCTCTTGTCGAATGCTGAAAAATCCTTATTATACATATTATCGTTCACTCCTGTCGTTTTTATTTTCTCAGCGAAACTGATGAGATCATCGAGATGTTCGCGGCGCAGTTTCAGAAGTTCTATCTGCTGTTCTATTACCTTCCGGCTGTCGAGGTCAGGTCTTGCCATTATCTCCTTTATCTCCTTCAGAGGAAACTCCAGTTCACGGAAAAGCATTATCTGCTGCAATTTTCTCAGCGCTGCATCGTCATACAGCCTGTAACCTGCATCCGTATATCCGGCAGGCGAAAGCAGTCCTGTTTTGTCGTAGTATTGCAGTGTGCGCACACTGAGTCCTGTCATCCTGCTGACTTCGCTGACTGTCATTGCGGATCTGTCATTCATTTTCATGGTATTCCTCCTTTTTGTTCCGCTGAGATAAATATACACTATTACGCTGCGTCATAGTCAATAGTTCTTCGGATCTTTGTAGGAATGCACAAAATCCCGCAGCATAATATGTGCAGTCCGCCATTGAAAATCCGGATATTATCATGTATAATACTATAAAAGGAGGGATATCAATGGATACCGCAGCGATCATAGAAGAGCTTCTGGAAGAAAAAGCATACCTCATCGACCTCTTTCCGGAAAGAGTGCCATACGATCCCGACGGCAGGTATTTCACCGTGGCTGAGTATTTTGAGCGCAGCCGGGAGGATATCTGCCGCAGGTTCACGAATATCCTGCTGAAACTCTTCTGCTTCTATCATTTTTCGATCACATGGGATGACGTTCTCACTGAGGATGTGACCGCAGACCAGCTCATCTCCATGCTCGAAAAGTTTTTCAGCAGTCCCACAGGCTTTCTGAACATCCTGCTGCCGGGATATGACACGCTCATCACTGCTGATGCCGGTGACCAGTACATGGTCTGCCGCAGCCGGAATGAAGATGTGACCTCACTTCTCGCACAGCTGACTGCTGCCGAAGGTCTTTTCTTCCGCAAAAGCGCTGACTGATACGATATCAGTCAGCGCTTTTTACATTTTAGTTGTCATCCGGGTAACTGCCAACTATCTTCCTGTACGTTTCCACGGATTCGTCATAATGCTCCGTTGTGGCGAACCACATGCCTGCTCCGTAATTCAGATAGTTCGATGTTTCGTCATCTCCGAGCCCTTTTTCCATGCTGATGAGTCTGCTATTGATCTTTACAGGATCTGGGGACCAGATGATTATCCCTTCTTCAAAGCCCTCATCATCAGGATTGCCGTACTCGTTGTCGAATTCGCAAATTATATACGCTTTTCCGTCGTCAATATCCCTGTTGAATTTTCCGTCGTTCCACAGCCCGTCACTGAAAAGCAGCGCGTAATGTTCAAGCCCTTCTTCATTATTTGGCTCGCCCTTCTTCCAGTTTTCGAAAGTGCTGTTTCCGGGATGCAGCCACTTCCAGTCGCCTTCCTTTTCCGCGTCGGAATATCCGAAATACGCGAACTCCAGTCCTGCATCTCCTACCATATCCGCAAGGAAGCTGTTTTCGGCGCTGTCGTCGATGCGAGCATAATATCCGCCTAATCTGCTGCATAATTCAGCCACTTCATCTTCGTTGGTGTTATTCACCTTCAGCAGTAAATATGAATGTCCGTTGAATGTCTCCGGCCCGGCAGCCTTGTAAATATAGTCAGAGGCAACAGAGTGGTACATCTTTTCTCCCTTGAATTCGCGGCCGTCGAAATAATACCTGAAGAATAAGCTCTGTATATAATCATACTGATAGCAGTCGATGCAGTACTGCTTTTTCTTTGTGTCGTAAAGAACTACGCAGTAATCGTCCACGCTGGTGGGATTCAGATACGGTCTTTCGTATACCAGCACCGGCTTATCGTCTATCAGCGCATAGATGTTTATAAGCATGCTTCCGGTGCCTGCATCATTGCCGGCAAGATACAGCTCAGGTGTGCCGTCATTATTGAAGTCCAGCAGACGATACATGGGGCTGTCGTAATAGTAGCCGCCGTTGTCTGTGCTTTTTACGGGATAGCCGTACTTTTTCGCAAAGTCCACCATTACGTCCGCATACAGCTGCACTTCATAATTGACCTCCGGTACATCGCTCTCAGTCTTGACACTTCTTGTAAGTCCGGCTTCATCAAAAGCTTTTGATATGCCGGCTCTCTGAGCATCTGAAAGTCCCATGAGCTCCGCCGAAGCCTCGACTGCCGTGCGGCAGTCCGCAAAAGTGGCATCTGCATGCATCTGGAGCAGTGCAGTATACCAGAGCTGTGTCATGACCTTTACATCCGATATTCTTGTCTCCTCCGCACTGTACCTGTCTGTCTCAACGCCTTTATTGATGCGGTAGGCTATATGACTTATGAGCGTGCTTGAACCGTGACAGTCTATGGAGGTATCATATTCGGAAGTATTGGTTATATGCGGACCGCTCTCCATACTCCGACTGAGGTCGTTCAGGTCTCTTAAGCACAGGTCATCTCCAAGTACCCAGTCCATTTCACGGTGGTTCATCTCAGCCTGCGCACATTCGCCGAGGATATCGGCAAAGGCTTCGTTCATTGCCATGGACTGCATGCTTACACCGAAATCAGCTGTGTGCCTTACAATGGCGTGAGTGAACTCATGCGCCATTACATCCTCATATATGCATAGATTCTTAGAGAGATGTTTTTTTGGACAGATAGCTATCATCTCGCCGTAGCCCGTATCGGTACCGTCCCAGTAAAAGGCATTGTCGGTAATATTCCCCACCCCGGGTATCGCCCTGACGAAGAAAAACAGATTCAGCGGCGCACCATCGCCGTCTAACGAATAGTATCCGATAGTATTGCTGAAATAGTCATAGATAGCTTCGAGATTTCCCATAGACTCCGCTGCTACCTTCGTATCATCGCCGGGATAAGCCGCCTCGAATTTATCCGTACTGTATACCTTATATGCTTTGGGATCCAACCAGATTTCGGAATCCAGCTTGTTGACATATATGTTCCTGCTGCTGTCGCAGAATCTCACTCCGGAATCGGTCTCTTCGATATCAAGCTCGTATGACTTTTCCTCGCCGTCTATCGTGATATCCATGTAATTCTGCACCGATGCTATGTATTCACCGTCATCGGCTCTGTAGAAGGAAGTATAGACACCTGCTGATATCCTGTAGGCAAGGAGAGGTTCATCTTCAAAGGTGTATATACATAGTTCCGGCTCGGAGACCATTCCTGATTCGGCAGCTTCCGGGAAGCGCTCCTCCGCTGCCCTGACAATGCTTTCCGTGGACACGCCGGGCTCGGTGCTGATGCCTTCAACGGACTGAAGATTTGAGGATATCATACGCGCTTTGTCGTCATTGTCCGCTGTCAGGACAGCACTCCTTCCGTATACAGGCAGATCGCGGTAGGTCTGCTGAAACCGGTAGAACTTGTTGCCGCCTGCTCCGGAAAGGTTCCTGAATTCAAGATCGTTGCCGTCTTCATCGGTGATGCCTGTATTCCCGGCGACGGCTTCATAAGCATCACCGGCACCGGAAATGTATGTATTATCCGCAAGCACTGCGATATCAGCGCCGGAAGACTCGGCTGCCTTGTCGCCGGTGAGGATGACCTCTGAACTTTCTGCGTACCTGTCAGCGACTTTGACCGACCTTCCTGAACTTTCACTGCTTCTGCCGTCCGAACAGCCGGCGAACGCCATGGAAGCTGCAACGATGACTGACAGGGCTGATGCTGCTTTTTTCATAGCTGACCTCCTTATTATGTTTTTTACCATTATACCACATTTTTCCCGAAATAACAAGTGGAGCAGATATGGTCCGCCCGGAGATCACGCTGCCGGTGATGCTATTGTGATAAATGGAAGAAGCTTCCTTTCACATTCTTTCACATGTTCATCAGTCAGGTGAAAAAACCTTCACAGGATATTTCACGAAACATTACAAACACCGCAAATATATTTCACATTGCGCCGGTATACTATAACCATAGTCCGGAAGAGAACAGCCGGAACAAATATGAAAAGGAACGTGAACAATATGATGAACGAATTTGATAAAGAACAGAAAGCATACGATATCAACGACATCCTCGATAACAATAGTTTTTCCTCTGCGAGCAATCCCTTCTGCACCGATCCCCTCCCCGGTACAGAAAATGTTAAAAAGCCCAAGAAGCACCGTGCCGCAAAGATAACTGCCGCTGTAATGGCAATGGCTCTCGTATCCGCCGGCTCTATCGGCATATACAGCCAGTTCAGCGACAGCAGTTCATCCGACACGGCTGTTATCGAACAGACGGATTCCACCTCAGCCAAGCGCAGTACACTTGAAGCAGAAGCTGTAAGCATCATTGAACCGGCTCCCGGAAAAAATGCCGAACTCTCCACAGAGGATATCGTAGACAAGGCTCTTCCCTCAGTGGTGGGCATAGAATCGGAGTTCACCTTTGAATCCTCCAACAACGGCTACTACTACGGTTTCGGCTTTGGTTTCAATAACGCTCCCACAACTCAGAGCGGCACAGCTACCGGCACGGGCGTCATAATCACTGACGACGGCTACATCGTTACAAACGCACACGTCATCTACGATACAGAGTATAACGCAGGTCTCGCAGACAGCATCTCCGTACTCACCAACGACGGCGAGAATTACGATGCCGAAGTCATAGGATACGATACAGACTGCGATATAGCTGTACTCAAGATAAATGCCTCAGACCTTACCGCTGCTGAATTCGGCAACAGCGACGACCTCCGTCTCGGAGAATCCGTTATCGCTATCGGCAATCCTCTCGGATTCGACCTTATGGACACTGTCACAGCCGGCATCGTTTCCGGTCTCAACAGAAACATCACTATCAACGACAAGCCAATGACACTTCTCCAGACTGATGCTGCTATCAACTCCGGAAACTCCGGCGGTCCCCTCATCAACAAGTACGGTCAGGTCATCGGCATCAATTCCTCCAAAATGTCCTCGACCTACGGCACAGCCAGCATCGAAGGCATAGGCTTCGCTATCCCTTCCAATGAGGTTTCACGCATCGTTGAGGATATAATGGAACACGGCTACGTTACCGGCAAGCCTCAGCTTGGCATCAGCTGTCAGGATGTGACCGAGAATATCGCTGAGATGTACAACCTCCCTGTAGGCGTGTACGTCACATCAGTCAACGAGGGCAGCGCTGCCGAAAAGGCTGGTCTCCGCAACGGCGATGTCATCACAGCTGTTGACGGCAATGAAGTAAAGAGTGCTGCTGAACTCACTGCACAGAAGAATCAGCACGAAGCAGGCGATACTATCACGATCACATATGTAAGAGGCGGAGATACTTTCGATACCGAACTCACTCTCGATGAAAACACCAATGATTAATTCCTTTCAGGCAGGGCGCACTTAATGTGCGTCCTTTTCCTGTTACAAATGATTAACCGATCTGTCACCGATATGGTATTGACAAATCCGTAACGAGGTAGTATAATGTACTTGCAGTAAGAGATTACTGACTAACACTGAAGAGTAGGAATGTGTTCGTTAAGTGCTGACCGGACGGGGAGTTGCCGGTCGGACGAAAAGCCTTAGGCTTGCGGTCCACATTTCGCATCCCGCTTCATAGGACAATATGAAAGATAATGCCTTCTTTTCTTGTCGTATGAGTGAGGAAAAGGAGGTTATTTTTATGCAGACAAACAACAGAAAAGCAGTAAACAATGTAAAACTTTTCGGCAGCACAAAGGTACTCGTTATATCGGCTCTGCTCATTGCCATGAGCATCGTGCTCGGAAAACTGCTGGCGTTCAATATCGGCAGCAGCATCCGCATAAGCTTTGAGAATCTTCCGCTGCTCATGGCAGGAATTTTCTTCGGTCCTTTCATCGGTGCTGCCGTAGGTGCAGGAGCCGACCTCATCGGCTGCATGATCGTTGGATACTCCATAAATCCGATCATCACTCTCGGCGCAGCTTCTATCGGCTTCACTGCCGGCGCTGTATCTATGCTGCTCGCAGACAAGGGCGTGTTACCGCGAACATTCTTCTCCGCCGCTGCCGGTCATGCTGTTGGCTCAATGCTCATAAAATCTCTGGGACTCCTCATCTATTTCCACACACCTGTTCAGGTGCTGCTCATGAGGATACCGCTCTACACAGGCATTGCTGTGCTTGAATCCTATATCGTATACATGCTGCTGAAAAACAAGGAATTCTCATCGCAGCTGGAGAGGATATGCAAAAAATGAACGATATGACCGCATCAGAACTTCTGAAAAAAGCTGCCGCTCAGGGCAGCGTCCTCGGACTTTCCCGTGTTTCCGAACTGCTCAGACGCATGGGCGATCCGCAGGACAGTCTCAACATTATACATATTTCCGGCACCAACGGAAAAGGCTCTTTCGGCGCTATGCTGTGCTCTGTGCTGAGAGCCGCCGGCTACAGGACCGGCAGCTTCTCTTCACCGGCTATAACCTCGGTCACTGACTGCTTCCGCATAAACGGCACCGAGATATCTCAGGCGGAACTTGACCGGTGTCTCGGAGACATCGCCGTACACTGGGATGCCATGGAAGAAAAACCTACGGAATTCGAAGTCCTCACAGCAGCCGCCTTTGATATCTTCCGGCGCAATGGCTGCAATGCGGTCACTGTAGAGTGCGGAATGGGCGGCGACCTTGATTCCACCAACGTCATAAAAAGTCCCCTGCTCTCGGTCATCACCAATGTCCAGAAAGACCACTGCTCGTTCCTCGGCAATACCACCGCAGAGATCGCCGGTCACAAAGCCGGAATCATAAAACCGGGCAGACCGGTCTACTTCGGCGGCACTGACCTCCCGGCACTGGAAGTCATTTCCGCCAGAGCATCTGAACTGGGTTCGGAACTCTTCCTCCGCCGTGAAAATGAGGTGTCCTTCATCAGCTCGGATATCACCGGCATCTCCTTCATGTACCGCGGTGAACTTATGCACACTCCGCTGACCGGCGAATACCAGAAAGACAATATCATAAACCTGCTCTGCGCTGTGGAGATCCTCCGCGGTCAGGGAATGGATATCAGCTCCGACGCCCTCCGTGACGGTCTTGAAAATGTCTCATGGCACGGAAGATTCGAAGTCCTGCGCCATGAGCCTACAGTCATCTTCGACGGCTCCCACAACCCCGACGGCATCGCCAGTGCTGCCGAAAGCATCCGGCGCTATTTCCCCGGCGGAAAAGTCGTTCTCCTCATCGGCGTAATGGCTGACAAGGAGTACAGCCTCTATTCCAGCCTTCTCGGAGGACTTGTGGAAAAGGCGTTCACCGTCCGTCCGGATAATAAACGAGCCCTCGCCCCGGAACTCCTCGCGGCTTCTCTCAGAAACGGCGGTATCCCTGCCGAAAGCTTCGCGCACCTGCCCGACGGCGTCCGCGCTGCCTTTTCCTTCGCCCGCGATAACCGCCTTCCCCTCATCGCCATGGGCTCCCTCTATATGTACCGCGAATTCACCCTGTCTTTGCCTTGGGAGTAATGCGTGACTCTCGGGTGGAAACCTTTCTGAGGAAAGGTTCTCCCCCCGAACCCCCTTTCCAAAGACTTTTATAATATGATTTTTCCCCGCATATGGCGCTTCAACATGTCCGGAACGCGAGTTTCCGGATGCGCCATATGCGGGGAAAAATTAAATCTATAAAGTTTTAGGAAGGGAGTTTGAGGGAGAACCCTTTCTCAAAAGGGTTTCCCTCAAGGGCTACACATCCCCCAAGCCAAAGATCAGGAATTGATCTCGGAGAGGGGATCGAGGAATTTGCCGTCGTATATAAGCTCGATATGCAGGTGAGGAGCTTCGGCGCTTTCGATGTCGGCAGTTTCACCGACGGCACCGATGAGGTCGCCGGAAGAGAGGGTATCGCCCTGCTGGACTGAGAGCTGAGCGCCGAGTCCGCAGTATTTGGAGACGAAACCGTTATGGTGATTGATAGTGACACAGACGCCCCATAGCGGATCGTCGGAGACTTCGGCAACTTCTCCCGAGGAAATGGCGTAGACATCTGCACCTACTTCAGCGGAGATATCGCAGCCGTTATGAGTCTGCCAAGAGCCGGTAGTTTTACTGCGGACGAGTTCGGAACCGCTGAAGGCTTCGAGAATGTCGCCCATTTCTTTGAGCGGTGGCTTCACATTTTCGAGGTGGGCAGCTTTGCCCTGCACGGCTGCCTCTGTAGTTTCGGAAACAGGTGCATCGACGGTCTCAGCCGGCGGCTCTGCTTCAACGATATCCACAGCCGGAAGTGTGAGCGGCGGCAGAGTAGTCACAATGACTGTCGTCACAGGCGGCAGGGACGTAGTTACCGGCGGAGTGGTCACACGGTATGCAGGGGAAGTCACCTTCGGTACGTCGTCAAGCTTGTTATCGACGGCAGCCTCATGGATGACCGTATTATTTTTCGCAAGGTGATCCTCGCTTATCTTTTCGCCCTGATCGTAGGCAAAATAGCAGGCTGAACCTATCATCACCGCGCTGATACCAAGGGCGGCATAAAAGCTCTTTGAGCCTTTTTTCATGTTATTTCCGGAATTATTATTCTTGTTCACGTTATAACACCTCCGCTGTTATTCTTGACAAATAAGGGGTGAATATACGCAAATTCCCAAAATAAAACGCAGATACAGGATCACAGCGAACTATTGACATCACAGCCGGGGTGTGCTATCATTAAAAAAATCAGAGTGATAAGGGAGGAAAACGGCAGTTTTATGAGGAAACACTTTATTGACAATTTACGCTGGATGGATGTATTTCTGCTTATTCCGTATCATGCCGCACAGGCCTTCAACACATGGGGCGAATCGAATTACATATACTTTGCGCCCAACAGGGCGATAAGCAGTTTTATCGTATTTTTCAGTCCATTCTTCATGCCGCTGCTTTTCCTTCTGGCGGGAATGAGCACAAGATACGCACTGAAAAAACGCACATACGGGCAATACATCGCTGAAAGGACAAAACGGCTGTTAGTTCCGTTTGTTTTCGGCACACTGATATTCTGTCCCATACTTGCTTACATCGGCGATGTGACCAACAATGGGTACGGCGGCAGTTTTTTCGGACACTACAAGGTATTTTTCACAAAATGGACTGATCTGTCCGGATTTGACGGCGGATTCGGAGTCGGGCAGTTCTGGTTCCTGTATTTTCTGTTTATCATATCGCTGGCAGCTATCGGTATCATCGCAGCGGCTAAAAAGTTCATCAGAAAGCGTGATACAGCAGAAAAAATGCCATTCTGGGCGATATGCCTCATGGTGATGCCTCTGCCGCTGCTATACGATGTGCTATCAGTCGGCGGAAAGAGTTTCGCGGAGTATCTGTATGTTTTTCTGGCAGGATACTTTATATTCTCCAGCGACCGTGTGATAGAAAAATCTGAAAAGTACAGATACATCACACTGACCATAGGCATGGCGGCAGGTATCGCGGATGTGTACATGTTCATCTGGTCCGGAAAGGACTTCGGGACAGTCAACATCATCGCAAAGGCACTTGCTGAGTGGTTCATGATACTTGCCCTTATAGGCATCGGAAAGAGCAGTCTGGACGCGAAAAGCAGGGTTTCCGGCTATATGTCGCGAAGGTCCTTCCCCTATTTCAGCCTGCACTTTTTATGGATAGTTCTGTTTCAGTACTGGCTCGCCGATATTCTTAGCGGAATCTTCCTGCTGTATATCATCCCCATTTTCTGTGCCTTTATTGCAGCCATGATATGCGCGGAGATATGTCTGAAAGTTCCGGTACTGTGCTTCCTCATGGGTACAAAATCAAATACACGAAGCAAGACTTGAGAATCCCAGTGCCGGATATGACAAAAGCCCCGAAGCAAAAGCTTCGGGGCAAATATTTTGTATTAACAGATCACTGTGCAAATTCTGCAACTGCTGCCTTAGCATCATCCTCAGAAATGCCCTTTTCAGTGATATGACCGCTGGGATATGTTCCCCAGTATTCAGGATCATTATTGATTTTGAGAACAGCAGCAGTGCAAGCACCATCTTTTATGTAAACAGCACCGGAACATTTATCTATATCCGAAAAATAGTTCTTTACATTAGCAGAAAGAGCACTACTGAGGTCATCGTATTTGCTGTTGGAACTATTATTTTCAAATCCGAACGCAGAGGCGTTTTCAAACTGACCGTCACTGAATTCGATCCAGCCGGAACCGGTGACCTTTATTCCCGAAGCATCAAAATCTGTCAATGCAGCATTACATGCCTTTGAAAGACTTGAAGCCGAAACATCACAGGCAGTTATTTTTGACTTAGTGATATAGTTTTCGTCTTCGACAACCTCAGAATCGTTCGATTTACTTTTGCTGCTGTCGCTGTAGTCAGCATCATCGTTATCCTCGTAGCCGGCAGCAGATGAGCTGTTATCCGAACTCTTTTTGCTGTCGCTGCCGCTTTCTCCGCATGCAGTTAAACATGTGAGAACCGAACCGCAGACGAGCATGAATGTTAATAATTTTTTCATAGCAATACCCCCAAAGTATTATTTATATCTATAGTATAGCGCCAGAATATTAACATAGTGTGAACACAATATTAATTTTTTACAACACTGGAAACAGCGGCTTTGGCTTCAGCTTCAGTGATGCCGGTGGACGTTATCATACCGCCGGGATATGAGCCCCAGTTCGTGCCGTCAGTGGTGATGACTACGGCTACGCACTCGCCTGACCTCAGATATACCGCGCCGGTGCAGTCGGAAAATTCGGGAAAATACGTCTTTATATTCCCGTTGAGACTGCGTGCAGCAGCATCGCCGCTGGTCAGCTTTATCTTGGAATTGCTCTTGAATTTGCCGCCTGCAAAGGACATCCAGCCTTCACCGGTCACGGCTTCCCCCTCAGCATAAATATCGGAAACAGCTGCCGTGCAGGCAGTTCTGAGCGATGACGCCGCAGTGTCAGCGCCTATACTTCTTGCTTCTTCCGTCAGAGTTGTACTGCTTGAACTCTCCTTGCCGCAGCCAGTGAAAACCATTAGAAGTGCAGCACATACCGGGAGTAAAAATGATCCGGCTCTCATAGATGACCTCCTTTGAGCAAATATCTTCATATAAACAAAAACCGCGTTCAAAGGAACGCGGAAGATGGTGGGCCAACAGGGACTCGAACCCCGGACCGTCCGGTTATGAGCCGGATGCTCTGACCAACTGAGCTATTGGCCCTTGATACAACTAATCGGAAGCCAAGTGA
>DFJW01000073.1 GCA_002373775.1 Ruminococcus flavefaciens | reverse complement strand
AGATACTGTATGCCGGTACGCTTGACTATAACGGCAATGAAGATGTATACGATGTAAAGCTCGTTATCCCTCCGGAGCTTATCGAAAAGAACGCTGAACACATCACCGCTGACGGTGCTGATTATGATGTGCTCACGGTAGGCTTCTCGTCCAATGACGGCAAAGAATCCGCAAAGGTCTGCGATTTCATCTATATGACAGCTGTCAAGCCTCTCTATGAATATGACAGCAGTATCGCGTACTTCGTTGACTGCGGCGACCAGGACACTTCAACCCTCACAGGAAGAGACAGACTCGGAAGCTTCAACAGCGTTACAGAACAGCTCTACGGTGCTGATCCTGTAACAGGAGCTGAATGGGGACTTATCGACGATCCGACAGACCAGTACAACGGCAGTTCAAAGGGCGGCGGTATCTACACTGCAAATACATGGTGCGATGAGTACAACGCAGGTGACGGCAGGGATAAGACAGCATCGTTCCGTTACACCAAGAACCAGTATGAGAACAACATCGCACGCCATCTCGTATACGGCTTTACGCTTCCCAAGGGCAGATACGAAGTAGAGATGTGCTTCAGCAACCCGTGGAGCTGTTCAACAAAGCCGAAGGTAACTCTTGACCCCGGAACATCTTCCGAAAAAGTTGTTATGGAAAACTGTGCAACTGACGGTAAGACTCCTTCGACCGGCGAGATCACAGTTGACGGCGGCAGTATAAGACTTGCCATCACATCTGAGGATAAGGCTATCAATGTGAATTACATCATCATTCGTCCGATAGAGATCGCTCCTCTTGCTGATGCTGAAAAAGCATTACAGCCTACTCTGAAGGGCGATGCTAACCTCGACAACAATGTTAATATAGCTGATGCCGTTCTTGTAATGCAGGTAGCCACTAACCCCGACAAATACGCACAGGGCAAGTCTGATGTCAGCATAAGCGCTCAGGGCGAGGTAAATGCTGATGTTGACGGCAAGAAAGGCCTTACCAACTCTGACGCACTTCTCATTCAGGAGTTCAAGCTCGGACTTATCAGTTCATTCGATGAATAATACTGCAACAGGATAAACTAAAAGCGGGAATGAAGTTCAATACTCCATTCCCGTTTCTCATTGTTTAACGATCTGTAAAATGCTTGAATCCGTGATATTTGTATGCTATAATAAAACGGTGAAGAAGCAGCATTGGAAAGGAGCGGTGAATTATGGTTGTTTGGAATCCGTGGCACGGTTGTCACAAGATAAGTCCCGGATGTGCGAATTGCTATGTTTACCGCCGTGATGAGAGCATACGCTGTGGTGTTCCGTTCACTTTCCGGCAGACAGGAGCGGTTTTTATCAAGGAAGGCAAGGTATACCGTTTGGAGCGAAAACTCCATATCCCACAGGCTAAAAAGTCGGGATACAGTTATACGCCCGGAAGTAATTCAGGTGCTGCCATAAAGTATCAGCTGCCCGACAGGAATGAGCTTTTCACAAGGCTGAGCCGTTCTGATTTCAGGAGCCGTTTCCATCTTACTGAAAAGGATAAGGCGTATGTCAGAGAAAAGGGTATGGACACTATCCGAAGTCATGCAAGGGACTTTGTTGAAAAGCGCTTGTCATCCGAAGCACCCGAAAACGACGGCAAGCAGACTCCGATGAAAGGACATCCGGTCTTCATCGCCCAGCACGCAACTGCCTGCTGCTGCCGCGGCTGTCTTGAGAAGTGGCATAGCATTCCCTCCGGAAAGGTGCTTACACAGGCAGAACAGGAATACATCATCGATGTGCTTATGGAGTGGATAAAAAGAGCGTTATAACAGAAAATGAGCCTCCCGAAGGAGACTCAGACAGAAGGTCGCTTCAAGTATATTATATATGAAAACAAGTCCTCATAGTTTTGGTGCTATGAGGACTTTGTGTTATAGAATTTCTTCTCCGCTGTGCAGAGCGATAAGGTTACTGCCCATTATCTCTTTCATAAGTTCAAAAGCAGGGATACCGGTGCAGTGTCCGCTGTAAAAGACGGTATCAAGCTGAGAAAGTTCCTGAGCCGTCTGGATTATGACGGCTTTTTCTTCTTCGGTATGCTCGCCGTCTTTCTTCATCATGTGGAAACCCGTTATGACGTTGTCGGGAGCACTGCCGAATATCTCTCTGTATCGGTCGAGTATATTGAGAATACCATTATGTGAACAGCCTGACAGAAGCCAGCTCTTGCCGTCCTGATTTATAACAAGACACTGTTCGTGTGCAAAATCATCGGGGACTTGTACTCCGTTCTTCAAACGGGAAAGCTTGCGGTTGCCCTGTGGATAACATCGCCTGCCTGTGATACCGCTGAACAGGAATAATTCATCGTCAAGCCGGACATCACCGTCAATAAGCCGTACATTCGGCAATTCAAGTATAGCCTTGTCAATGCCGATGTAGCGTTCGCCGTTGTAGTGCGGTTCGGCAGCTGCTTTCTGCATGATTATCCGGGCACTATGGTTTATCTGCGAGAAGGGAAGTATACCTCCCGAATGGTCATAGTGTCCGTGACTGAGTACAACTGTATCGACAGCGGATAGGTCTATCCCGAGAACTTCCGCATTCTTGACTACTGCGTCCGTCTGTCCTGTGTCAAGCAGGAGCTTGTGCTTTTCAGTTTCGATATAGAGCGAAAGTCCGTGTTCAGCGATACATTCGTTATGTCCGCAGGTATTCTCTACAAGCGTTACTATTTTCATCAGTGATTACCGCAACTGTGACTACCGCAGCCGTGATTTCCGCAGGAGTGTCCGTCGCCGTGTTCGTGAGCGTGGTGATCGCAGGTCGGATTGGAATTCTGTGTGAGTGTCTGTGCGAGGAATTCAGCAACAGCTTCATCGGCACTTCCAATATTACCGCCGTAGAGAGCGATTCCAGCCTCCTGCATAGCCATCTGAGCTCCGCCGCCGATACCTCCGCAGATGAGTACGTCAACCTGAGCATTCTTCAGGAAACCAGCGAGAGCACCGTGTCCTGAACCGTATGTTCCAACGATCTGCTCGTTGATTATCTTGCCGTCAGCAACATCGTAGAGCTTGAACTGCTCTGTTCTGCCGAAATGCTGGAATATCTGTCCGTTTTCATAGGT
>DFJW01000063.1 GCA_002373775.1 Ruminococcus flavefaciens | reverse complement strand
AGAGAGTGGTTTCCGTCGCCCATAGCGTAGAGCAGGACAGGGGAGTCGCTGAGACCGTATTTCTTGCAGAAAGTATCGGGATCTGCGAGAGCCGCGAGAGCCTTGTCGAGTTTCTCCTGCTGTTTTTCGTCCATGAGCCAGCCCTTTATGCTTCCGCCGTTCTGCATGAGCTCGGTATCGTAGATCTTCTTCATATTGTCCTTGCCACTGCCGACAGCTTCGATAGCGGTGAAGTCCGGATCGTCAATGAGTATCATGATATGGGGAAGTTCAAGCGGAGCACCCTGACGGACCTTTATGCGTGGAGGTATACGCTCGATAACGGTAGCCTCTGTAGCGCGGACCTCAGAATCGCTGCCCTTGGAAAAATCGTATTTTTCAAGGTCGATAGCACCTACAACGCCCTGACGGAGTATGCCGTTGCTCTGCATGCGTTCAACGTAGATCATTGAGTTCTTGTACTCATCGAACATGCCGTCTGCAACGTACTTGTCCATAGAGTCGTGGATATCGTTTATGCGCTGTTCAACACCGTCCTGCTCAAGGTAGAGTTCGGGGAGTATGAGGTTCAGAGTAGAAGGCGCATCACCGACGGTCCTGCTGACGTTTTCCCAGTACTCAGGCTCGCTGGTGTACTGGTCGCAGGCGATGACTGACCACTTGTACATGTCTGTTCCTGCCTTGGGAAGAAGGATATCGGCGTTTTTAAAAGCAGTAGAATTCATATCATTTCTCCTTTATATCATTGATAAATTTTTTCAGTTCGTTGAAGAGTCTGGTGACCGGCAGTCCCACGACGTTGAAGAAGTCGCCGGAAATGGAGCTTATAAGTTCAGAGCCTTTTCCCTGTATGCCGTATCCGCCGGCTTTGTCGTAAGGCTCGGGAGTTGAGGCGTAATCAGCTATCTCATCCTGAGTGAGCTCCCTGAAAGAGACATCCGTCACCTCGGAAAAAGATACTGTCTTATCCCGGTACACTATCGCGCATCCGCTGACAACTTTATGCGTCTTTCCGGAAAGGCGTTCCATGTAGCTTATGCACATTTCCCTGTCCTTTGGCTTGCCGAGGATATCCCCGTCACAGATAACGGTAGTGTCGCAGCCGATGACGATGTCATCTGGATATGACGCGCAGGCAGTCTGTGCCTTGATGACTGCAAGGTATTCGGAGGCTTTCATGGGATCAATGCCGTCAGGAAGAGTTTCATCGCAATCCGTAGCGACGGCTTCGAAATCGTCAGTTATAAACCTCATGAGTTCACGGCGTCTTGGAGATGCCGAGGCGAGTATGATCTTCATATAATCATTCCTTTTCTGAACATTCGACCACTATATTTTACCATATAACATCTGCAAAGTCAAGAAATAAACATCACCCCATAAGAATATCCCTTGCGCCGATATTTCTGCGGAACACTTCATCGTGTTCGACGATCAGCATAGCCGGAGAGGACTCCTTTATCAGCTCTTCGATCTGACGGCGTGACCAGATGTCGATGAAGTTCAGCGGTTCGTCCCAGATGTAAAGATGTGCCGGCGTACAGAGGCTTGCAGCTATCATGACTTTTTTCTTCTGCCCGTCGCTGAAACCGGAGATGTCACGGGAGAAAAGTTCCCGCGGAAGGTCGAGTTTGCGCAGTACAGCTTTGAACAGGCTCTCATCTATATTGCGTTCAGCAGCAAGGTCGGAAAGGTCGCCGTGCAGTCCGCTTGTGTCCTGCGATATCAGAGATATCACCAGCTGCTGATTCATGATTATCTCGCCGGTATGCGGTACGTCCTCGCCGCATATCAGCCTGATAAGGCTTGATTTTCCGCAGCCGTTGCGTCCTGTGAGAGCGACTATTTCGCCCTCGCTGATATCGAATCTGACATCTGAGCAGACAGGGGCGTCACCGTATGAGACAGATACACCGTTCACGCAGAGCAGTTTCCGGCTGTGGAACTTCATCACCGGCAGCCTGAGCGACGCTGTGGTCTCTATGTTTTTCAGCAGCGCCTCCTTCTTTTCTATGTCTTTTTCTATCCGTGCTTCCATGACTTTTGCGCGGTCCATGAGCTTCCGCGCTTTTTTTGCGACAGTGCATCTGCGCGTGAGACTTTTCTCGGTCTTTACCGGATCAAAACAACCGATCTTTGTCCGTGCAATGCGGTCTGAGTGCTCTGAAGCAGCTTTTGCGGAGGCTTCAAGTTTCTTTATTTCTTTTTTCAGCCGGATGTTCTGAGTGTACTCGAAAGAATCCCTTGCTTCTTTGTTTTTCTCCCATGAGGAATAATTCCCTGCCTCAACGTCGATGCAGCAGCGGTTTATGGAAAGAGTATGGTCTGTGCATTCATCGAGCACGTTCCGGTCATGTGAAACAAGGATGAACCCCTTCTTGCTTTTCAGATACCTGCTGAGGATCATTCTCCCGTTCTGATCGAGATGATTTGTCGGCTCGTCAATGAGCATGAAGCAGTTGTCGGTGAGGAAAAGAATTGCGAGCTGCAATTTAGTCTTTTCGCCGCCGGACAGCGTGGAATACGGGCGCCACAGCACATCGGCAGGCACATCCAGCAGGGACAATTCCCTGACTATCTGCCAGTTTTCGGCATCCGGACACATCTCAGCGGCTATGTCGGCTGCAAGGAGTTCGGGATCATCCACAGCAAAAGGGAAATAGCGGAAGCGTACACTGGAAGTTATCCTGCCGGTGTATTCAAATTCACCCATTAGCAGCTTCATGAAAGTAGTCTTGCCGCGTCCGTTTCTGCCTGTGAAGCCGAGTTTCCAGTCGGTATCAATGCGGAAGCTGACGTTCCTGAACAGATCTTCGCTGCTTCCTTCGTATGAAAAAGTAAGGTCATCAACATTAATTATAGACATGATATCGCCCTCCTGTGTAATAAAAATAGCCGCAGGAAGATACTGCGGCTCACAAAAGGGCATGACTGACCGCAGCTGAAGAGACACTGCGGCATGATGCGTATAAAAGTGAAAAGACAGTATATTTCCTGCAAGGCACAGCAAAGCTGACGGTATACCGCCGTTTTACAGTACCTGAAAGTTATCAGCAGGAAATATTGCGCATCTTTCCACCTCATTTCGTTTGATATGCAAATATCATAACACATTGCAGGCAGTTTGTCAAGTCCTGAGAGGAAAAATCATCCCGGAGACGCACAGGACTCCTTCCGAATGGCATCAAAAGAGAAAATTTACTGAAAATTAAGAAAAATATTGTCAAGGTACTTGAAAAATCTCTCAGAATAGTGTACAATAGTATTATCAGTTGTTATGAAATTAACAACGTATAAAAGTTTAAAACGAAAGGATGTCATACCAATGGCAGGATTAAACAAAGTCACTGTAGAAGACATTAACGTAAAAGGCAGAAAGGTACTCGTAAGAGTAGATTTCAACGTTCCCATGAAGGACGGCGCTATCACTAACGATAACCGTATCCAGGCAGCTCTTCCCACTATCAACAAGCTCGTTGAGAATGGTGCGAAGGTTGTTCTCTGTTCACACCTTGGCAAGCCGAAGAATGGTCCCGAGGCTAAGTTCTCACTTGCTCCCGCAGCTGCAAGACTTGCTGAGCTCGTAAACACAAAGGTAACTTTTGCTGCTGATGATACAGTAGTCGGCGAAAATGCAAAGAAGGCTGTTGCTGAGATGAAAGACGGCGAGATCGTTGTTCTTGAGAATACACGTTTCCGCGGTGCAGAAGAGACAAAGAACGGTGAGGAGTTCTCAAAGGAACTGGCTGATCTTGTTGACGGCGAAGTTTTCGTTATGGACGCTTTCGGCAGTGCTCACAGAGCTCACGCTTCAACAGCCGGCGTTACAAAGTTCGTTAAGGAAACAGCAGTAGGCTATCTCATGCAGAAGGAGATCCAGTATCTCGGAAATGCAGTAGAAGTTCCTGAGCATCCTTTTGTTGCTATACTCGGCGGCGCTAAGGTAGCTGACAAGCTCAACGTTATCTCCAACCTCCTTGAGAAGTGCGATACACTCATCATCGGCGGCGGTATGGCTTATACATTCATCAAGGCACAGGGCGGCTCTATCGGTAAGTCTCTCGTTGACGACGAGAAGCTCGACTACTGCAAGGAGATGCTCACTAAGGCTGAGAAGCTCGGCAAGAAGATCCTTCTCCCTGTAGATACAGCTATCGCTGCATCTTTCCCTGATCCGATCGACGCTGAGATCTCTGTTGAGTACGTTGACTCTGACAAGATCCCTGCTGACATGATGGGACTTGACATCGGACCTAAGACAGCTGAGATGTTCGCAGCAGCAGCTAAGAACGCAAAGACAGTTGTTTGGAACGGACCTATGGGCGTATTTGAGAACCCCACACTCAAGAAGGGTACAGTAGCAGTCTGCGAGGCTCTTGCTGAGGCTGACGCTACAACTATCATCGGCGGCGGTGACTCCGCTACAGCAGCTATCCAGCTCGGATTTGCTGACAAGATGAGCCACATCTCAACAGGCGGCGGTGCTTCTCTCGAATATCTCGAGGGCAAGGTACTTCCCGGTGTTGCAGCTATCGCTGAAAAGTAATCATATGAACAATAGGGCGGATAGAGATATTCGCCCTTATTACGGTAATTGAGGGATTAATATGGGACTGATGAAAAAGATAATGTACAAGCTCGCGGGCATAAACGAAGAGCTTGACCTGCTGTATCAGGAACGGGGATACTGTGATGAGTATGCCGAGAAATACAAGGCACTCCACAGCAAGAAGATGTCTCAGATGGACTATCTCACTCTTGCGGACATCTACATAAGCCTCAGAAGGTACAGCGACGCTGAGGAAATGCTCAGCAATGTAAAAGTCGGATTCACTACGGATGATACCGTTAAGGGAATGTATCTCCTGCAAAAGCTGAATCTCTTTGTAGGAGAAGGAAAAGCCGAGGAAGCCCTTAGTGTCTTTGCCAAGGAGCAGAAGTTTCTGGATATATTCTTCTCTGCGCCGGCATATAAGCGTATGGGCGTTGCATATTACGATGCAGCAGCCGTCACTCTTGCCATGAATGGTCAGCTTGAAGCTGCCGGACGCTACTATCAGCTTGAAAAGCAGTCCGCTGAGGCGAACAACAAAGCTTATCTCTACCCGGTGCTGACAAATGTACACATGCTCAAAGCAGCCGGAAATGATGAAATGGCGCAGGAAGCTGCGGAAAAAGCAAGAGAAGAGATCATGAAATTCACCTCATACAGCTATCCGTGGCAGAAAGAGCAGTTCCTCGCAATGCTCGATGACTACATGAAATAATATAAAGGAGTAATCACCAATGAACAAGAATTTAAGAAAGGCAATCATTGCCGGAAACTGGAAAATGAACAAGACAAGACCTGAGGCAAAGGCTCTTCTCGAAGCTATCAAGCCTCTCGTTGCAAACGCTGAGGGCAAGATCGAAGTTATCGCTTGTGTACCTTTCACAAACCTCGAAACAGCTATCAACACAACTGCCGGCAGCAACGTAAAGATCGGTGCTGAGAACGTACACTTTGAAAAGAGCGGTGCATTCACAGGCGAGATCTCAGCTGACATGCTCACAGAGCTGGGCGTTGAGTACGTTGTTATCGGTCACAGCGAGAGAAGACAGTACTTCGGCGAGACTGATGAGACAGTAAACAAGAGAACTATCGCAGCTCTCGAAGCTGGCCTCAAGCCTATCGTATGCGTAGGCGAGCTCAAGTGGGAGCGTGAGTGCAACATCACTGAGGAAGTTATCGCTCGTCAGATCAAGCTTGACCTCTGGTCACTCACAGCAGAGCAGGTAAAGAACGTTGTTATCGCTTATGAGCCGGTATGGGCTATCGGTACAGGCCTCACAGCTACACCGGATCAGGCAGAGGAAGTTTGCGGATTCATCCGTGCACAGCTCGCTAAGCTCTTCGATAAGGCTACTGCTGACGCTGTAACGATCCAGTACGGCGGTTCAATGAACGCAAAGAACGCAGCTGAGCTCCTTGCTAAGCCCAACATCGACGGCGGTCTCATCGGCGGTGCTTCACTGAAGGCTGAGGACTTCAACGTTATCGTTCAGGCAGCTGTAGAAGGCTGATCGCTGAAAGAACTGAGTTATTGAGGGCGGATGTCATTCCGCCCCGACTTTTGAAAGGATAATATTTATGTCAAAGAAACCCGTAGCACTTATAATCATGGACGGATACGGCTATAATCCCGACACTTACGGCAACGCTATCGCTGCTGCAAAGAAGCCGAATCTGGACAAGTACATGGAGACATGCCCGAACACTATCATCGGCGCCAGCGGACTTGATGTAGGTCTGCCGGACGGTCAGATGGGCAACTCCGAGGTAGGTCACACCAACATCGGTGCAGGACGTATCGTATACCAGATGCTGGTAAAGATATCCAAGGATATCAAGGACGGCACATTCTTCAATAACAAGGCTATACTCGGTGCAATGAACAACTGCAAGGAGAAGAACAGCGCCCTCCACCTCATGGGACTTCTCTCGCCCGGCGGTGTTCACAGCCACATGGAGCACCTCTACGGTATAGTTGAAATGGCTAAGAAGAACGGCCTTGACAAGGTCTACATCCACGCTTTCCTTGACGGACGTGACGTTCCTCCGTCATCTGCTGCTGATTATATGGCACAGGCTGTTGCAGAGCTGGACAAGATCGGTCTCGGCAAAATAGCTACGATCTCCGGACGTTTCTACGCAATGGACAGAGACAACGCATGGGACCGCGTAGAGAAGGCATATTCAGCCCTCGTTTACGGCGAAGGCGTTAAGGAAACAGATCCCGTACAGGCTATAAAGAACTCCTATGCAAACGAAGTTACAGACGAGTTCATGCTTCCTACAGTCATCGAAGGCGGCGCTCAGATAAAGGCTGATGACAGCGTTATCTTCTTCAACTTCCGTCCCGACCGTGCAAGACAGATCACACGTTCTTTCGTTGATCCCGATTTCACCGGATTCGAGAGAAAGAACGGATTCTTCCCTGTAAACTTTGTCTGCATGGCTCAGTACGATGCAACAATGCCCAATGTTTCCGTTGCATATCCTCCCGAGCAGCTCACCATGACAATGGGCGAGTATCTCGCAAAGCTTGGCAAGACTCAGCTTCGTATCGCCGAGACACAGAAGTATGCACATGTAACATTCTTCTTCAACGGCGGCGAAGAGAAGCAGTTCGAGGGCGAGGACAGGATCCTCATAAAGTCACCTGATGTTCCCACATTCGACCTCAAGCCCGAGATGAGCGCATATGAGGTATGCGACGCAGTATGCGAAGCTATAGAAGCTGACAAGTACGACGTT
The DNA here is from genome assembly GCA_002373775.1 of Ruminococcus flavefaciens. Taxonomy (GTDB): domain Bacteria; phylum Bacillota; class Clostridia; order Oscillospirales; family Ruminococcaceae; genus Ruminococcus; species Ruminococcus flavefaciens_M. Next base: position 21,545 of record DFJW01000063.1, on the reverse strand, counting down.
ATCATCCTCAACTATGCTAACTGCGACATGGTAGGTCACACCGGAATCTTCGACGCAGCGGTAAAGGCAGTTGAGGCTACAGACGAGTGCGTGGGACGTATGGTAGACGCTATCCTCGCAAAGGGCGGTGCTGCACTCATCACAGCAGACCACGGCAATGCTGACAAGATGATGGAACCTGACGGAAGTCCGTTCACAGCTCACACCACAAATCCTGTTCCGCTCATAGCAGTCGGCGTTGAAGGCGAGCTCATGGAAGGCGGAGTTCTGGCAGATCTTGCTCCCACAATGCTTGACATTATGGGCGTACCTCAGCCGGAAGAGATGACAGGTCATTCGCTTCTTAAAAAGTAATTAAAAGGGCTGCTGCTCCGGCGGCAGCCTGTTTACTATTATTCTGAAAATGATAACGGATATATTTGATAAAAGCAGCGTTATAGAATCGGAGAGACTTCTTCTCAGACCGATGAACGAGAAAGATGCTGCTGATCTGTTTGAATTCTGGTCAGATGAGCAGGTCATGGAATACTATGACGTTCTTCCGCTCAGAGATTTATCGGATGCTGAAAGGCAGATCCGGTTTTTTATGGATTCTTTCAGCAGCAGGACGATGATCCGCTGGGGAATCGAATACAAGCCTGACAATAAGATCATTGGCACATGCGGTTTCTTTTCTTTTTCTGAAGAGAATAAGAAAGCCGGGATGGGGTACGAACTCAGCAAAGCATACTGGGGCGCCGGCATAATGAGTGAAGCACTCTCACTTATACTCAGACATATTTTCGCTGAGACCGATATCAACAGGATAGAAGCATTTACGGATGTTCCCAATACCGCATCGAGGAAACTGCTGAAGCGTCTTGGCTTCACCGAAGAAGGAATACTAAGGCAATATGAGAGATGCAGGGGCGGACTTATTGATGTTGTGATATACAGCTGTCTTCGCAGTGACGGCGTATATTCAGAAACGGAGAAGTAATATGAAAAACTGGAACGGCAAGAAAAAGGCAGTTACATTCAGCTATGATGACGGCATAGAATCGGACAGAAAGCTTGCAGATATGTTCAACAGGTACGGACTTAAATGCACGTTTAATCTCAACAGCGGACTAATGACGCCGGAAAGCTGCTGGGAGCGAAACGGAGTGATGATACGGAGAATGTATCCCGACGACATGCCGGAAATATACAAAGGTCACGAGATAGCTGTTCACGGCGTGATGCACGAAGACCTGACAAAGCTCACAGATGAAGAGGTCATCCGCGAGCTCCTTGACGACAAGGCAGCTCTTGAAAAGCTGTTCGGATGCAGTATCGAAGGCATGGCATACGCATGGGGCGCTTACGATGACCGCGTCGTAAGGCTTGTAAGAGAATGCGGATTCAGATACTCCCGGACATGCAATGACAGGCACGACCTGAAATTTCCGGAAGAACTCCTTACATACGGTGCATCCTGTCATCACAATTACGAAAACATCTTCCCGCTGATAGATGAATTTCTTGCATACGACGAAGACGGACCGGCGGTACTGTGCATTTGGGGACACAGCTATGAACTTGAATCCGATCACAACTGGGACCATATGGAGGAGATATGCAGACGCATTTCCGGACATCCCGATGTATTTTACGGTACGAATAAAGAGGTCTATCTGGGAGCAGACTGAACGCTGAAAGGAGGATAAAATTGACAAGAGGAACCAAGATATGTCTGGCAGCTGTACTGGTCATTCTGATCGTATCAGCGGTGCTGACAGTGATATTCATGCGTCCTGTGGACAAGGAAGATCCTCCGAAATACGTTGAGATCGTGTGTGACAATGAAGTGCTGTACAGGATAGACATCGCCCACGAAAGCGATCGTTCGTTCATAGCAGAAACGCCGTACGGCTGGAACGAGATAACGATCAAAGACGGCGAGATATGCGTATCCGACGCAGACTGTCCCGACAAGACCTGTGTCCGCACCGGAGTGCTGCGTTCGGAATATGTGCCGATAATATGTCTGCCGCACCGGTTATCGGTGCGTTTTGCGGACTGAATCTGAAGAAAGAGGAAAGAATCATGGATCCTATGAAGATGCTGAAGTTCAGCAATATGATAAGCGGTCTGAGGGCAGGTCACCCGAAAGTCGAGGAATTCATCCGTGCAGCCATAAAAAACGCAGATGAAGGAACGGTGATTGAAATGACGGTCACCACCGCCAAAGGCAGCAGGCTGAGAGCCAATATTAAGCTCAATGAAAAGGATATGGAACTCATAAACAACGTCAGGAAAGAGGGAAAGTGAGTTATGCTGCAAATCTACTGCGGTAACGGAAAAGGCAAGACCACAGCGGCAGTCGGCGCAGCTGTACGCGCAGCAGGTGCCGGCATGAGGACCGCATTCTTTCAGTTCCTGAAAAACGGCAGTTCGTCTGAGATCGGCTGTCTGGATTCGGTGGGCATCCTGACCTCCGCCTGTCCGGAATGCTGCAAATTCAGCTGGGAGATGAACGAAAGCGAACTCGGAGCAGTGCGCGACCGTCACAACAGCCTTCTCGCGGAAGCAGCCCGGTTCATAGCGGAAGAACACGCAGGGATGATCGTGCTCGACGAATTTCTTGATGCGTACAAAGCCGGACTTCTTGACACTGCCGCTGCTGAAAGGTTCGTGCTTTCGGAATGCAAAGACTGCGAGATCATCCTCACCGGACGTGAAGCACTTTCTCCCTTTGCCGAAAGTGCTGACTACATAAGCGAGATAAGTGCAGTAAAGCACCCCTACGAGAACGGGACACCTGCACGCAAAGGGATAGAATACTGAAACAAAACTGCTGTGAGCACAGCGGTATATTCTTACAGGATGTGAAATAATGCCATCTATCATATTTTTCGACATTGACGGCACACTGATGACCGAAGATGACCGGATGATAATACCGGAAAGCACACGCGAAGCCATAGCCTTGACACGGGCAAAAGGAAACCTTACATTTGTGAATTCCGGCAGGACTGCGTTCAATATCAGCCCTAAGGTTAAAGAGCTGGGATTTGACGGTTACATCTGCGGATGCGGCACATATATAGAATACAAGGGCGAAGTGCTGCTCAGAAGTACACTGCCGAAGGATGACTGCCTCCGTATAGCAGAGCTTATGAGAGAATGCCGCGTAACGCCGGTCTATGAATATACATACGGCTATTTCTTTGATGATAAACTGCCCATGACCGAAGACCTGAGACACTTCCTTGACGTGTTCGTGGATTCGGGGATAGACGTGTCAAAAAGAGTGGAAGATGAGGATTTCGGGTTTGACAAATTCGTCATCTGGGAGAACCCCGGCTCTGATATGGAGAAGTTCCGCCGTGAGATAGGCAAGGGATTCAGCATAATCGACAGGGGAGGCGGATTCTATGAAAACGTCCCGGCAGGATATTCCAAAGCCACTGCCATAGATATCCTCCTGAAACGCCTCGGCATCCCGCTTTCGGATGCCTATGCCATTGGTGACAGCACGAACGATCTCCCCATGCTGCAAGCCGTCCCCAACAGCATCGCCATGGGCGGAGCAGAGTGCATATATCCGTATGTGGCTCATGTGACCACCGGCATCGAGGACAACGGCATCTACAACGCACTGCGCCATTACGAACTCATCTGATACAGCAATAAAATCCGCATTATGTGCAAGATATGACAGAATTTGCGTAAATTCAACAATAATGATATGTGCCGTGTGCGGAAATTTTTTTGTGATATGATTGAATTGTTCATGGATTTATGATATAATTATCATGCTGGATCCAGCAAAAATAACGGAAGGAACAGCCGGAGATAACGAATCCCGGCACAGAATGAAAATATGAATATAGCAATTGCTCAGTCTGGCGGACCGACATGTGCCATAAACGCATCACTTGCAGGCGTTTTTGAAGCTGCCAGAAATTCAGGCGCAGTCGATAAGATATTTGGTTCACTCAACGGCATCGAAGGAATATTTGATGAGAAGCTGGTGAACCTCACAGAGCGCATCAACGACGATGTAAAATACCAGCTCCTTCTCAGGACACCGTCAGCAGTTCTCGGATCATGCCGCAGAAAGCTGCCGGATTACAAAGTTGACAGCTCCTACTATGACAAGATAACTCAGGTCCTTCGCTGGAATGGTATAGAAGTATTCTTCTATATCGGCGGAAACGACTCTATGGATACGGTGGCAAAGTACTCCGAGTATCTCAGAGAGAACGAGATAGATGACGTAAGGATAATAGGAATCCCCAAGACCATTGACAACGATCTCTGCGGCACTGACCACTCTCCCGGATTCGGCTCGGCAGCTAAATATGTATGTTCAACTGTGCAGGAGATCGCCCGCGACAGCAACGTTTACAGCATACCTTCAGTAACGGTCATCGAGACCATGGGACGTCACGCCGGCTGGCTCGCAGCATCGAGCTGCTGCCTCAGGGCAAACGGCGAAAGTGCTCCTCATCTCATATATCTTCCCGAGACCACATTCAGCATCGAGGGATTCCTTGCTGACGTGAAGAACCAGATGACAAAGCACAAGGGCGTTATCGTAGTCGTATCCGAGGGCGTAAAAACAGCAGAGGGCAAATTCGCAGCAGAGCAGTTCCAGTCCGGACAGGTGGATACATTCGGTCATGTTTACCTTGCCGGAATAGGAAAATTCCTTGAAAAGCTCGTAGCAGCAGAGATAGGATGCAAGGTGCGCTCCATTGAGCTCAACGTAATGCAGAGATGCAGTTCGCATATAGCATCCAAGGAAGACATTGATTCAGCCGAAGCTATCGGCGCAGCAGCATTTGAAGCTGCACTGAAAGGCAAATCCGGCTGCATGATGAGCTTTGTACGCAAATCCAACAAGCCATACAGCTACAGCATAACCACTGTTGACGCAGCAGAAGCAGCCAACAGCGAAAAGTTCTTCCCGCTTGAATGGATCAACGAAGAGGGCAACGATGTACTCCCGGCAGCATACGATTATTTCCTGCCGCTGATACAGGGCGAAGTGATGCCGATAATGAAAAACGGCATGCCTCTGCATCTGGTAATTGAATGAGATTTCAGCCACAGCCTTATGACTGTGGCTTTTCTTTATGCGCCGAATGAATAATTGCATATAATATCACGAAATAGCGAGAAATTTTTGTTGATTAATGCGATGAACTATGGTATAATATAAATGTGCCGGAGTTACCGGCTGAAATCACTGATTATCAAGGAGGTACAACAATGAGCGATTGGTTCGGCAAGGATGTATTCAAACTCGGATTCGGTCTTATGAGACTTCCGAAACTGCCAGACGGTAAGATCGACGTAGATCAGACATGCGAAATGGTGGACAGATTCATAGCAGCCGGCGGTACATATTTCGATACTGCATATGTATACGATAACGGAGAATCAGAAGCAGCAACGAGAAAGGCACTCGTTGAGCGTCATCCCCGCGAGAGTTACACGCTGTGTACCAAGATAAATGCGTGGATGCAGTGCCATGATGAAGAGAGCTGCAAACAGCAGTTCTACACAAGCCTCGAACGTACCGGTGCAGGCTATTTCGATTATTACCTTTTGCATGCACTCCAGCGCAATAACTATAAGAAGTATGATGAGTACCACATATGGGACTTCGTAAAGGAACAGAAGGCGAAAGGTCTTATAAAGAACTACGGTTTCTCGTTCCATGCAGATCCGGACCTGCTTGAAGAACTGCTGAATGCGCATCCGGATGTGGATTTTATACAGCTCCAGATAAACTATGCCGACTGGAACAACCCCGGAGTAGCCGCAAAGCAGTGCTATGAAGTCGCAAGAAAGCACGGTGTGTCGATCACAGTAATGGAGCCCATAAAAGGCGGTGCACTTGCAGATCCGCCTCAGGGAGTAAAGGATATTTTCAAGGCAGCCGATGCTGAAGCTTCAATGGCTTCATGGGCGATCAGGTATGTGGCTTCAATGGAGGGCATCATCACAGTCCTGTCTGGCATGTCCAACTTAGCCCAGATGGATGACAATCTTTCGTATATGAAGGATTTCAAGCCCCTTGACGCGGAAGAGCAGCTTGTGATAAAGAAAGTGCAGGAAGAACTGGAAAAGGACAATTCCATCAAGTGTACTTCATGTCACTACTGCACAGAAGGATGTCCCATGGGCATCGCTATCCCGGAAATATTCGCGGTGAGAAACGGCGAGATAAAGAAGCCGAGCTGGGACGGCGGAAAGCAGGCATATGCAATAGCAACTCAGGGCAAGGGAAAAGCATCCAACTGCATCGAATGCGGACAGTGTGAAGGTGCCTGTCCGCAGCATCTGGAGATAATCTCCCTGCTGAAAGACTGCGTTCCAATGGAGGGCTGACATATAATAACAGACAATGCACACTTCCGTACTTCGGAGGTGTGCATTTATTAATTGGGTGTAATGGTGTAAAATCTGCATTTCTATTGATATTTAAAATCCGTTATGATATAATAACATTGCAAAAATAAAGTCTGAAAAACAGACTAAACGTGATCGACAGCTTTAGGCGGCTGTCGCGTCTTATATTTTATATGAGGTGATAATATGGAGTTTAAGAAATTGATCGCAGTCACAGCATCAATGGGACTTGCGGTCAGCAGCATCCCTTTCTGCGCCTACGCCGAGAGTGCGGAACTTCCGGAACTGGTGCACGACACTTTTGAAGAGAGTTTCGGCACATGGAAGGCGAGGACATCTGGTAGCACCGAGATAAAACTGACAGATGAGCAGGCGTATGCAGGTTCAAAGTCGCTTGCGGTCACCGGGAGAACAGTGAACTGGAACGGTGCCGGCGCATCAATGATCGGCGTGATGTATCCCGGACATGAGTATGAACTCAGCGTGGCGGTTTATTATGATGACGAGGTGGGAGGACAGAGTCAGCAGTTCAATCTGCAATGCCTCTACACCGACAAAGACGGCAAAGAGAACTACAAATACATCTCAGGCACCAACATAAAACAGGGCAAATGGGGCGTTATAAAGGGAAAATACACAGTTCCTGCGGATGCTTCGAACATAGTTGTCTATGTTGAGGCAAACACGCTCAGCGACTTCTACATGGATGAATTCGTGATCTCCGGCGAGAAAGTCGAACAGACAGACAAGGAAGACGGATTCTTCGACAATTTTGATGACGGCACTAAAATGAGCTGGCAGACACGCGGCTCAAATACAACTCTTGAAGTGACGGACAAGTATTCCTACAGCGGTGATTATTCGATATACACCGACGGCAGACAGCAGCTCTGGAACGGAGCTACCTGCAACAAGACGCTGGTGCTCGAACCCGGCGGATATTACAGCTTTGGCTGCTATGTTATGTACGACGGAGAAAAATGGACAGACACCCAGAAATTCTCGATCAATCTCCAGTACGACCTCGGAGGCAAGGAGAATTATTACACTATCTATACAGAGACAGCCAACAAGGGCGAATGGACTTATGTAGGCACTGAGTGTACTATCCCGGAGGGCGCAGCAAATATCTATGTATACGTCCAGACGGCATACAAGCCGGACGCATCCGTTACCGAACAGGATCTCATGGGCTTCTATCTGGACGATGTCAGCGGAAAGAGACTTCCCGATCCGGCAATACAGGAGGACATAGCTTCACTGAAGGACATATACAAGGATGATTTCAGGATAGGCTGTGCAGTGGCAGGAAGTGAGTTCACACAGGGCGCAACCAAAGACCTTATCCTGAAGCACTATAACAGCGTAACCATAGGAAATGAGCTGAAACCCGAATCAGTTCTCGATCAGGCTGCGACAATTGCATATATGAACGCAAACGGCGGTGACCAGACAAATCCGCAGATATCGCTGAAACAGGCGGCGGATATGCTGAGATTCTGTGAAGAGAATAAACTTCCGCTGAGAGGACATGTGCTTGTATGGCACTCACAGACACCGGACTGGTTCTTCAAGGAAAACTATGACGCTTCCGCTGATTTTGTATCTCCTGAGATAATGGATAAGCGAATGGAGAACTATATCAGGAACATAATGACAGCCATTAAGACACAGTATCCGGATCTGAACGTGTATGCGTGGGACGTTGTGAATGAAGCAGCGTCGGATTCCGGAACTATCAGAAACGCCGGTGCATATTCGCAGGGCGACGGATCATCCGGCTGGGTAAGTGTTTACGGCGACCAGAGCTACATCAAAAAGGCATTCACTTACGCGAGAAAGTATGCACCGGAAGGATGTAAGCTTTTCTACAATGATTATAATGAATACAGCGAGAATAAGCTGAAATACATCCAGTCAGAGATACTTCAGCCGCTCGTTGATGCTGATCTCATCGACGGCATGGGAATGCAGTCCCATATCGGAATGAGCAGTCCTTCCATAGCACAGTATGAATCGGCACTGAGAAGCTATGCGGCTATGGGACTTGAGATACAGGTGACAGAGCTGGATGTGTCTCTGCGTTCCAACACACAGGAAGACCAGCTTGCACTTGCAGAACGCTATCGCCAGTGCTTTGAGATGTACAAGCGCGTCAAGGCTGACGGTGTGGACCTTTCAGCAGTCATACTCTGGGGCATAACCGATTCCACCAGCTGGATCGGAGGCTATCCTCTGCTCTTTGACAAGGACTATCAGGCTAAGCCGGCTTACTATGCAGTTGCGGACACTGACACAGAGGTACAGACCATAAAAACAGCGAGAGCATACCTCGGAGCAGGCAGAACGGATGAATTCGTTGCCGGCATACAGGCTGAGAACGCAGTAGGCGATAACGGCGGATTCAAGCTCATCTATAATGAAGACGACTCGCTTACTGTTATTATCAGAGCAGAAAGATCTGCGCCTTATGAGATATATGCAGAGGGTTATTATGCTGATGGAAGTCTTGTGCACGGAGAAAATGTCATCAGGCTTGAATATGCGGGTGACCAAAAGCGGAGCGTCGGTGACAGTTTCTATTTTGACCTGGCTATCGGCGATACCGCGTGGAACACGCTTGATTATAAGCAGGGGACACTTGCCGGATACGGCGGTATCACGACTGTTATGGGCAAGGTCATCATATCAGAGATACCTGCCGTTGCAAAGGCATCCTATGGCACTCCGATAATCGACGGAAAGACAGACGATATCTGGGCAGATGCTCCAGAAATAAGCATTGATAAGTATTCAATGGGCAGCGGAGCAACAGGTACGGCAAAGGTACTCTGGGACAATGACAATATCTATGTGCTGGCACAGGTGAAAGATCCTGTACTGAGCAAGGCAAGTTCAAATTCCTATGAGCAGGACACGGTAGAGATCTTCCTCGATGAGAACAATCACAAATCCACCGCGTATGAATCCGACGATATACAGTGCCGGGTGAATTACGACGGCGAAAAGACCGTAACTGACGGTCTGAGCACAGACAGGTTCGTTTCGGCATCCGCAAAAACATCCGACGGATATCTGGTAGAATTTGCAATACCTTCAACACTTGGCGGTTTCAGTTCCGGTCAGGTAGTCGGATTCGATGCACAGATAAACGACGACGGCGACGGACAGGGAAAGCGTACATCCATATCAAACTGGTACGACCTTACCGGCATGGGCTATGCGGATGTTTCCGGTCTGGGACTTCTTGTGCTGTCAGGTGATGAAGAACCGTCAGGAGTTGTCTACGGCGACGCTAACTGCGATAAAAACGTGAACATGGCAGATGCAGTGCTCATAATGCAGTATCTTGCGAATCCGGACGTGTACGGCGTCGGTAAGCCGGACGGCATAACAAAGGACGGTCTGGATAACGCAGATGTAAGTTCTCGCGGCGACGGCGTTACAAATGCTGACGCAAGTGCGATACAGGAGTACAAACTCGGGCTCATCAGCAAGCTTCCCGTATAACCGAATATGATTTCTGCCGCATCCGGTAACGTTCGGGTGCGGCAGTTTTTTCGGGATGACGACCGTTCACCGCCGATTTGACACCGTTCACCGGAAATGTATTGAAATCCGGCATAAGCACTGATATAATGAACATGATGAAACACAGACAGCGTTTAACTGAGGTTTCACTTGTCATAACTGACAATTATCATAGATATGGCATCATGCGGCAAAGGTCATAGCCTAATACATAACAGTTCTGCCCGTATGGCGCATTATCCTGCATACGCTCAACTCTGCAAGTGAAACAACCACGAAGTACAGGCGAGCGTACATAGCCAATGATATCCGCACAGAAATAATCAAGAAGGAGGAACGACGGTCCGCGGCGTTCACTGCGATGCTCCGGTGGCGGGAGCACAGCAAAAGATAAGACGCGGACACCGGAGGAATGGGAGGGCTTTCAGAACATAAGCTGCTCATAATACCGGCTGAACCAAAGATAAAGATCCCAGCATGTACGGCAGGGATCTTTTTTTGTGCCGGTCCCGTCAGTGATGCGCGGGATGATACCCGGAGTTGACAAAACGCAGCATATGTGCTAATATAGTATGTGTCAAAAAACTAAAGCACGATAGTGCAAACAACGGAGGAGAATAAAAATGCTGGCAGAATTAATGGCATTAGCTGAAACTGCGCCTGTTACCGGAGATACATTTCCGGCAGGAAAGCTCATTATAGTCGGACTTGTAGCTGTAGGAGCTGCGGTCGGAACAGCAATTTTTGCAAAACTCAGAAAAAACAATGACGATGACGACGAGGAATGATTCCCTGTATAAATAATCGCCAAGCCCCTCCGCATATACTTTTACAGCTATATGCGGAGGTGATCTTATGCAGTGCAGTTTTGATGATATACGCCGCAAAGAGGTGATAGACATCACCGACGGCGAAAGACTGGGATACATAGACGACGTGCGGGTAGACCTTTCTGATTCCAGCGTAACAGCCCTTGTGATCTACGGCAGACCGCGGTTATTCGGCATATTGGGCAGGGATGCAGATATCATAATACCATGCAGCAGTATCCGTGTGGTCGGAGGAGAAGTGATCCTCATAAAGCGCACGGCAGCCGGTTCTTTGTCAGAATCAACAAATACCAACGGGATTGTTATAAAAAAATCGTCACAGCGCAGTGCTGAAAACTATTGAAAAATATTCCTGTACATGTTATAATGTTAAAGCAATTCGCACGCTGATGCTTTCGTGGATTGGTGCGCTGCACAGCGTTGTCCACGAGTCAAGTACGGCGGAGGATTAATAATAACCAATTTTAAGGAGGACTACACCATGGGAGTAGTATCAATGAAGCAGCTTCTTGAGGCTGGCGTTCATTTCGGACACCAGACAAGAAGATGGAACCCGAAAATGGCTCCGTACATTTTCACAGAAAGAAACGGAATCTACATCATCGACCTTCAGAAGACAGTTAAGAAGCTCGAAGAAGCTTATCTCTTCGTTCGCGATCTGTCTGCACAGGGCGGCGAGGTACTTTTCGTAGGTACAAAGAAGCAGGCTGGAGATTCTGTTAAGGAAGAAGCTACAAGAGCAGGCGCACACTATGTAAACGCAAGATGGCTCGGCGGTATGCTCACAAACTTCAAGACAATCCAGACTCGTATAAAGAGACTTGAGCAGCTCCACACAATGGAAGAGGACGGCACATTCGCTCTTCTCCCCAAGAAGGAAGTTGTTAAGCTCAACCTCGAGATCGAGAAGCTCGAGAAGTTCCTCGGCGGTATCAAGAACATGAAGAAGCTCCCCGCAGCTCTTTTCATCGTTGATCCCAGAAAGGAAAAGATCGCTGTTGCTGAGGCTAAGAAGCTCGGTATCCCGATAGTTGCTATCGTTGATACAAACTGCGATCCTGATGAAGTTGACTACGTTATCCCCGGCAACGACGACGCTATCAGAGCTGTAAAGCTTATTGCCGGCACAGTTGCTAACGCTGTTATCGAAGGCAGACAGGGCGGCGACGCTGAGACTCAGGAAGCTCCCGCAGAGGAAGCTGAAGCAGCTGAGGCTGACGCTGAATGATCGCCATTATCAAATAGTAAACATCGGCTGCTGTCAGGCGTGAACGGGCAGCAGCCGTCATTTATATCTACAATTCAATAATTTACAGGAGGTAATAACAATGGGAAAGGTTTCCGTTGCAGAAATAAAGGAACTCATGAAGTCCACAGGCGTTGGCATGATGGACTGCAAGAAGGCTCTTGAGGCTAACGACGGCGATATGGACAAGGCTATCGAATTCCTCAGAGAAAAAGGTCTCGCAACTCAGGCTAAGAAGAGCGGCAGAGCTGCTGCTGAGGGTGTAGTTGCTGCTGTTGTTGAGGGAAACACCGGTGTTCTTCTCGAAGTAAACACAGAGACAGACTTCGCTGCTAACACAGATGATATCAGAAACTTTGTTGCAGGCGTAGCAAAGACTATCATTGAGAAGAATCCTGCTGACGTTGAGGCACTTAAAGAGTGCGCTATCAGCGGCGGCACAGGTACAGTAGGCGAGGCTCTCACAGAGCTTGCCGGAATGAAGATCAGAGAGAATATCGTTATCCGTCGTTTCGTAAGAATGGAAGGCGTACTTGCTTCTTACATCCACAACGGCGGCAGCATCGGTGTTCTCGTAAAGCTTGATACTGATCTTTCAGCAGATCAGGTTGCAGCTATCGGTAAGGATGTTGCAATGCAGTCTGCTGCACTCAACGCTCCTTATCTCAACCGCGAGCAGGTTCCTGCTGAGGTCATCGAGAAGGAGAAGGAGATCATGATGGCTCAGATGGCTGAAGATCCTAAGATGGCATCCAAGCCTGAGCAGGTTCGTGCTAAGATCGTTGAAGGCAAGGTAGGCAAGTACTACACAGAGAACTGCCTCCTTGAGCAGTCTTTCGTAAAGGACGACAAACTTTCAGTTCAGGGTTATGTTGATGCTGAGGCTAAGAAGCTCGGCGGTTATATCAAGGTAGTTGATGTTGTCCGTTACGAGCGCGGCGAGGGCGTTGAAAAGAAGGAAGAGAACTTCGCAGACGAGATCGCTAAGATGATCAAGTAATGGTTTGCGCAGTCATGTGTTGCATGACTGCGCTTTTCCTTATAGGGAGGGGAAGTTATGACAAAGTTCAGACCTGTAACTCATATAGCGCTGCTGCTCATACTTGCTGGTGTGCTGTGCATAATCGACAGCTTCAAGGATGCGATGCTTCTGATCAAAGGGGATAAGATCAATTTCAACACCGCAACTCAGTCGGATTATCTTGACACCAAGCTTGTCGAGGGCGATTTCAACCTTGTCTTCGGACCGATAGGCTGGGAGGATGAAGAACATAGACGATTCGGATTCATCCCGACATCCAAAAAAGTCTACTATTATATGACGATGAATGTCACCGGCGAGCAGATAATGAACGCTATAAACAAGGGCGAGGATCTTGAAGATATGATCTCGTATTATGTGGTATTCGTGAAAGTTACGGATGACGACAGGAAAGCACTGTTTGATGATGCGAGCTATGAGTCACTGAAGTTTTTGAATGCTGTAAATATGGGAGAATTCAAAAAGGCAACGCCGCCGGCTTCGTCGCTGCATTTCGAAGGCAAGCTCGTTGATAAGTCAAAAGACACGAATTATCAGGATTTTCTGATGCAGGCAAACACTATCGCTAATTCAAACGGTGTCGGCAGGCACATTGTCGAGTATGTCATCGAAGACGGTGAGGTCAGCGTTCTGCGCCTGGTCCAGTTCATTTCCGGCATAGTCGTTATCATTGCCGGACTGCTCATGCTCATCATCCCGATCATCGTGAACAAGAAGCGCGAGAGTCGTGAAGAATTTTATTAATAAGTGACCGTTAGTCACGGTTTTTTATAGCAGATTGTATCATATGCACAATCTGTGCCCCGGATATTTATGTGTGATGCACAAATATCCGGGGCTTTTTTCACACAGTTTTCACTTGCAGTCTATAGCTTTATATGGTATAATATTAATAACTGGATATTATATCCGGAATCTTGTTCGAGGTAACTATATGGATCAGAACATTAGCAGGCTTGCTGATTCTGTCGGCAAAGTCATAGTTGGTAAAAATGACACAGTTATCCGCCTTATAGCTTCACTTCTCTGTGAAGGACATGTTTTGCTGGAGGACGTGCCCGGTGTCGGAAAGACGCAGCTCATCACAGCACTTTCACGTTCTATCGGCGGAAAATTCAACAGGATACAGCTTACGCCGGATGTTATGCCGTCCGACATTGCCGGTTTTACAATGCTTGATTCTAAAACAGGTGAGTTTACATACAGGGACGGCGCAGTCATGTGCAACTTCCTGCTTGCAGATGAAATAAACCGGGCTTCGCCGAAAGTCCAGTCTGCTCTGCTTGAAGCTATGGAAGAGCGGCAGATAAGCCTTGACGGTGTTACTCATGCCTTGCCTAAGCCTTTTCTTGTAATGGCGACGCAGAATCCGGTGGAAACTTACGGAACTTTCCACCTCCCGGAAGCTCAGATGGACAGATTCTTCATGAAGCTTTCTATGGGATATCCCACAGGCGATGAAGAACTGAGAATACTTGAGCGGACCGAGATGCACAATCCCATATCCAATATCGAAGAGCCGGTAATGCACGTTGACGATATCATCCGTATGCAGGAAGAAGTAAAAAAAGTGCGCGTTACCGATCAGGTCAAAGAGTACATTGTGGAACTTGTATCCTCCACCCGCAAGGACAGAAACGCCATCCTCGGAATCAGTCCGCGCGGCAGTATAGCACTCTACAAAGCTGCCAAAGCTTTTGCTTACATATATGAGAGGGAGTATGCAACTCCTGACGACGTCAAAAAAGTTGCTGTTTCTGTACTGGCACACAGGATCATATTATCACCTCAGGGAAAAACTGCGTTCGGATCCAACGAAGAGTACATCGAAGACCTTGTACGCAGATGTTCTGTACCGGGGATGAGCGTAAAATGATCGCCAGATTTACCAGAACGCTGCTGAGCATCGGCTCGATAGTATTCATTCTGTACATATTTACATTTTACATAGACGGAGAGATCGGCATAATACTCATAGCATTCATGCTGTTTGCACCGTTCATATCCCTGCTGTTTGCGCTGTATGCAAGGAAAAGGATCCGCGTATCGTTCAGCTGTGATGCTTATGTAAAAAAAGGCAGCGACCTTGAAGTTCAGGTCTGTGTCGAAAAAGTCGGAGCATTCCCGCTGGCGGTAGTTGAGATAACCGCCGAAGCTACAGAAGTATTCTGCACTGCCAAAAAGAGATTCCGGCTTTCGCTTTTCCGGAAAGACCGGAAAATGTTCTCTTACAGGGTAAAAGCATCTGTCGGCGGCAACGGTGAGATAGGCATCGGCAATGTGTGGTCATGCGGATTTCTCGGATTTATGAAGTTCAGAGCCGACATAGAGCTTCCTCAGCCCGCACTTGTCGGCGTAATCCCCGAGATACCCGACATAAAGAGTTCTTCTCAGCTTTTCCGTTCTATCGCAGATGTGGTGCTGACGAGTGACGAAGAAGAGGAAGGCGATTCCTCGATGCTTTTCTCAGCGAATACATCTCCGGGATACGAGCACAGGGAATATGTGCCCGGTGATCCTATTAAGCGCATAAACTGGAAACTTTCTTCAAAAAAATCCAAATACATGGTAAGGCTTGATGAAGCAGTAGCTACAGTCCAGCCTGTTATAGCACTTGATCTGTTCAGAGGCGAGGATCAGTCGCCGGAGAATGCTATTCTCGCAGAAGAAAAGCTGCTCTGCTCAGTCTTCGGACTGCTGACACTTCTTGTAAAGCAGGGTATAAGCTGTAATTTTGTGTGCTATGACAGTACGGGTTCGGTCACGACCGAAAGCGTGGACAATCCGGATGCACCGGCACAGATTCTGCTCAAAGTCCTTGCCGTCAAAGTGATACCCGGAAGGCGATTGGCACTGAATGAAGCCGTCGGACAGGCATGCGCCTGTGTTGTGGCAACTACATCTGCTTCGGGCAGTTTCTCCTCCGTGACTGACGGGCTCGGAAGTTCCGAGAACCTGAGCGTCATAGGTCTGACTCCCGATGAAGCGTCATTTGTTGATTGTCCGTTCTGGTATCTTGATGAAAACAATAACTACAAACTGGTATAAAATATGAATGAGACCGACATTAACAGACACGGGATCAGGCAGAGACTGCTGAATACATTCGGTGATCCTGTGCTTCTGTACACAGCTCTGATAATGATGACGATAATGTACCATTACCGGAGCAGTCTGACGATCGTATACGGCATAGCTGCTCTGATAACAGGTGCTCTTCTTATAAAGCTGTATGATTATGTGAGAAAACATCAGCTTATCGGATCGGCTGCGTATATAGCCGTAGTGATACTGTTCATAATGGGAGCAAGGTACTGCATAGATATCGGCACCGATAAATATCCGATCAGATTCGCTGTCTGGTTCATAACGCCGCAGGCAGCTCTGGACTACAACAGGTGGTACACGCTCGCAATATTTCTGATGTTCATGATATTCATGAGTACGGTCGTATATTACTTCACCCGTGTCAGATACAGAGTGTTTATGAGTTTCCTTGTGTTCATCATACCGTTTTCTATCTACGGTAAGGAATACGAGAAAATGCCCGTTGTATTCATAATACTGCTGTCTGTAGGTTACATAATGCTCATGGTAAAATTCCGTGAGCTGAGCGACACCGAAGAGGTCGAAGTTATCGACAAACACGAAACATGGCGGACAGCCGGCGTGTATGCACTGTTATTCGCGGCAGTTGCATCGCTCATCCCGAAGCCTTCAGTCGTGGCGGACAGATCCTATCTTGATGCGCTGATCTCAGCGGATCAGTTCACAGACAGGCTGATGTCCATGCTGAATGTGTTCAGGAACTCTTCCACAGGAGGACAATTCCGCAACGTCAACAGTGATGTGCCTTTGTTCTATGCGGAGTCAGTTGAACCCATGAGGCTGAAGACCGCTACATACACAAATTACGATTACTCCAGCGATACATGGTCAACTGATAAATTCGACAGGCGTGTTGCGAGAGAATACGATGCAGTTCCGGTGAATTTCCCGAGACCGGGGGCTCTTACCGAATATCTGATGCTTGCAGCCCAGCTTGACAGTGATTTTGCCGCGACTTACGGACTGACAGCCTTTGCCGGAAGCGAACTCGTAAAGCCGGAAGAGCGGACTATCAGGCTCCATTCGGTATATCAGATGGGTGACTCTGCACCTGTACCGGAACTTCCGATATCCTTTGATTCCACCAATTATGACAGCGGATTCAAAAGAGGAAACACCGGTTTGCTGCTGAGTGAAGGCAGAGGATTCGGAAGCGGATGTGATTTCACGTTCACATATTACGCTGATACGTTCTTCCGTTCTGCGACCAATAAAGCGTTCATAGACGCTGTGTCCGGCTGTGACGATTACTTGCAGCTTCTTGATGATGCGTATGATGTGCTTTTATACAGATTGTGGAGCTGTCCTGCCGAAAGTGAAGAATTCGATTATATTGATTCCGCGCTGGACAGGCTTTCTGATTACAGTGATGAATACAGTATGTACGCCGGGGAACTTGTTGACTACGGCAATAACGAACGCATTTACGAACTTGCACAGGAGCTTACATCCGGTCTCACGACTGACTATGACAAAGCGAAGGTGCTGGAAAGCTATTTTCTGCTGAACGGATACATCTACGACGACAGCTATGCAAAGGGCATTTCTGAAAACGCGGAGAGTTTTCTGTTCAATACAAAGCGCGGAGTATGCTATGAATATGCCACATCCATGGTGCTGCTCGCGCGGGCAGCCGGTATACCTGCAAGGTATTGTGAAGGCTTCAACATGCAGGATAAAGCGGAAGAAGGCAATATGGACTTTGTGATAACCGCAAAGTCAGCCCACGGATTCCCGGAACTGTATATCCGCGGATTCGGCTGGATGTCCTTTGAGCCGACTGTAACTCTTGGAGCAAACGAGGAGGAAAAGACCTCCGCAACAGGCATGCTTGCGTATGCAGGTGCATTACTTGCGGTTTTCGCACTGCTGCTGCTCCTGTTCATCATCCTTTATCCGGCTATATCACACAGATTCTTCCTTTTCAGATGCAAAAAACGGACACCGCAGCAAACTGCGCTGGCTGCAATGCAGCGTATAGGAAAAATATATAATGTCGGCACATCCAACACCTCTCATGAAACTGCCGATATAGTAAAGAGTATCGCAGGGGTGGATATCTCCAATGCAGCTGTACTTTTTGACAGAGCAGCCTACGGTGATGATGCACTCAGCGACGAAGAGAAAAAGATAGTGCTCGACGAATACGTCGGGGCATATAAAGCATTGAGAACGACAAGAAGAAAGAGACGCATAACGACCTAATAATATCTGGAGGTAATTATGCAAACAAAGAGTATCAAGAGTTTATTCAGTCTGCTCCTCTCAGCACTGATGCTGTTCAATATTTTTGCGGGAGCAGAGTTCAATGAGTTCGAAACAAGTGCCGCTGAAGATTACCATACATGGCGGCAGATGGACGAACGCTGGGGCAATGTCAGCATGAACGGAACGACGATCGCCCGTTCAGGCTGCCTTATCACATCGCTTGCTATAATGATAAGACATTCCAATTCCCTTGACAGCACTGCGCTGAAGAATCTCGGGATATCGAGCGTTGACCAGTTCAATCCCGGCGTGCTTGCCAATGCCTATACCGCAAGAGGGGCATTTTCATACGGCGGAGGCATAGCCAGCTGGGGAACTATCAGCCAGATAGTACCGTCAGTGACATTCATCAAGGATGCCTGCTTCACCAGCTATAATCAGAGCGGTATCGCAGCTGAGATAAAGAACATGATGTCACAGGGCATGCACGTCATAGTAAATGTCAATGGTCATCATTGGGTATATGTCGAAGGCGTAGTGGGAAATGATATCTATATGATAGATCCTGCAAGTGATACAACGCTCATGTATAAAGAATATGCACTTTCCGGCGGCAATGAGTACTGGGCATTAAAGTGCAAGAATCCTCCCAAATTTGCCGTGACCACTACAACGACCACCACGACAACTACCACGACTACTACCACAACGACTACAACGACTACAACGACAACCACAACTGCTCCTGTAACAACAGAGGAATACTATTATGCCGGTCAGGAGACTGCTGCTATCTACAGCTCACCTGATGAAAGCTCTGAAAGATCGTCCCTTGATCTTGACGGATGCGTGGTCACAGTCAGTGAGTTCACTAACGGATTCGCCGCCGTTACATCCGAAGACGGAGAAGTATCGGGCTGGATAAAGACCGGAGATCTCACAGAGGCGAAGGATGTGCCTGAGCTGGGATCCGGCGATATAAATAACGACGGTACTGTTGACATGTATGATCTTATACTGCTGAACGAGTATCTGAAACGGGAAGAGAAACTGCCTTCCGGCATTTCGATGCTAAGACAGTGTGAGATAGCCGCGGCTGACATAAACCGTGACGGCAGCACAGACGGCAGCGACGTACTGGCATATCTTATGATAATATGCAGCTAAAAGGAGAATGCTGATGGAATGGACAGAAGTAAATATTTACACAACAACTGAGGGCATAGATATCCTGTGCACACGTCTTATGGATATCGGCATCAAAGGATTTGTGATCCGGGATGCGGAAGACTTCAACGAATTTCTGGAGAATAAGAACGGACAGTGGGACTATATAGACGATGATCTTATGGGACTTTCAGAGTGCGAGACCTGCGTGACCGTTTATCTTCCTTCGAATTCGCAGGGCGCAGACATGCTGTCGTCCATAAGAAGTATGCTGGCTGAAATGAAGTCAGGTGATACTGAAGACAGATACGGCAGGCTTGAAGCTGAGCTTTCAAGTATCCGTGAAGAGGACTGGGCAAACAACTGGAAACAGTATTTCAAGCCCATAAAAGTTGGCGAGAAGCTGATAATCAAGCCTTCATGGGAAGAATGTGATAACGAAGAGGGCAGGACGATATTGGAAATTGATCCCGCATCAAGTTTCGGTACAGGACAGCACCACACCACACGCCTGTGTCTGGAACTGCTTGAAAAAAGCCTGAAAAAAGGCGACAAGCTGCTCGACATGGGCTGCGGCAGCGGAATACTTTCGATCGGCGCGATGCTGCTCGGTGCAGGCAATGCGGTAGCGGTAGATATTGAGCAGAATGCTGCTGAGACAGCCGCGGAGAATGCGGTCAAGAACCACATCTCACCGGATGTGTACAAGACTTACTACGGAAATATCATCACCGATGCAGGACTTGCTGATAAGATAGCGGATGAGTATGATATCATCACTGCCAATATCGTCGCAGATGTTCTGATAGCTATGAAGGACCATTTCACACGTTATCTGCGTCCAGCCGGGACTCTGATAGTTTCAGGCATAATAGAAGAGCGCATGGACGAAGTGATAAACGCCCTTATGGAAGTGGGATTCAAAGATCCCGAAGCAAATGTGAAAGAGGGCTGGGCAGCTGTAAAGCTCACCAAATGAAGCAAATTATTTAATTTGAATATATTATAACAAGGAGAATGATAACAGTGGCACTTTTTAAGAAAAAGAAGCAGGAAACAGAGGAAAAAACACCGGAGCAGATAGCAGAGGAATCCAAAAGCAACGTAAAGGGCATGCTGCTCGAAAAGCTTAATGAAAAGCTCAAAGGAACACTGTATGATGACTGTGTTATCATGCCTAAGACATACACTATAGATATTCAGGTGATAAGTCATGAAGAGCGTGAGGGTTATCAGATAATACATGCAGTGTACATAGTTAAGAACGACGAATTCGATGAGCCGTTGATAGATCCTGTAGATTCACAGGGCAAGACTCTTGAAGAAGCTGTAGACATGTCGGTAAACATCTTCTTTGCAGGTGTATGGCATCCGATCGACCAGTCTATGACAAAAACACATCCGAAGCATATACCGGTAGATTACCTCAATCAGCACTATGACTTTGACATGTACTGCCAGTCTGTAGTAAGGATAGGTGTCAAGGACAAGGATCCTTCCATGCTCATCAACCAGATTATGAACGAAGTACCCAAGTATCTGGGCTCAAAGAAGTATTACTGGTTCAGGATATTCCTCGCACAGACAAAGGACAAGAAGATGCTTGAAGTCCGCGTAAACGGTTCAGTCTGCCCGGAACTCTCCGAGAAGTTCAAGCCGTATGTAGAAAAGTGGGATGCAAACGACGGTTTCTGCTGCGAGAAGCAGTACGCAATATTTGTACAGCGCGAAGCTGACCAGTGTCCTTTTGACAAGCAGACAGTTATGGAAGCAGGAAAAGAAGCAATAGAGCGCATGGTCAAGATCAGAAGCCGCGAAGACTACGACGCAATGTCTGACAAGCTTATTGAAATGACAGGCGACAAGGGACTTGCAGCTGAGATAAGGATCTTCATTCCTGAGATCTTTGCAAAGCTCACACTCGGATATCGTGAAGGCGACAGCCTGTTCCTTATTGAAGATGAGGGAGAGGAGCACAGACAGATCGAGTTCAAGAAGACACAGCTCCGTTCATACTTCTATCTCC
>DFJW01000108.1 GCA_002373775.1 Ruminococcus flavefaciens | reverse complement strand
CCTTCTGGAGGATAGTCTGCTTGAGTCTGTCATCCTCGCCGAACATCTCGTAGATCTCTTCGTCGGAACCAACGCCGAGAGCACGGATGAAAGTGGTTATCGGGATCTTTCTGTTCTTATCTATGCGGACATAAACAACATCGTTGGAGTCCATTTCATATTCCAGCCATGCACCGCGGTTAGGGATAACGGTCGTATTGAAAAGGTCCTTACCGGTCTTGTCCTTCTCGAAAGCGTAGTAAACACCGGGTGAACGAACGAGCTGTGATACGATAACTCGCTCAGCACCGTTGATTACGAAGGTTCCGCTGTCGGTCATGAGAGGGAAATCGCCCATATAGATCTCGCTTTCGCTGACTGCACCTGTTTCCTTGTTTGCAAGTGTAGCAGTAGCGCGCATAGCGACCTGATAAGTAGCGCCTCTTGATTTACATTCTGCGAGAGTATACTTGGGAGTATCGTCGAAGCGGTAGTCCTTGAAGTTCAGCACGAGATTGTTGTTGTAATCCGTGATAGCTGTCATATCGCGGAACACCTCGCGGAGACCTTCCTCTCTGAACCACTTGTACGAATTCTTCTGAACCTCTATAAGGTTCGGCATTTCCAGCGGCTCGGTAATCTTACCGAAGCTCATTCTGACGTTCTTTCCAAGCTGCTTAGGTGTGACGTTCACCATAGGCGGAAACCTCCTTATTTTTTGTCTGTTCGCGCAGAACTCCTGAGTATGCGCGGCATACCGGCATTCCGCTGCGACAGTTGATAACTGCTGTTAATGAACGATACGGAAAAATTCCTGCGAAACTATTGACAAATGTCTTTTCGTGTGATATAATATCAGCGAAAAGGGGATACTTTTCCATATTGATACATTATATAATTATACTACTGTCGATGCAACGTGTCAAGAGGGTTTGAAAAGATTTATCAGATGTGCCGAATTCGTGCGAGAAGGAGGCGCTTTTTTTGTATGAATTCCTTTCTGCTATTTATAAATGGCGTAGCCGTCAGCGGAAGATGAGAGCACGAGTTCGATCTGACGGCGGATGATATCCTCATCTTCCACCCATTCCTGTTCTCCGGCGGCACCTGCCCATTTGTCCGGCTTGCCGGTCTTATACGCGCCCAGTCCGGCGATCAGTGATACTTCGGGACACGTCATTTCTTCCCATAGTGCGAGTGTTTCGGCAAATGGACAGGTCTCGTTCCTGAAACCAAAATACAACTGCGGTACGATATAGTCACAGTAGCCCGGAGTCCCTGCCCAGAGTTTCACATCAGCGAACTGTGTCTCGTAATTGGCGTTTACACTGCCCTGCGGACTGATCCCGAAGAGAAGCTGCTTGTCATGACTCTTTACAGTGTTGTAGAGAGCCTGCACAAATCCGGTGCAGTTCTCCATACGCCACTGCCGCAGGTCTGATGCCCCTGATGCTTCAAATTCTTTTGCATCGAATGAAGGATCAGCGGTGGGGTAAAAGTAGTCATCAATGTGAATGCCGTCAACGCTGTAGCGGTCCAGTATCTCATCAGTGCAGCGGCATATCAGCTCCGTGACTTCAGGATATGACGGATCCAGGTACCACCTTCCGTTTACCAGTTTGATGAACGGGCAGTCATCATCATCTGCCCATTTTTTTGTTATTATATCATCTGACAGAGCTGACATCTGTTCTTCTGTCTGACATCTCAGCGGATTTATCCACGCATGAGCGGAAAGACCGAGTGCGTGTGCCTCTTCCAGCATTATCTCAAGAGGATCGTAATCGCCGTCAAGGCAAACGCCGGGCGGGAAGATATCGGATCTGTAATAAGCATCTCCGGAAGGATGGGCGTGCAGGTAGACGGTATTCACACCTTCTGCCTTTGCCTCTGTATACAGCTTGCGGACTGAATCACGGAATTCTTCCTCGGTCCTGCCGGTCATATAGTCATCGTACTGAATATACGGGAACCACATTCCTGTCTGTTTTTTGTAGTTTACCGGTTTGTGCTCTTCGGTTTCCGGTATGCGCAGCTGATCTGCTTCCTGCTGATATGCGGTAGGTGTTTCGGATGATGATATCTCAGAAACTGACTGCTTCTCCTGTAATTCGGTGCAGGCGGTCAGCATCATGGCGGTAAGAGTGAATACAAGATACTTTTTCATTATTCTTCTCCTTCAGGTATTGATACAAATACTATTATATGCCGGAGAATTAAGATTATTTCAATATATATGAGTATAATATATAATGTGTAAATATATTTCCGGGAGGATGTATCTATGAACGTTTCGAAAAGATTTGCAGTTCTTATGGCATCTGCAATGCTCATGATGCCTCTGGGATCCTGTGGAAACAAAGACAGCAGCGGCGGTGACACATACCCTGAATTAACGGTCGATTTTCTTGATGTCGGCAAGGCTGATGCTATCGTCATATGTACAGAGCACAGCACAGTCATCATAGACTGCGGTGAGAAAGGCGACGGAAAAGATGTTCTTGCACTTCTGGAAGAAAAGGGCATCAGCTCGGTGGACTATCTGATAATAACTCATTATGACAAGGATCATGTAGGCGGAGCTTCCAAAGTCATAAAGAACGTGAACGTCAAAAACGTGCTTGCTCCTGACTACGAGGAGAGCAGCGAGGAAGTCGAAAAGTATGAAAAGGCGCTTGCGGACAATGATATCGAACCGCAGCTGCTTACAGGCAATATCAGTTTTACGCTGGATAATGCAGAATTTACGGTCTATGCGCCGGAGAAGGACTATTACGGCGAGGATAATGACAATGATTTTTCTCTTGTCACTTCCCTTAGATATTATGACACATCTTTTCTGTTTACCGGCGATGCTATGGAACAGCGTCTTGACGAGATAATGGATATCGGCAGCTTTGATCTGCTGAAAGTGCCGTATCACGGAAGAAAACTCGACAATCTTGACGCATTTCTTGAGGCTGTTGTTCCGGATGCGGCTGTGGTGTGTACATCGGAGTCAGAGTACTCATCGAAAACCCAGAAATTGCTTTCGGGCAGGAAGATACCCGCATATGCTACCTGCACAAACGGAGATATAACTGCGGTCAGCGACGGTAAAGGAATAAGGATAGATACAGAAAAATAACGGAGGAGAATGAATTGGGAGATACTATATGCTTTGCGGATTTTGAGTTCACATGCGGATTCTATAATCAGAATGTCCGCAGCGAACTGCTTTCTGTCGGACTTGTTTTCTGTGACAAGGATTATAATATCCTGAGCGAGTTCTACAGCACGATCCGTCCCTGCCGGAATTATAAACTTACAAAGAAATGCCGGGATCTTACACATCTGACACAGGCGGAGATAAGTTCATCCGCAGATGCCAATGAGGTGATGCGCAAGGCTGTTAATCTCATGCGGAGGCACGGTGCGGATTCGCTTTATGTCTGGGGGAATTTTGACATTCCGGGACTGAAAAATGACATCGAGCAGCATAATCGTTCCGGACGTCCGGCGGGCAATATCACAAAGATATGTGAGAGCATACGGGACATCCAGAATGAACTGACAAAGGAAATGCAGCTTCCTCAGGCGGTCAGCATAGAAGAACTTTCGGCAGTTTTCGGATATGAGCCGGAGGTGGGCACTTTCCATAATGCCCTGAACGATGCGGAAGCCCTCTACTGCATACATAAAGCGGTGAAAACCACTGATATATTCAGCAACCCGACTTTTGTCCAGCTCAGGCAGGATAGGATAGACAAGCTTGAAGCTGTGAAAAAAGCAGCTGAAGAGCGCAGGGTACATCAGGCTTTGTCTGTAGAGTTGTCGGAAGAGGAGAAGGCGTATCTTTCAGCTGCCGAAAGCCTGTCTGCTGATAAGGCAAAGCGTGAATTCATCGCAATGAGGAGCAGGATAGTCGGCATGATGAAGAAGTATCCGAAAGAGGATGATTTTGTGCTTGTCATGTTCAGTGAGCCGAAATACTACAAGATCTATCCCGAAGGTGTGCTTGACAAGAAATTCCCATGGAGCAGGATAGCAGATCAGGTCAGATTCCCGAGGAATAATATCGGAAAGGCAGTTCTGCATTTCTGCCCTAAGCTCGGAACTACTGGAAAATAAAAGATCCGCCTGTAAAAGGCGGACAGATGATAAAACAAAAGGGAGGACCTATCATAAGGTCCTCCCTGAATTCTTATGTACCTGTGGAACTATCAGACAGATGGTGTCAACTCGATCAATACAGGGAGCGAACCGGTGATACCGAGCTTGTATTCCTGTATGGTCACAGCATCTGAATTGGTCACGCCCGAACCCGGATCGTAAACGTCGCCGTTTGCAAGTCCCTGAGAGGAGATGCCGTCAGGCTTGTTCTTTCCGTATGTGTCCGGATTAGCGAGATACTGCATTATGAGTACTGCGTCAGCCATATTTACTTCCTTGTCGCAGTTGGCGTCACCATAGAGAGTAACGTAAGGCAGATCAGAGGAAACGGGAGCAGTAGTTGTTGTGGTAGTAGTTGTTGTTGTTACAGTAGTTGTGGTCTTTGAAGTTGTAGGCTTGTTTCCGTTGACTATAGTGCCGCCGTCAAGATTGCTTCCCTCTGTTGAAGCATAGCTCTTGTAGAATTCACCGAGTGAGATGCCGTTATTGCCCAGCGGTATCTGGTGGTCGAGACCTATATACTTGCCGGAAGTACTTGTCTGCCAGAGTGACTCTTCGAACATAGCGTACTTCTCTTCATCCCATGTTTTGAAATCGTTCTTCATCAGACCTTCGGTATCACCGGAGTTCGCGTTGAGACACCAGAAAGTATGGTTGATGTGATGTGCGATCATGTAATCGCGGAGAAGTATCATCCACTTCTTATTTGCATCTCTCATGTGACCGCCCCATTCGCCTATGAGCAGAGGAGCAATATCCTTATCGTTGATATACGCCCATGTATCGTACCAGTAGTCGTCAAGGAGAGACTGTGTATCGAAGTCTTTATCGGGATCATTGAGATAGAACCATGACTGGGCGTAAACTGACGGGCCGTAATCATGAGGTGAATATACGATCTGACTTGTACCGCTCTCGGGAACAATAGGATAATCCTTTACTCCGCGGAGGTTGCCGCCCCACCATGCGCCGTACCATGTAGACTGCTCGGGAGGTGCGTCCCAGATATCGGGAGTATCATATGTTGCGCCCTTGTCAGTCTTGGGGTACTGCTCAACACCTTCAATGAGTATAAGTGCATGCGGGTTTACTTCGAGAATTGCATCAGCACAAACTTTGGCTGCATGAGCCCAGTTGTTCTCGTCAGTGGAACCGTCCCACTTGGCGATAGTTGAAGGGCATTCACTGCCTGTATATCCGCGCTTGCCGTGCGGCTCGTTTTTGAGGTCATAGCCGAGCATAGTGTCGTCATTCTTGTACTTGTCTGCCAGCCATACCAGTGTGTCTATCCAGTCCTGGGTGGTTATGCCGGCCTTGCCGTACCAGAGCTCGTAGTCATGTCCGGAGTTGTTCTCATCGGGGCTGTGTACGTCGATGAATGCCTTCAGACCGTACTTCTTGCACTTCTGGATGATGATATCAAAGATCTCCATGCTGTTCTTCAGAGTTTTGCCGTCTTCAAGCACGAAATCTCTGTTGATATCGCCGTATGTGCCGGCTTTGGTAACAGTGCCGTCCTCGCCCACAACATCCTTGGGAGGATTGTATGATGCCTGTACTGAGCTTACCGGGTGAGGATCGCCTTCCATCCATGACTTGAGTAGAGTAGTGGATATGGGGAAGCGGATGACGTTGATTCCGCGGTCAGCTACTGCTGAAAGAAACTCATCAACGTCTGTTGCATAGAGACCGTGGGCACAGTTCTCAGAGCAGTTGAAGCCGAACCAGTTAGCGCCTGTGAGCCATACTTC
>DFJW01000101.1 GCA_002373775.1 Ruminococcus flavefaciens | reverse complement strand
AGGACAGCAAATATAAAAATGCAAAAGACGGTATAGATGGGAGTAAAATGTATGTATGCATTTAGGAAGCGTTCAGGTATACGAGTATAGAGAAAATCAAAACGCAGAAGAAGCGCGACTATGTAAGCCGCGTTCACTGCTATGATATCGTAGATCACCAGGTAGAAACTTATAATCTGCCAGTGCTCAAGTTTTCGTTTTTTTCTCGTTTCCATATTCGACATATTTTCTCCCTCAAGAAAACGTCAGTTCAAACGGTGCAATAGCTGTTTTATGGGTTCAGAAGCACCGCCTGGACCAGATATCTCATTTCCGGCTGTCCGCCGATACAGGTAGACATGGTTATAATTCTGCTGTCCCCGTAAAGGACGATCGAGTCTCTGAAGTGCGACGTCATACTGCGGTTCGTCCATATACCGTCAAAGTATACCAGAAGGGCTTCCGGGGTACTATAGTCAAAACACATTATAAGATCAATATTGCTGAACGGGTATGCAGCAAATATCTCATATACCAAGTTGCGTTCCGGAGTATATATGTATAAATACTGTGTTTCATCGAAAAACACTGCATCCTCGAATTTGTGCAGGTCATGAAACATAGACCCGTTATTCATGTTATGACCATAGATAACTGTGTTCGGGTCTGTCCAGTCTTTTTTGTTCACATTCTGTGTATAGATGCAGCCGGGATATCCCTCGCTGCCGTCTATGTTATGGTTCAGATAATATGATTTATCTTCAGGATGCTGAAGAACAGGGTAATCGATATTGGTGCCCGGAACATAGATCCAGGCGTATATATCAGGATTCTGATCATGCAGCGCGTCCCAGTCGATATTCTTCTCAGGCACCGTGATGTCCCTCTCCTTGAGAATATCCACAGGCTCAACTTTGGTCTGAACATCTGATACAACCGACTCGGCGTCGACCGATTCAGCAGGCATTGCACTGTCAGCAGTCGGAACAGATTCGACGCTATCAGAAGCAGTTTCAGGACTGATGCTGTCAGTCACAGCTACAGTCTCTTCCCTGATTTCATCCATAGTCTCTGCCGCGTTTTGGCGAATCACATATCTGTAGGCCATAGCGCCGCAGCATACTGTCAGAAGTAATAAGCATAAAACAAAGGCAACTCGATAAATTATCTTTTTCATGTACGTATCCTTATCGCAAAATGACAGCCGGGCGGTTAGATTTGTGCCCGGCTGCCGGATTTACCACATGAGTTTATTTTGCAAATCTAACTTTTGTGCCGAAGAACACAATGCCTGCAAGGCAGATTGCTGCAGCGATCGGAAGGATCGGAGCGGTCTCACCTGTCTTGTCAGATGTACCCTGTGTGGCGAAGATTACCGGAGAAAGGGATGTGAAAGTGACAACACATTCGCCGTCCGTAACTGAATCCGGTGTGATTTTCTCGAACTGGGTCTGACCGTCTGCAAGATGGAATACTGTGATCTTCATGCCTGCTTTGAAAGCACTGCTTTGGAATCTGACAGTAATGGTATCCTGGTAATTAACGCCCTTTCCGTCATGATTCGAAGAGTCTTCAGCATCGACAGCTTTCAGGATGTTAGCTGCACCCTGAGCTCTTGCAGCAGCGATGGTATCCGCACTGAGCTTATAGAGATCTGCCGGAATCGTCGGGTCAAGATCTACGCCGTCATACTTGATGACATCGCCGGAGATACCGGATGCGAGAACGTCAACATTGTCTGTCTGTGACGGTGTGCTCGGAGTTGATTTTCCCGGTGTGCTCGGGGTCTCCTCACTCGGAACCGGTGTCGGTGTGACATTTTCTGTTTTCGGACTCTGTGCAGCGAAAGCTGTAGTTGTCATAGAGGCAACTAAGAGTGCGCTGGCAACAAGGCCGACAACAAGTCTTTTCAATTTCATTGGCTTTTACCTCCTTCCCTCAAGAATTTCATGTGGTATATATTAAGCCCCGTCCGGACTTCTCCGGCTCGAGGTTAATAACCATATTTTAAATACTATCAGGAGACTTTATCATAAAATACATCCAGTATTAATTGATAAAGTCCATCGTCATCCGCGTAGAACTCTTCGAGCTGTTCGCCCATAACTACTTCACCAGGGACTTCTCTTATTCCCTCTGAGGGATCATAGGTGATATCGGAAATTTCATCAGCAAGCCTGTTATAATCTATATTGGAATAGATATAATCTTCTGATGCGCCGTAAATGCTTGCGGCAGATGATGCTCTTCTCATCTTTTTGAGCATGGTAGGAATCATCTTGTTCAGATACTGTTCCTGCCTGTCAAGACGATCGGAAGCGCTGTCAAACTGAGTGGTGTCCCTGCTTCTGACATAGACATAGGCTTCATCACCATTTAATACTTTAGTCTCGCCTTCAGTGAGCTGTACATTTCTGCTTGGAACATTAAGGTCCTGCATAACTGTCAGTTCGACACCGCCAAGCGCATCGTTCAGTAGTCCAATGCCACCCATGTTCAGCGATACATAGCCGTTAATCGGAATCCCATAGAAGAGATTCGACACACAGTCTGCCGTTCGCTGACAGCTGAGTCTTTCACCATCCCCGTATCCATGCTGAAGGCAGATCTGAAGCTCCGCGTCGCCCACATACTCTCCTTCGCGGTTGTACATCTTTACACTGGTCATCAGGTTGCGATGAATCGAAATTAGAGAAAGCTTGCTGTGAGCCTTATCGACAACGATCAGAAACAGTGCATCAGCCTGTCCGCCACTTATGCCATCCTCAGCTTTTTGCACAGGTTCGTCTTTATCAATACCCATGAAGAGATATGTCCTGATAGAATTATTGTAGCGGTATTTCTGATTATTGTAAGTGACAATTCCCTCAGACCATTTATCGGCATTATCATAATCCGGAGCTTCGACAGAAGCACTCGTTGGCGCGCTGTTTTCTTTGGAATTTTTAATTATTATAGCACCAATCGCCAGACATGCCAAAACAATTAAAATTACTGATGCAATAATTATCCCTTTAAAACTGGCTGTCTTGCGGCGATGCCCCATACTGTTTACTCCTTATTCTTTTTCTTGCGTCTTCTGCCCTTTTCGTCAGCCTCGTTGGAGTAATACTTTCCATAATATTTTTTATAATAATGACCATAATATCCTGAACCGCTCATCTTTACTTTGTTAAGAACGGCTCCGAGGATCCTGACACCGGAGGCTTCAAGCTGCTTCTTCTGCTCGACGATCATTCTGGCGCCGACACCGCCCTGCTCAACGACCATGATCGCTCCATCGCATACGCGGGCTACAACCGCAGCGTCGATAGCGGCTCCGAGAGGCGCACAGTCAATTAATATATAGTCAAAATAGTCCTTTCCTATCTCTATGAATTTCTGGAACTCAACGCGCTCGAGCATCTCGGTCGGATTTGTTACGGAAGGTCCGGCGAAGACCATGAATATGCCGTCAATATTGGTCTGATACAGGATATCAGAGGCAGTATTCTGTCCGGAGAGATAATGCGATAATCCGTAGATTTCCTGATTATCCGGTCTGTAAGCATGATATCTGTGGATCATGACGGATTTTCTCATATCCGAGTCAACGATGAGTACTTTCTTTCCGCTGTCTCTCAAAGCCTTGGCAAGATTAAACACTACTGTGCTCTTACCCTCATCCGGCATGCAGCTTGTAAACATAATGACGCGTACATCTGTGCCGCAGAA
>DFJW01000083.1:2602-158789 GCA_002373775.1 Ruminococcus flavefaciens | reverse complement strand
GGCAAAAATAATATTTCTAATTATTCCCCTGATCTCCGCGGAGTTTCATAAGCGGCAATTTTTTCGCGCGTCTCTTGCTATTTTTCTCGCTATATGTTATAAGCAGCGTGACGCTGCACCCTTGAACGCGGCGTAGATTCATGAGCGTCAAGTTTTTTCGCGCGTCTCTTGCTATTTCCTTCACTATGTGTTATAATAAGCATGTATTATATCTGAAAGGAAACCATTTATGGAAAAGATTTACAGGATCACAATGGGCAGCGCAAAATGCGCAGTTGATCTCGGAGACGGAAGTGAGCGAGGCGAGTATGTCGATCAGGATTACATCCTTCAGCGGCTCGGCAGACCTCACAGGAGCATCAGCCTTATGTACTGCTATTACCCTCTTGATGAGCAGTGGCCGGCGCGTATCTCTGAGGCTATGAAAGACGCAGATGTGTCATTTCAGTGGGACTATCCCTACGACGATTATTTCACCTACAAAGGCGGACTCGGCGGCAGTATGGAAGGCGAACCTTTCACATACATGCGTGATATCAGGAGACACGGTCAGGACGTTACCCTCACACTGACCATAGATCCGGCGGTCACGGATGAGCATCTTGCAGCCATAGGTGATGATCTCCGCACATTCGGCAGACTGTTCCTGCGCATAAATCACGAAGCAACAGGAAACTGGTTCTCATTCAACAAGAGAGCCACATATCAGGAAGTAGCCGATTTCTATTGCAGGGCAAGCCGTATCATAAAGGAACACGCACCAAATGTTCAGACAGTGCTGTGTATAGGCGGGGTCGAGCATCCTGAGACCGGCGAGATCGAAAAGGAGAAGGAGTTTTCACAGGCAGTCCGCGAGACAGATATCTGGTCGGTTGACAAGTACATGTCACTTCACTGGGGCTGGCCCTATGACGTAGCTGAACCGGGCGGCACAACTCACAAACGCGGATCAGTCCGCGAGACCTATGAGCATACAAAGCTGAGCTATGAGCGTTTCAGATACATCAACGGCGGTAAAGAGAAGCCGATGATAATGTCAGAGTTCAATTCAGACGGCGATGTTACCGGCGCATATGAGCAGGCAGAAATGGTAAAGATGTTCTGTGATATTCTCAAGGAAGAGAAGGCGGACTGGTTCACAGGTTTCACCTTCTATCAGTTCCGTGACAGAGGAAGACTCGGACTGGAGATAGAGGATCCGAACAATAAGAACGTGGGCATCGAGCAGCCTGTAATGAAGACATACAAGGAGATAATCAACGACGAGTGGTTCATGCCGTCCATGACCTGCGGTGAAGAGCAGGAACTCCCTGTAAGACTTCGCTGGGGCAGTTCAGAGGACGCCGAAGGAATAGCTGTGCCGGTACATTTTGACGGCGATCCGCATTTCTGCGAACTGGCATTTGAAGATGATTCCAATCTTATGATAGAGCTGAACGGACGCTGGTTCTATAAATCACCCGAAGCAAAGACGATAGACCTCATGCCTGCATTCTATGAAAACAGGCTGAACGGAGCATGTGATATGACTCTGAAGATATTTGCACCTCCTGCAACAGGTGAAAACGATATCAGCACAGAAGATGGCATATACAATTACTATTACACACTTGAAAAGCTGCCGGTGCTGCGTATAAGAACATCGCCCGTAGAACCAAGTGTGGACAGATGAGTTATGAAAAGACTTCTTTTAATGGACAAGCGCGATTACAGTGACACAGTATCTGTAATAGAGCGTGTTGCAGTAAGAGGCATAATATTCCGTGAAGGAAAGCTGCTCATGATAGAGAGCGAAGCCGGAGAACTGAAACTGCCAGGAGGCGGTCAGGAAGAAGGCGAGGACGACATCACCACACTTATCCGTGAAGTCCGCGAGGAGACCGGATATGAGGTGTTGCCGGATACAGTTACCGGATTCGGATACATAGAAGAAAAGAGAAGGGCATATGATGAACCGGCGATCTGGCATCAGTTCAGTCATCTGTACTTCTGTGAAGTATCGGATACATGCGGTGAGTGTGATTACAGTGAACGCGAGAGAAAAGCCGGATTCAGCAAGGTGTGGTATACGCCGGATGAAGCAGCCGGACTGATGTTCAGCCGCAAAAACGGCAAGGCATGGAACAGCAGGGAATACAATACCATAAATCTGATAAAAGAATATCAAGACAGGGGAGACTGATATGGAGACATCCGTAGTTATCGTATGCGCCGGCAATTCAACGCGCATGGGCGGAGTAAATAAAATACTTCTGCCGCTGGGAGAACGGCTTGTTATCGGAGCAACGATGCAGGCATTCCAGAAATGCGAGAGCATAAGTGAGATAGTGATAGTAGCCCGCGAGGACGATATACCGGCAATAAAAGCGGAAGCAGAAGCAGCAGGGATAACAAAGCTTGCGAAGTGTACAGTCGGCGGAAAGACGCGGCAGGAGAGCGTTATCAACGGCATACGCTGCATTTCCAGGACTTCATCACTCGTGGCGATACATGACGGAGCACGTCCGCTGGTCAGACCTGAGCATATCGAAAAGGTGATAAAAGATGCATCTGTATTCGGCGGTGCAACACTTGGCGTACCGGTAAAGGATACAATAAAGACAGTTGACGACGGACTGATAACGGATACGCCTCCGCGCAGTTCACTCTATATCACTCAGACTCCGCAGATATTCAGGCGTGAGTTATACTTTGAAGGTGTGGATTTTGCGCTTGAGCATGGACTTGACTTTACAGATGACTGTCAGCTTGTCGAAGCCATAGGCGGAAAAGTCTGCATGACAGTCGGAGACTATACGAATATCAAAATAACGACACCGGAAGACATCCGCATAGCAGAAGTGCTGATGTCAGCTGACAGGAAATGAGGGAAATATGTTCAGGATAGGACACGGATACGACGTACACAAACTTACAGCCGGAAGGAAACTGATACTCGGAGGAGTCGATATACCTCATACCGAAGGGCTTCTCGGACACTCTGATGCAGATGTGCTTGCGCATGCGATAATGGACGCAATGCTCGGAGCACTTGCAATGGGGGATATCGGACATCTTTTCCCGGACAATGACAACAGTTTCAAGGATGCAGACAGCATGGAACTGATGAAAGTAGTATGCAGCCGCATATCAGAAACCGGTTATTGTATAGGCAATATAGATGCAACAGTCATAGCACAGGCACCGAAACTTGCCCCGTACATATTGACTATGCGCGAGAACATAGCGGCAGTATGCGGATGCAGCGTTTCGCAGATAAGTGTCAAAGCCACAACAGAGGAGCATCTTGGCTTTACCGGTGAAAAACTCGGGATGTCAGCACATGCAGTCGCACTGCTTGTAAAAAAAGAACCCGACGACATAAACTGAAGCAAAACTCAGTATATAGGAAGCGCTCACAGTACATCGTGGGTGCTTTTGTTATTTGCAAGGCATTAATAATTTGCATGGAATATGTTAGAAATTTATACGCAATTCACACAAAGATGTAGAATAATCATGAAAAGCGTGATATAATTAAAATGAATAGTTATATGCAATTAAATCTATAGTATTATATATGCTTTCATATCCGGGATGTAAGCAGTATATGAGGATAAGAAGAAATCCAATGGAATACACTGAGACCGCCGATATTGGTCGGAGAAGTATTCTGATTCTCAGACGAAAGGATGGGATTTATATGAGGTATTCTGCTGCAGAGATAAGAAACGCTTTGAATAATAATGAATTATGTGTATACTACCAGCCGATGTGTGTTACCATGACAGGGCAGCTGAAGAGCGCAGAGGCGCTTGTGCGCTGGATAAGACCTGACGGCACAATTATTCCTCCGGACAGTTTTATACCGGAAGCTGAAGGTTCAGATCTCATAATGGATATTGACTGGTACGTCACAGAACAGGTATGCAGAACCCTTGAAAAACAGAATATGATGCCGCAGTATCCTATATCGGTCAATTTTTCAAGGAAACATATCCATGAGAAAAACTTTGCCGAGAGACTGGCGTCAATGATGGATAAATATGATCTTCCGCATCCATTGCTGGAGATAGAGATAACCGAATCCGCGATGGTCGATGAAGAAGCTTTGCTTCTGGACTGGATCATATCCATAAGAAAAGCGGGATTCACAGTAGCCATAGACGATTTTGGCAGTGGGCTGTCGTCTCTGCAATTCATAAAGGACATACCTGCGGATGTACTGAAGATCGACAAATCTCTTCTCAGTCATAACTGTGAGGATGAGAAGGAAAAGATAGTGCTTGAGAGCATATTCACATTTGCGCACCGTCTACACATGAAGACAGTTGCAGAAGGAGTCGAGACAAAGGAACAACTTGCGTTTCTTCGCTCCTGCGACTGCAATAAGATACAGGGCTATCTGTTCGCGAAGCCCATGCCGGAGAAAGAGTATCTTGAACTCTGCCAGACGTACAGAGGAACAGATGAATTTAATGATATACTTGAAGTACAGAGTACATCAAGTTCGCTCAATCTGCTGATAGAAGCTGTATTGTACCGTTATCCGCTCATTATATTCACGAATCTGACAAGGAACACATACTACGCCATGGCACATCAGGATTTCACATCGACCAACTGCCCGTCAACAGGCGTATTTGACGAACTTATAGAACATGGCGTAAACAGTATGCATCCGGAAGACCGCGAGTTATTTGAAGCTACCTTCAACAGGGAGAATCTTATAAAAGAATATAAGTCCGGAACAAAGATGATACGCCTTACCACCAGGCAGCTCGGAGATGACGGGATATACAGGAAAGTCGAGACAGTTGACTGTTTTGTGAGCAGCGATTACTCCACAGATATAATAGCGATAACTCTCTGTGAGAATCTGGCGGACTGAGCTGTCAGCTGTTACTTATAGCAGAATAGTCATTATCTGACAATTATAACTGGGGATGAATTCAAAACTGCGAATTATCAGCAGGTAAAAAAACTGAGCCGATAGTTATTCTATCGGCTCAGTTTTTTAGATGATAGATTCTTTTTACGAGAAATGTGTCTCAGCAGAGATATAGAGCTTCATCATTTCGGTGATTAAGTGCTTGAAGGTCTCACTGTTTGAATTTTGCAGTCTGTCGTAGACATATGATTCTATGCTGTACTGGAAAATATAGCTTATCTGCATTGAACCAGCGTATATCCTCGCAGTGATAACACTTCTGACCTTCCACTTTTAATTTTACCGCCAATTTTTATAGTCACCTCGATTACAAGTCGAGGAACTCATCTGCTGAGGTTATTTCCAACGCTCTCGGTGATGATGACGATGAGAACGAGGACAAAAAGAAAACCGTAGGCTCCTGAAACAAGAACCTGCGATTGTCATGGTGCCGGTGGCGGGGGTCGAACCCGCACGGTGTTGCCACCAACGGATTTTGAGTCCGTCACGTCTGCCAATTCCATCACACCGGCGAAACATACAGCATGTATAATTATATCAAATCCGAAAAGAAAAGTCAATAGAAGTAAAAAATAAAATCAGTGAAATAAGTACATAAAGGCCGGAATAATAGTCCTTGACAATTCTCACATAATGTAGTATAATATAAAGTAATTGTGATACTCAAATAATCTTTAAGGAGTGTATGGAAATGCCAGTAAAAAAAATGTCAAGAGAAAGCTATGATAAGCTTGTTGCAGAGCTCAACGACCTTATCATAAACCAGCGTAAAGAGGTTGCTGAGCGACTGAAAGTAGCACGTTCATACGGAGACCTTTCTGAAAATGCTGAATATGATGAAGCAAAAAATGAGCAGGCTATCCTTGAAGCGCACATTGCAGAACTCCAGCAGACTATAGATAATGCTGAGATAGTAGAGGATTCAGACATCTCGGTAGATGAAGTGGGCATGAGTTCTGTTATCACCATAAAGCGCGTAGATACAGGCAAAGTGGAGACATTTACTATCGTTTCCACGAATCACGCCAATGTAAGAGAAGGAAAGATCTCAGATGAATCCCCCATAGGAAAGGCAGCTATGAAGAAGAAAGTGGGAGATATAATCATAGTAGAAGCACCGGCAGGCGAGCTTCGCTTTGAGATAGTTGAGATCTCCAAGTAATACCCGAAAGGAAATAGGATAATGAGCGAAAACCAGAATAATGCACCTGTATCCGAAGAGAAGGAGCAGGACATAAATATACTGAAGAAGGATCGTCTTGATAAGCTTGCAGCACTCCGTGAGAGCGGTAAGGATCCTTATCAGGTGACTAAGTATGACGTGACCGGTCATGCAGCAGACTACAAGGCAGAGTACGAAGCAGCAGAAGCACTTGTAAAGGAAGAGGCAGGCGACGATGAAGAGAAGCTTGCAGCAGGTCTTGAAAAACTCAATGAGAAGATAGTAAGGATCGCCGGAAGAATAATGAGCTGGCGAGACATGGGAAAGGCAAACTTCATAGATGTCCGCGACAGTTCTGACCGTATACAGGTATATATCCGTTCAAACGACATCGGAGCATACCTCTTCAAGGAATTCAAGAAGAAGTGGGATATCGGTGATATAATCGGTGTAGAAGGATATGTATTCAGGACCAAGAAGGGCGAGATATCCATCCATGCCCAGAAGATCGAACTGCTTTCAAAGTCACTTCTTCCGCTTCCCGAGAAGTGGCATGGACTGAAGGATACAGACACAAGATACCGTCAGCGTTACCTTGATCTTGTTATGAATCCTGACGTAAAGGATACATTTGTAAAGCGTTCAAAGATAATATCTTCTATCAGACGTTATCTTGACGGACAGGGCTTCATGGAAGTCGAGACACCTATGCTCGTATCCAATGCAGGAGGAGCAGCAGCAAGACCTTTCGAGACACATTACAACGCACTTGATGAAGAAGTAAAGCTCCGTATCAGTCTTGAACTCTATCTGAAGAGACTTATCGTAGGCGGACTTGAGCGCGTATATGAGATCGGACGTGTATTCAGAAACGAAGGCGTAGATACAAGACACAACCCTGAATTCACATTAATGGAGCTTTATCAGGCATATACAGATTACTACGGAATGATGGATCTCACAGAGAACATGTTCAGACATGTAGCTCAGGAAGTATGCGGTACGACCTGCGTTCCTTACGGCGAGCACATGATAGATCTTGGCAAGCCGTTTGAAAGACTTACAATGATAGACGCAGTAAAGAAGTACTCCGGAGTTGACTTCAGCACTATCACCACACTTGAAGAAGCACGCGTAGCAGCCAAGGAGCATCACGTTGAATATGAAGACCGTCACAAGCGCGGCGACATACTCAACCTCTTCTTCGAGGCATTTGTTGAAGAGCATCTTATACAGCCCACCTTCATCATGGATCACCCCATAGAGATATCACCTCTCACAAAGAAGAAGCCGGATGCACCTGAATATGTTGAGCGTTTCGAGCTGTTCATCACAGGCCGTGAGATGTGCAATGCGTATTCAGAGCTTAACGATCCTATCGACCAGAGGGAGCGTTTCAAGGCTCAGGAAGAGGCACTCAGTCAGGGCGATGAAGAAGCAAACCGCACAGACGAAGACTTCCTCCGCGCACTGGAGATCGGTATGCCGCCTACAGGAGGAATCGGCTACGGCATCGACCGTCTTGTAATGCTGCTCACAAACAGCGTATCCATAAGAGATGTCCTTCTCTTCCCCACACTGAAGAGCATCGACTGAATCAGCTTATAATTATGTAGCTAAGGCTGCACAGATAATATCTGTGCAGCCTTTTTGCGTATCTGTTGAGAACACGAATATAGTTTCAAACTATATGTGATGATAAGTCTTTGGTATTGGACATATTCCTATAGGTATGGTATGATTAATACATAGAAAAACAGGGAGTGATAGATATGAGACATATCAGAAGTATCATTGATTCAGAGCGAATGCGATGTTGCTGTATGATACACGAATGAACTAAACTGATTATAAAGATTTGAAAGGTGATAAATATGAATAACAAGCTTAAATATACTTCAATACTGACAGCGCTGGCACTTCTGACAGGATGCAACGGATTAAACAACAGCTCATCATCGACCGGCTCATCAGACTGCTGCTCAGAGAAGTCAGAGTGCTGCGAAACAGTAGCGGACTGCTGCGGAGACGGAGCTTCATCCGGACTTTCACTTGAAAAGACCGACATAAACATCGGCTACCTGAATTCAACCGCACATCTTCTCGCATTTGTAGCAGAGGAGGAAGGCTTCTTTGAAGAGGAAGGACTTGACGTAACGCTGACACAGTTCTCCAGCGCGGCAGAACTTGTAAACGGACTTGAATCCGACAAACTTGACGTAGCGTTCATCGGCTCAGTGCCCACACTGACCTTCCAGAGTCAGGGACACGATGTATCGGTGTTCGGCGGAGCAATGACAAACGGACACGGCTATGTGATCAAGTCCGAATACGCTGATGAAGACGAACTTGGTGTAGAGATACTGAAGGGCAGGAACGTTGCTTCAGTAAAGAACAGTGTACAGGATGCAGAGCTCCAGATACTGCTGAAGAATGCAGGCATAGGCATCGGCGAGGGCGATGACGAAGTCAACATTGTCTACTTTGACAGCCAGAAGGACGCATATGCAGCCCTCATGAACAAGACTATAGATGCAGCGTCAGCATATTCTCCGTATACATCTCTTGCAAAGTCGCAGGGTTACAGAGTGGTATACTACTGCGCACATGAAGAAGCACTTGCAAACCAGCCTTGCTGCCGACAGGTTGCAAAGACATCCTCACTCAAGGATGCGCCCAATACATACACCGCACTTGAAAGGGCTTTTATAAAAGCCTACCACTTCACACAGACCGATCACGAAGGCACAGTATCAGATGTAAAGAAGTACATCGACATTGAAGAAGATTTCATAGATACTGAGGTATACGGCGGATTCAGTGTATCGAGTCCTGATCCTGACAAGCAAGGAACACTTGCTCTCAAAGATACTATAGTAGAACTTGGATACACAGAAGACTATGATATCGAGCCTTACTATAACACAGATATCTACAGATCAGCTCTTGACAGTATACTTGCTGAGAATTCGGATGACATCTATAAAGCATTAAAGGAGCATTTTGATGAATACGAGTAAAATTGAGATAAAGGATCTTACCGTAAACTACATAGAGAATAAGCGCAGTTTCAACGCACTCCGCAATGTATCATTCGGAGTAGGAGAAGGCGAGTTCGTAAGTGTCATAGGCGCCAGCGGATGTGGAAAATCCACACTGCTCAGCGTGCTGGAGGGGCTTTATGCCCCTGCCGGCGGCACAGTGCAGATAGACGGTAAAGAACTGCACGGCACAGGCACAGAGCGTGGGGTAGTGTTTCAGCACTACTCCCTCTTTCCGTGGATGACGACAAAGAAGAATATCGAATTCGGCATAAAGCAGGCACGTCACGATGTAAAGCGCAGTGAACGTGCGAAGATAGCGGAGGACTTTCTGAACAAAGTGGGACTGACCGGCTTTGGCAACAAGTATCCCTCACAGCTTTCCGGAGGCATGCAGCAGAGAGCAGCGATAGCTCGTGCGCTTGCAATGGATACCGAGATACTGCTCATGGATGAGCCGTTCAGTGCAATAGATGCAAAGAACAGAGTAATTCTTCAGGATCTTCTTCTGAAACTCTGGGAAGGCGACGGTACAGAGGAGCGCAAAACAGTAGTATTCGTAACTCACGATATAGATGAAGCCATACTGCTTTCAGACAGGATAGTAGTTCTCACAGCACATCCCGGAACAGTAAATGAGATCGTGAATGTCCCCTTTGACCGTCCGCGAAGACGTGAAGAGCTGGTAAAGACTGAGGAATACGGAAAGTTCCGCAACAAGCTTCTCTCGCTGCTTTACAACGACATAGCCGAGAGGATAGGCGGAGACGAGGTGATATTATGACTATCAGAAAGAGATATCTCCGTATCACACATCTGCTGTTCATCATACTTTTACTGATACAGCTTTTGCCTGACAGATCCACCAAACCGGTCTATACATCCTCGCTGATAGGCTTTGCAGTGGGAGCAGAAGCGATAGTGCTGATAGCCTCATCATTAATAAAGAAAGAAAACTCATTGGCACTTCTGCTTGATATAGCAGGCTTCATATTTATACTTCTTGGAGTCTGGTCACTGGCAACAGCGAAGTACAACTATCTCAATGACCTTTTGTTCCCTGCACCAGGAAGAGTGGTACATCAGTTTGTAGAAGACCGGGATAAGATATGGGTAAATATCAAAAGCTCACTTGGCATTACGATAAAGGGATTTGTACTTGCAACAGCCATAGCCATACCTCTCGGACTCATCATCGGATGCAGTGCAAGAGCAGGAGGAGCAGCAACGTACATAACCAAGTTTTTCAGTTCGATACCGCCCATAGTTTACATCCCATACGGTATCGCACTTCTTCCTACACTGAAGTCCGTATCGGTATTTGTTATATTCCTTGCCACATTCTGGCCGGTATTTGCCGGTACCATGAGCGGAGTGCTCGGAGTAGACAAGAAGATGATAGATTCCGCGAAAGTATTGAACGTAGGAAAGATAGAGATGATGTTCAGAGTAATTCTGCCTGCATCACTACAGCAGATCTTTCTCGGATGCAATCAGGGACTCAGTGTATCATTTATTCTTCTTACGTCAGCTGAAATGATCGCAGCAAAGGACGGAATGGGATATTATGTAAAGAACTACTCTGATTTCGGCGATTATACAAGAACTATCACAGGACTTCTCGTGATCGGCTTTGTAGTTATCGGCGTAACATTTTTATTCAACAAATTACAGAATCGTCTTCTCAGATGGAAGAGATGATCTCCGGCCAAAGGACCTAAGTTCTTTGGCTCTTTTCATGTCATAGCAGCAGATGATACAATCCTGCTGTTGATAATAGGAGAATTCTATAACTATTGCCGAATATATGCAGAACCTATTGACAAAGATTATAATGGGTGATATAATACATACAGTTCCGATAGGAATAGGATGAATTAACGATAAGGAGTGCTGAACATGAGATACAATATGATGTGTTGTTGTATGTGTAATATGTTATATCCACGCATTTTGCGTATTTATGCTCAGCGATGTTGTTGCGGTCATCAATATCTGTGAGTATGATTGTTATGCGTGGAATGCGGTGTAAGCGTTCTGCGCATTTTTTATTATCTGGAGGTCAATATGGTAAACGAAAGAGAAAGCGTTACCGCAAAGATATGTGCATTTGTCAGGGCATGGCATTCAAACAGTTCCCGTGAAAAGATATTTGACGACTATCTTGCATACGACATGCTCGGCAAAGAAGAGTATGACAGCATACACGAACTCATAAGCAGCGGACTTGACGGTTCCCAGGATCTTTCGAAGGAAGATACCGAAGAAGTTATAAACGAATACTTCGCACCGATACCGCTGTCGAGAGTACATTTCAACGAAGTCAGGCTGAAGGACTTTGCATCAGCAAACGGAAAGATACAGTACGTTATATGCGGCGCAGGTTCAGACACATTCGCATTCAGGAACGAGAACGAAGATATAGAGGTCTTTGAGATAGATCATCCTGATACCCAGCGATACAAGCTTGAAAAGATAGACAGACTTGAATGGAACAAGCGCAAGAATGTGCATTACGTTCCAGTAGATTTTGAGACCGAGCGAATGTGCGAGAAATTACTTGAAGCCGGATTTGATCCGGAAAAAAAGACATTTTTCAGCATACTCGGCGTATCCTATTATCTTACGCTTGAAGTATTCACAGAGACGCTGCGGCAGATGGCAGAGCTTTCCTCTCTTGGCAGCGTTCTGGTATTTGACTATCCCATAAAGACCGGAGAGTTCCCCAGCAGGGTATCACGCCTTGAGCAGATAACCAGTTCACTTGGCGAAGTGATGCGCGGCGGTTTTGATTACAACGAAGTATCACGCGCACTTTATTCCCTTGGTTACCAGATAGACACATACATGCCGCCCGAGAAAGTACAGTCAGAGTATTTTGAAGGCAGACAGGACAGCATGAGAGCATTTGAAAACGTAAGTCTTATCTCAGCGACTTACACAGCAGATTATGATTATGAATAGGAGAAATAGATATGAGCAGATTCAATAATACAGAAACAGCACTGATCCACGGAGGCATCTCCATAGATGAAAGGACAGGAGCAGTAAATATACCGATCTATCAGACATCCACATACAAGCAGGACGGACTTGGAAAAATGCGCGGATACGAGTATTCGCGCACAGGCAATCCCACCCGAGAGGCACTTGAATCACTTATCGCAGAACTTGAAGGCGGAGTAGCAGGATTTGCATTTGCATCCGGAATGGCAGCACTCACTGCAGTGCTCAGCCTTCTTCACAGCGGAGACAGAGTCCTGATCTCCAGCAACGTATACGGCGGAACATTCAGACTGCTCAACAAGGTGTTCGATCATTTTTCGATAAACTATACCATAGCTGACACCACAGACCTTACAGTATACGAAAGCCAGATAACAGATGATGTAAAGGCAGTAATAATCGAAAGCCCGGCAAACCCGCTCATGACAGTTACCGACATAAGAGCTGTCGCAGAGGTATCACATAAGCATGGACTTCTTGTGATAGTGGACAATACATT
Organism: Ruminococcus flavefaciens; assembly: GCA_002373775.1. Lineage (GTDB taxonomy): Bacteria > Bacillota > Clostridia > Oscillospirales > Ruminococcaceae > Ruminococcus > Ruminococcus flavefaciens_M. Next base: position 146,151 of record DFJW01000083.1, on the reverse strand, counting down.
CATGACACCCTATCTTCAGAGACCGCTGGAGCTTGGAGCAGATATAGTAGTTCACAGTGCAACGAAATATCTTGGCGGACACAGCGATGTAGTATCCGGTCTTGCGGTAGTGAATACGAAAGAACTTGCCGAGCAGATAGCATTCATACAGAATTCCACCGGCGGAGTGCTTGCGCCTTTTGACTCCTTCCTGCTGATACGCGGCATAAAGACACTTGCAGTCCGCATGGACAGACATGTGTACAACGCCGAAAAGGCAGCAGAGTTCCTTGAATCGAACAACGCAGTGAAGAACGTATATTATCCCGGACTTGAAAGCAGTCAGGGATACGAAGTGAACCGCAGACAGGCTAAGAACGGCGGAGCAATGATATCCTTTGAACTCAATGAAAACTACGATATAAAGAAATTTTTTGAGAGCCTTGAACTCGTATCTCTTGCCGAGAGCCTTGGAGGAGTGGAGTCACTTGTATGCCACCCGGCAACAATGACACACGCATCCATACCGGCAGATATCCGCAAAAAAGTCGGCATAACCGACGGACTTATCCGTCTTTCAGTCGGCATAGAGAGCATAGACGATATAATAGCAGATATAGCTCATGCAATAGAGCTTTCCGAGATAAGATGAGGTGATACCATGAACTACTATGATTCAATGCAGTCGCTTATAGGCAATACACCTCTTGTAAGACTTGGAAACATAGACAGAACAGACGGAGTGAACATATTTGCCAAACTGGAATTATGGAACCCCTCCGGCAGTGTCAAGGATCGTACCGGGCTTTATATGATAAACGACGCCGAGAAGCGCGGACTTCTTAAACCGGGCGGCACCATAGTTGAAGCCACCGCAGGCAACACCGGACTTGGCATAGCATTTGCCGCACTCAACAGAGGCTACAGGATAATATTCGTAGTGCCGACGAAGTTTTCAGCTGAAAAACAGGCACTTCTGAGAGCACTCGGAGCAGAAGTCATCAACACTCCCCGTGAACTTGGAATGCTCGGGGCAGTAGCAAAAGCCGAGGAACTGAAAGCGCAGATACCCGGATCAGTATCTCTTGAACAGTTCAAGAACCAGAGCAATCCGCTTGCTCACTATGAGACTACAGGAAGAGAGATATACGAAGCACTTGACGGCAGAATAGACTATGTTGTAGCCGGAGCAGGAAGCGGCGGCACATACACCGGTATTCTCCGTTATATCAAAGAGCGTTCTCCTTCAGTCAAGGGCATACTTGCCGATCCTGAAGGCTCGACCATGGGCGGAGGTGAACATTTCGACTACAACATAGAGGGGATCGGCAATGATTTCATAGCTGATACCATGGATATGACACTTGTAGATGATGTAATAAAGATAAACGACGAAGATGCATTTACAGCGGCTCGTCTGCTTGCAAAGACTGAAGGAATAATAGCCGGTTCCTCATCAGGAGCAGCAATGGCGGCAGTTATAAAGCTTATAAAGAGCGGTGTCAAGGGAAATATCGTAACAGTATTCCCAGATCGCGGCGACCGATATTTCAGTACCGGTCTATACGAATAAGGAGGTCAAAATGACTTTACAGCAGCTTAAATACATACTTGCGATATCCGAGACAGGATCAATGAACAAGGCAGCAGAACAGCTGTATGTATCACAGCCTTCACTGACATCATCAGTGCAGGAGCTTGAAAAGGAGATCGGGATAAAGATATTCAACCGAAGCGGAAGGGGCGTTACACTTACGAATGACGGAGCAGAGTTCATCCAGTATGCCCGACAGGTAGTGGGCCAGTTTGATGTCCTTGCCGAGAAGTATATCAGGAAGGAAAACATCAAGAAGAAATTCGGAGTATCCACCCAGCACTATTCCTTTGCCGTCAAGGCATTTGTAGAAATGGTAAAGAGCTTTGATACAGCGGAATATGAATTTGCAGTGCGCGAGACCAAGACAGCCGAAGTGATAAACGACGTAGCAACACTCCGCAGCGAGATCGGTATAATATATCTCAACGATTTCAACCGCAAGTCACTGACGAAGCTGTTCAATTCAAACGGACTTGAATTCCACACTCTGACGAAATGCAGCCCGTATGTCTATCTCTGGAAAGGTCATCCGCTTGCAGGGGAGAAGAAGATAACCTTCGAACAGCTTGCCGATTATCCCTGTCTCTCTTTTGAGCAGGGCGACAACAGCACATTCTACCTTGCAGAAGAACTGCTTAGCACCGCAGAGTATCCGCGTATGATAAAAGCGAACGACAGAGCGACGATGCTTAACCTGATGATAGGACTGAACGGCTACACATTATGTTCCGGAATAATCTGCGAAGAACTGAACGGCAGCGACTATACAGCAGTACCTTTTGACGACAACAATGAAGTTATGGAGATAGGGTATATAACCCTGAAGAACGTAATACTGAGTGAAACGGCAGAGGTATACATTGATGAGATAAAGGCATATCTGAACATATAGGCTCAACCTATAACCTGAGATCACTCATTTGTATTGGACAATGAGCGGCAAAAGAGGTATAATCTACACATATCAACAAGTATAGGAGAAGATGATATGAAGGAAATAATATGGCTCGGACGCGGAGGTCAGGGAGCATTTACAGCAGCCAAACTTCTCGGAGCTGCATATACGATAAACGGCGGAGAAAAGTACGCTCTTGCGTTTCCGTCCTTCGGACCTGAAAGACGCGGAGCACCGGTAAGAGCATTTACCAAACTTGACAGCAGACCTGTTTCTGACAGGAGCCAGACAGAGAAGGCAGATTATATCGTGATACTTGACGACACGCTTTATAGTCCGCAATTCCGTGATCTTCTTAAAGAAGGCGGAAAGATAATAGTCAATTCCAGAACAGCGATCGAAGGAGCAGTAACAGTAGATGCTGAGAAGATATCATCAGGATACCGTCTTCCAACCGTGAACACCGTGATGCTCGGATACCTTGTCGGTATATCCGGCGTAGTGTCCGGAGAAGAAGCGACAGAAGCGGTAAGGGGATATATGCCTGTGAAAATACAGGAAAAGAATATCAGAGCAATACTGCAAGCAGCTGAGGAGGTGCTCAGATGAGACCTGAGATAAGGGAAAAGAAGAGTTTCACATTCAGTGAAGTGCCTGAGAACACTTCGTTTGAGGCTGGATATCTTGTATCCGTCAACAGTGGCTGGAGAAGCATAAGACCTGTGATAGACGCAGCAAAATGCGTAGGATGCGAGCAGTGTTATCTCTATTGTCCGGACGGAGTAATAAGTATAAAAGCAGGAAAAGCGGAAATAGACTATGATTTCTGCAAAGGCTGCGGCATCTGTGCAAAGATATGCCGTACAGGAGCGATAGGAATGGAGGCTGAACGCAAATGAAAAAATTCTTGTCAGGCAATGAAGCCTTTGCTGAGGGAATACGTCTTGCATGTCCTCAGGTCATATCCGCATATCCTATAACACCGCAGACCATAGTAGTTGAACGTCTTTCTGAGATGGTCGAGGACGGAAGTCTGAAAGCGGAATATGTGCATGTCGAATCCGAGCATTCCGCGATGTCCTGTGCCATAGGAGCGAGTGCAGCAGGAGCGAGAGCCTTCACAGCGACATCCTCACAGGGCTTGCTGTACATGGCAGAGTGCCTTTACTATGCGTCAGGCGGACGTTTCCCCATAGTAATGATGAACGCGGACAGATCAACAGCACTTCCATGGAACATATACGGAGATCAGCGAGACAGCCTCTCGCAGCTGGACAGCGGCTGGATACAGGCTTATGCAGAGAATGCACAGGAAGCACTTGATCTTGCGCTGATGAGTTACAGGATAGCAGAGGATAAGCGTGTGTCCACGCCATATATGGCGAATCTGGACGGCTTCATACTAACCCATACATATGAGACCGTGGACATACCGGAAAAGGAGCAGGCAGAGAAGTTCCTTCCGCCATACGAAACGGATAACAGGATAGACTTTGATTCTCCGAAAAATATGGCATTTTCCGCCGGTCCTGATACAAACTATATATTCAAGTACAAGGAACATCATGGACTTCTTGCAGCGAGAGAAGTGATAACCGAGGCTGAAAATGAATTCAAAGACATATTCGGCAGGGAGTATACAGGTCTGACCGAGAATTACCGTACCGAGGATGCAGAGTACATAATAGTCACCCTTGGAAGCATTGCCGGACTTTGCCGTGAGACAGCCGACAAACTCCGTGATAAAGGAGTAAAGGCAGGAGTTGTGCGCATACGATACATGAGACCGTTCCCGAATGAAGAGATATCGGAAGCACTGAGCAAAGCCAAGGCATACGCAGTGCTTGAAAAGGACATCAGTTTCGGAAATGAAGGAACAGTATTCACAAATGTAAATTCAGCGCTGAAGAAATCTGGCGTTGATGTCCGCGGTTACAATTTCATAGGCGGACTTGGCGGCAGCAATATCTCCGCATCAGATATAGAGAAGATCTACAGAGACATAGCAGAAGGCACAGAAAGTGTGAACTTTATCGGGATAGGAGGAGAGGACAATGGCAAATAAAGTGGCAGACAGCATATCAAGAGATGAATACTTCTACGGTCATAAAGCCTGTGCAGGATGCGGCGGGAGCTTAGCAGTAAGAGCAGCACTGAAGGTTCTCGGAAAGAATGCAGTATCAGTACTTCCGGCAGGTTGTATGTCAGCAGTCGGTTTCAATTTTCCTCAGCTTTGCTTCTCAAATAATTCGGTAATTTCCACATTTGCCGGCACGGCATCCATGCTGACAGGCATTGAAGCCGGACTCAGAGCGAGAGGATACAAGGACTTCACAGCAGTTGGATTTGCCGGTGACGGAGGAACAGCAGATATCGGCATACAGGCTCTCTCCGGAGCTATCGACCGCAATGATGATATCATCTACATCTGCTACGACAACGAAGCCTACATGAACACAGGCATACAGAAAAGCGGACTTACGCCCTACGGAGCAAAGACGACGACTACTCCGGCAGGACAGAACATCCACGGTAATATACGTCCAAAGAAGAACATGTTCGAGATAGCAGCAGCCCACGGTATACCGTATGCAGCGACAGCAAGCATCGGATATCTGCCTGACTTTATAGAAAAAGTCAGAAAGGCATCACAGATACACGGAACAAAGTACATCCATGTAATAGCTCCCTGTCCCACTGGCTGGGGCATAGCACCTGATGCAACGGTTGATATTGCGAGGGAAGTTGTGGACTGCGGATTATGGTATCTTGCCGAATATGAGAACGGCGAATACAAACTTGACCGCAAGCCTAAGGAATTCAGCGATGTAGGCGTATATCTCCGTAAACAGGGCAGATTCCGTCATCTGACAGACGATGATATAAAGATAATAACTGATTCCCGTGACAAGAAATGGGAGTTTATAGAAAAGAATTTCGTGTTATAGGAATTGCCTATAACACAGTATAGAACTATGGTATTGGACAAATCCCGGAATAGAGAGTATAATATAAACATACCAAACAGATGGAAATACTAAGGAGGATAATTACAATGAGCAGAGATGTAAACAATAAATTCTGGAATGAGGAACTTGAGACACTTCCGAGGGAAGAACTTGAAAAGAAGCAGCTTGAAGATCTCAAGGAGATCGTAAAATTCGCATATGACAACGCGCCTTACTACAAGCGTTCATTTGACGAAGCAGGTGTTAAGCCGGAGGACATCAAGGAACTCAAGGATATTCAGAAATTCCCGTACATCAATAAGAAGACACAGCGTGACACACAGGGCGTAGGTTCATTCCTTGGTGAACTTGCAGCCGTACCGGAAGAGGATGTAGTATTTATTTCCACATCATCCGGTTCGACAGGAGTACCTACAATGAGCCCCTTCACAAAGAAGGATTTCGATGAGTTCCAGGACACAGAGAGCCGTTGGTTCTGGCAGATAGGAATGAGACCGAACGACCGTTACGTTCACGCACTCAACTTCTCGCTCTACGTTGGAGGACCTGACGTTATCGGCGCACAGAATCTCGGTGCATTATGTATCTGGGGCGGCACACTTCCGAGTGAGCGACTCCTTTTCATACTTAAAACATATCAGCCAACTGTTATCTGGACTTCACCTTCCTACGCATGGCAGCTCGGTGAAAAGGCGCTGAAGGCAGGATACGATCCGAAGAAGGATTTCAACATCAAGAAGATCATCGTTGCCGGTGAGCTTGGCGGTTCCATAGATGCTACAAGAAAAGCTATCGAAGACATCTGGGGAGCAGAGGTATTCGATTTCTACGGACTTTCCGATATATTCGGCGCATGCGCAGCACAGTGCGAATACCATGACGGTCTCCACATTGCCGAGAACCACATCCTCGTTGAAACAGTTGATATCCACACCGGCGAAGTGCTTGAACCCGGCCAGACAGGTGAGCTCGTGTTCACAACTCTCCGTAAGCATGCAAGACCTCTCATCAGATTCAAGACAGGTGATATCGGACGCATCGACACAACAAAGTGCAAATGCGGACGTACACACGGCAGGATCCACATTCTCGGCAGAAAGGACGATATGTTCATTGTTTCCGCGGTAAACGTATTCCCGAGTGATATCGAGGCAGTTATCCGTGAGCAGAGCGACCTGACAGGCGAGTATCTGATCCGTATTTTTGAGAAGGACTTCACAAGCAAGTATGCTGTTGAAGTTGAGAAGGCAACTGGTGTCGATAAGGATGACGAGACAGTAGCAGCAGAAGTAAGCGCAGCACTGAAGGCTCGAATCGGAGTTAAGCCAGCAAAGGTAGTTGTACATCCCGACGGCGGACTGAATACACGTTCAGAGCACAAATCAAGACGAGTTATCGACGAGAGAAATATTGACTACAGCATCTGATAATGATATAATTAATGGGCGGATGTGATATCCGTCCATTTGATTTAAGGAGAATAGATATGCCAGAACTTTCCAGACGCACAGCGAATTTTACAGATTCCGTCATCAGGCGAATGACGAGGATATCCAATAAATACGGCGCAGTTAATCTTTCTCAGGGATTCCCTGATTTTGAACCTCCCCGCGAGATACTTGACCGTCTTGCAGAAGTTACAAGAGAAGATTTTCACCAGTATTCCATAACATGGGGGGCGCAGAATTTCCGTGAAGCACTTGCAGAGAAGCAGTCGCGCCTTATGGGCAGGAAAATTGATCCGAACAGCGAGATAGTTGTGACCTGCGGCAGTACCGAAGCGATGATGGCAGCGATGATGAGCGTCACGAATCCCGGGGATAAGGTGATAGTATTTTCACCGTTCTATGAGAACTACGGTGCAGACACCATACTTTCCGGAGCAGAGCCGATATATGTACCGCTCATACCACCGGAGTTCAGTTTTGATGCAGATGTGCTTGAAGAGGCGTTCAGACAGCATCCCAAGGCGCTGATACTCTGCAATCCCTCAAATCCCTGCGGTAAGGTATTCACATATGAAGAGCTGAAACTGATAGCAGACCTTGCAAGGAAGTATGATACATTTGTCATAACCGACGAGGTATATGAGCATATAATCTATGCCCCCTATAAGCATACATACATGGCATCTCTGCCTGATATGTGGGAGAGAACGATATCCTGCTCATCACTTTCCAAGACCTATTCTATAACCGGCTGGAGACTGGGATACGTCATAGCGCCGCCGGAGATCATCGACACAGTAAAGAAAGTCCACGACTTCCTCACAGTCGGTGCAGCAGCGCCTCTTCAGGAAGCTGCCGTGACCGGACTGCGTTTCGGAGACGATTATTATAAATGGCTGCAAGACAAATATACAGAGAAGCGTGACCTGTTCCTTGAAGGACTTGACAGGATAGGCATACAGCATACAGTTCCGCAGGGAGCATATTACATTCTCCTTGACATTTCCGAATTCGGCTACAGCAGTGATCTTGATTTCTGTGAGAGGCTTGCCGAATATGTAGGAGTGGGAGCAGTGCCGGGATCCAGCTTCTTCAAAGAGCCGGAAAACCGCTATATAAGGCTGCATTATGCAAAGAAGAATGAGACACTTGAGAATGCGCTTGAGCGTCTGAGCGATATACGGAAGAAGATGCCGAGGGAGTGATGATATGAAGACTATCGCCAGCTTTACAGTAGACCATGACAAGCTTGAAAAGGGAATGTACATCTCGCGTATAGACGGAGATGCCGTCACATACGATATACGCATGAAAAAGCCGAACGGCGGAGATTTCCTTACCAACGGCGCACTTCACACATTTGAGCATCTGTTTGCGACCTATGCACGAAACAGTGAATACTCCGACAGTGTCATATATGTTGGACCGATGGGCTGCCGGACCGGTTTTTATCTTATCCTCAGAGACAGTGTATCCCATGAAGAAGCGATAAGACTTGTCAGGGAAAGCTTCAGATTCACAGCAGCATTCACAGGAAAGATACCCGGTTCAGAGCGCAGGGAATGCGGAAATTACCTTGAGCATGACCTTGAAGGAGCGAAAGCAGTTGCAGAAGATATGCTTGAAGTGCTGAAGGACTGGACAGCAGAAAAACTGAAATACACAGAATGATCCGATGGACCAAAACTTGAATAGCTGAACGATGATGCCTCCGTAATGAATAACTGCGGAGGCATCGTTGTTTTTTCTGCAATAGCGAAGACCTATTGATTTTGCAATAGATGTGTGGTATAATTGTAGCAAGAGAGCGCCCGATAATAAGATAAGTGAAGGTGGTAAAAATGAAAAAAACATTTATGATAGCAGCAGGTCTGATAATGGCGATGAGTGTCAGTGCATGCGGAAGTGATAAAAGCGGAAGCAGCGCAAGTTCAGCGGCATCGGAAGCGAACAGTAAACCGGACAAGAGATTTGAAGAAATGGCAGGAGAATACACTGTCAGGAATGTCAATGTAAACGGAACTGTCAGCGGCTTTGATACCGCAGAGACCGAGAACAGATTCAAGGATATGCACTTTAGCATAACAGCAGAAGGCAAGCTCATGATAGACGGCGGAGAATACACACTGAAGGCAAAAAAGTCTGATATGTTCGATTATCTTGTCTGCGTGACTGAAAGCGGATATGACGGCAGCACGAGAAATGGCAAGGGATATACGGAAAATGATTATGAAGGACCGGTATGGTTCAATTATGGAGCGAAAGGAACAGATCCATTTGCTTATGAGCCGTTGGAGGAAGACTATATAGATATGTACTATTCACTACCTGGAACGGAAAACTGGGTATGCTCAATGGATTGTTACCGCTGTGACTGAAAATATACGGAGGTGAACCGGGATGCCATTCAGAATAATACGGGATGACATAACCAGAGTACATGCTGATGCGATAGTAAACGCAGCCAACAGTTCGCTTCTTGGCGGAGGCGGAGTAGACGGAGCGATACATCGTGCAGCCGGACCTGAACTGCTGAAAGAATGCCGGACCATAGGCGGCTGTCCCACAGGAGAAGCCCGTGTTACCGGAGGTTACAGACTGAACTGCAAGTACATAATACATACAGTCGGTCCTGTATGGCATGGCGGCACAGAACATGAAGAAGAGCAGCTTTACAGCAGTTACATGTCATCACTTAGACTTGCAGCGGATAAAGGCTGTGAAAGCATAGCCTTCCCGCTCATATCATCCGGAGTATACGGTTATCCGAAAGATAAAGCAGTAGAAGTAGCAGAGCGGGCGTTTTCGGATTTTCTGGAAACCGAAGAAATGAATATAACTCTGGTGGTATTTGATAAAGGTTCGATGACTGCTTCATCCGGACGCTACAGAGAGATCGCGCGCTATATCAGCGATGCCTACGCTGAAGAACACCGCGACAAGTCTGAGAGAAGACTCAGTATACTTTCTTTAAACAGGAAGAAAAAGAACTCGTCCGAATTCAATGCCCACATAGGCGGTGCAGCAGCATGTGCACCGATGCCGTTAACGGAGTGCATGGAAGAAAGCATGGGAGTACCGGATACTCTCCGGAGACTGCTTGACAAAAAGGACGAATCATTCTCAGAGTATCTGCTGAGGCTCATAGATGAAAAGGGCTGGACTGACGTACAGACCTATAAAAAGGCGAATATAGACCGAAAGCTGTTTTCGAAGATAAGGAGCGATCCGGAATACAGACCTAAGAAGCAGACGGCACTTGCATTCGCAATAGCACTGGAGCTGGACGTGCGTGATACGGAATCTCTGCTTGAAAAGGCAGGATATGCCCTTTCACCGAGCATGAAAGGCGACCTGATAGTGAGGTACTACATTGAGCACAGGAATTACGATATCTTCCAGATAAACGAGGCGTTGTTCGCCTTTGACCAGACACTCATCGGAGGCTGATTTGTCGCTTGAAAAGCGACCACATTACCCCGTCGATGGTATATAATATAGTTACAGTAAAGGAAACGGAGGTTTCCGGAAGTAACAAACAGACCAGATGGAGGTAATGATATGAAAAAGGGTTTAACAGAATTAGTATTCATTCTTGACGAGAGCGGATCAATGGCAGATCTTACAGCAGATACTATCGGAGGATTCAATTCCCTGATAGAAAAGCAGAAGACCGAGGAAGGTGAAGCGTACGTTTCCACAGTGATGTTCAGCAACACTTCAAAGGTCGTACATGACAGGCTTCCTCTTGACAAGGTACCGAAGCTGACAGCCAAGGAATATACACCTTCCGGATGCACAGCACTGCTTGACGCAGTAGGCGATGCAGTACGCCACATAGCGAACATCCACAAATATGCGCGTGAGGAAGATGTTCCCGAAAAGACACTCATCATAATCACCACAGACGGCATGGAAAATGCGAGCCATAAGTACAGCTATAAGGAGATCAAGAAACTGATCGGTAAAGAGCAGGAGAAGTACGGCTGGGAGTTCATATTCCTTGGTGCGAATATTGATGCCGCAGCCGCAGCCGATGATCTTGGAATAATCCGCGAAAATGCAGTGAACTACCACGCAGATGCCAGAGGCACAAAGACACTTTTCGGCACTCTTGGCAAGGCAGTATCGAGCATGAGGAGCTGCATGGCACTTGAACCCGAATGGCGTGCAGAACTTGACGAAGATTATTCCTCAAGAAAATAACTTGACCGAAGGCGGTCCGGGAGCGATATGAGCTTCCGGACTGCTTATTCTTTGTCACAAAAAAGCACTTGCATTTTTGTACAGAATATAGTATAATACTAATGATCGCAATTTAAAGGAGAGATATATCATGGATAAGATAAAGATCGGATTCATAGGTGCCGGAAACATGGGCACAGCAATAATCAAAGGCATAGCAGGCAGTTCGATGTCTGATAAGATAGAACTGCACGCATTTGATCCTGACAGCGCAAAAGTCAGTGATCTTTCAGGCTACGGAGTATCGGCAAGCAGCAGCGAAGCAGACCTTGTAAGGACATGCAAGTATGTTTTCCTTGCAGTAAAGCCGCAGATAATCGACAAGGTGCTTGAAGCAGCAGCTCCCGGTGCGGACAGCGAAACAGTATTCATATCCATAGCAGCCGGAATAACAGATGAATTCATCGCATCCAAGACACTTCCGGAAGCCAAAGTGATACTTGTAATGCCGAACACACCTCTTCTGCTCGGTGAAGGCGCATCAGCACTGTCACACAACGATAAAGTGACTGAAGAAGAGTTCAGCCTTATCCTCAGCATATTCAGGATATGCGGCAAAGCGGCAGTTATCCCGAAGGATAAGATGAAAGAGATAATAGCCATAAACGGAAGCAGCCCTGCATTCATATACCTTTTTGCCAAGGGATTCATAGACTATGCCGAAAGCGCAGGTATAGACAGGGACGCAGCAACAGAGCTCTTTACACAGAGCCTCATCGGCTCAGCAAAGATGATAACAGATTCCGGAAAGAGCATAGATGAGCTTATAAAGATGGTTTCCTCACCCGGAGGAACGACTCTTGCCGGACTTGACAGACTTTACGAAGGCAAGCTCACAGACACAGTAAAGAAATGCTGTGAAAGCTGCACCAACCGTGCCTACGAGCTTTCAAAGTAAGACATAAACCGGACACGCAGTGCATATCCTTATAAAAACGAAAGGATGATGCACATTGAAAAATCTGAGCAGAACAGACACATGGAGAGGGAGCCGGTTCGTACTGCTCCTGACACTGCTTGCTGTTTTCGGAGTTATATCAGGCGGAGTATATGGTGCTTTATCTGCTGATAGTGTGTCACCCATAGTACATCAGTATTACATGCCTGTGACCGAGAGAATCACGCTTCTTACGCTGATGCGGGGGACGTTTCTGTACTCAGCATTGTTTCTGTTGTCGGCATTTGCAGCCGGACTTTTCACATTCGGACAGCCTTTAGGCATATTGCTGCTGTTTTCAAGAGGTTTCGGAGCCGGAGTTTCCGCGGCATTGCTGTACAGCAGCGGAGGCGTGTCAGCACTGCTGCCTGTCACAGTGATACTGCTTCCGAAAGCGATGATAATGCTTTTCATAGCAATAGCCGCAGTCCGGGAGCTTATGCGTTCATCATGTTCGATACTGCAATGCTGGCTCAGCGGAAGCTGTAAAGACAGACGCGATATGGATCTTAAACTGTATATCCTGAGGTACACGGTACTGCTCACGCTGTCATTCCTGACCTCACTGGGAGACGCGGCACTTAATTATATACTTGCATGAATGGAAGTATCCAAAATGGAGGATTGTTAAAATTGAGTTTATTTCACGACTACGAGAGCGCAGGCCCCGGAATATCAAAACATGCGCCGAAAAAGAAGGGCATCAGTCTGTTCTTTGACATACTGTTCCGTAAAATGTGGCAGCTTATGGGGATAAATATGCTGTACCTTCTGTTTTTCGTACCGCTGCTGCTCGTCTTTCCGGTCATATACTATACCGGGGAATCCGCAGCACTTCCGTTGACACTGCTTCTCATACTTGTGTTTTCGATACTTATCGGACCTGCAACAGCCGGTATGACCAAGATAATGAGGATGTACATCATCGAGAAACATACCTTTGTAGTGCGGGATTTTTTCAAAGGATTCCGTGACAATTTCAAAAAGGCAGCGGTGATAGGATTCCTTGACTGTCTGATAATATTTTCAGTAATAGCCGGCTTCAGGGTATATCCTCAGATAGCGGCAGCATATAATAATAAACTTCTGCTTGCACCGATGGTAATAATGTGCAGTATAGCCATAGTAGTATTCATGATGAATTTTTACATCTGGCTGATGCTGATAGCCACAGATCTTTCGCTGAAGAATCTGTTCAAGAATTCATTTGCCCTTGCATTTGTCGGCATGAAGCGTAATCTTATCAGCATAGGAGTCATAGTCCTGACGCTGTTTATAATGCTCATAATGATGATATATGTGCAGTCGGTATTTTTTCTTCTTATGCTGATACTCCCATGGGCATTTCTGAGTTTCGTGATATGTTTCAACTGTTATCCGGTGATACAGAGATTTGTTATAAACCCGTATTATGAGAGCATAGGACAGATAAACCCCGAACTCATGTCGCCGGAGGATGAAGAAGGTGAAGAACCGGTTTTCGAGGACATGGGCGGAAAAGAGCAGCCTATTGAAAAGCGCAGGAAAGGCAAGGGCCGCAGGATATCATGATAAAAACGCAGACATTTCGTCTGCGTTTTCTGTTATCCGTATTCTGGCTGCTTATCGTGTGAACTGTTATGGATTGACATTGACAGTGCAGTCTGTTATAATACTTCATAACAGGAAAAGCAAACGGCATGATAACGAAGGAGAATGACAGATATGGATTATAAAGTAATAGACAGAGAGAACTACTACCGCAAAGGAGTGTTCCGGCACTTTTCTGAAGACTGCAAGTGTTCGACATCAATGACAGCGAGGATAGACGTGACAGCCCTCGCAGCTCATTCTGAAAGAACGCATACGAAATTCTACATCAATTTTCTTTACATTCTCTCAAAAGTGCTGAATTCCCGGGAAGACTACCGGATGGCATATCTGTGGGAGACAGATGAACTGATATGCTACGATGTAATAAACCCTACACAATATATTTTCCACGAAGATACCGAGACATGTACGCCTGTCTATACGAAGTACAGCGAAGATTACAGCAGATTCTACAACGATGCGCTTAAAGATATTGAGCAGGCAAAGAAGACTCGCGAATACGGACTTGATCCTGCGAATCACCCTAACTGGTTCGATGCTTCATACATATCATGGCTTTCATACGATTCACTGAATATAGAACTGCCGGACGGTTACCTGTTTTTTCCTCCGATCGTAAACTGGGGAAGATACCGCAGAGAAGGTGAAAGACTGGTCATGCCGGTCACAGTCCGTCTGAACCACGCCATAGCAGACGGCTATCTTGTGGCAAATGTATTCCGGCTTCTTGAAAAGGAAATAGAAGCCTTCGCGAATAATAGCTAAAAAAACAGGTCTCCGGAACAGAACCGGGGACCTGCTTTGCATGAAATGAAGTTTATATAAAATTCCGGAAAAAATTTCAAAAACCCCTTGACAACTTATTATTTTTATGATATTATCATAATAGAAATAACAGAGGAGGCGAGTTCAATGGACAGCGAAAAAGAATTCTTATCCAACTATAGTCTCAGTGACTATGAACGCCCGTCAGTGACAGCGGACGTTGCAGCATTCATGATAAGCTCGGAGGGAAGTGATAATTACCGGAAGAATCCCGAGAACAAGCTGCAAATACTGCTTATAAGACGCGGCGGACATCCCTACAAGGACATGTGGGCACTTCCGGGAGGATTTCTCCAGAGCAGCGAAACCATCGAGGAATGTGCACTTCGTGAGATACATGAAGAGACGAATGTGATGCCGTCTTCGATCATGCCGGTAGGAGTATTCAGTAAGCCCGGACGCGATCCGAGAGGCTGGATAATCTCAAGCGCATATGTATCCATAATATCTGAGGAATCAGTAAAACAGGTCGGCATGGATGATGCTTCCGACGCCCAGTGGTTCAGTATCAGCTTTGACAGAGATGATGAAGGCACATATCATCTTGATCTTTCGTATGAAGATATCCGGCTGAATGCTCTGCTTGCCGAAGAAAAGACTCGTTTCGGACGGACGGAATTCCGTATAACAGAAAACGGAGGGCTTGCATTTGACCACGCAGCGATAATCGCCATGGCACTGACAGTACTCAGGAATGAGGCAAAGAACTACGATGCGATATTTGATTTTCTGCCGGAGAAGTTCACTCTCACCGCCCTTCAGAAGGTGCAGGAGACCATAATGAACGTTTCGGTTCTTCCTGCAAACTTCCGCCGCATGGTAAGCGGATATGTAGAAGAAACAGACGAATATGTAAGAGGCGAGGGACATCGTCCGGCAAAACTTTATACCCGAAAACGATAGGAGGGGTTCTATGAATTGCAAAGAGATCTATGAGACCGGGCTGCTGTATCACCACTATGCAAATACAGCCTATCCGCTGACACCGCAGTCATTCATGCAGTACAGGATAAATGACAAGGAAAAGATATATGATCTTGTCACCAGAGAGTGGCAGAAAGCAGATGAGCTTTCGCTTTATATCCATGTACCTTTCTGCAAACAGAGATGCAAGTTCTGTGAATATGTAGTCCTTGAACATACCGATGAGAGCACGGAAGACGAATACGTTGAGCTTCTGCTGAAAGAGATGAAAATGTATTCAGAGATACTCAAAGGGAAAAAGATAGTAGGATACGATCTTGGCGGAGGAACACCATCAAAGCTTTCGGTAAAGAATCTTGAACGTATAACCAATGCCGTAAACGAGTGGTTCGACATTGCAGATGATGTTGTGTTCAGCGTTGAGACCACACCTGTCATAGCCGCCAATGAACCCGGGAAAATGCAGGCACTTTATGACCTCGGATATCGCAGGATAAGCATGGGGATCCAGACTGTATCCGAAAGACTTCTCAGTGAACTTGGCAGAGAGGGTTCGGCGTCAATATACGAAAAAGCAGTTGAGAACATCCGCAAAGCCGGATTTACCAGCTTCAACATCGACCTCATGTACGGCTTCCTGTATCAGACAGATACAGATTTCAGCAATACGATACGCTATGCAGTGGGACTTTCTCCGGAGCATATCACTCTTTACCGCAACCGCTACAAAGGCACCAAGATCGAAAGTGAGGCAGGGGGAGTATCAATATACAAGGCGGTCTATCAGTACCGTCTTGCGTATACCATGCTGACCGACAGCGGATACACAGCAAATATCGGAAAGAACACTTTCAGCAGAGTGCAGGGGGATTACGGCACCAGCGATTATCTTACCAAGCGCGTGATATACGGCACCCCGTATGTAGGAATGGGACTTGGCGCTCAGTCCTTTGGCATTGATTATCTTGCATACAATCTGGGAGCGGCAGAAAAGCGCATGGAGCGCTACAAGCAGGCAATAGAAGAGGGCAGGCTGCCGATACAGGACATATATCCTCTCCCGGAGGATGAGAGCATAGCCAAAATGGTCTCAGTAGCGTTCTATTTTGCATTTGTAGATCTGGAAGCGTTCAGAGCACGTTTCGGAAAAGACTTCTGCGAATACTTCAGGGATGAAGTGGATTTTGTACTTGATAACAAGCTAATGGAACTGAAAGACGGCAGGCTCTATCTCACAGAACGCGGAGCAGATCACATTAACGGTGTGATACCGCTATTCTATTCAGAACGTTCAAAAGAGGAGCTGAAAACAGCATTTGCAGCAAGAAGTCTTGGAGAAGAGAATGACGAAAGGCTGTTCCTTGATGCCTATAATATCGAGAACTATTTCAGACCGTCTATCGCAGTAGATATAGCCGTATTCGGAAGATCAGAGAACGGTCACAGCCTTCTTCTCATACGAAGGGGAGAGCATCCCTATATGAATCACTGGGCGCTTGCAGGAGGATTTATGCGCAGTGATGAGACGCTTGAACAGGCAGCGGCGAGGGAGCTTTATGAAGAGACCGGCGTAAAGGCTGAAAAACTGATACCTGTAGGCAATTACAGTGAGGTAGCCCGTGATCCGAGAGGAAGAGTGATAAGCTGTGCGTACACAGCAGTAGTAGAAAAAGACGAAGTTGAGGTCCTCAGCGGAGATGACGCAGTAGACGCCGGATGGTTCGATATAGAGATATCACATAACGGCGATGAATACACGATAAAACTCAGTGGTGACGGCAAAGAGCTTTCCGCCAGACTCCGCAGGAACACTGACGGAAGCGAGATCATCGAAAACAACGGACTTGCATTCGATCACGCCAGAATAATACTTGACGCCGGCATGATAGTTGGTATATAATAAAGGAGATGTAAAAGATGAAAAAGATACTGATAGTAGTTGATATGCAGAAGGACTTTGTAGACGGCGCACTCGGAACAAATGAAGCATGTGCGATCATACCTGCGGCAGCTGCAAAGATCAAAGCTTTTGAAGGTGAAGTATTCGCAACATTTGACACTCACTTTGAAAACTATATGGAAACAGCCGAAGGCAGGAAACTGCCTGTACCTCACTGCATAAAAGATACGGAAGGCTGGCAGCTTGATGCAGCGATAGCAGAAGCACTTGCCGGAAAGAACTTCACACCGGTAGAGAAGTACACGTTCGGATCAGTGAAACTTCCTGAGCTTATCAGAAAAGCGGCGAACGGAGATGAATTCAGCATCGAACTCATCGGACTCTGCACAGATATCTGCGTTATCAGCAACGCTCTGCTCCTGAAAGCATATTTTCCGGAAGCACCGGTCGCAGTAGATGAAAAGTGCTGTGCCGGAGTAACACCTGAAAAGCACGATGCAGCGATCGAGACAATGAAAAGCTGCCAGATAGACATAATATAAGGAGGATCACCATGAAACTTGAGCCCATAGTTATCTCACTTCTTGACACTGACCTGTACAAATTCAATATGGATCAGGTCATATTCCACAAGCACACCGATCTCTGCGGACAGTATTATTTCAAGTGCCGCAACAAGGGGATAGTGTTCACGCCTGAGATGGTGCAGGAGATAAACGACCAGATTGACCATCTCTGCACACTCACATTCAAGAAAGAGGAGCTTGATTATCTCCGTTCCATACGCTTTATAAAGAACGACTATGTAGAGTTTCTGCGTCTGTGGAGACCGATACGCGACTATGTTACAGCAGAGCTGGACGACAGCGGGGAACTGAAAATAGTTGTGGACGGACCGCTGTTCTCGGCAATGCAGTTTGAGATATATCTGCTTGAAATAGTAAACGAAGTATACTTCCGTATGCAGTTTGATTATGACAGACTGAGGAAGTCTGCCGAAGAGCGCCTTGATGCGAAGATAAAGGCACTGAATGACGGGACTTATACATTCAAATTCGCGGAATTCGGCTGCCGCAGAAGGCTTTCCAGAGAGTGGGAAGATGTAGTAGTGAAACGTCTCTGCACAGAAACAGATAAATGCGTAGGCACATCCAATGTATATCTTGCGATGAAGTACAACGTTACACCGATCGGAACATATGCCCATGAATTTGTACAGATGTATCAGGGCATTGATTCCATACCGCTTGCATACACAAATCACTATGCCATGAAGGACTGGTATGATGAATATGACGGTGACAACGGAACGGCACTGACAGATACGATAACAACAGACCTTTTCCTGCTTGACTTCAACCGTTCCATGGTCAACAACTACACCGGAGTCCGTCATGACAGCGGTGATCCGTACGCATGGGGCGAGAAGATCATAGCACACTATAAAAAATACGGAGTTGATCCAAAGACAAAGCTTCTGCTGTTCAGCGACAGCCTTGACTTTGACCGTGCGCAGAAACTCTATGAATACTTCTGTGACAAGTCAAAAGTATCATTCGGCATAGGCACATTCTGTTCCAACGATACAGAAGAGAAAGCACTCAACATCGTGATAAAGCTCCAGTATGTGAACGGCAGACCGGTCGCAAAGCTTTCCGACGATATCGGCAAGGCGATGTGCCGTGACAATGACTATCTTGAATATCTCAAGCGTTCAGTAGATTTCCGCATAGACCGTGAAAGAGACAGAAAGTGAAGATAATCAAATAAACACAAGAAAAAGAGCCCTGTAAAACGGGCTCTTTTAATGTATAAGCATATCAGAGCGGCAGGTCCTTTTTTCTGAAAACCGCAGAACCGACAGCCAGTGTAAGCAAAGCGATGAGTATCGGGAAGATGAGTTTCTTTATCCAGTCGTTATCCGAGAATATCACTGACTGATAATCATAGAAAGAGCAGATAGTGAGGTACTTGAATTTATCCAGACCGCTGACACCGAGATTGCCGAACATAGCGAGCATGTTAGCGAGGATATTAACGCCGATAAATATGCCGCTCATCCCCAGTGAATACTTAGTGGTATTGAATATCCCCGAGAACATGAGGCAAGCAGCGCCGAGAGCGATACAGACGGTCATAGCAGAAAGATTGACATCCACGATCATTCTTGTTGTAAGCTCACCTGCGACCGGCAGCGCCTCATCGCCCAGAGCTTTAGCCACAGAAATAGGGACAGCAGCATTAACGATGATATGAACGAGAGTCTGAACAGCGAACATAAGAACGAGAGACAGAACCAGAAAAACGGACTGAGTGAACGTGACAGTAGTTCGTTTAGTCGGAGTAGAGAGAACGTAAGCCATAGAGCCGCGGTCGACCTGAGCGGCAATTAGTTTGTTAGCTGTGACAAGAACGTAAATAGCCGGCAGGATAGTAGTCATCATGCCATAGAAAATGGTGAACAGGAGTGGCTGAGTCATTTCGAGAGCTGCGAACTGTACACAGAGCAGTGACATAACACCTGTGATAGCCCCCCACATCACTGCATTTGATCTTACAGACTGTTTGAATAAAGGTAAACTGAACATTAAGCTGCGCCTCCGTTTTCAATATATTTTTTGTAGTACATTTCCAGTGTATACGGCATAAACCGGATATACCGCATGTCATAAGCCGAAATAATACCGATGAATTCATTTATCCTGTCTTCCGGTATCATGACATTCAGATGCAGGTAATCATCGTTCCGGCTTTCTATCATAGCATCAAAGCGTTTCATGAATTCACAGTACTGATCTTTCCTTGCAAATCCCAGACGATACATAGCCGGCAGTTCGGGCTTGTGAAGTTCGCGCCCGATAGTATCTGTGATCTTCCCGTTGTGTATGAACGTCACCTTATCGCAGGTGTCCTCCAGCTCTTTGAATATATGGCTTGACATGAACACAGTAGCACCTCTGTGTTTCTGTTCGAGTATGAGGTCGATGAGCTCATCTCTCATTACCGGATCGAGACCGGTGGAAGGTTCATCGAGAAGCAGTACATCCGGTTTGGACATGAAAGCGGCGACAATAGCCATTTTCTGTTTCATGCCCTTGCTCATGCGCCTTAGCGGAGCAGAAGTATCGATCTTGAACCGGTCAATGAGTTCATTTGTGTAGTTCATATCCGTGATACCGAGATACTGCGCCTGAACTTTCAGGAAATCAGTACCGCTTCCGATATCCGGAAAATCTATCTGTCCCGGAACGTAACCGACACGCTTCATAATAACATGCGCCTTAGTGCGGCAGTCGAGACCGCCAATGCTGCAATCACCTTTATCCGGAGTCAGATATCCCATAAGGTGACGCATAGTTGTAGTTTTTCCGCTTCCGTTGGTACCGACGAGACCGTAGACTTCGCCTTCTTGGATAGAAATATCGAAATCGAAGATACCACGTCCGTTACCGTAGTCCTTGGTAAGATTGTTTATCCTTATCATCTCAGGCATAGCTCACACCTCCCACAGCGAATTTTTTGCTGCTTTTATAGAAATGCATGAAGTATTCCTCCAGACTGACAGAGTGTTCGTCGAGGCTTTTTATCCTGCATCCGGAAAGTGCCTTCAGAAAAGAGTTAGTATCCTCATCAGGAACACATACCGTACATTTGCCGGATCTTCTGTCACTCCATTCTGTAGCAATGCCGCTTGCCATGAATCTGTCAAAGTCTGATGCGGTCCTGAAAGCGACAGTGAATTCATTTTTCAGACCATGCTTTACTTCAGCAGCATCCACAGTAGAAATCAGCTTGCCGTCCTTGATAATGGCTATCCTGTCGCAGAGAGCTTCGACTTCGCTGAAAATATGGCTTGACAGCAGAATAGTTTTGCCTTTTGATTTTTCGTCTCTTATAAAGTCTATGAAAACTTCCTGCATCAGCGGATCAAGTCCGCTTGTCGGTTCATCCAGCAGCAGGATCTCCGGATCTGACATAAAAGCCGTAACAACAGCCAGTTTGCGTTTTTCACCGATGCTCATTCTTTTTATGTCAGCGCACGGATCAAGCTGAAATCTTTCCATGAGTTCCGCTGACCGGTCATTCTTTCCGCAGCAGCGCATCTCTTTCATCATCCGGATGAACTGCTGACCGTTAAGACCGTCCGGCATAGCAACTTCGCCGGGGAGATAGCCGACATTCCTCAGTATCTCACTGTGCATCTTCCGGCAGTCCATACCGTTTATATCAGCGTTTCCGCTCTGTGGTTTTGAGAATCCCATCAGGTGTCTGATGGTCGTGGATTTACCGGCACCATTCGGACCGAGGAAACCGAGAGTTTCTCCCTTACCGACTTCGAAGGTGACATCATATATCCCTCTTCCGTGACCGTAATCCTTGGTCAGCTTATTAACATTTATCATTCCCATATCCATACCTCCTGTTTCACTTGGTATGACTGTATGATACAGTAATAATATTTCAGTAATGCTTCAGTTTTGTTTCAGAATTATTAAAGCTGAACGACTTGGCTGATTTGAACATAAAAAAGCAGCCCCGAGCATTTTCATGCTTGGGGCGTTTACAAATATCAGCACACCGGATGTCATTCGTTAAGTATCACCGTGAATTTAGTACCGACACCCGGGCTGCTTTCAACTGAGATAGTTCCGCCTGACAACTGAAGGACGCGCATTGCCAGTGCAAGACCGAGACCGTTTCCCTCAGTGGAATGTGAAGTATCCCCCTGATAGAACTTATCGAAAATGTGTTTTGTGGTCTGTTCATCCATACCGCAGCCGGAGTCTTCAACTATAACATAGATCTTTCCGTTCTCAGAATATTCACGCAGAGAGACAGTGCCGCCTTTTTCAGTGAATTTGAAAGCATTTGAAAGCAGATTGTTCCATAACAGCGGCATGAGTTCCTCATCAGCGACTATCTTTTTTCTTTCATCTGCAATATCCGCTTCAAATTCAATACCTTTCTCTTCCCATACATTTTCAAACAGTATAGCAGACTGCACCAGCTGTTCACAGACATCGAAACTGCTGACATGCGGAGTTATAGACTGGTTCTCAAGCTTGTTGAGTTTAAGGATATTGGTGATGAGGGTATTTAGTTTTTTGGCAGCAGAGGTGATCGTATCAATATTCTCTTTCCTCTGGACCTCATTGACGTCTTGTCTTTTAAGGACTTCCGCAGCATTCTGTATAACAGCGATAGGCGTTTTTATCTCATGAGAAACATTTGAGAAGAAATCCACTCGCAGAGTTTCGATGCTGCCGAGTTCCTCTGCCATTTTATTGAAGTCTTCTATCATCACGTCAAGATAATCGAAATCGCTTTTCTTGTTAAGTGGGGCGACACGGGCAGAAAAATCGCCTTTTGCAATTCTTGCTGTAGCCTCAGCAAGGCGCTGCATAGGTATCTCATAAGTTTTCCTTACCTGAATTCTTGTATAAAGGGTAAGCCCGCCCGCCACCAGTGCCCAGAATGCAAGGATGACATGTACGATTATGATATCGTTGAAATGAGCTTCCTGCATACCGAGCAGCAAAGCTATATGTACACCTGAGATCAGCAGAAGAGCGACGAAATATCCCCAGAAGAAGGACTTCGGGAACCTGCTTCCCATAGCTTTTTTAGCTATCTTCGGACGTTTCATTTCAATACCGCCTTGTAACCGATACCGCGTACAGTTCTGATCTCAAAACCGGAACAATCCGCAGCTTTTTCGCGAAGTCTTGTGATATATACATCCACCGCACGAAGCCCGGCATCCGAGTCTATGCCCCAGAACTCATCCATGAGCTGAGCTCTTGAAAAAGTCTTGTTCGGATACGAAAGCAGCTTGAAGAGTATATTGAATTCCCGTGTGGACAACTGTACAGGCTCGCCGTTATTCTCAGCTGATACCGCATCTGCATCGAGCGTGAGACTTCCGACGGTGAGTTTTTTTGATTCAGCGATATTAGCTCTTCTGAGGAGAGCGCGCACTCTCATTTCCAGCTCAGCGAGTTCAACTGGTTTCACCATATAGTCATCAATGCCGATACGGAACCCCTTTTCCTTGGCAGAGAGGTCATCGCGTGCGGACATGAAGAGTATCGGGATATTGGAATTTATCTGCCTTACAGTTTCAGCGAATTCGAATCCGTCGATCTTAGGCATCATTATATCAGATATTATCAGATCATATATGCTGCCGTACATTTCGTCATATGCTTCCTGGACTGAAAGGCATCCTTTGGCATATAGCCCGCTGTCTCCGAGGTAAGCACAAATAAGGCGGTTAAGGTCTTTATCATCATCAACTACCAGTATGCGGATCATATAACTTCCTCCCGTCGATATAGTTTATACTATGATTATAGCAAATAACCGTATCTGTTTCAAGAGCAATGCCATGATTGTAACAATTCTGAAACAAAACTCAGGTACAGCGCATAATAAGATCATCTGCAAAAAAGTACTTGAAAAATTTTTAGTAATGTGATATGATAATAAAGAATGTTCGTTTTATAATACTCAAAGAAAGGCAGAGGCAAATGGCAAAGAAACAGGATTACGGCAACGACAGTATATCAATGCTCAAGGGTGCAGACAGAGTGCGAAAGCGTCCGGCTGTCATATTCGGCTCAGACGGACTTGACGGCTGTGAGCATTCAATCTTTGAAGTCATCTCAAACTCTATAGATGAAGCCCGTGAAGGTTATGGAAACAAGATAATCATAACTCATTACAGGAACAACGATATCGAGGTAGAGGATTTCGGAAGAGGCTGTCCTGTAGACTATAACAACAATGAGAAACGCTATAACTGGGAGCTCGTTTACTGTGAACTTTATGCAGGCGGTAAATATGATTCAGCGGATGAGTCATATGAATACTCACTCGGACTCAACGGACTCGGACTGTGTTCTACACAGTATTCCTCTGAATTCATGGATGTTGAGGTCATCCGTGACGGGTATAAATATGAACTGCATTTTGAAAAGGGAAATAACGTAGGCGGACTTAAAAAGGAACCCTGCAAGAAGAAGCAGACCGGTACGAAGACACGCTGGCGTCCTGATCTTGAAGTATTCACAGATATCAGCGTATCAGATGAATTCTTCTGCGACATCCTCAAACGTCAGGCAATAGTCAATCCGAACATACTCTTTGTATTCCGTTCGGAAAATGAAGCAGGCGGATTCAACGAGCAGGAATTCTTCTACGAATCAGGCATCACAGAGTATGTGCAGGAGATAGCCGGCGAAGGAGCACTTACCTCCATACAGCACTGGACAGCCGAGAAGAAGGGAAGAGACCGTGAGGACAAGCCCGAATATAAGGTAAAGCTTGATGTAGCGCTGACCTTTTCGAACAAAGCGAAGCTCACAGAGTACTATCACAACTCCAGCTTCCTTGAACACGGCGGCTCGCCAGCCGATGCAGTAAAGAGGGCATTTCAGGCGCAGATAGACAGTTATATCAAGTCGGTGAACGGCTATCAGAAGAACGAGAGCAAGATAACCTACGCCGATATTGAAGAGTGCCTGATACTTGTTTCGTCGTCTTTCTCAACACAGACATCATACGCCAACCAGACGAAAAAGGCGATAACCAACAAATTCATCCGTGAGGCAATGACAGAATTCCTTCGTCATCAGCTTGAGATATATTTTATCGAAAACCCTGACGAAGCCCAGAAGATAGCCGAGCAGATACTCATAAACAAGCGCAGCCGAGAAAATGCGGAAAAAGTGCGTCTTAATGTTAAGAAAAAGCTGACCGGAACGATCGACCTTGCAAACATGGTCGAGAAATTTGTAGACTGCCGCACCAAGGACGTGACACGCCGCGAGATATACATCGTGGAGGGAGATTCGGCGCTGGGTTCGGTAAAACTTGCCCGTGACGCAGAATTTCAGGCAGTTATCCCTGTGCGCGGAAAGATACTCAACTGCCTCAAAGCGGACTACACGAAGATATTCAAAAGTGAGATAATAACCGATCTTATAAAAGTGCTTGGATGCGGAGTAGAAGTAACGACGAAGGCGAACAAGGAACTCTCCACATTCAACATTGAGAACTTCCGCTGGAGCAAGATAGTAATATGTACCGATGCCGACGTTGACGGTTTCCAGATCAGGACACTTATACTGACGATGCTCTATCGCCTGACGCCGACACTGATAAGCGAAGGTTATGTATACATAGCGGAATCACCTCTTTTCGAGATAAATACCAAGGAAAAGACTTATTTTGCATATACCGAGCAGGAGAAGCAGCGTATACTTGACGAGATAGGCGATAAGAAGCACACCATACAGCGTTCGAAAGGTCTTGGTGAGAACGAACCTGACATGATGAGCCTTACGACGATGAATCCGGACACACGCCGTCTCATTAAGGTAACGGCAGAGGATATAGCAGAATCTGCCGAAGTATTCGAGATGCTTCTCGGAGACGACCTTCAGGGCAGAAAGGATTATATTTCCGAGTACGGTGCAGATTACCTTGAACTTGCGGATATAAGCTGACAAAGCCTGTTCATGACACACAAATCTTTTTGACATAGATGCCGGAGACTGCTACGGAGTTTCCGGAAAACAAGAGGAGGATCGGATAAATGCCGAGAAAAAGAGAACCCGAAAAGAAAAAGCCGGCATTCAAGCATGAAGCATACATAGAAGGTTCCGGAAGTGTAGTAAGCGAGAAGATCACTGATACACTGAAAAAGAACTATATGCCATACGCCATGAGTGTAATAATATCGCGAGCACTGCCCGAGATAGACGGCTTCAAGCCATCCCACAGAAAGCTGCTCTACATGATGTATAAGAGGGGACTTTTAAGCCCTGAAAAGGAGCGTTCGAAGTCAGCGAACGTTGTCGGAGAGACGATGAAGCTGAATCCTCACGGAGATCAGGCGATATATGAGACAATGGTTCGAATGACGCGCGGAAACGAAGCTCTGCTGCACCCATATGTGGATTCAAAGGGAAACTTCGGAAAGCAGTATTCCAGCAAGATGCACTTTGCAGCTGCAAGATATACAGAAGTCAAGCTTGAGCGCATATGCAACGAGCTTTTCCGTGATATAGATCATGACACCGTGGATTTTGTACCCAATTATGACAATACCATGCAGGAGCCGACATTGCTGCCGGCGACATTCCCGACAGTGCTTGTAAATTCTAATACCGGTATAGCAGTATCAATGGCGAGCAACGTATGCCCGTTCAATCTTGAAGAGATATGCGAAACGACCATAGCGCTGATGAAGGATCCTAAGCACGACATACTGAGCACGCTGAAAGGTCCTGATTTCCCGGGCGGAGGACTGATGCTCTACGATGAAGAAGAGCTCAATAAAGTCTATGAGACCGGCAGAGGAAGCATCAAGGTGCGATCCAAGTATAATTATGACAAGTCAGCAAACTGCCTTGAGATAACGCAGATACCGTATACAACAACGGTAGAGGCGATCATCGACAAGATAATAGAGCTCGTCAAGGCAGGCAAGATACGCGAAGTCTCATATATCCGTGACGAGACAGATATCGACGGACTGAAGATCGCCATAGACCTGAAGCGCGGAACAGATCCTGACAAGCTCATGCAGAAGCTGTACCGTCTCACACCTCTTCAGGACAGTTACCCCTGCAACTTCAACATACTCATTGCCGGTACACCAAAGGTAATGGGCGTGCGGGAGATACTTACGGAGTGGACGGCATTCCGTGAAGAGTGCGTGCAGAGAAGGACATATTATGATCTTCAGAAGAAGAAAGAAAAACTGCATCTTCTGGAAGCACTTTCCAAGATACTTCTTGACATCGACAAGGCGATCCGGATAATACGTGAAACCGAGAATGAAGCCGATGTAGTGCCAAATCTCATGATAGGTTTCGGGATAGACGAAGTACAGGCAGAATATGTGGCAGAGATAAAGCTCAGAAACATAAACAAGCAGTATATACTTCGCCGCATAGAGGAAGTAGATCAGCTTCGCATTGATATAGCAGAGATGGAAGATATACTCCGCGATAAAAAGAAGATAAGAAAGATAATAATTGGCGAACTGCGTGATGTAATTAAAAATTATGCGCAGCCGCGCCGTACTCTGTTTTATTATCAGTCTGATGTTGAAGAAGAGACAGTAGAAGATGATACTCCTGACTATCCTGTAAACATTTTTGTATCAGAAAGCGGATACTTCAAGAAGATCACACCGCAGTCCCTGCGAATGAGCGGAGAGCAGAAGCTCAAGGAAGGGGACTATATCAGTCAGACATTTGAAGCCACCAATAAAACGGAACTCATATTCTTCTCGGATCAGGCGCAGGCATACAAATCCCGTGCCAGTGCATTTGATGATACAAAGGCAAGTGTAATGGGAGACTACATACCGGCAAAGCTTGGATTCGATGAAGGGGAGAATCTTAAATCCCTTGTACCGACAACGGATTACAACGGATATGTTATATTCTTCTTTGAGAACGGCAAGGCAGCCAAAGTACCGCTGAGATCGTATGAGACCAAGACCAACAGGAAAAAGCTGGCAAAAGCGTATTCATCAAAGTCACCGCTCGTAGCAGTCATCTTCACAGCAGAGGATCAGGACGTGCTGCTCAGGAGCACAAGCGGACATGCCCTCGTGTTCAATACCGGCATGATACTGCCCAAGAGCACCCGTGATTCACAGGGAGTACAGGTGATGACGCTCAGAAAGAAAGCACTTCTTGCATCAGCAGAAATAATCGGAGCAGAACAGATGAAGGAACTGGAAAAATACCGTTCCAAGAGCGTTCCGGCAGCAGGAAAGCCCGCAAAGGACCTTGGCGACACGAATCAGCTCACATTTTAAGCAAAAAAGGCACAGACCATGAGTCTGTGCCTTTTCAGTTATGAACACTGTGACGGATATACATAAGCGGAGACGCTCAGTCTCTCCACATTTTTCTGTAAGAGAAACAGGTGAGGTTCTCGGCCTTCTTGAACTGCCTTGCGAAGTAGCTCTGATCGTTGAAACCGCAGAGATGTGCGATCTCTTCCACAGATTTATCAGAGAAGCGCAGGAGTTTTTTTCCGTAATTGATCCTTGAAGTAATGATGTGCTGAAAGATCGTCTTTCCGTATATCTTCTTATACTCTCGTGTAAGATAGAATTTGCTGATATAGAATTCCGAAGACAGCTTTTCGAGGGAAAGATCTTCACTGAAATGGTCTTCAATGTAGTTGTGGACGGCAGCCAGTTTCTGTTTAAGGGCAGAATCGTACTGCTGTTCAGCAGAATTGACAGTAAGTGAGAGCGTAAGGAGATCGACAATCAGCTTTGAAGTCAGCACTTCAGCATTCGGATTATTGTATTCGTTTACATTAATAATCTCAGTGATAGCAGATACGACCCTGTCGAAAAAGGGCGGACGGAAAACGTTTTTAGACTGTGAGAGGAAGTATTCATAGTACTGCTTTGATGTACTGCCGTTGAAGTGGACCCACAGCAGTTCCCAAGGATCCTTGCTGGAACTCTTGTAAAAATGAGAAACGCGGCAGTCGATGAAAAAGCATTCTCCTTTAGAGACCGGATAAGTGTCGTTGTCGTAAGTCAGTTCGCCTTTACCGCTGACAACAGCAACGATGAGAAAAGAATCGAGGTTCTGACGCTGAGTGGTAGCAGCGTCATCCGTCTTAGCGCAGCCTGTCTCCTGGATATAGAAGAAAGTGTTCTTAGCTGCCGGACCAGGAGTGCTGATAATACGTTTGGAAAGCTTGTTTTTAAAGCTCATAGTATCCCGTTGTTCCATAATGATAAACTCCTTATACTGCTGAGAGGCTGCCTAATGCCATCTCAGCATTCTTTTAAGTTAATTATATCACACACGGTTCAATTTGTCCATACCTTTTGAAAAATATTGCTGAAAATAAAAGAATATTGCTTTGCAATAAAGCTATCGCAGTAAAGTGAAAGCTCCTGCCGTTATAAGCAGGAGCAGAGAGACGGCGAGCAGTCTGAAAGGAAAGCGTTTACAGCAGTGAGCATCCGGCACTATCATACTAACGAATCGTGCAGTCTCTTCCCGCGAGACTTCTTCCGGCAGTTTCCTGACACACGGTCTCAGATAGAAAACAGCCTTTTCGAAATATACGCTGTCCGTCTTTACTTCAATTATTTTTTTATTCACACCTTTTATCATACGTCCTCCATAAAAAGTATTTATGGAGATTATTGACGCACATCGGAGTTTTAATCATCCGGCAGATTCCTTATGTAGTGAAAGAGGTACTGCTGAGCAATACCGCCTTCTGCCTTTGCGAAATCCGGGAATCCGTCCGGATAGTATTTTTCGAGGACACGTTTTATCCATACGTCCACCGGGAAAGCGTCTGTGCGGTGCATACCGAAGAGGAGGACGCATTCTGCAACTTTGGGACCGACGCCCTTGATATTTTTAAGAGCGGCTCTTGCGTCGTCAATAGGCATCTCGGCAACAGCATTGAGGTCACATTGACCGCCGAACACTTTCTGAGCAGCGTCGCATAGATACTTTGCACGGAAACCGCTTCTGAGAAAAGCAAGGCTATCCGGAGTTTCCGGATAGAGCATAGCGGCATCCGGGAAAGCGCTATCGTAGTGTTCGCAGAGCCTGTCGATGATACCTTTGATCCTCGGGATATTATTGTTCTGGGAAATAATAAAGGAAATAAGGCATTCCCAGCTGTCCTGTCTCAGAAGACGGATACCGCCAGCGAAACTGCAAGCCTTCCTGAGGGTATCATCTTCCGAGAACAAGCGCTTCAGTTCGGAATAGTCTGTATTGAAGTCGAAATAGTCGATCCATTTCTGAACGAAGTCATTCTCAGTCGTATCATGGAAAATGAAACTGCCATTGCCTGTCTGCGAGACAGTCAGCGGAGTATTCAGGAATCTTCCGGTATAGGTACACTGATAGTCTGAAGGTATCTTTTTCCATCGGAAAGCCTGTCCGCAGTCGAGAGTTTCATCGAGATCAAGATCCGGTTCTGAAACTATGATATCATTGCCTTTAACGCTGTAGTCCATAAAAAACACATCCTTAACAAAAAATAATCGTGAAATTACTGATATGCTCTTGATTTTTCTATTAAATTATACTAAAATATTAAGTATATTACAAGAGCAAAGGATGATTTTTTTGAAAAAAATAATATGTATATCTGCTGCGGCTCTGGCAGTTATGGCAATAATGGGCGGCTGCTCTCTGAAAAAGTCGGAAAGCCCGGCAGATCAGCCTGCAAGTCCGGATATCATGACGACGACTTCCGTGCCGTCGGAGACAGAGGAATACGTCCCGGTTACGGAGCCGGCGCCGGTACTGCCCGAACTCAACGCTGCTGAAGGTACATATGTATACGGAAACACTGATTTTCTCAGTGCGGAAGACCTCAAAGTCTGCAACGACTACGCAGAATATCTGTATGAGGAACGGCTCATAAACATCGCAGTGGTCATCACCGATGACCTTGAGGAGAAAACTCCGTATAATTATGCTGAACAGGCATATGAAGAGATATACGAGGGCAGGGGCAGCGGGATGCTGCTTCTGATAAACAATGATACAAACAACGATCTTCTTTATCTCACAGGCAGCTGTGAGAATTACATAACCGAGGAACAGCAGGACAGAGCATTTTTCAATGCGACGAAAGATATCATCAACGGAGACAATAAAAATGCGGTCCTGAGACTGATGAAGCTTGGCGAGCTTTGTCCTTCGCGTGTATTCGACAATTCCGGCGAACTCGGAGAAGAAAATGTCACAAGTCTTGAGGCGAAGCTTGCGGCAGGAAATAATGAATTGTCTGTACTTGTTACCTCAAACACTACCGACAAGACAAATGAGGAGGTGCTCAGGAGTTATTGTGAGAGACGTTACAAAGGCGGCAGCGGCTCAATGATAATGATAGATACAGCAAAAAAGGAAATGCTCGCATATTCTTCCGGAGAACAGCCGGAAGGACTTGAAGCAGCCGTTTCCAAGGCACAGACTGACGTAAAGAGCGGCTCATATCCGGCTGCCCTGAATTCTGTCATAGAAGCGATAAACAAATAAAAGTATTGGATGTGAAATGTAATTATGCTATCAAGAATTGATCTCTCAGGCGAGTGGGAGTTCCTTGCAGATGAGGCGATGCAGGGGACGGGAGAGACCGTTTCCGGAAACAAGCTGACTGATACCATTGTACTTCCCTCTACAACAGCAATGGCACAGAAAGGCAGACGCAATGAAACAAAGGAAAAGGACTATCTCACAGAAGAGTATAAATATGAAGGAGCAGCATGGTTTTGCCGCAGCGTGGATTTAGGCGATTCAGTTGCCGGCAAAAAGCTTGAGCTGTTCCTTGAAAGGACGAGGCTGACAGAGCTGTGGATAAACGGAGAGTACGCAGGCAGCAGAGACAGTCTGTGTACACCGCACATATATGATATATCCCGGTTCGCATCAGAGCCTGAGCTGAGGATATGTATCAGAGTCTGCAATACCGGTTATCCGATCAAAGGCGGACACATGACCTCGCCGGACACCCAGACGAACTGGAACGGCATAACAGGAGAGATATCGCTGAGGATATCCGAACAAAACGGCATCCGAAGCATCCATGCCTATCCTGATGCAGAAAAACGGCAGGTCGAACTTCGCTATACACTGGAAGGCACAGATACAGCGGATGTGAATATATGGGGCACATCGTCCGACGGCACAGTGCTTGATAATAAGATCTGTCATCTTTCAGGTACCGAGCATAGCGTAACAGTAGAACTTGGCGATGAAGCACCGCTCTGGAGCGAGCATTCACCGGTGATATGGACGCTGAAAACAGCCGTATGCGGAAGCAATGACATACACACTGTTTCGTTCGGACTGCGCAGTATCAGTGCAGAAGGGATGCAACTTCTTCTGAATGGTGAACAGATATTTCTGCGCGGAAAGCATGACGGGATGGTATTTCCGCTGACGGGAGCTGCACCGACAACAGTTGAAGAATGGAGCAGAGTGTTCAGTATCGCAAAGGACTGGGGCATAAATCACTATCGCTTCCACACATGCTGTCCCCCCGAAGCTGCATTCACTGCGGCAGACATACTCGGCATATATATGCAGCCCGAGCTGCCTTATTGGGGAACAGTCCACAGCCTTGACGATGAAGAATGTGACAGAGCGGCACAGGAATACCTCATAGAGGAGGGCA
Organism: Ruminococcus flavefaciens; assembly: GCA_002373775.1. Lineage (GTDB taxonomy): Bacteria > Bacillota > Clostridia > Oscillospirales > Ruminococcaceae > Ruminococcus > Ruminococcus flavefaciens_M. Next base: position 113,635 of record DFJW01000083.1, on the reverse strand, counting down.
GACGTATCATAGAAGCATACGGCGATCATCCGTCGTTTGTGATGATGTCACTTGGCAATGAATTATGGGGCAGTCCTGAGCGTATCAACGATATCCTCGGTGAATACTGTCAAGACAGACGCCGGCTGTATACGCAGGGCAGCAATAACTTCCAGTTCTACCCGAATCTTCAGCCAAATGACGATTTCTTTTCCGGAGTACGTCTCGGTAAAAACAGACTGATACGCGGTTCGTATGCGATGTGCGATGCACCACTCGGATTTGTACAGACCGACATCCCGAATACAGTACATTCGTATGATGATCTGATATCCCCTGAAGCAGCATCAGTAACATCTGATGAAGCAGGCGATATAGAGATACAGTACGGCACAGGCGTGAAGAAGGTACACGTTGAGAATGAAAAACGCCCATTTGTGCCTGACAGACCTATAGTGACACACGAAGTAGGTCAGTATTGTTCATACCCGGATCTGGACACAGTTTCTGATTATACCGGAGTGTTGAAAGCCGGATACCTTGACATATTCAGGGAACGTCTCAGAGCGAAGGGCATGGAGGGACTTGCTGAAAAGTTCCACATGGCATCCGGAATGCTTGCATTCTCATGCTATAAACTTGAAATAGAAGCAGCGATGCGTTCAGAGCACATATCCGGATTCCAGCTCCTTGACCTTCAGGATTTTCCCGGACAATGCGTGGCAATAGTCGGCATGCTTGATCCGCTCATGAGAGAGAAGAGATTCGTGCGCAGATATGATCTTCGCAGAAAATGGCTTGGATTCTGTTCTGATATCGTTATACTTGCGGAAATAGACAGCTTTGTAGTCGAAGTCGGACAGAAACTGGAGATTCCGGTGCTTGTCCGCAATATGAGCGGTAAACCACTGACCGGCAAGCGTCTTGCGTGGTCAACTGATGAGGAGCAGGAGGATATCGTAATACCTGACGGATTCACAGGCGTTGGGAAAGTGGGCACTATAGAGTTCACCGTCCCATACAGCGGAAAAATACTGCTTGACATACGCATGCTTGACCGTGAAGGCAAACTCACAGATGCACCTGACGCAGTCAATCAGTATGAACTATACGCATACCCCGGAGGAAACGATGCTGTGCTTTCCGGAAAGACAGAGAAAGACGGAGTCTCAGCATATGTCACATCTGAACTTGCAGAAGCTGAAAGACTGCTTGCACAGGGGGAACGTGTAATGTATCTTCCCAATGAGCTTGCAGAGAGCATAAAAGGCACCTACTGCACAGATTTCTGGTGTTATCCTATGTTCCGCAGTATATCGGAGAGCATGGGCAGGGAGATACCGGTGGGTACGCTCGGACTGCTCATAGATAATGAACATCCGGCACTTTCAGGTTTCCCGTCCGAATTCTATTCAACACCCCAGTGGTATCAGATAGTGAAACATTCAGAAAGCGCTGTACTTGATGATACTCCTGCCGGATATCTTCCCGTAGTGCAGGTCATAGACAATTTCGAGCGCAATCATAAACTCGGGCTGCTTTATGAGGCACGTGTAGGAAAAGGAAAGCTCCTTGTATGTACAAGCAGGCTCCGGGAGGTGATCGGACAACCTGAAGTCCGTGCATTTGCCAGAAGCCTGACCGAATATATACTTTCAGACAGATTTGAACCGGCATTTGAATTGACGACAGAACAATTAAAACTTACCGAGGAGTGATAATATGCCGCCAATGGGAGGACCGAGAGGGGCAAGCTTCCTTACGGAAGAAGAGAAGAAGAATGCGCCCAAGGTCACGAAAGGGCTGCTGAAGAGGATATTCTCATATCTGAAGCCCTACTGGAAACAGATGCTCGTAGTGCTGACTGCGATAATCATCTCATCCGTACTCAACCTGCTGCCGTCGGTCCTGACCGGAAAGATCATAGATGAAGGACTCATCGGCAGGAGCATGAGCAAACTGATATTCTTCATAGTGCTTACTCTTGCGGTAACTCTCGGTGCAAATCTCATAGGAGTGCTTGAGAGTTACATGAATACATGGATAGCCCAGCACATAACATTTGATATGAGGAACCGGATGTACCGGCATCTGCAAAAAATGTCCCAGCGCTTTTTCACATCGAATAATCAGGGCGATATAATCACGCGCATGACAAGTGACATATCCGGAGTACAGCAGATAATAACGAGCACACTCACCAGCATCCTGTCAAATTCGATAACACTTATCGTGGCACTTATAGTTATGTTCAGACAGAGCTGGATACTGGCGATAGTGGGAATGGCGGTCATTCCGCTGTTTGTCATACCGACGCGCAGTGCCGGGAAGACACGCTGGACCATAACCAAGGAATCACAGGCGTGCAATGACGAGATAAACGGCATACTCAATGAAACCATGTCAGTAAGCGGTCAGCTGCTTGTAAAGCTGTTCGGTACGGAGGAAAAAGAGTATCACAAGTATGAAGAAGTGAACCGCCGGATGATAAAGCTGAATATCCGCGAAAGCATGGCAGGCCGCTGGTTCAGAGTAGCACTGAGCACATTTTCGAGTATCGGACCGATGCTGATATATCTTGCAGGCGGAGTACTGATGATGAAATACGATGATTCGCTTACAGTCGGCGACATAACCGTACTCGTAGCTCTTCTGGGAAAGATGTACGGACCTGTAAACCAGCTGCTCAATATACAGGTGGACTGGATCCGTTCAATGGCGATGTTTACGAGGATATTCGAGTATTTTGACATGCCGGCTGAGATAGAGAATGCCCCTGATGCAGTGACACCTGATGTTCCGGCGGAGGGCAGAGTAGATTTCAGAGAAGTCGGGTTCTATTATGATAAAGAGCGGCAGATACTTGAAAACATCAATTTCAGCCTTGAGAGCGGAAAATGTATAGCAGTCGTAGGACCTTCCGGTTCAGGAAAGAGCACGCTGGTGAACCTGATACCGCGTCTCTATGACGTTACATCAGGAACGGTGATGTTTGACGGCATAGATGTACGAAAGCTTGATCTTTCATATCTTCGTGACAACATCGGTATAGTAAGCCAGGAGACATATCTTTTCAACGGAACGATCCGTGACAATCTGCTCTACGCAAAACCGGAAGCAACAGAAGAAGAACTCATAGAAGCATGCCGTAAGGCGAATATATACGACTTCATCCAGAATCAGGAAACAGGTCTTGACACAGTCGTAGGAAACCGCGGACTGAAACTTTCCGGAGGCGAAAAGCAGAGGATATCCATAGCCCGTGTGCTGCTGAAAGATCCTGCGCTCATGATATTCGACGAAGCAACATCAGCGCTCGACTCCATATCTGAGCAGAAGATACAAGATGCGATAGAACCGCTCATAGCCTCCAGAACGAGCATACTCATAGCCCACCGCCTTTCAACTATCCTTTCAGCTGATGAGATACTTGTGATAAAGGACGGAACCATAGCAGAAAGGGGAACTCACAGTCAGCTTGTGAATGCAGGCGGAGTATATACCCAGCTATATAATACGCAGTTCAGCAAAGCCGATCAGACATCCGGCAGTTTTGAATACTCTGAAGGCGAGACATGACATAATAAACCAAACGCAAAGAAAGGAAGGAAGAAACATGAGTGAGAAGGATTTTTACAGGGAGACATTTGAGAGCCTTGTACCGTCAGTACCGGCGCAGAATGAATCTTTCAAGGAACAGATAGCCGAGGTCTTGTATGATTTTCTTCAGCTTCAGCACCTGTATGATTCAGCTATAGAAGTAGTGAAGACCTATCTTACGATAATCGACAACGAATTCAGTGTAAAGTTCCAGAGAAATCCGATACACAATATCGAAAGCCGGCTGAAGTCTCCTCAGTCCATAATAGGAAAGCTCCAGAAGAAAGGACTGCCGATCACAACAGAATCTGCACGCATGAATCTTCTTGACATGGCAGGCATCCGTGTTACCTGTTATTACATAAGCGACATATACCGCATAGTCGATATGCTCACAAGCAGAGATGATTTTACGATAATCAAGCAGAAGGACTATATCAAGAATCCCAAGCCCAGCGGATACAGGAGCTATCACATCATAGTCAGCGTACCGGTCTATCTTTCCACGCATAAGACATATGCGCCGGTAGAGATACAAGTGCGGACCATAGCCATGGATTTCTGGGCGAGTCTTGAACATCAGCTGAAATACAAGCCATCAGCCGCTATAACAGCGGAGATATCCGAAGAACTGCGTCAGTGTGCAGAACGCATAGCAGAGACCGACATACAGATGCAGAACATATTCAACAAGATAAGCGACCTTGACTGAGCGTCATGAAACGACACATTCTCCCTTAATGACAACAAAGGCTCTGTTTTAGACCTGTTCACACAGCGGCAGCGATATGATATAATAGTATTTGCCGAAAGGTCAGGAACAAAGAAGGGAGCAATAATAATGTTCGGTATCATGAGAAAAATAAGTCGGAAAGTGTATGACAGGACAGTGTATTTAGAAGTGTACGGCGATAACAAAGTCGCATATCGTGTAACAGCCGGACGCATGGATCTGTTTGGAGACAAAGTCATTACATACGGGATCGAGGCAGAAGACTACTCATCCGGAGAAAAAGAGGCGATACCTGATTTTTCAAGGAATGTCGAGGATGCTGTAGATTTTGCAGAAATGCTGATAAACAGCCGTATCCGGCCGCGAAGCATATATTCAAGGGCGTTGAACTATCTCAGTATATCCATCTGAACTCTGGCATCCGTGCAATGCGGATGCCATTTTATGTTATAGCAGCGTGACGCTGCACCCTTGAACGCGGTGTAGTTTCATGAACGTCAAGTTTTTTGCGCGGCTCTTGCCGTTTTCTTCACTATATGTTATAAGCAGCGTGACGCTGCACCCTTGAACGCGGTATAGTTTTATGAACGTCAAGTTTTTTCGCGCGGCTCTTGCCATTTTCTTCACTATATGTTATAATAAGTTATCTGTATATAGGAGTTGAAATGATTGGAAGTAATAATCGCCACTGATCTGTTTGAAGATCTGACAGAGACAACAACTGCGGCACCGACATCGACCGACACAGCAACGACCTCGTTTGCAACTATACAAGAGCAGGTCACACGGACTGCAAGCATATTTGAAAAAGCAGCCGACCATTTCAAGCATGCGCTGCCATCATTGTTGATGGCGATACTTATATTAGTGATAGGATTGCTTATATCAAAGCTTATATCACGTTTGGTATCAAGGACGATGAGGCGTTCAAACATAGACGGAGCAGCAAGGAGTTTCCTTGTCTCGTTAGTGAGGATAATCCTTTCTTCAGTAGTGATAATAATGGCACTTACAGTAATAAATGTGCCGATGTCGTCCATAATCACTATATTCGGTGCAGTGGGACTTGCGATATCGCTTGCGCTGCAAAGCTGTCTTTCGAACCTTGCCGGCGGATTCATAATACTTTTTTCAAAGCCGTTTTCAGCTGGGGATACGATAGAGATCGACAATTCCGTGGGAAAAGTCGAATCCATAAGCATCCTGTACACAAGAATAATCACGTTTGACAACAAGACCGTATTCATACCCAACGGAAAAGTAGCGGATGCAAAGATAGTAAATTATACAGACAATCCCACAAGGCGTATCGACCTGAGATATGATATAAGCTACAGTGCGGATTTCAATAAGGCGCGTGAGGCTATACTGGACGTAATAGCTCATGAACCGCTTATCCTGAAGGATAAGCTGCCTGTAGTGAGAATGGCATCGCACAACGAAAGCTCGATCTCTATAGATGTTCTCGTATGGGTAAAGAATGAAGACTACATAGCGGAAAAGTATAATATGAACGAAGCTGTAAAAGCGCGTCTGGATGCTGAGAATATAGAGATACCGTTCAATCAGCTTGATGTTCATATAAAGGATAATACATAATGAATGAAGAAGAGATAAAAGAATTTTTCGGACAAACAGCAGAGGAAGACACGCCTGCCGAAGAGAGACCGGCAGTCAGAAAAAAACGTTCAAGGGCAAAGTTCAGGATAAGGCGCTTCTGTGCTGCACTGATACTTATGTTCCTGTTCTGGTGGTTCAACAATTATACGATAAAGATAAACAAGCTGAGTATAAGCTCTGATAAAGTGTCGTCAACTGTAAGACTTACAGTCATAAGCGACCAGCATGTTACAAAGCACGGCATAAGCAACAAGCGCATACTCCGGAAGATAAACAAGACTGATCCTGATATCGTAATGATAATGGGAGATATGTACACGCGAGAGAGCAGCAATGATCTTATAGACAAAGCGGTAGAGCTGATACAGTCGGTAGTTGATGAGGGCTATATGGTATATGTAGTCACCGGAGAACACGACACGGATGCTTACTATAAGAAAGCGGTCCGCAGGACCGGCGCGAAACTCATGGATTATCAGTGCGACATAATTGAGGTAAACGGAGCGCGTTTCCAGATAATAGGTATAGACAATGTGTACTACAGTTCGACATTTGATCTTCACAATGAATTTGAACTTGAAGACGATTGCTATTCCATACTGCTCGCACACATCCCGAATTACGAGAAATTCGCAGAATTCGGAGCTGACCTGACGATATGTGCCGATACACACGGCTCAATGATACAGCTTCCATTTGGAATGGGGCCGCTGTACTATTCTGAAACAGGAGCGTGGATTCCCGAGATAAGGTACAAGGATATGCCGGTATATGACAAAGGCTTATTCAGTTATAACGGCGGATACATGTTCATAACTTCCGGACTTGGTGCAGCACCTGCTCCTATAAGGTTCAATAACCGTCCTGAGGTAGCAGTGATAGATATTATACCGGACTGAGGTGATAAAATGGATCATGATATAATTATAGCCGGCGGAGGCGCATCCGGGTTAGCTGCTGCGATATCGGCAAAAGAGAATTGTCCTGAATTGTCAGTTGCAGTAGCAGAGAGGCTTGACCGTGTGGGAAAGAAGATACTTTCGACCGGCAACGGCAGATGCAACCTGAGCAACACTGATCTTTCCGTCTCTCATTATCACGGTTCAGTCGCATTCACAGAAGAGATATTCAGAGCTGCACCAACTGCGGAAGACATGTTCATAGAGCTTGGCGTAGTATGTGTAACAGATGAGCAGGGCAGGATGTATCCTGCCAGCAATTCGGCAGCATCGGTGCTCAGCGCACTGCGCATGCGGATGAAAGAACTCTCGATAGACGAGATATGTGGATTTGACGTAGTCGATTACGTCATAAACAAAGGCATAGTAACTCTGCATGCGAAGGACGGAAGAAAGCTCAGCTGCCGCCGCCTGGTGATATCAGCAGGAGGATATGCCGCCCCCGACATGGGAACAGACGGAACATTGATGCGCCTGCTGAGGAATAAAGGATATAAGGTATCGAATATATGCCCGGCAGTAGCTCCGTTAAAAGCAGCTCCGGAATCTCTGAAAGGACTGAAGGGCGTCCGTGTCAAGGGAAAGATAACCGCGGTATCAGGCGGCAAAGAACTTGAGAGCCGATATGGTGAGATACAGTTCACAGAGAATACCGTATCCGGCATATGTGTGTTTGATCTTGCATATCTGTATCAGCAGTACGAAGGCGGACTGATACTGAGAGCGGACCTTTCTGATATGTCACATGCAGAACTGTTTGAACGGCTGAAAAAGATACGCAGAGTCCGCAGCAGTCAGGAAACAGCAGAACTGCTTACCGGACTTTTCCCTAAGAACCTTGCGGTCTGCATAGTAAAGAACACTCTTGGCAGACCGATGAACGAGCTGATATGTAAACTGACCGACGCTGATCTTGACAAGATATGCCGGCGTATAAAGCAGCTGGAATTCAAAGTGACAGGAGCAGCACCGTGGAAGAATTCACAGGCGACAATGGGCGGTGTCCACGCCGCATGTGTGGATGTCGGACTTCGTTCGAAGCTTGAACCGGAAGTATACCTCTGCGGAGAGATACTTGATATAGTAGGCGACTGCGGAGGCTACAATCTGCAATGGGCATGGTCATCCGGGTACGTTGCCGGAAAGAATGCAGCGATGCAGCTGAAAGGAGTGACCGGATGATAAGGGTAAATGGGATAAGTGTCCCTCTTGATTTTGATTTTTCCGGGCTTGAGGAGCTGTGCTCAAAAAAACTGCGCATAAAACGGGAAAGCATCAAAAGTGTCAGACTTTCGAAAAGATCGGTAGATGCACGCCGGAAGAACGATGTCCACTTTATAATATCCGTCGATATCACCGCAGATAACGAAGGAAAACTTCTCAGGATTATAAAGAATGCAGTACCGGTCACAAAAGAAGATTACATCCCGCCGGCGTATAAAGGCAGATGCAGACCGGTCGTAGTAGGATTCGGACCGGCAGGCATGTTTGCGGCACTTGTTCTTGCAATGGCAGGAGCAAGGCCGATAGTACTTGAACGGGGAGCCGACGTAGATACACGCTGCAAGTCGGTCGAGCTTTTCAGGACTACCGGAAAGCTTGATCCGGAGTGCAACGTGCAGTTCGGAGAAGGCGGAGCAGGAACATTTTCAGACGGAAAACTGACTACAGGAGTAAAGGACAGACGGATAAGCTGGATACTCGAAAAATTTGTCGAGTTCGGAGCACCCGAAGAGATATTGTGGCTTGCCAAGCCTCATATAGGAACGGACAAACTTCGCGGAGTGGTAAAGGCACTGCGAGAGCGTGTTATCAGTCTTGGCGGAGAAGTAAGGTTCGGAGCGAGATTCTGCGGATTTGACATATCAGAAGGCAGGATAGTATCTGTCAGCTACGAAAAAGACGGCAGCCAAAACAGCATCAGCACATCACAGGTGATACTCGCCACAGGGCACAGTGCAAGGGACGTATTTGAATTATTGCATGAAAAAAGCATAAGTCTGTCACAGAAGAGTTTTGCTGTAGGTGTCCGTATCGAACATCTGCGGCAGGATATAGACAGGGCGATGTATGGCAGATCAGCCGGACATCCGGCATTGAAAGCAGCTGATTATAAGCTTGCGGTACATCTGCCTAACGGAAGGACACTTTACACTTTCTGTATGTGTCCGGGAGGCGAAGTAATGGCAGCATCCTCCGAGAACGGGAGACTGGCGGTAAACGGCATGAGTTACTTTGCGAGAAATGAAGAAAACTCAAACAGCGCCTTGCTGGTGAATGTCGGCCCAGAGGATTACGGCAGCGATCATCCGCTTGCCGGGATGTATTTCCAGCGGGAAATAGAAGAAAAAGCATATATAGCCGGCGGCTCTGATTATCACGCGCCAGTTTCGGTGCTGGGAGCGTTTTTAGACGGTGGAGAAAATATTTTCGGCAGAGTGAAGCCGTCATATCTTCCCGGCACACGTTTTGCGCTTCCAGACGAATATCTGCCGGATTTCGTCTGTGAAAGCCTGCGGCTCGGAATAAAAGAGATGGGGAAAAAGATACCTGGGTTTGATGATGCAGAAGCCGTTCTTACGGGAGTTGAGAGCAGGAGCAGTTCACCTGTAAGGATAAACAGAGGCGAAGATCTTGTTTCATTGTCTGCGGCAGGACTTTACCCATGCGGAGAAGGAGCAGGGTATGCCGGAGGAATAGTATCAGCGGCAGTAGACGGCATGAAATGTGCGGAAGCAGTTTGTTCAGCATACGAAAATAACTGATCACATACAAGAACGGAGGTAACTATGAAGATCAATATAACAGGCGGCGAAATGGAGCGCAGAGAGATAGATGCATATATAGAATATGCCTACAGCAAACATCCCGGACGTCAGATCAGCGGACTTGACATAAACATCGACGGAGAGTATGTTGATCTGAAAGTGCACTTCAAGGACACAGATTTTCAGCATGCTTACCGTTCAGCTGACTATCTTGTAAACAATATGGAAAAGCTGAATGATGCGAAGCAGAGCGAATTCAGGGAAAAAGAAAAACACAAGGTCTGAGGTGCAGGATGAATCTTACAAACATAGGAACAGTAAAGGAAATACTTGGACGGCATGGTTTCAGTTTTTCAAAAGGTCTCGGGCAGAACTTCATAATCAATCCCGATATATGCCCGAAAATAGCAGAGAACGGAAATGCACGTCAGGGCTATGGAGTACTTGAAATAGGAACAGGTATAGGCGTACTGACAAAGGAACTCGCTCTCCGTGCAGACAAGGTATCAGCGGTAGAGATAGATACCCGTCTTCTGCCGATACTTGAAGAGACACTTGAAGGATTTGACAATGTTCACATATACAACGAAGACGTTATGAAATGTGATCTCAGGAAGATAATCGAAGAAGACTTCAAAGGGCTGAAAGCCGCAGTATGTGCCAATCTTCCGTACTATATAACATCTCCCGTGCTGATGCTGCTGCTTGAGAGCAGACTGCCGGTAGAATCTATAACAGTAATGGTACAGAAGGAAGCGGCACAGCGTCTCTGCGCAAAAGTAGGTTCAAGGGAATCCGGAGCGATAACTGTGGCAGTGAACTATTACGGAAAAGCCAAGCAGCTGTTCGGAGTATCCCGCGGCAGTTTCATGCCGGCGCCGAATGTGGACTCGGCAGTAATAAAAATCGAACCATACGCAGAACCGATGCTTGATCCGGAATCCGAAAAATACTTCTTCCGTGTAGTCAAAGGTGGATTTTCACAGAGAAGAAAAACGGCATTGAATGCGCTTTCTTCACAGCTTTCAATATCCAAGGAGGTGGTAGGAGAGGCACTGCGCAATGCCGGACTGGCTGAGAATGTACGGCTTGAACAGCTTGAAATGGATGAACTCATAGCACTTTCATCGGCTCTGAAAGAACTGGATAAAAGTAAATAGTATAAACTAAAAATGCTGCGTTTCAATGCGCAGCATTTTTTTCAGTATTATAATGATAGTTCGATTTTCAAAGGTCTGCGGACACAATATATTGTGCTGTGTCACAAGCAAAACACAGGATTTAGCATAACGAGGCGCAAGCACTGACGGATAGCAAATGACCGTATAATGCGGAAAAGTGGAAACAAATTGTTAGAATGCAAGAATACTGACAGTTAAGTTTGTGCAATTTGGAGAAAATCAGAATCATTTTGAAATTTGTTGACATCATAAGAAAAATGTATTATAATATATACACAGAGATATATTAACATAAAAGTGTAGAACGAACAAAGAGAGGAAAATAAAAGTAATGTTACGCAGTTGTAAAACCGGCGCAGCGATTTTCCTTTTAGTTCAGTTAGTTATAGGTGCTTTCAGTACTGCCTGTACGTTCACAGAAACACATGTGGACACCGACTCAGCTGACTCTTCGGAGGTAATCACTCTTACCACGGATGAAGAAGCAAGTCAGAACAAAGAGGCAGTTACAGACAGCAGCGAAGCTTCTGCACAGGGAGAAACGGCTGTGCCTTTTGTCGTTTATCCGGAAATGACTGATAGATCTGTAAGATTCAGTGATGACTATGATGCGGCGCATTCGATCCTTATCAATGCCGACGATAACGAAGTGATAGCGTACAGAAATCATAGAGGCAGGATGTATCCTGCGTCACTGACAAAGGTAATGACGCTGATAGTAGCTGTTGAGAACATCAGCAACATGTCAGAGCGAGTACTGATAACAAATGAAATGGTAGATCCGATGATCGCTCTTGATGCTTCAAGAGCAGGTTTTGTACCGGGCGAGACTCCGGAACTGAAAGATGTCTTGTACGGAATGATACTGATGTCGGGCGCAGATGCTTCATTAGCATGTGCAGAGCATATTGCAGGATCGGAAGAAGCTTTTGTTGCGTTAATGAACAGCAAGGCTGAAGAGATGGGACTGAAGAACACTCATTTTACAAATGTGTCAGGGCTGCATGATCTTGACCACTACAGTACGGCAGAGGATATGGCTGTGATACTGGAGTACGCAATCCAGAACAGCACATGCCGCGAGATACTGGAATGTTATGAGTATAAATACGGTCCGACAGAGCTGAATCCTGAAGGGCTCACATTTACCAGCACATTGTTTTCGAGAATGTACGGCGATGAAATGCCGGGCGTGCTGATAAAAGGCGGAAAGACCGGATATACAGACGAATCGGGAAATTGTATAGAGAGCTTTGCAGAGGTCGGAGGAAAGACCTTTATCCTCGTGTTATGCGGGGGCAAGACTAATTGGAACAACATCTATGACACGTTGAGTGCCTATAGTGTGTACTGTGCCAAGGGAGACCGTTACGAGCCTCCCGCGCGATGAATACATAAAAAGAAAGACAAGGCAAAACAAAACAAAGAAACAGAAAGCAGCCTCAGGCTGCTAATAGGACAAACAAGGAAACAAAACAAAAAAGAGAGAGAAAGCTATTTGCGGAGTAGAGCAAAGAAGCGGCAGAACGAAGAAAAAGAACGCGAAAAGCGCAAGAACAAAGAACGAGAATAACAGAATAACAGAGATACCGCATTTAGCTGCAAGAACAAAAAAGAAACGGCAGCAGAACAGAAAAAGATCAGCGGCATCCGCACGTGTGGAGAACAAAAACCTTGGAGGATATAAAAAATGGCAAAAAGACGCCTTAGATGGGGACGTGTCGCTGCGGCGATGTGTCTGGTATCAGGCAGCATATTCTTGCTTGATAATTTCAGAAGGGACCTCTTTAAGAGTGAGTCTAACAATATTGTGGTGAGCGGTGATTTCAGTTCCAACTCAACAAGAAATGTCGAGATAGCGACTGCTGATACACGCAGCCTGGGAAATGAATCTGAGCCTACTACAGCATTTGAAGGCGTTGCTAATCTGGGTTTTTCTGAGCTTAGCATACCTTCATCCAAACTGTCAACAGGAGCGCTTGCTGTTTTTACAGAAGAGAGACCGGTAACAGAGGTAGCAAACTCTGGCATGGTGAATCTCTATAAGAATAAAAACGAGTATTATACGCTTGTAAGCGAAACGGTAAGACTCAATGAGGACGCAGCTGAAGCGTTCAACAAGATGATGGAAGATTACCATACGGCAACGGGACTTGCAGATTTTATAGTGTACGGGACCACCGAAACTTTTACAGGTGAGGGTTCTTTCTGTCCCAGGTATTTTCCTGAATCAGCAACAGGAAATACCGTTGATCTGGCTCTGAACGGCTATGGAAGCGTAATAGAATACGACGGCCGCGATACCGAGTCATGGGTTGTGGATAATTGTGCGCGGTATGGATTTATCGTGAGATATCCGCAAGGCAAAAAAGATGTTACTATGAATGACTACTGCCCTTGGCATCTGCGTTATGTAGGAAATGTCCATGCGGCAATTATGAATGAGAAGGGCATGTGTCTGGAGGAATATCTTGAGTTTCTGAAGGACTACACCTTTGACAAGGCTTTTTCATACAGCCTTGACGGTGTTGAATATGAAATTTACAGTGTTGGATCCATGGGTGATTCGACGCTTGCTCGTGTGCCGATTTCGGGCAACTATACCATATCCGGAAACAATTCCGACGGGTATATAATTACAACGATTAAGAAATAAACGGGTGGATCGCTGGACGCAGTGATCCAACGACGATGAAGTGGGCAGTTCCATTAGCTGCCCGCTTTTTGTATTTTAAGCGGATTTACGACATATAATCCAATGAGGTGATATATATGATCGTGATCCGTAAGATCATACTGACGTTATGTGCATCAGTGCTTCTAATCCCACCGGTCAGCATGGTGCGCAGTCAAAGAGTTCCTGCACCCGAGCCGGATTCGTATGTCCTGATAGAGGCGGAGACGCGGACAGTCCTTGCATCGAAGGATGCCGAAAAGCCGGCTGATGCAGGCTATCTTACCAAGCTTATGGCGCTGCTGCTTATAGCTGAAGATATAAGCACAGGCAGATACGCGCTCAGCGATGTCCTTACGGCGTCAGACAGCGTTACCGGCATCAGAGGTGCAGTAGTATGGCTTGAACCCGGGGATAAAATGACGGTTGACGAACTGCTGAAAAGTGTCATCATAGGAAATGCGAATGATGCGCTTATGGTGCTTGCTGAGAAGTCTGAAGGAAGCACGGACGGATTTGTACGCAGAATGAACAGTGAGGCGTTTGATCTTGGAATAAGGGACAGTGTGTTTGTATCACCTTTCGGGTATCCCGAGGAGGGGAATATAAGCACTGCAAAGGACATAGCAGTAATATGCTCAGCTCTCAGCGGATACGATTTTTTGACGGACTATTTTTCAACATGGCGTGATTTTGTCAAAGACGGAAAAGCGGAACTTGTTAATGAGAATACTCTTGCACGTACTTATGAAGGTCACATCGGCTTTAAAGCGGCGCACTATGAGCAGACGGGGTACAGCATAGCAGAAGGAGCGCGTACCGGTTCTGGAACAGTGTACATATCTGTAGTTCTGGGTGCTGTAGACGAGGCGAGCGCGTATGCAAAGGCAAAAGAGCTTATCAAGTACGGTAAAAACCAGTATTCGGTAACAGCTACATTATATCCGGATGAAGCTCTGCATCCGCTAAGAGTGGTCAAAGGCGAAGAGCCGGCTGTGGAGATAGGACTCCGTTCCCAGAGTGCACTTGTGATCCCGAAAGGCACCGGTACTGTGAGCACGGTCACCGTGCTGCCTGAATATATAGAGGCGCCGGTATCAGAGGGGCAGATCGTAGGGACAGCAGCCTTTTATGAGAATAAAACCCTTCTGTATGAGTGCGACATAATAGCTAAAAGAACTATTCTTAAATTGGATATGGGATATATTCTGAAGAAAATGTTGTGCAAATTGGCTGAATAGTATTGTTGACAAATGTGCATCACTTACAAATGTTTTGATAATGGTCCAAAGGGACTTGAAAAATATCCGAAAATATAGTATCATATAGTTGGTAAATTATGAGCGCACGATGATCGTGTGCAATGGAGGTAAATACAAAATGGCTTTAAAACTCAATACCAAATATCTCAGTGATTTTGTGAATGAAGATGAACTTGCAGGCATCAAGGCTCAGGTAGAGGCTGCTGCTGCATCACTTCACAACAAGACTGGTCTCGGTAATGATTTCCTTGGCTGGGTCGATCTTCCCACTGCTTATGATAAAGAAGAATTTGCGCGTATCAAGGCTGCTGCTGAAAAGATCAAGTCAAATTCAGACATCCTTATAGTTATCGGTATCGGCGGTTCTTATCTCGGAGCAAGAGCAGCTATCGAGCTCCTCAAGTCGCCTCTTTACAATAACATATCAAAGGATACACCTGATATCTACTATGTTGGCAACAGCATCAATCCCAATTACCTCAACGAGATCATCGGTCTCTGCAAGGATAAGGATTTCTCAGTAAATGTAATTTCAAAGTCCGGTACAACTACCGAGCCTGCACTTGCATTCCGTATCTTCAAGAAGATGGTAGAAGACAAGTACGGCAAGGAAGAGGCAAAAAACCGTATATTTGCTACAACAGACAAGGCAAGAGGAACACTCAAGAGCTTATCTGATACAGAGGGTTACGAGACATTCGTTATCCCGGATGATGTAGGAGGCCGTTTCTCTGTACTCACAGCAGTTGGTCTGCTTCCCATAGCAGTAGCAGGATGCGATATAGACGCACTTATGAAGGGCGCAGCAAAGGCTCAGAGCGATTTCTGTGCTGATTTTGACAATAACGACTGCTACAAGTACGCAGCTCTCAGAAACATCCTTTACAGAAAGGGCAAGTCAGTTGAGATGCTGGTATCATACGATCCGAGCTTCGTAATGATGTCAGAGTGGTACAAGCAGCTCTATGGCGAGAGCGAAGGCAAGGACAACAAGGGCATATTCCCGTCAGCAGCAGTATTCTCAACAGATCTCCACTCTATGGGACAGTACATCCAGGACGGTGCTCGTATTCTCTTCGAGACAGTCGTAGATATCAAGAATCCCAAGACAGATCTCTTCCTTGAGCCTGATGAGGAAAACCTTGACGGTCTCAACTTCCTCACAAATCAGAACATGTCTGTTGTAAACAGAAAGGCATTCGAAGGAACAGTACTTGCTCATACAGAGGGCGGAGTTCCCAACATCATACTTGAGCTGGATGACACTACTGAAGAGAGCGTCGGCTACATGATCTACTTCTTTGAGAAGGCATGTGCAATATCTGGTTATGTACTCGGAGTTAATCCGTTCAACCAGCCCGGCGTAGAGAGTTACAAGTCAAATATGTTTGCTCTGCTTGGAAAGCCTGGCTATGAGGGCGCAAAGGCTGCTCTTGAGGCTAAACTCGGCTGATCCCGGCTTGCTATATCAATAAACGTCACAAATGCCGCAAGGCACGGAAGGAGTAAATTATGATCAAACTTATTACTGGTAAAAAAGGCACTGGCAAGACAAAGATCCTCATCGACGAGATCAACGAGGCAGTAAAGTCCTCAAACGGCAGCATCGTATGTGTTGAAAAAGGTTCTACAGTAAGGTATTCTATAAGCCGTAAGGTTAGATGGTGCGACACAGAGTATTACAATATCGAAGGATATGATACTTTCTACGGCTTCATCGCAGGACTTCTTGCAAGCAACTATGATATCACACATATTTACATCGACGGCATCTTCAGGATCGGCGGACGCGACTATGACGCATTCGGCGCACTCCTTGAAAAGCTTGACAAGCTCACAGGTGATGATGCAAATATCATCTTCACAGTATCTGCTGACAATTCCGAGCTTCCCGAGAGCGTAACTCAGTTTATAAAATAATTCTTAATTAATCCGGGTTTTTTGCGCCATACTATTGACATATTCCGGCAACTGGTGTATAATATATTTTATGGTGCTCTGATAGGATCATAACTATGAAGATCAATCTAAAACAAATATTCAGTATAGTCGGCGAGTCAAAGTCCTTTGAAGGCGAGATTGATTCCGACGAACTCGGACATGTAAAGGGGCATGATTTCAGTACCCCGGTCCGTCTGTCAGGACGCATATTCAACAGGGCAGGCGTTGTGTACCTTGAGTATACCGCAGCATTTCAGCTCCGTCACAGCTGTGACAGATGCCTGAAAGAGTTCCTGAGGGATTATGAGTACTCTTTCGACCATATTGTTGTTCCTTCCATCAACGGCGACAATGATGATTATGTAGTCGCTGATGGCGAGAGCATTGAAATGAATGAGATCGCATTAACGGATCTGCTTCTGCAGCTTCCCACGAAGAGCCTCTGCAAGGATGACTGCAAAGGACTTTGTATGGTATGTGGCTGTGATCTGAACGAATCCCAGTGTGATTGTCTTAATTAACGTGAGCTGTGAAGCTCTGACTGTAAGGAGGTGCCAGAATGGCTGTACCGAAGAGAAAAACTTCCAAGGCAAGACGTGATAAGAGACGTAGTGCTGTATGGAAGCTTGAAGCACCCGCTATGTCCAAATGCGACAACTGTGGCGCATTTAAGGCTCCGCACAAGGTTTGCAAGAACTGCGGTTTCTATAAGGGCGTTGAAGTTCTTAAAATGGACGCTGAGTAATCAGTTGAACACGATCGCATGAGAAGGAGAGGAGGAGTATTCCTTCTCTCCTTTTTAACATTCTGGAGACGAATTATGGTAAAGATTAGCAGCGTCACAAAAGGATCGCCTGCATACAGATATGGTATCAGAGAAGGGGATGTACTCATCTCGCTCAATGGTCACAGCGTAAAGGATGTCCTTGACTACATGTATTACGCAGCAGAAACTACAGTCCGTATAGAGTATGAACGTGAAGGCGTGAGAGATACTGTAGTTGTTGAGAAGGACGAGTATGATGATCTCGGGCTTGAATTTGAAACATTCCTGATGGACAATAAGCAGTCATGCAGCAATAAGTGTGTGTTCTGCTTCATAGATCAGATGCCGCCGGGGATGCGTGAAACGCTTTATTTTAAGGATGATGATGCGCGTCTGTCATTCCTTCAGGGAAACTATGTAACGCTGACGAATATGAGTCAGTCTGATATTGACAGAATAATCCAGATGAAGCTGAATATAAATGTCTCGGTGCACACGACAAATCCCGAACTCAGGGTAAAGATGATGCACAATCGTTTTGCCGGAGAGAAGCTGAAATACATCTACCAGCTGGCAGAGAACGGAATAAAGCTGAATTGTCAGATAGTATGCTGTCCCGGACTAAATGACGGAGACGAACTGAGAAGGTCGCTGCGTGATCTTGGCAGCCTGATGCCTAATATAACGAGCATGGCAGTCGTACCCGTAGGCGTTACAAAATACAGACAGGGCTTATATCCTCTGACAACATTTACAAAGGAAGGAGCAGCTGAGACTGTAGATATAATTGAGTCATTTCAGCGCGAATTCCTTGAAAAATACGGAACGAGAACAGTATTTCCCTCCGATGAGCTGTATCTTACAGCCGGGCGTGAACTTCCGCCTGCCGAGGCATATGAAGACTATCCTCAGTATGAAAACGGCGTAGGCATGCTCAGATCGCTGATAGATGAATTCGAACAGGCACTTGAGCTTGCTGAGTGGGACGGCACTCCGCGCCATGTGTCCATGGCGACCGGATATCTTGCCTATGATACTATAAACAGCCTTGCGAAGTCAGCAGAAGCCCGATTCCCGGGGCTTGAGTGCGATGTCTATCGCATACGGAATGACTTCTTTGGTGAAACAATAACAGTATCCGGGCTCATAACAGGTCAGGATCTGATAGCTCAGCTCAGGGGGAAAGAGCTTGGCAGTGAACTGCTGATATCCTCCGCAATGGTGAGACGTGACAGCGAAGTGTTCCTTGACGATCTGACGATAACGGACGCAGAAGAAGCACTGGGGGTAAAAGTCAGAACCACAGACAGAGATGGATTTGAATTGCTTGACGCCATATTGGGCGTCGAATACTGATGCATTATCAGGAAAGGAGATGTTAATATGTCAATACCGATAGTAGCTGTTGTCGGAAGACCGAATGTCGGAAAATCGACACTATTCAACAAGCTTATAGGACAGCGGCTCTCGATCGTTGAAGATACACCCGGTGTTACAAGAGACCGGATATATTCCAAATGCGAATGGCGCGGTAAAGAGTTTATGGTCGTCGACACGGGAGGTATCGAGCCTGACAGTGATGACGTTATACTTTCGCAGATGCGGCGTCAGTCCGAACTTGCGATTGAGAAAGCCGACGTCATAGTATTCGTGACTGATATCAGATGCGGCGTCACATCAGATGACTATACAGTAGCGCAAATGCTGCTAAAAAGCGGAAAACCGATAGTACTTGCAGTAAACAAAGTAGATACGCTTGGTGAACCTCCGCTTGAACTATATGAGTTCTACAACCTCGGACTCGGAGATCCGTACCCGATATCATCGGTACACGGTCACGGCACAGGTGATATGCTGGACAAGATATATGAATATCTGCCTGATGCGAAGGAAGAGGAGTATGACGACGACCACATCAAAGTAGCCGTCATAGGAAAGCCGAACGCAGGAAAGTCCTCGCTTATAAATAAGATCGCCGGAGAAGAGCGCGTGATAGTATCAGATATAGCAGGCACAACGCGCGATTCAACGGACACGGTGATCGAAAACGAATACGGAAAATTCGTATTTATCGACACAGCCGGCATAAGGAAAAAGTCAAAAGTCACCGAAAAGATAGAGCATTACAGTGTGCTGAGAGCATATATGGCAGTTGACAGAGCGGATGTATGTGTTATCATGCTTGACGCATCCGAAGGCTTTACCGAGCAGGATTCAAAGGTGGCAGGATATGCCCATGAACAGGGAAAAGCCTGCGTAGTAGCGGTCAATAAATGGGATCTGATCGAGAAAGACGACAAGACCATGAACGAATTCCGCACAAAACTTGAGAACGACTTCAGCTTTATGTCCTATGTACCTTTCGTCTTCATATCCGCCAAGACCGGTCAGCGCATTAACAAGCTCTATGAGCTTATAAAGTACACATACACGCAGAACAGTATGCGTATCTCAACAGGAATGCTGAATGATGTTCTTGCATATGCTACAACAAGAGTGCAGCCGCCTTCGGATAAGGGCAGACGTTTGAAGATATACTATATGACGCAGCCTTCTACCAAGCCGCCGACATTTGTAACATTTGTCAATCGTGCGGATCTGTTCCATTTTTCCTATAGAAGGTATATTGAAAATCAGATACGCTCAACCTTTGGACTTGAGGGGACACCCGTCCGTTTCATAGTCAGGGAGCGGGGAGGAAATGATAAGTAATGAAGGTAATATTAGCGCTTATATTTGCTGCTGCATCCGGATACTTCCTCGGCAGTATAAATAGTTCGATCATAGTAGTAAAGCTGATGAAAAACAGAGATATCCGTGATATGGGAAGCCATAACGCGGGGCTTACGAATACTCTTCGCTGTGCCGGAAAGACCTGTGCACTGATAACACTTCTCGGTGATGTACTGAAGGGAATAATAGCAGTTGCACTTTCAAGAGGCGTCTGCTATCTTCTCGGTGCAGGTCTGAGTCCCGGAAACGATACGCATTACATCGGCTATATAGCCGGACTGTTTGCCATAATAGGCCATGTATTTCCGGTATATTACGGATTTAAAGGCGGAAAGGGCGTACTTGTCGGAGTATCCACATTCATAATCGTAGACACAAAGGTGTTTTTCGCACTGCTTGCAATATTCATAGTAGTGCTTGCATTATCGAAATATGTATCACTTGCATCAATAATAGGCACAGCCTACTGTCCGCTTGCAACACTTCTCATGTCATGGTGGGTCGGTGGAAACGGATTTGGCAGGAGCTTTCTATACATGGTCCTGTCACTGCCGATGTGTGCACTGGTAATATGGATGCACAGAAGCAACATAGAAAGACTTAGGGACGGAACTGAAAGAAAATTCAGATTTGGTCAGACAGAGATGACAAAGGAGGAATAAGCATGGCAAATATCGTCATTCTTGGTTCGGGAGGATTCGGACTCAGCCTTGCAATAATGGCAGAACACTGCGGAAAGCACAACGTAACGGTATGGTCTAAATTCCAGTCCGAGATAGATGAGATCCGCAGTCACGGCGAGCATGTCCAGAAACTGCCGGGTGTTCCTGTTTCAGAGAGCATAGCAATGACCAGCGACATCTCATGTGTAAAGGGATGTGACATACTCATATTCGGCATCCCTTCATCATTTGTCAGAGATGTAGCCAAGGAAGCTGCACCGTATGTAGATGACAGAATGGTGATAGTAAATACGGGAAAAGGGCTTGAAGAGGGAACCCTCAAGACACTCAGCACTGTAATAAAAGAAGAGATAGACACAGATAAACTTGTAGTTTTATCCGGACCGTCACATGCAGAAGAAGTTGCACGCTGCATTCCCACCACTATAGTAGCAGCGTCTGAGAATCACGAAGCAGCAGAGTATATACAGAACCAGCTCTGCAACAGCTATATGAGGATCTATCTCAACAACGACGTGATCGGATGTGAGATCGGCGGAGCACTCAAGAATATAATCGCATTATGTGTTGGCGTATGTGACGGACTTGGATACGGTGACAACACCAAAGCAGCGCTCATGACACGCGGAATACACGAGATAGCACGTCTCGGAAAGGCATGCGGAGCTAAGACGAGCACATTCAGCGGACTTACAGGTATAGGTGATCTTATAGTGACATGTACGAGCATGCACAGCCGGAACCGCCGTGCAGGTATACTGATCGGTCAGGGCGTATCACCGGAAGAAGCAGTCGAGCGTGTCGGCACAGTTGAAGGGTATTTCTGCTGTAAGGCTGCATACGAACTTGCGAAGAAGCTTGGAGTAGAGATGCCGATAACCGAGCAGCTCAACGACGTGCTCTTCAACGGCGGAGATATAAGAAAAGCACTTACAACACTGATGAACCGTCCGCTCAATTATGAAGTTGAAAACTGAATAACTAACTCAGGTCATACCGCGTCTGGTGATAATACTATAAACGCGGTATGACTGCAACATTTTCTGAATAGAATAGTATAAATGCGAAAGGAGACAATGCAATGGCAGAAATACAGGAATACAGGGGACATATACGAAATTGGAAAGAGCTGTGTGCTGAACTCGGAGTGGAAGGAACACTTCCGCGTGAAAAGCGCGAACTGGCAATACTCGAAAAAGCTTACGAAAAATGGGGGCATGACATAGCCGACCATATCTATGGAATGTTTGCATTTTCCATATGGGACGCAAGTAAAGAGGAATTGTTCTGTGTACGCGATCAGTTCGGAACGAAGCCCTTTTATTATTACCAGACAGCCGACGGAAAGCTTCTGACGAGCCTTTCCATACGCAGGATAATGGAAATGGACGGCTTTGTAAAGGAACTCAACAAAGGGATGCTCCAGATATATATGTCTCTCACATATGTAGCCGGAGAGGACACTTTCTTTAAAGGACTAAAAAAGCTTATGCCCGGACATTGGCTCTCCTACAAGGACGGCAAGCTGGAGATACACCGATACTGGAAACCGGAGTTCCGTCCTGATGAAAACAAGACGCTTGATGAATGGGCAGATGAGATACACAGCACACTTTCACACATTATGACAGAAGTCAAGGAAGACGGCGAGACCGCAGAATCCTTCCTTTCCGGCGGAGTAGATTCTTCATATGTACTTGCCATGAGCGACGCAAAGAGAGCTGATTCATGCGGATATGATGAAGAGAGATTCGATGAATCCCGCGTAGCTGCCAAAACAGCTGAACTTCTTAATGTAGAGCATTCTGTAGCCAATATCCAGCCCGAGCAGTATTTTGACATCGTACCGTATGTTATGTATAATATGGAGCAGCCACTGGGCGATGCTTCTGCAATAGTGTTCACCCTTGGATGCCTTGCAACAGCTGAGCATACCAAGCTCTGTTACTCAGGAGAAGGTGCAGATGAATTCTTTGGCGGTTACAATATGTACCGCAATGCCGAGCGTTATGGTGATGCTCTGAAGACATTCTATGTCGGCAACACCAACATAATGAAGGAAGAAGAAAAAGAGCGTATACTCAAGGAGTACGATCCGAACATAAAGCCGATAGATCTTGTGAAGTACATTTATGATGAGACAGAAGGACTTGATCCGCTGACCAAAATGTCAGATGTAGATATACAGATATGGCTTGAAGGTGATATATACCTGAACGTAGACAAGATGAGCACAGCAGCAGGTCTTGAGATACGCATGCCGCTTACAGACAGAAGGATCTTCGACATAGCATCAAGAATGCCGTCCAGATTCAAGGTGAACGAAGAGCAGAACAAGGTAGCGTTCAGAACAGCGGCAGCGAAGGTGCTTCCGGAAGAGATAGCCTTCCGCAAGAAGCTGGGATTCATAGTACCGATACGCATCTGGCTTGCAGATGAAAGATACAATGCAGATGTAAGAGCGAAGTTCAGAAGTGACATGGCAGCAGAGTTCTTTGATCTTGACGAGATAAACGCTATATTTGATGAATACGTCGGCGGAAACTCAGATAACTGGCGTAAAGTATGGACGATATATACCTTCCTCGTGTGGTACGAAGAGTACTTTGTAAAGAGATAATCGAAGCAATAAAAGAAGCCTCCGGAGATCATCCGGAGGCTTTTTCTGTACTATCGTCTGTATTTCAGGATTCCTTAGCGGTGTTCAGCGCACTGAAAGCGTTATCGACAACAGCTTTGTCGGGAGCCTTGGTAAACGAGCTTACGACAGGGACGATAATGAGGGACACCAGCATAGCGAATGCGCCGGCATTAATGGGAGAGAGGATATTCAGCTTCCAGCCGAGATCAGCAACAGACTTTTTAAGACTGTCAAAAGCGCTGATGTTAAGGCTGAAGAGGAACATATGAGTAACACTGATACCGATACCGGTGATGAAGCTTGTCCAGCAAGCAGCCTTAGAAGCTTTCTTCATGAAGAGACCGAAGAGGAAAGGTCCGAGGAAAGCACCGGAAAGAGCTCCCCAAGAGTAGGACATAAGTGTTGATATCGAAGCATTTTTGTTGCATGCTATAATTACAGAAATGATAAGGAATATAGCGATGAAAACGCGCATTGTAGTCATCTGTTTCTTGTCATCAAAATTCTTTACATGAGGCTTGATAAGATCGTTAGTGAGAGTTGAGCTTGATGTAAGAACGAGTGAAGAAAGAGTTGAGAGTGAAGCAGAAAGAACGAGAACGACTATGAGTCCGATGAGGATATTAGGCATAGCGCTGTCAAGGAGTGCAGGTACCATTTTATCGAAAACGGGCTTGCCGTTAGCGGATTCGATAAAAGCCTTTCCGCTTTCGTCATTTTCATTAACAGTGCAGTACAGTCTTACAAAACCGCCCATGAAGTATGAGCCGCCGGCAACTACGATAGCGAAGAAAGTGGATATCACAGCGCCCTTCTTTATAGCGTCTTCACTCTTGATAGCATAGAACTTCTGGACCATCTGCGGGAGTCCCCATGTACCGAGAGAAGTGAGGATAACAACGCCGAGAAGGTTTATAGGATCAGGACCGAAGAGCGAACCGAGTGTATTTGTATTTCCGGAAGAATCAGGTATAGCATTAAGAGCATCGACAGCAGCAGAGAAACCGTCCTTTTTCTGAACAGTAAGAGCAACGACAGTAGCTATACCTATCAGCATGATGATGCCCTGGAAGAAGTCATTGAGGGCAGTAGCCTTATAGCCGCCGAGAGTAACATAAGCAGCAGAAAGAACAGCCATAAGTACTATAATAATAGTCGGACCGTTTTCACCGAGATCGAATACCATGCCGAAGAGCCTTGAGAGGCCGTTATAAACTGACGCTGTATAAGGGATAAGGAAAATGAAAACTATAGCAGCAGATGCAGTTTTAAGTGCAGATGAACCAAATCTCTTCTCAAAGAAGTCCGGCATAGTTTTAGCGCCAAGGTGATTT
Organism: Ruminococcus flavefaciens; assembly: GCA_002373775.1. GTDB lineage: Bacteria > Bacillota > Clostridia > Oscillospirales > Ruminococcaceae > Ruminococcus > Ruminococcus flavefaciens_M. The sequence goes on along the minus strand of DFJW01000083.1, from coordinate 88,761 downwards.
GACATCATTCTTGTTCTGCGTCCGATGAGGAAAAATGGTATAAGGCTTCCGATAACAGCATTACCGATACCTACCCATGTAGCGGAAACACCATACATCCAGCCGAACTGACCGGCATAGCCGATGAAAACGACGGCAGAGAAGTATGTAGTACCATAAGAGAAAGCGGTCAGCCATGATCCGACGCTTCTTCCTCCGAGCATGAAATCTTCCGTAGATTTCGTGCGCTTAGATGTGTAGATGCCGATACTCACCATAATAAGCACATAGATGATGAGTATGACAAAAGTTGCAGCTTTTGCTCCCATAAGAATAATCTCCTTTGCAAGCTTACAGCACTAAATCTGTAAAGCTTTAAATTATTAAAGTGTATGTTAATAATTATACTACATAGGAAAATACTTGTCAATAGTTTTTGTGAAAATTCTGTGAAAAAAATTCTTTCAATTCCTTGGATATCGACTTCAAAAAACTTGCAATCCGGAAGCAGATGTGTTATAATAGAATAAATATTATTGAATCCGGAGGTAGTCTGATGTTATCGGATATTGAGATCGCTCAGAATGCGAAAATGAAAAAGATCAGCGAGATCGCTGCGGGGCTCGGAATAGATGAAAATGACCTGGAGCCGTATGGCCATTATAAAGCAAAGCTTTCAGAAAATCTGTACTCAAAGCTTGCGTTTAAGGATGACGGAAAGCTCATACTTGTAACAGCGATCAATCCCACACCTGCTGGAGAAGGAAAGACCACAGTCAGTGTTGGTCTGGCAGAAGCGATGGGACGTATCGGAAAGAATGCTGTACTGGCATTAAGAGAGCCGTCTCTCGGACCGGTCTTCGGCATGAAGGGCGGAGCAGCCGGAGGCGGATACGCGCAGGTAGTACCCATGGAAGATATCAATCTTCACTTTACAGGCGACATGCACGCGATCACAGCAGCAAACAATCTTCTCTGTGCAATGATAGACAATCATCTTCAGCAGGGAAATGAACTCGGCATTGATCCGAGAAGGATAATGTTCAAGCGCTGTCTTGATATGAATGACCGTGCGCTCAGAAATATCGTAGTAGGCATGGGCGGAAAGGCAAACGGCGTACCGCGTGAAGACGGTTTCAACATTACAGTTGCGTCCGAGATAATGGCTATCCTCTGTCTTGCTACAGATATAACAGATCTGAAGGAGCGCATAGGCAATATACTTGTTGCGTACAACTATTCAGGCGAACCCATATTTGCAAAGCAGCTCGGTGCATGCGGTGCAATGACAGCACTGCTCAAAGATGCACTCAAGCCGAATCTTGTACAGACACTTGAGAATAATCCTGCATTCATACACGGCGGACCTTTTGCAAATATTGCACACGGATGCAACTCGATCCGTGCGACAAAGCTTGCACTTAAACTTGGTGACTACTGCATAACAGAGGCAGGATTCGGTTCTGATCTGGGAGCAGAGAAGTTCTTTGATATCAAATGCCGTTACGGCAAGCTCAAGCCTGCATGCGTAGTGCTCGTAGCAACTATCAAGGCTCTCAAGTACAACGGCGGAGTTCTCAAGAACGACCTTGCAAAGGAGAACATGTGGGCACTTGAAAAGGGTATCGTAAATCTCCAGACTCATATTGAGAACATGTACAAGTATCATGTACCGGTAGTAGTAGCTATAAACCGCTTTGCAAGTGACACTGAAGCCGAGATAAAGTTCGTGAAAGATTTCTGTGCTGAAATGGGCGTAGACGTATCCATGTGTGAAGTATTCGCCAAGGGAGGCGAAGGCGGAATAGACCTTGCGCAGAAGGTATGTGAGACGATCCAGTACTGTTCCGAGAACGGCTCCGACTTCAAACCGCTGTACAGCACAGAGCTTTCTATCAAGGAAAAGGTAGAAAAGATAGCCACTGAGATATATCGAGCAGACGGAGTAGTCTATACACCGCAGGCTGAGAAGGCGATAAAGGAGATAGAGAGCATAGGATTCCGTGATCTTGCGGTATGTATAGCAAAGACACAGTATTCTCTCTCAGATGATCCCACACTGCTTGGCAAGCCAAAGAACTTCCGCATCACAGTAAGAGACGCGCGGCTTTCATCCGGAGCAGGATTTGTCGTTATCTATACCGGAGATATCCTCACAATGCCCGGACTACCGAAGAAGCCGGCGGCACTTGACATCGACTGCGACAACAACGGCAACATAACAGGACTTTTCTGATATGATAAGGATAGTAACTCATTCTCCTGAAGAGACCATAGCAGCAGCAGAAAAACTCGGAAAGCTGCTGAAAGCAGGAGATATGATAGCATATAAAGGCGGACTCGGCGCAGGCAAGACCACATTCACCCGCGGAGTGGCGATAGGACTCGGTTTAGGTGATAATGTGACTTCCCCCACATTTGCTCTTGTGAACGAATACAGGGGAGAGCACATCAACCTTTATCACTTTGACATGTACAGGATTGAAAACGGCGATGACCTTGAATCCACCGGATTCTATGATTACCCTTTTGAGAGCAACGTAGCAGCAGTTGAGTGGTCAGAGAATATAGAAGAGTTCCTGCCTCGCGGAACGATATATGTGACGATAAACCGCATTGACGAAAATGAACGCGAGATAATAATAGAGGATGGTGAAAGATTTGCTTCTGCTTGGGATTGATACGTCAGGCAAGACAGCATCCGCAGCGCTGTTTGACACGAAGAACGAAGTATTTCTTGCACAGAGTTCACTGTACACGCAGAAGACTCATTCACAGGTCATCATGCCGATGGTAAAGGAGCTTTTTGCAAAGACCGGATGCGAGCTGACCGATATCGGCGGCATAGCAGTAGCGAATGGTCCCGGCTCTTATACCGGACTCAGGATAGGAGTAGCAGCAGTGAAGGCACTGAGCTTCGGACTTGATATAAAATGCTGCGGAGTATCAACGATGCTTTCTCTGGCATGCAGCAATCTTCAGTATACAGGGAAGATATGCGCAGTCATGAAGGCACGCGGCGAGCTGGTATACAATTGCATTTATGAAAGCGACGGATACAGTGTAAGTCAGATATGTGATGAACGCATAGTATCCCGGGATGAACTTGCAGAGGAACTTGCATTCGGCGGAAGCAAGGTAATGCTTTGCGGCGATGATGCAGCCGGATTTTTCAGTGACTATAGCTCACCGATGTTCAATATAGCACCGCCTCAGAGCAGGCTTCAGAATGCTGTAGGAGTGTGTCTTGCAGGTGCTTCAGTAAATATGATATCACCGGACGAGCTGGAGGTCTCATATTTACAGAAAGTCAAGGCTGAAAAGGATCTTGAGAACAAAAACAAGACCTGAACATAGTAATTATTATGATTGGAGCGAAATAAATGATAGCTATTGGATGCGATCATGCAGGTGTTGAAATGAAAAAGGCATTAATGCAGGCATTGTCTGAAAAGGGATTTGAACTGAAGGATCTCGGTACAGACGGAGAGCCCTGTGACTATCCCGTGATTGCCGAGAGCGTATGCAATGAAGTTCTTTCCGGAGCATGTGATAAGGGAATACTTATCTGCGGTACAGGCATAGGAATGTCTATGGCGGCAAATAAGATCAAAGGAATAAGGGCAGCACTTTGCACGGATTCTTTTTCCACAAGATTCACAAGGCTTCATAACGACGCAAATGTTATGTGCTTGGGAGCAAGAACGCTGGGATGCGGACTCGCGGCAGAGCTTGCAGAGATCTTTGTGACGACCGGATTTGAAGGCGGCAGACATCAGAGACGTATCGACCTCATAGCAGATCTTGAAAACAAATGAAGCATACAGGAACTCTCGCGTTTGAGACAGAGCGGCTGATATGCCGCAGGTTCTGTGAAGGCGATACAGATGATGCTTTCAGCAACTGGGCATCTGATCCTGATGTCCAGCTGGAGTACGGCGAACCCGTATATGCTGATATATCGCAGGTGAGTAAACTTATAAAAGGATACATTTCTGCATACGATGATCCGTCATATTACCGCTGGGCGATGACAGAAAAACTTAGCGGCAGAAATATAGGACAGATCGCCCTGTGCAAAGTCTGGAGCGAACAGAAGACAGCAGAGATAGAATACTGTATCGGCAGGGAATTCTGGGGCAGAGGATATGCAGGTGAGGCACTGGAGGGACTGATAGGTTTTCTGTTCAGTCATACCGGATTTGAAAGACTTGAAGCCTACCACCGTGCAGAGAACCGGAAGTCCGGAAGAGTGCTTGAGAAGTCCCACATGCACGTCACCGACAATATAATGAGATTCAAATCAAAAGATAGCATACCTGTAGGTGAGGTATGCTACTGTATAGAAAAAAACGAATACAATGAAAGGAAGCTGTAACCATGAGCTTACATATTATTGATCATCCGCTTGTACAACACAAGATATCACTTCTGCGTGATAAGAACACAGGAACAAAGGAATTCCGCGAGCTTGTATCTGAAATAGCAATGTTCATATGCTATGAAGCCACACGCGATCTTCCGCTGAAGGAGATAGAGCTTGAGACGCCGTTAGCGGTAGCAAAAACGAAGATAATCTCCGGCAGGAAGCTGGCATTTATCCCTATCCTTCGTGCCGGACTTGGCATGATAGAAGGCGTTACCACACTTGTTCCTGCTGCCAAGATAGGACACATAGGACTTTTCCGTGATCCTGAGACCAAGGAGCCTGTAAAGTACTACTCAAAGATGCCTGATGACATACATGAGCGTGATGCGATAATAGTTGATCCCATGCTTGCAACAGGAAATTCAGCAGTAGCGGCCATAACAGAGCTGAAATCACTTGGAGTAAAGAACATAAAATTCATGTGCATAATCTGTTCTCCCGAAGGAGTAGAAGCAATAAAGTCTGCACATCCGGACGTTGAGATATACGCAGGAGTAATGGACAGCGGACTGAATGAAGATAAGTATATAGTACCCGGTGTTGGAGATGCAGGAGACCGTATTTTCGGAACAAAGTGATCCTTTCTCTGGAACGTGGAGTTATCAGGATACGATAAGGTCAAGTAGTATTTGTTTACAGCTTAGAAGTAAAGCTTATGAATCCTGCCGATCTTTTAGTAATGGTGTATCAGGCTAACTAATTATACTTACAGATCAGAACAATTGATATTGCTAATACAAAAATTATTATTTGGAGGACAAATGAAACGGCTACTTGACAGATTACTATTCAAGAATACAATAGGGATCATACTGACATCATGTGCCATGATAATCGGCATAGTGATGATCGTTAAACCAGAACTCATCAGTGATTCATCAGTAGTGTTCTATATAGCCTGCGGAATAGAGGCAGTACTTTTATTCATCCTTTTCAATCTTCTCCGAAGCAGGAGGGGATTGCAGACAGGAAATGAGCGACTCAATCATGAGGGCGACCTCAATCTGACATCGGAGGAGCCGCCGTCGCGTGTCGAATTTCATTCCGGCGGGATATTCTGCGGTCAGGAAGCATTATATTCGAAGCGTGACCGTAGGTTATTATTCTATGACGAGATATTGTGGATATACAAATCTCTTGACAAGGTGACGGGCGTATCAATGGGCGAGAGCAAATTCTTCTGCACCCGTGACGGACATCATTACCGCATGCACATGTCTGAGAAAGACATGAATTCACTTATCAACAAGTATATATACCCGGCTCAGCCGAAGCTGATACTCGGTTACTCACCGCTGAATCAGAGCGAGTATGAGCGCAGAAAAAGTGATCGGAAGGGCAGAAAATGAAAAAGTATAAGTGGGGCATAATAGGTACCGGAAGGATAGCTTCCACCTTTGCAGATGCTATAAACGGCTGTCCGGATGCCGAACTGTACGCAGTGGCGTCGAGAACTTATGAAAAAGCGGAAGCATTTGCAAGCCGAACCGGAGCGAAGAAGTTCTACGGAAGCTACAGCGAGCTTGCGCAGGACAGTGACATAGACGTAGTTTACATAGCAACGCCAATGGCGTTTCATTATGAAGACGCAATGCTCTGCATAGAAAACGGCAGGAATGTACTCTGTGAAAAATCAGTAACACTGAACCTCAGTCAGCTTGATAAGCTGCTGGAAGAGGCAAAGAAACGGGGAACGTTTTTCATGGAAGCCATGTGGACGAAATGCCGTCCAGCCTACCTCAAAGCCAAGGAATGGATAGATTCAGGCAGGATAGGGAAAGTTGAGTACATAAAAGCTGATTTCAGCAATCTTGTACAATACGCACCCGGAGACAGACTTTTCCGTCCTGAATGCGGAGGAGGCGCACTCCTTGACCTGACGGTATATCCCCTGACACTGGCGATCGACATCATGGGCAGCGAGCCCGAAGAACTCATAAGTTCAGCACACATGAACAAAGATGGCATAGACCTGAGTGACAGTCTGATACTAAGGTGGAATGACGGAAGATTTGCCTCTATAGATGCCGGATTTGAGATACCGCTCAGGAACAATGCAGTGATCTCAGGAAGCAGTGGAATGATCTGTTTCGGAGACTGGTTCTTTTCTTCCTGTGACGTGGTGCTGTATGACCGTGAACTGAATGAAACGGAGCGATACAGTCAGCCAAACGAAGTAAACGGATACGAGTACGAGATCTATGAAGTACACAGATGTCTTGAAGAAGGGATGACAGAGAGCATGCTTGTACCTCATTCCGGTACCAGAAGTGTAATGCGTATCATGGACAGATGCCGTGAACAATGGGGAATGCAGTTTCCACAGGAAAAATAAAAAGCGAAGGCTGTATGAGCGATCATACAGCCTTTAATATTGTTTTGTATTCAGGAACCCGGGGTTTTATGACATATCGTTCATCTTTTTTTAGGCAGCGGAAGTTCATCTTCCATTGCCTGAACAAGCTGCATCAGGAACTCCTTATCCTCCACATTATCTACCAAAAGCATTTTTTTAGCTCCTTCATATGGCAGTTCAAGCACAGCATCCGGCATAAGTGTCCGTGCGGACTTAACATTCTTGACGAGGAATCGGTCATCGTATATACCGCCGAAGATCCTGCCGTGGAAGTATAGGATATACTCGCCCATCATAGCCTTATAAGCAATGTCCTCCAGTAAAGAAAGCTGTTCAAGAATAAAGCTGAGGTATTCTTTAGTTGAAGCCATAATTCTCTCCTTATCATGTATTATAAATCAGTTTTTTCCGGTTCTGTATTGAAACCCCAGCCGGCGAGTTCCAGATTAACTATATCCGGATTGCCGATAGTATCTGCCAGACGTTCAAGGTCGATCCTGAAATCCACAGGAATGCTATTCCTGATCTTTATCATAACTTCTATCTTCCTATATCCCTGACATTGCCGGAGATCTTCAGCCATTTTTTCATAGCGCCCGTCTGTCCACATAGAATACGCAGAAGTCTTTATAGCGTATCCTGCATTGCAGTATCTGATCTGACCGAAGACATCGCCGTAAGCCTCAATGCACGGTAATCCGTCAGTTTCGAAGAATCTATAATCCATAAGCAGAGTTTCGTATTCGGTTTTACTGAATAATCCCATGAGCATCGCCCCTATTTATCAGAATGCAAACATATTATAGCATATAATTCAGGAAATAGCAACATACGCGCGAGAAAATCTGCCGCTCAAAAAACTCAGCCGCGATCAAGGGTGCAGCGTCACGCTGCTTATAGCATATAATTCAGGAAATAGCAAGTAGAGAGTAGAAAGGAGAATGTAGTGGAGGGCATTCCGTCGCCCGGGATGCACAAAAATCAAGTAATGAGTAGAGGCAGGATGCAGAACGGAAACCCAAACAATTATAGTGAGCAGAATATCAGGAGAACAAACAAGAAGACCTCCCGCAAAGATGCAGGAGGTCATGATTCAAGCAGCAGATATGCAGGCATATCTCTCTGATGAGAGTATCCTGTTCATCACCGTTTCAGGTGAACATTCGCCGCCCATAACCATGTCGAATACGGCAGGTGAGTAACCGGATACCAGAGCCGCACCGGTCTCAGAACGTGTCACAGGCATTGCATCGCACCGGCTGTTGACGTTCCAGAATATTACTTCAGGGAGCCTGTAGCCGTACTGATTGTAGAGCTTTCTCACAGCTCTGAACAGCACATCATTGTTACCGCCTGTCACGCAGCAGTCGAACTGCATATCCGAGATTATGTAGAGCTTAGAAGGCAGATCGGACTGAGGCACATGGTTCCTGACAGCAGTCTTTAGTATGAGCTTGAACACAGCCTCCAAGTTAGTGTTTGCGATCTCGTTGAAGGTACGGCAGTACCGCGCCTTTTCAACAATATCCCTGCCCTTTATCTCCACCAGACGCGGATTTTCAGAGAATGTTATGAAGTGGTCTGCAAATACTCCGGTGTTGTGTTCAGCGAAGTAAATGCCGAGTGACAGAGCGGCATCTATAGGACGGATACCCGGTCCGCAGTTCATTGAGCCGGAGCCGTCTATAACAGCGATAGCATTTTCGTGCTTTGAAGCTGACAGATCGGGGAGTGACTTCCATGCAGCGTCAAGAGAGCGCCTCTCGGTCACAGAGATATTGCCCTCAATAGCACTGCGTATTATGTCATAAGGATACAGACGGTCAGCGTGAAGCTTTGCCTCACCGGCATTCACTCTGTTCAGGAATGAAGTATAGCGATCACCGTCATTGCGGATAAACGCCTTACGGTACTTGAACATAGCGCAAGAAGGCTGTACCTCATAGTTGAAAGTGTAATCGCACTCACGGAGACGATTCTCCAGTATATCCGAGTACTTACGGAGAGCGGACAGAGTTCTGCGGTATGCAGGCTCGGACATACCGAGCAGTCCTGCAAGACGCCTGCCCATATTTCGTGTTTCCTTTGAAGAAGTATTTACAGAGGGCATCCACTTAGCGAGCAGAGATACCTTTCCACCGGCATTCATGGAATCCATGTCAGAGCGCAGCTGTGCATCTATCAACTCAGCCACATCCTTTTCCAGAGGCGTACCGATGAGAACGCAAAGGTCATCGAAACGGCCGTATTCAGGGAACAGAGCCAGATTTCTGCGGACAGCTTCAGGAGCATAGCCGGCAATAGCTGAAACAGCTATACGGAAGAATCGTCTCTCACCCAGACCGCCTCTTGCGTCACGGGCAAAGAAGATGATCTTCATAGTCTTGTCGGGATCTTCTGCATATGCACGGGCAACAGTGTCCGCGATCTCCTTGACGGATGAATTGCGCATAGCGCCTGCCTTGAAGAACATATCGAGGCAGAAAGATTCTGTTGAACGGAAAGCCACAGCACCGTTCTCAGTGTAAGTTGAATTTGATTCGTTCTTTAAAAAGTTGAGCATAATGATTCTCCTTTCAAGTCAGCATAAATACCCATACGTTTCCGCAGGGCAGGATTCGAACCTGCATAAACCATTTTTTCTGATTGCTGTATCTGACTTACTTTTCCCGGCTCATATTACTTACAGTGCCTTCCCGTAGGAGAGCGCTCTGCGTCTAAGGATTAAATGCTGTAAGAGCCGTATCAATAAACATAGCAAGGCACCTGAAATACGATCCATATGTATCCTCCGACTGCTGTAAGTGCCTTAACACGAATGGGAATATCAGTTATCTTATTTATTCCCTTGGTGTGATCTTAGTATAACACGTTTATTTACTGAAATCATATAAAATTTTCTGCACACACTCAAAACCGTATTGCAAAGCCGGTAGATTTCTGATAATATAATAATAGAAGATATCAAGCAGCAGAAAGGCGTGATAGCATGGCAGGATTCTCAGAGCTTATCAAGAATTTTGATAAGACCCGTGATTACGTCCGTGACTTTTTCATATATGGCTGTAAGTTGCGCAGCGATTTTGACCGCAAGAGTGTCCGTACCTACGGTGATGAAAAGCGCCGCGTAGAGAGCTGGATAGGGGACTACATGAAATATGACGATTCTGTACGCGGACGCAGTGTATCAATCTCAGTAGACAGCGGACATATACATGAAAATCCGCTTTACAATGCCTATTATTCCAGAAGCTTTACAGATAACGACATACGCCTTCATTTCCTGATAACAGATATTCTTCAGGACGGTAAAAGCAGTACACTGAAGGATATCACCGACACGCTTAATGAAGAATATGAACAGCTATTTGATGAGCAGACTGTGCGGAACAAGTTGAAAGAATACACAGAAGAGGGCATAGTTATTTCAGGAAAACAGGGAAAGACGCTGTATTACTCGCTTTCTCATGACTATGCAGACGACTTTATAAAGGAATTCCGCGGACTGGATGACGCACTGAGATTCTTCTCAGAAACGCAGGATCTCGGTATCATCGGCAACAGCATCCTGAAAATGACCGGCATTAAAAATGACTTATTCTACATAAAGCATAATTATATAATCCATACACTTGAGGACATACTCCTGCCTGAGATACTGGCAGCCATAGATGAAAAGCGCAGTATATCCTTCCGCACATTTTCAGCGAGGAAGCCGAAGGACAGCGATCCGCTTGGTACTGAAAACCGGGTGATGCCAATGCAGGTGCTTGTATCTGTGCAGACAGGCAGGCGCTATCTTGCGGCATATATACCGGCACTGAAAAGGTTTTCGTCATTCCGTCTTGACTATATGAAGACGGTCAAGAAAGGGGATATATGCGAGAATTACGATATAGTCAAAGAGAAGTTCGAAAGCAATATGCCGCACTGTTTCGGAGTATCCTTTGGAATGCGCCGTGAGACCGGCACAGTGACGCCGATGAAAATGACTTTCTATGCCGATGAAGAAAAAGAGCAATACATTATAGATCGGCTTGAACGAGAGAAACGCTGCTGCAAACTTGAAAGAACAGGGAAAGACCTGTATACGCTGACAGCAGATGTATTTGATCCCAATGAACTGATGCACTGGGCAAAGACTTTCATTGGCAGGATAGTACGGATCGAAGGCGGAGCCGACAGTGTACGCGAGCGGTTCTGCGCTGATATCGCAAGAATGAACAGAATGTACGGCGGTGATGAAGATGAACATATTCAGTGAGATATACGGCACATACTTCCGGGCAGCAGCGAAGCTGCTGGAAAAAGAGGTCACAGATGAAAAGACGGTCAGGGAAACAGTACAGCGCGAAGGATTCCGTGACTCCGTACTTTTTCTGCCGCAAAAGCTGATCCCCGGCAGTGAAGACTGGGGACTTTTCAGACGCACATCAGACGGCAGATTAAGACGTATAACCCGGAAGCCGCCTGTCAGAGTACTTACTAAGCTGCAAAAAATGTGGCTGAAGTCTAAGCTGAATGATCCGAGGATAAGGCTTTTCATGGATAACGAGACGCTTGACAAGCTGAATGATCGGCTTGCGGATATCAGACCGCTATATACTTCCGGACATTTCCGCATTACCGACAGATTCAGGGACAGCGACGATTATTCAAATGCCGATTACATCAGTCATTTCCGTGCCATTCTTGAAGCAGTAAAGAGGCGCAGAATAGTATACATAGAATTTGTATCCGGGCACGGAAAGCGGATGAGCGGAAAATTTGTGCCGCTTAAAATGGAGTATTCTCCAAAGAACGAAAAATTCCGTGTTTACTGCTGCCTTATCAGAAATGACAAGGTGATAAACAACGGGATAATAAACATAGGACGTATAACAAGAGTTATCGACACCGGTCGGATTTTCCGGACGCAGGTGTCTATGGACGAGTATTTTTCCAGCCGTAAGTGCAGTACACCGGCAGTTATAAGGGTGACTCCGGAAAGAAACGGAGTTGAACGCTTCATGCTTGAATTTGCCTCATATGAAAAGCATACCGTCCGTGATCTGGAAACAGGGGAGTACACCGTAGAACTCTGGTACGATCAGCAGGACGAGACAGAAGTGCTGATACGTCTGCTGAGTTTCGGACCGGTCATAGAGATACTCGGACCTCAGCATTTGCGCGAACAGGCAAAAGAGCGCGTAAAAAGGCAGGCAGAACTGCTGAAAAAGTACCGGGAGGGAACATGATATGACGTCAGCAGTGATGAACGAACTGAGAACAGAGTTATTGTCGGACGAACGTCCCTCCGGGTATTTTGAAAGGCTTCGCCGTACCGACAGTCTCGAACCATTTTATCCCGAACTCAGAGCGCTGATCGGAGTTCCTCAGAATCAGGAGCATCATCAAGAGGGAGATGTATGGACGCATACCATGCTTGTACTGGATGAAGCAGCAAAGAGGCGCTGCAAAGTCGATGAGCCTTTGGGATTCATGCTTTCAGCATTATGCCACGATTTCGGCAAGGCAGTGTGCACGACAGTTTCCGAAGACGGCACAATCCATTCCTACTCTCACGAAACCGAAGGACTTCCGCTTGTCAGAGCATTTCTTGAACGCATAGGAGCAGAAGAGAAACTTATAGTTTATGTACTTAATATGACCGAACTGCACATGGAACCGAATATAATGGCGAATGCGAATTCGAAACTGAAGAAGACCAACAGGCTGTTTGATACAGCATTAGCACCATACGACCTTATACAGCTTGCCATATGTGACGGACTTGGCAAGCTGCCCAGATGTGATGATACAGAGGGATTCCTTCTGCATCGTTACAAGAGGTTCAAAGAGATAATGGCACGTCCCTTCGTGACAGAAAAAGATCTTTTAGCAGCCGGACTGGTCCAGTCTGAAAACACAGAAGAGATACTTGCATACGCCCATAAGCTGCGGCTTGCAGGCATCAGCAAGGAAGAACAGCTACGCCAGAGCATTGCGTACGCACGAAGTGTTATGAATATAAAACCGGATGAGCATGAATAACTGATGATATAAAAAGGCAGATACTTCAACGAAGAAGTACCTGCCTTGATCTTATTTTTTCTTGCCGCCGAGGTTAGTGTCGTATGAGATACCTGTACCGGGAAGTGAAGCGGTAAGTTTTTTCTTATCGTTGACAGTGACTTTAACATTTTTGCCGCCGACAGAAATACTTGCGCCTTTCTTATTCTTATTGAACCTGAAAAGCTTGCCTATTCTGAAGCTTTTAGTAAACTTGAATCCCATAATAGACCTCCTCTGTTACTTTCTGATCTTCATAGAAATATCGAAACATTTTACGGAGTGGGTGAGAGCGCCAAGGGAGATAATGTCCACACCGGTCTCAGCGACCTGGCGGATATTATCAGCCGTAACATTTCCGGAAGCTTCAAGCAGAGCACGTCCGGCAGTGATCTCAACAGCTTCATGCATAGCCTCACAGCTCATATTATCGAGCATTATGATCTCGACATTATTGTTGAGCGCCTCCATTAACTCATTAAGAGTGCGGACTTCAACTTCTATCTTCACAGTATGACCGATCTTTTCGCGAAGTGCAGCAACAGCAGCAGTGATGCCGCCGTAAGCGTCGATATGATTATCCTTGAGCATTGCAGCGTCCGAGAGGTTGAATCTGTGATTCTTTCCGCCTCCGACAGTTACCGCATACTTCTGGAGCGCACGAAGTCCCGGCAAAGTTTTTCTTGTATCAGTTACAGAAGCGTTGGTACCTTTTACGAGTTCCACACACTTATTGGTAGCAGTAGCTATACCGGACATATGCTGAAGGATATTCAGAGCCGTGCGTTCACCTTTGAGGAGGGTGAGAGTGCTGCCGCTGAGTTCAGCGATGATATCGCCCTTTTTAACTTTAGTGCCGTCGCCGAGGATGATATTGAAGTCCACATTTCCGCCGGCAAGTTCAAATACGCGCTTAGCGATCTCAATACCGCAGACAACGCCGTCATCCTTGGCAACGTAATAAGCTTCGCTTTTATGATCTTCCGGTATGAGGTTATCAGCAGCAGCGTCGATATAGTTTATATCCTCCATAAGAGCGGTAGTGATTATATTATCGACATAGCATTGAAGTAATTTCATAACAATGGTTCCTTTCGTACATTAATGGTAATAAGAGTCAATACAAAGGTATTCTTCAAGAGTGAGACCTGAATTGTACACATTCTTGGCGAGTTCATTCCCGAGGTATCTACAGTGCCATGATTCATATTTGTATCCGGTTATGTCCTGTTTTCCTTTAGGGTATCTGATAATGAAACCGTATTTCCAGCAGTTAGCAGCGAGCCATTTAGCCTCCGGAGTATTATTGAAAGCGTCGCCGGCGATGTTGATATCCATAGCAAGACCGGTCTGGTGTTCTGAATGTCCCGGACGTGCGGAATAGGTATCAGCTTTAGCATAGCCGTCGCGGGCGGCATATGAATTATACAGCTGACTCTGGTAACTGTAAGAGCGATATCCCGAACATATCCACAGGTTGATGCCGTCGGCATACGCAGCGCTCTGCATTTTTTTGAAAGCACTGTTGGTCTCGGCAGTCAATCCGCCAGGATCATAAGAAGAAGTCAGACCATATGATTTATTAGCGATAAGAACGCCGTTTACATAGGTTATACCATTTTTGGTAGAGAATTCCTGTTTAGTAAAAGTCTCAACAGCACCTGTCTCCCATTCGAGTTTAAAGTGCCATGGATCTATCTTAGTATATTTCGCATGGAAAACATTGCCGCTGTCATTGAATTCCATAGTAAAGTCGCTGCCGTTAATGCCGTAAAGGCATGTACCTTTGATGCCGGACCTGTTTACATAGTTCCCATGAACGCCGGTAAAGTTAAAGACTCTGTTCCCGTAACCGCCGGAAGTCACCCATCTGCCGGACGGAAGAGACTGATAAGCGATACGGTTATTGCTGTAATAAGTAAGTTTTTCGATATTTCCGCTGCTCCATCTGAGCATGCAGTGTTTATCGTCCATCCACGATATTACCGCATTATTCTGAGTTTTAGCGCTTCCGATAAGGAAAGAGATCTGATTCTGGCTGATAGTACTTGTAAAACCGTAGCCTTTGCCGTCTTTTTCAGCGATATAGTTACCGCTTCCTTTGTTGTCAAAGTAGTAATACTTAACGCCTTCATTGCCGGAAGCGAGCCATGTACCTCTTGGGAGAGTACCTCTGAGGCTTCTGGCAGAGATCTTCCGCATTGCAGCGAGGTCGAAGATATCGACCACTTTGTCACCGTTGACATCAGCCGCGGTATACTGAGATGCTTTAAGAGGTTTGACACCTTTGAGGTGATTTCTCAGCAGGTTTATATCGCTTGTACTCACTACTCCGTCACCGGTGATATCGCCTCTGAAAACAAATTTAGCGGCATCAGAACTGAGCGGACAGATGCAGAGTGCAGAGCAAGCCAGCACTGTGAGAAAGTTTAATGCTTTTTTCATGCTGCACCTCCTGATAAGTGGGAAAGGTCACTGCATAACTTCTCCCAGGATAATATAAGCCACCGTAACGATAGACTTAGCGAGAACATAGTCTGCATCAACAAGATAATTGCCGGTAAGGAGGTCATTGCGCATTTCCTCAACACGCTTGAAACCTTCAGCAGCGGCTTTCTTATCCGGGATAACAAAATGGCTTCTCTGCATAATACGGCGTGTCTCAGTGCGATAGCCCTTAGGTATCCTTGATTTGCCGATATGCGCATCGAATGAAGCTTCCTCGAAATCGCTTGGTGAATCAGCGAGGCGTGATGCTATGCAAGCAGCAGCATGTCTGCTGAATACAAGAGCTTCGAGCAGCGAATTGCTGGCGAGACGGTTGCTTCCGTGAACACCGGTGTGTGAGCATTCACCGCAAGCGAAGAGGTTTTTCAGACTGGTCTCAGAATTCTTATCAACGTCGATACCGCCCATGAGGTAATGCTGACAAGGATATATCGGAACAGGTTCTTTAGTGAGATCATATCCCTGTTCGATGAGATTGCGATAGATCATAGGGAAGCGTTTTTTGAGGAAATCGCTGTCCTTATAGCTTATATCAAGGTAGAAGTCAGTTGAATTCTGCTTTCTGGATTCCAGGACGATAGCATGTGAAACGACATCTCTCGGAGCGAGTTCAAGGCGTTCGTCGTAATTCTGCATGAATCGTTCCTTATTGCAGTTAAGGAGATAAGCACCTTCACCGCGTACAGCCTCAGAAATGAGGAAACATTCTCTTGTAGCCCGGTTATTGAAAGCAGTCGGGTGGAACTGGACATAGCTGAGGTTTTTAATTTTTGCGCCCATTTCATAAGCGAAAGTGATTCCGTCGCCGGTAGCGATAGCGGAATTGGTAGTGAATTCGTAGACTCTTCCGATACCGCCGGTAGCAAGGATCATGTAATGACAGTTGCAGGTCTCATAATTGTCATCTATATCCTTGATGAAAGCCGAGTAGCCGGTTGAAGTATTCTTTACAGCGCACACAAGGGCATTTTCGCGTATCTCCACATTTTTGAGAGTCTGAACATAAGCGAGGAGCTTTGAAGCAATCTCAGCGCCGGTGGAATCAGCGTGGTGGAAAATACGATGGTGGCCGTGACCGCCTTCAAGGGTGCGGTGATAAGAACCGTCGGGGTTCCTGTCGAAGTCAACGCCGAGTTCAATGATATGCTCTATATCCTGAGCAGCTTCACTGACAAGAGTATGGACAGCGTCAACATTATTTTTGAAACCTCCGGCAATGAGAGTATCATTCTGGTGGTACTGGATATTGTCAGTCGGGGAATCATAAACGCCAGCTATACCGCCCTGAGCGAGAGAGGAATTGCACAAAGAGAGCTCGCGTTTGCAAAGAATAAGGATATTGAGTTCTGACGGCAGGTTTATAGCCGCGTAAAGACCGGCAGCACCGCATCCGACAATAATTACATCATAGTTTTTTGACATAGCCA
Organism: Ruminococcus flavefaciens; assembly: GCA_002373775.1. GTDB lineage: Bacteria > Bacillota > Clostridia > Oscillospirales > Ruminococcaceae > Ruminococcus > Ruminococcus flavefaciens_M. The sequence continues at coordinate 72,011 of DFJW01000083.1, read as the reverse complement.
ACACGTCCTTCAGGAAAATTTATACACAAATATTATACCATACTTTTCGTGATATGTCACTACTTTTTCAATAATTTTATTACCACAAATAAAGAAAGGCTGCTATGAAACGGATCATAGCAGCCTGTAGCTTATTTAATGAGAGATGTTATAAGTCTGCGCATGTAAACGACATCGAAAATATCTGTGATTCCGTCAGCATCAGCATCGCAGGAATAATCGGGTTTTATCCTTCCGATGACGGTATTTGCACAGTATACCAGATCAGCCACATTGACCGCATTATCGTGGTTGAGGTCACCGTTCAGATAAACCGGAACGGTGGTGGTAGTAGTTGTGCTTGTTGTAGAAGTAGTAGATGTAGTCGTAGTGGTCGCAGATGTTGTAGTTGTGGAAGTTGTTGTTGTTGTTGTTGTTGTTTCGGAAGTGGTCGTAGTTGAAGTAGAGGTAGTAGTTGAAGTTGTTGATGTAGTAGTTGTTGAAGTAGATGTCGTTGTAGAAGTGGAAGAAGATGTTGTAGTTTTTGAAGAGGTGGTAGAAGTAGTAGTTGTAGAAGAAGTAGTAGTTGTTGTTGAAGTCGTTGTAGTCTTCGACACATTAGCCGGATCGTAATTGTCTTCAGCTAATTCAGGGTAAATGAAGTGAGTTATATAGAAATCTGACTCAGGAGTATGATTAGTATTGAAAGATTTTGATCCTTTGAGAAAATAGTCGTACTTGACTACTTTGTCAGTTTCGTCCACATCATCCCATGTAACGTCCACGGCGTACCAGTTGCCGTCATCCATTTTCACATAATTCCATGCGTGACCGGTCTGAGCTTCGGCATTAAGATTACCGAAAACGACAATACAAGGGACACCTATGCGGTCGCAGCAAAGCTTAAAAGCTTTCGCGTAGCCCTCGCATACAACTCCGGGCTCAACGAGAGCACCTATAGCAGATGAAGCAAAATCGGCTTCAGTATCATAATATGTAAAATATGATATATGATCATGTATGCTTTTCAGTTGTTCATAGAGAGTATCTCCGGTAATGTCAACGCTGTTGACAGCCTCTTCAAGATCTTTGCAATATTCAGCAGCTTCGTTAACAGAAGAAAGAGAATCATACATAACAGGCGTGATAGATATAGCGCTTACGGTAAGCGTGAATTTTCCCGTAGTCCTGTTGGTCTTGCCCTTAGTAGATTTGCTGACATTTATCACCATCTGAGACTGATCGAGCCAGCATATCTCAGGTATATCGTAAAGAGCACAGTCGATACCGGGCTTGCACGAAGAGAAAATAGCTGTCCTGAAAGCTTCGTTATCCTCATCTGTAGCACCGACAGAACCCGGAAGTGCAGAAACATCGAGAGAAAAAGGCTCGGGGAGCGTGATCGTGATGCTATCTGTCGAAGGAACGATCAGTTCCATCATAGCCTTATAGACTTCAGCATTATTTGCATCAAGGAAGTATCCGTAATTGTAAGCATCATCGTTGTAATTTGCGAGTACAGAAACAGAAGAAGGGAGAGTGAGTGACAGATCGTCCAGTTCTCCTAATGTCAGTTCCTCTTCGATAACGACATCGCTGAGCTCATTTTCGCCGGCATAAGCGGGAATAATACCTCCGCTCATCAGAATTGCAGCCGAAGTAATAAAAGAACATGCTGTTGAGAATAATTTTTTCATAATCAAGACCTCCATAAATTATTCCCATTCCCCTGATTACTGATTCCTTTAATTACATATTTATATCTGAAATATATATATCTAAGTCTATTATATAAATAATAATGTAAAAAGTCAATAGCACATAATAAAATTTGTAATATATACACAAAACTGAGAGGCGGTTTTGCACTAATCGGAGCATTAAAGCGGGGGATAGAGTCGGAAAATGCCGAAAGTGCTAAATTTCCGCGATATATAGCGGCAATATTTGTAATATTGTCACTTGAAAAACTTTGAATGCTATGGTATACTTTAAATGTCATAAATATTATATATACATTGAAAGGCGAGGTTTCCAGATGAAATTAACTGAGATGAACAAGGAACAGCTCATTGACTTCAAGAACAAGAATGAAGAACTCTACAATGATTTTAAGGCAAAAGGACTTTGTCTTAATATGTCCAGAGGCAATCCCTGCAAAGAGCAGCTTGAATTGAGCGTGGATATGCTCAGTGTTTTCGATGATGGCGATTTCGTTAGTGAAAATGGCGTAGACGTGCGTAATTACGGATTACTTGACGGTATCCCTGAGGCAAAGACACTTTTTGCAGATATGATCGGAGTAGGTGAAGATGAGATAATCATCTTCGGCAACTCAAGTCTCAATGCGATGTTCTGGGCAGTACAGACCGCATACAATAAAGGCGTACTTGGAGGTACACCATGGTCTGAGCAGGGAAAGATAAAGTTCCTCTGTCCTGTCCCCGGATATGACAGACACTTCAAGGTTACCGAGTTCTTTGGGATAGAAATGATAAACATCCCCATGACTCCTACAGGTCCGGATATGGATATGATAGAGTCACTGGTTGCGGAAGATGAATCAATAAAGGGCATCTGGTGTGTGCCTCAGTACTCCAATCCTGACGGTATCTCATACAGTGATGAGACAGTGAAGAGATTTGCAGCACTCAAGCCCAAGGCGAAGGATTTCCGTATATTCTGGGATAACGCATACTGCATACACCACCTCACAGACTCACCCGAACTTATCCTTAACATTCTTGAAGAAGCAAAGAAAGTCGGCAATGAGGATATAGTATACATATTCGGCTCAACATCCAAGATCACCTTCCCGGGTGCTGGTGTAGCAGTAATGGGCGCAAGCAAAAAGAATGTTGATTCTCTCAGAAGTTACCTTGGAATAAGCATAATCAGCTATGATAAGATGAATCAGCTGCGTCATGTAAAATTCTTCGGCACATTTGAAAATATGAAGGAGCACATGAAGAAGCATAAGGCGATTATTGCACCTAAGTTCAAAGTAGTAGTAGACACCCTTGATAAGGAACTTGCACCTCTCGGAATAGGCGAGTGGACAGATCCTAAGGGAGGCTATTTTGTATCATTCAATGCGCCTTCAGGATGTGCAAAGCGCATAGTGAAGCTTTGCAGCGAAGCAGGTGTGACACTTACCGGAGCCGGCGCAACATTCCCGCACGGAATTGATCCTGAGGACAAGAATATCAGACTTGCTCCCACATTCCCGCCGGTAGAAGATCTGAAGCAGGCAATGGAACTTTTCGTTATCTGTGCAAAGATCGCAGCAGCTGAAAAGATGCTGGCTGAGTGCTGAGCGAACACAGTATAGATAATTAATAAACAGCCCTGAAACACGGATGTCGTTTCAGGGCTGTTATGTTTTAATCTTCTGAGAATACTTCGTCTTTTATGATATTATAATTCTCTTCAAAGTCCACCTGAAGAACCGACATATAGCTGCCGTCATCCAGATAGATATCCTCACCGCTGTAAGTACCTTCAGCAGGTATCTGCAACTGCTGTCTGTCATATCTCAGTATGAACGGAAGCCTCAGTGAGAGCAGATAGAGTTCTTTGGTCGTCATATTTGATGTAAGGTTAGGGAAAGCTTTGTCTGCGGCTTTTCTGATAAAGGATAAACCTTTTTTCTTTGCTTTTTCCAGTACTTTGGAAATGACACGTCTCTGACGTTCAGTTCTTTCGAAGTCATTATTTCCGACATTTCTTATTCTGGAGTATGCGAGAGCCTGTTTACCGTTAAGAATGTGCTTTCCGCCTGCATACAGCAGATCTGATTCCTGAGCATCGCCCATAAGTTCGTTGAGCTGGGAGATAAGAATAGTATCAACAGCCTTAGCTTCATCGTCTGACATTTCAACTTCGATACCGTCAACGGAATCAATAACAGATGAAAAAGCGTTGAAGTTGATAGAGATATAATTATCAATGCGCACATTGAAGTTCTTCTCAATGGTATCCATAAGGAGTTCAGGACCGCCGAAAGAATAAGCAGCGTTGAGTTTATTCTTTGAATATCCCGGGATATCAACATAGCAGTCGCGCATAAACGAGGTCGAAGTGATCTCGTTTGTTTTTTTGTTGATCGAAATAAGTACCATGGAATCTGAACGTCCTCTGTCATCCGAAGTAAGACCGTCAGTGCCTATGACCAGTATACTTGTGACATATCCGGCATCAAGAGCGCCTTCCGTTCTTGTTCTGTCACCTGTAGGAACATAGTTTATCTGCTTTATCATCGAAACAGACATACAGGAATAGACACCGAAAAGCACGATACCGAGAGACAGAAGCGATAGCAGCACACGTCTGATGATCTTACTGACGAGGCTCTTATGCTTCTTTTTATACTTTTTGCTGCCGGGCTGTTTCCTCTGAGGAGGAGCAGGCTGCTGATACGGAGAATAATACTGCTGACCGTCGTAGTATTGCTGCTGCGGTATGTTATTCTGCTGCGGATATTGCTGATATTGCGGATAGCCGTTATATGGCTGCTGCTGATAACCGTACTGTTGCTGCTGTGCCTGCTGATCGTAACCGGCGGCGAACGGATTCTGCTGGTTAGCATACGGATCATTTCCGTAGTAGGGCTGCTGATACGGCTGTTCATATCCATTCTGCTGGAACGGATTTGGTTGATTGCCATAATAAGGCTGCTGAGCATTCATTTCGTTATCCTGCGGAGGAGGGGCGAAATTTCCGATATCACCAGGTATCAGTATCGTATCTTCATTGTCAGTATTATGGATGTGTCTGTTTGGATCGTTGCCGTGGTTAGCTGGCATAATTATCTCCTTTCAGTAATACGACCTGTATCCGGATATCAGATACAGGTCGGGATTCATATTTTTCTTAGACTTACGGCAAGATATGTAAGTAAAGAGCACGCTGCATTATAAATTATCAGTGCAGTGGATGACATATAAACATAACTTGTGTCGTAATGGTTTGAAATAAGCATAAGCAAACTCAGACCAAACCCGAGCAGTATTGATACAGTCTGTATTATAAGACCGATAATAGCGGAGAAATGGACTGCTTTAGTGCCGAGGATCAGATTTGCCAGTGAAGAAAAGCGGCCTGTAGTAGACATAGAAGCGCTGAGTCTGACCGATTTTTTAGTTTCGGCATCAAAGTCTTCGTGCAGTCGTTTTGGGAGTATGCGTATCATTTCCTCCGGCATTCCGAATAGTGCGTTCAGTTTATCTATAGTGATGCACGGATCGACACTTTTCATTATGAGGAAGATCTTACTCTTCCAGAGTTTCTTTATCCATTTTTTTACAGTAGGATCTGCCGCGATATCAACGACAAACATTGCTGCAAGATTACCTGAAATAGAAAGGTACATGCACTCCTGACCTTCCTTTTTCAGTTCATTTTCCTTGGTCTTTGTGGGGATACCTTCTATATTGTGGCTGGTCATAAGATCGCGGTTTCCGAAAAGGATACGCTTGTTATTGATCCAACCGCACATACCCATTCCTTCCTCATACGAATAATTCTCGATAGGGAATAGGAGGTCTTCACGTCCTTCAGTAACATCTTTGAAAAGCTGCCTCATTATACTGCCGGCATGGTGAGTAAGACTTGCGGCTTCAAGGAGGGCTTCATCAAGTTTGATATTTGAGAAGACTTTGATACCGCCGAGATTGACCGTACCTATAGGAAACAGCAGGTCAGAATCTATCAGGATCGAATTTGTATCATAGAAGTCGTCCACGCTCTGGTATCCGAGCATGATACCGCGGTTGTTAAAAGCATTTTCAGCAGCCTTTTCAAGCGGTATATTGACAACAAACGGCATTGATATACAGGAAGTAGCGCATATCATCATACAGAATACTGAAGCGCCGAAAGCAAAAGAATCAAGTCCCGGTCCCAGGTTTCTGTTGACAACAGTGACAGCCGCAGCAGCCAGCAGCGAGATCAGCATACAAAGCGGTGCAGCTTTCCGGCAGTAGGAATCCGCCATATCAGAAGAATAAGTATATCTCAGGAAATCCGTAAGGAAATCTGTCTTGCGGGTAGATGCGAGGATAGGGAAGTCTCCGACGGTGCCTCGCGTAAGTCGTTCCGCGCGTTCTTCATCAGTGACATACGTTATACCATGACGTTCAAAGTTTTTGGATACGAATCTGAAATTCCGCGCTGCCCTTCTGATTATCAGAAGCTTTCCGAAAGCGTTGAAGAGCAGGGCGATTATTCCGATCGGGATATATATATGGACAGCATCGCTGCGAACCATATCCGGCCGCTGGAAAGCGGGGATAGCAGCGATTATGCACGATAGCGCAGTTACAGCAGTCATAGAATCGCAGTCGGCCTGAAGCGTAAGTATCTTCTTCATTCCCTTGGTGAAAACGGCCATAGAAGAGAACACTGAGATTATACCAAGGATGATCTGAGACGCAATGAACACCTTGATATGCTGGGATTTGTCAACAATACTCAGTATTGGGAGACTGAACTGATTACCCAACGTAATGTACAGACTGAGAAACGCCGTCATGCAAAGTATAAGCACCCGGACGGATATTGTGCTTTTCAGCTCATAAATATCACGTCCCACGTCTTCGACATCGCCATAGTAGTTGAAGTCAACGATGCGTTTTGTACGTTTCTTTCTTGAATTGAGAGAAAGGTACTCATCCTGTTCCTGCGTTATATGAACATCAAGTTCACCGGCATCTATCTCACGTCTCTGGCTCAGATCAATACTGGTGACTTCGGCACGCGGAGCAGGCTCGACCGGTTTAGCTGCTTCAACAGCAGCCGGAGAAGGAACGATGTCCGTGATATGCTTTTTAGCTTCAGGACCTTCAGCCTCAGCGATAATAGCCGAACGGCTCTTCTTTTTCTTTTTGAAGGAAGGCGGAGAATACATGTATTCTCCCTCCGGAGATTCCTTCTCATATGTAAAGTCGTATTTTTTCTTTTTCTTCTTTTTATTTTTCCGATAATTCTCGATCTCTTTAGCACGGGTAGAATCACTCATCCTGCGTATCTTAGGAGTCGCATCCGGTGCGACAGATACCGGACTGATGAGGGCGTCTTCGGGATTATCGGTTTTTTTATTAGTAGAACTCCTTATCTCACTTACAGTATCGTTCCCGACGACGGAGATACGATGTCTTGTAAGGTCAGCCGGCTTATACTCATCTGCCGGATTAGGCTGGCGGTGGGCAGAATCGAAAAGAGTTGACTTTTCATGCGAGACAGGAGCATGTTTATTCTTTTGGACCTGTGAACCTATTGGCTTGTCCACAGTTGAATTCAGTATTTTCTGAGCATCCACACGGCCGACGCTCGTTCTTGGCTCTTCGTTTTCGGGAGAATACTCGTTCAGAATATCCTCCAGAGATAATTTCTGATCCGGCATTGGTGTCTCCTTATTCAGTTCCGCGCTGTCTCAGGACTTCGTACATGAAGATACCTGCGGCAACAGAAGCGTTGAGCGAATTGATCTTTCCAAGCATCGGAAGCTTCATCATGAAGTCGCATTTGCTGCTGATGAGTCTGCTTATGCCGTTTCCTTCAGAGCCGATGACCAGAGCGCAGCTGCCGGTCAGGTCGGTTTTGGTGTAATCACTTCCGGAAGCATCAGTGCCGTAGATCCAGATGCCGTTTTCCTTCAGCGTGTCGATACAAGCAGCGAGATTAGAAACTCTTGCAACCGGAACGTAGCTTGCAGCACCGGCTGAGGTCTTGAAGACAGTTGCATTTAGAGAAGCACTGCGTCTTTTTGGGATGATAACACCGTCTGCACCTGAAGTCTCGGCAGTTCTGATAATAGCACCGAGGTTATGTGGATCTTCGATCTCATCGCAGATTATAATGAATGGTTTAGTACCTTTATTTCTTGATATTTCGAGGATATCGTCAACAGTGACATACTCACCGCAGGCACCGACAGCGACAACGCCCTGATGAGAGCGGCCGCCTGAAAGCTTTGACAGCTTTTTATCGTCAGCATCTTTAATAACGATATTGTTTTCCTTGGCGAGCCGGCGGATCACATTTAGACTGCCGCCGCTGCCGTCAATATATATAGTATCGAGGTTAGCCCCTGATTTGAGCGCCTCGATGACCGGATTTCTGCCGCAGATAACACTGCCGGCATCATCCTTTAAGTATTTGTCTTCCATATTTGTTCATCGGACAGTAGAAATGTCCTCTCCTTTTTGTTCTTTTCTTTTTCCCTTTCGGGCTTTATACATATTATATCATTATTATCGTGAAATTACAAGTAGTTTTTCCGGGAGATAAGATGTAATTATTTGTGCAAAAGTTGGAATAAGTAAATAATCAACCGTTTATGTCAATAACAGATAGTTCCGGTCTGTTGAAAATGCGCGGTATAAATATCATTCTTGCCGGTTTAGCGAGACCTCGGCTGATTATGTGGACGGAATCTCCGTGCTCATACATTCCGGTAGTGATATCGGGGAAGACACCCTGATCCGGTGCATAAAGACCTTGTTCGAGTATGCCGGGAAGTCTCCACTGACCGCCGTGAGCGTGTCCGGAGAGGATGAGGTCGAATTTAACATCACCGCTGTCAAGGTAAGCGTCGATCTGTTCCGGCTGATGAGCGAGAAGGATATTGTAATACCTGTCATCAAGGGAGTCGAAACATTTTTCAAGTTCATTTTTGTGCATCTTGTCGATAGCGCCATAGATCCTTATCTCGTTACCGTCTATCTCCAGCGGATAATATCCACCGAGAGGTATCTTTATTCCGAGAGCACTGACCTCGTCGCAGAATTCGTCCATATCATCGCGCATTAGCTCATGATTTCCCGGAGTATAGAAGCAGGGATATTTTTCGGAAGTCATTTCCATTATTTTCAGCGCGAACGAAGTACCTCCCCAGGCATCGAGTACATCTCCGCCGAATATCACGGCATCAGGCTGAGCCTTATCTATCTCATACATAAGCTTTGTCTGATCTGTGCCGCCGAAGAAGCAGTTGTGCAGATCTGAAACGAAAACGATCCTCAGCCTTGTGCTGAACTTATCAGTTTTTACACAGTAGTATACATTCTCCATTTCATATCCGGCGAGAAAGAGTACAGTTGTAATGAGCATTGCAGAAGCGAGAGCTATGAGCTTTTTGCCTTGTTTGTTCATTAATTGCCTCTCTCGCAAACGATATCGAGCATTTCTCCGACATTCTTCATGCCTGAGACTTCGCGCATCCTGAATTTCATACCGAATTCAGCCTCCACAGCAGCGACCAGATTGATGTGTTCGATACTGTCCCAGTCCTCCACATCTGCGGAAGTGGTGTTATCATTGATAGTCAGTGAATCATCGTCAAACACATCTCTGAAGACATTGACAAGTCTTGCAGCAGCATCATTTCTGTTCATAGTTCATTCCTCCGTAATTATGTTTATCACACTGTTTTTGTTTTTATATTCTTTTATGTCCAGCCGCCAGACAGTATCGCCGTTATCGGATGAGTTTATCATATCGAATCCGAACAGGGCGTACAGATCGGCGACCATTTTATTCTTTTGGGTTTTGTAGTAGTATCCGTATACAGTATCAATGCCGCATGCCTTTGCGCATTTAACCAGTTCATCCAGCATAGCATATTCCATATCTCTTTTCAGGACACGGCAGCTCATGAGCCAGAGCTCAATGTGGAGTTCAGTGCCTTTTATCTTTCCGATGACAACAGAAACGATCCCGTTATCACCGAATTTGTCAGTCAGCTTTCCGTAGATGCTGATATATGAAGGATCATCAGCGACCGCTGATATCTCTGCTTCCGTATAGCGTCTGGTAGTCAGATTGAACTGATTGCTCTTATTAGTAAGCTGAGTGATGCGCGGAATGTACACCGGTTCAAAGCCTCGTATCACGGCAGTCATTTCAAGGCTGAGCAGGTAATCTCTGTAGTCGGCAAAATCCCTTGCAGCTGCTTCGCGTTTAGCATTAGCAGCATACATTTCGCTGCGTCTGGCATCGTCTTCGGATATATCTGTGACCTCAAAGAAACCTCCGCGGCTTAGTTTGTACATAGCATCGCTTACGCTTTCCATTTGTATTACGCGTACATCTTTGAGCTGACTGCGAACAATAGCACATTCTGCCGGATTATCGTCAATGAATACAAAGCTTTCCGGCAGCAGGGCAAGCTCGCGTGAAGAGTCAAGGATATTTTTATCCTTGTTTTCCCAGTTAGCCTTTAAGGAGACGAAATCCTCGGGACTCAGCAAGCTGCAAGGGTGTTTAAGACCGAGCAGAGCGTTTTCAGGTTCATTCTTAGAGCATACAGCTAAGAGTACTCCCATATCCTTATAGCCTTTTATGAAAGTCTGGAACTCTGAGTATGCCATACCGAGCGCAGTTTCCGGACCGAGCTCGATGCCGTCCTGTCCGTCATCGCCTATGACGCCACCCCAAAGCGTATTATCAAGATCCAGATCAATAATTTTATGGTTCCTGCCGAACAGTGACTTGATGATATTTGAAACACTGTAAGCAAGATCTGGCACCACTGATAAACTCATAGCATATTTATAGAGGTACCACGCTTCGGTATCGTGCCATTTTTCAAGCCCGACAGCCGCCGAAAGGTAGTGGATGTCATTGATATAGAAGTTTTTATGTGTTCTTGCATAGTCTGAAAGCATAACATTCATTCTGTCGATGAAAGCACCTCTGCCTCCGCAGCTCCAGCCGTCATAGCTGCCTGAGTGTCTGAAAAGCGGAAGTTCAAAATTGTTCTGGATGACCGGACAGGCATACCGCCTGCTGATAGCATCCCAGACCTGTCTGAAATGTTCAAATTGCTTTTGGAGACGATCCTCAGCTTCCTGAATGGAAGCAGTGATCTTATCCGGCATCATAGTGAGATTGCGGGATGTGGTATGGATAAAGATCACATCCGGGGAGAACGCATCGAGTTCTTCCGAACCGAATACAGCATCCTCATAGTATTTATTGTATTCAGACTGATAGAATACAGGTTCTATCCCATATGCGAGCAGGAAAAGCTCCATAGTTTTTACGATATGGTCAGTAGTAGAACCGCCAAGCACGGCGATCTTCTTTTTTATACGCACACTGCCGTCGGAAAGGAGTTCCTTTCTGATCTTACGGATATTGCGGATGATATGATTACTGTCGAAGGGGAATTCGAGTTCTTTCAAATTGTCCTCCTATCTGAGAAAGTTGGTGTAGATAAGTAGCAGCAGCAAGATAAAAGCAGCTGCTGCGAGGAAAGCATTGACCTTAGCAGGCGCATTTCCGGCACTTTCAGTCTCATGGATGATATCTTCATCATCGTGCTGACGAAGGCGTGTCAGATCATCTATCATCTGTTCCATATCAGCATACCTCTCATCAGGGGAGTAAGCACAAGCTTTGAGTATCACCTGTGAAAAGCCGTCAGAAGCATACATTGGAGAAGGCAGCGGTTTGCCGCTCATCCTTTCGCTGAAAGCCTCTTTTTCAGACATTTTGTCAGCGAATGGAAATTTGTATCCGTTCATGATATAGTACAGCGAGATCCCGAAAGAGTAGATATCAGCCTGAGAAGTATATCCGTTGTTTTCTTCATCTTTTGTGCGGTAAACTTCAGGTGCGATAAATCCTTCAGTACCTGCGAAAGAATGCGGATTTACAGCTCTTTTGGATATATCGAAATCGCCGAGCATATATTCGCCTGAAGGGGATACAAAGAAATTTCCCGGTTTGATATCATTGTGTATTATGTTGATCGCATGAGCCGACCTGATACCGTTTCCGATATCGAGAGCAAGTTTGAGTACGTTATCCTCACTCAGATCGAACGTACCTTTTTCCATAAGGGATTTGACGCAGGTCAGCAGTTCCATGCGGATGAGCTGTGCATAGCAGCAGAGCTTCCCGTCTTTTTTGACCGGTATGATCTTTTCTTCTTCGTACAGGACGATATTCGGCGATCGTCTCAGTTTGTATAGTATAGTTGTTTCGTTTACTGATAGTGCGCGTTTTTTATCCAGTTCAGCTTTTTTCTGTTTCTCACTTGGATAATTCTTATTTTCGGGCAGTATCGGTTTGATTTTCAAGGCAGAGGAGTCTGTACGGTGTTCACGCTGAGCGACAGCACGATAAACGCGGCTTGCCGAGCCTTTGCCTATTTCTTCTTTGATGTACCAGCTTTCCCATAAGGGCTGTCTGATCTGTTTTAGTATAATGGAATATATCTCGTCGTTCATCATATCACCTTACTTGTACAGGTTTTCGTATATATGAGTGCGGTTCACTCCGACTGCCGAATATGAACACATGGCGAACAGGAGATCTGTAGCCCCGACTTCCTTAATGAAGTCAGCGGCATTGAGGTCAAAATATCTTATATCGCAAAGATAGATATCCTCGAACGAACCGGTAAGGAAAGGAAGAAGGGCATTGCCGTAACTGTCTTTGAAAATAACGAGTTTTCTTCCGTTATCACAGTCTGTATGTACATGCACAATGCGGTCGTCCATTCCGAAAACGAGGTAATAGCTTGAAGTTGAAAGGAATGAAGGATCGACGAACAGGCTTGTAGAGAAAGGATTCTTGAAATGAGTATCATATTGGGTTACGGAGTAACTGTTCTGAGGCTTATAGTAAATAAAGTCTTCCGGATTGTTCAGAAGAGCAGCACTCTGTGTATAACCGTAAAGAGTACCGACATAGTCATGCAGCACGACTTTTTCGTATTTATCAAGTCCGGTAAAACTTACACCGGCGGTTCTTGCGAATTCCTCGGCAGCATAATAAGCACCGAGCGGCTGCCAGTGGTGATCTGTACGCGAATAGATATCTTCCGCTGAATGCATTAGCATGGTCAGATAAGTGTCGATAGGCGTAACGTCTTCAAGCGATCCGGCGATACTTTTCAGATCATTCTCTTCGCTTGCAGCGAGATTTTTGTATTTATCCGGTAGGTAGTAGGAGCATGCTGTAGGAAGGACCATAGAGTAAACATTCACATCCGGGAGGGCTTTTTTATATGCGTTGAGATAGGAAGCGTATTCTTTTTCAGTGCCCCATCCGCCGCCGTAAAGGGTAATACCGCGCTTATTGACGACAAGGATGTTATTAGCTATCTCACCGTCAGCTCCCGCGTCATTATCATCATTCTGAGGAGCAGGCAACGTAGTTGTTTCTGTAACAGCAGCAGATACAGTTGTGGTTGTCAGCTCAGTGCTGATACCGGGATCAGCTGAGGCAGAGGTTACAGTAGTAGTTGATGCAGTAACAGTAGTAGTTGATGCAGCAGAATTTGCAGCAGTATCATGTTCAAAAGCAATGCCATAAAGCTCAACTGCTTCTTCATCATTGCCGTAGGCTCTGCCTTTGAGCGGCATGATCTTAGATGCGATAAGTTTTTTGATCTCAGCTCTTCCGTGAACAGTATCATTGAAATACTCAGCTATTCCTTCTGTATAATCACCTTTGAGATAGGAGCCAAGTGAGAATTCCGGGAATTCAGCGAGATACCTGTTCTCATCATCAGCAATGGTCTCATGTTCGAAGAAGAGAAGATACACCGCGCCAAATCCGAGCATGAGAGATATTGCGATTATATTCAAAGCAGCAGAAGCATTGATAAGCTGGCTGCGAAGCGTTTTTTTCTTGCCGGACATAGTATCCTCCTCTCAGAATCTGAAATATAGAAATGGATTAGAAGTAGAATCCACGAGCATGATGCTTGTAAGGAGCAGGAGCATCATTGAAGCCAGTGTAGAGGCATATGATACAGCAGCCGCTGAGTAAACAGAGCGGTCTGTAAGTTTTTTGATACTGTCGATGACAGGCAGACAGCAGATCACAGCCAGTATCAGCAGATACATATTATTACAGAGCGATATCTTATCCTGCAAGCCTATGATGCCGTTGGAATCAACCCCGACGATAGTCCTGAAGAACTTTCCGAGTTTTGAGAGATCTTCGAAGTAGAATATACCGAAACCTATGATAATAACGATTTTGTTGTAGATATGTCTGATAATGACGGGAATCTTTTTCATTTTCTTTTTGCCGATCTTCATTTCAAGGAAAACGAATAAACCATAGTACAGTCCCCAGATTATATAGTTCCAGTTAGCACCGTGCCAGATACCTGTGCAGAGCCAAACAAGGAACAATCCGCCGTACTTTCTTCTTTTGCCGAAAATAGGCACATACAGAAGATAATCCCTGAAGAACGTGCTGAGTGAGATATGCCATCTCTGCCAGAATTCGGTTATGTCCTTGCAAACGAAAGGATGTCTGAAATTCTCATCGAAATGGAAACCGAATATTCTTCCGAGACCGATAGCAATATCAGAATAACCGGAGAAATCGAAATAGATCTGTAAAGCGTATGCAGCAGCACCATACCATGCGCCGACAACAGAAGCAGTTTCGATTCCGCCCAGCATATTGTCCTTTATGATGCTTAGCTGATTGGCGATAAGGACTTTTTTAGACAGACCGAGTATTACACGGTTGAGACCGTATGAAACATCAGTCAGTGAGATATGCCGGTCGTCGATCTCTTTTTCTATAGTAGAGTAACGCACTATAGGACCGGCAATAAGCTGTGGGAATAAGGAGAGATACAGGAGAAACTTCCAGAAACTCCGCTGAGGCTTGACCGTTTCCCATTGACAGTCTATAACATAAGAGACGGTCTGGAATGTATAGAAGCTTATACCAATAGGCAGTCTGATATCCGGGACTGGGATAGAGAACGGAAGAATGAGATTCAGATTTTCGGCGATGAATCCTGCATATTTGAATATGCCGAGCATGAGAAGATCAAAGATAACAGCAGCCGCAGCGAAAGCAAAAGCAGATTTTTTTCCGCGGAATTTATCTATTAGCAGTCCGGCTGAATAGTTTACGACTGCACTTCCAAGCATCAGGAGAATAAAAACAGGTTCGCCCCAGGCATAGAAAACAAGGGAAAACATTATCAGAACCGCATTTTTGGCTTTGATGCCGCGGGCAGCAGCACAAGCCGCAAGACATGCAGGCAGGAATAAGTAAATGAAGAATAAACTCGAAAAAACCATGTTCAACCGTCCGAATCATATATAATATAATAAAAAGCGTACACAAATATAATTATACAACATATATCGCCAATTTGCAATAGCAAGGTTAAAAAAACCGGATATTAAAGGCTTAAAAACAACACATATAAACCAGAAAAATCTTCTGAATACTTTGCAGACCTGAATCCGGATATGTGGAAATAATAAAAGCAGACCGTGATGATCTGCTTTCATTATATTAACATAAAAAGAACTAACTCTAAAGAAAAAGCTGATGATACAATTATTAATGTGATAAATAGGCTTAACAACGACTTTTCCCTTTTTTTCAATACATCTATTGTTTTCGCAATTGTAAATATAATAATTGATAAAACAGCAATAAGAATACTCAATATCAAAAACAAATCAGAATCAACAATACTATCATAAAAAGGAATAAATAATGAAGTTATGCAAATAGAAGAAAAGATAATCCACAAGACCTTGCTTGTTGCATAACTTGAATCATTAATTGCTTTTGAACGAGAAGGTTTATTTATATCATAAACAATATCCATTTCTTGTCCGATAGTATACTGACAATCATTCCCTGTAATTTTCATGTGCTTATTTTGATACATCGAGTCATCTACAGTATATTGTATTGTCAAATAATATGTAGATATATAGGTGTTATATTTTCTCTCTTTTATATTCTTTATAATTCCTATTGTATTGCCAGAATACTCATTTGATTTTTCGCAACTAAAATAGGATATAATTGCATAAACGAAAAGAATAAATTCGCTTAGTAAAATAGCGAATACCATAATGATACTCCTTTTCAGACATTTAACAATACTATTGTAAAATGAGCGGTGTTTAACCGCTCATTTTATATCTGATTATTCTGATCACTGAATGAATTAGTAATTATGACATATACGCATGATGAAAAAACTTGACATTCTATAATATCACTTCTCAAGTATGGTATGTCTCATCTCAGACAATCTTTCTTATAACAGTACCTTTAGGAAATACCATTTCAGAAGGGAAACTGAATTTCATCATAGCGTGATTAGCCACATCTATCTTCTCGCCGTTCTCATCAAACAGTGTATCGAGAGTGACGGATACCGGCTTTTGTGAAGGGGCAAGGATCTCCACGTCATCACCGGCAAAGAATCTGTTGCGCTGAGTGCAGTACACGATGCCGTCACGGCATTCTTCTACAACAGCAACAACATCATAATTGCGGATATATCCGCTGTTCTCATAATACTGAGAATCATCCGGCCTTCCGAAGAAAAATCCCTTGCAGTACTGACGGTGACTAACTTTAGTGACTTCATCTTTGAGCCATTCCGGCAGTTTGAAGTTATATGGATCACGGTAATATTCATCCACAGCCATTCGATATGCGTTAGTAACCACAGTAACGTAATAAGCGGATTTTGCACGTCCTTCGATCTTGAGACTTGTCACTCCGGCTTCAGCCAGTTTGTCGATATGTTCTATCATGCACATATCTTTAGCGTTGAGGATATAAGTACCGCTTTCATCTTCAAATACAGGGAAATACTGTCCCGGTCTCTTTTCTTCCATGAGGTGATATCCCCAGCGGCATGGCTGAGCGCATTCACCGCGGTTGGCATCTCTGTTCACGAGATACTGAGACAGCAGGCAGCGTCCTGAGAACGATACACACATAGCACCGTGGACGAAGGCTTCGATATCCAGATCATCAGGTGTTTTAGCTCTGATCTCAGCGATCTCATCAAGTGAGAGTTCTCTTGCGAGTACAACGCGCTTTGCGCCGAGATCATAGAGTTCTCTTGCAGTAACATAGTTCACTATACCTGTCTGTGTAGAGATATGTATCTCCATATCAGGAGCATATCTTTTTATTAGCATGAGCAGACCGATATCTGCAACGATGAGCGCATCCACCTGAGCATCTACAGCTTCTCTGACGAATTTTTCGAAAAAAGGTATCTCATTATTTCGTGGAAGAGTATTGCAGGTCAGATAGACTTTCACTCCGCTCTGGTGAGCCATTCTGACAGCCTGGCAGAGTTCATCGAAATCGAAATTCATCGGTGATGAACGCATGCCGAACTGTTTTCTGCCGAGGTAGACCGCATCAGCGCCGTACTGAAGTGCAGCGCCGAGACGCTCCATATCACCTGCCGGAGCAAGTACTTCAAGTTTATTCATTATTATTCTCCTCCTGAGACTGCTCCATTTCTCTTTCGTACTGTTCTTCTGCCTCCTTGATCTTTGCATCCTTTTCGTTATGCTCTTCCAGAGTCTCTGAGAACTGTGTCTCGCCGGTATAGATATTTGCAACGAAGTAGTAGTAGTTGGTCTCGGTAGGATCAAGAACTGCATCAATAGCGTCGATTCCGGGGTTGCAAATAGCTCCTGGAGGAAGTCCGGGGCTGATATAGGTATCATAAGCTTCGATCATAGCCTTGTTGTATATCTCAAGATGCGGCTTGACAACATCATTGGAGTAGTTTGAAGTAGGATCGGATTCAAGTTTCGGGAATTTATCCTTGTTATTAATTCTGTTCCAGAATACAGAAGCGACATTTCTCATCACATCGGGAGATGATGCCTCTTTCTGAACGATAGATGCCAGAGTGATGAGCTCATCAAGAGAGAGACCGAGCTGTTTCATCTTAGCGTATCTTGACGGAGTCATTTTCTGGTTGAAGTTGTAGTAAATTCTCTGGCAAACCTGTACCGCATCCATATCCTTGTAGAAGAAGTAAGTATCCGGGAAGAGGTAGCCCTCCATGCGGTTGAGTTTCAGAGAAGAATCGAGCGGCAGCATGTCTTCGAATTCGAATCCGAATCCGCCTGAATTGAAATTGAAGATAAAGTCTTCAGCGCTGCAAACGCCTTTGCTTTCAAGGATATCAGCAGCTTCATAGATGTTTATGCCTTCCTTGAAGACTACCTCGACCTCTTCCTTATTCTCGATCTCGTCAGTAGTCAGATTCTGAATGATAGTTTCGTAAGCCATGTTCGGACGTATGAAATGTTCGCCTGGGATATAAAGAGCATCAGCCTTTCTCAGCTTAGAGAACTGAATGAACAGCTTGGGGAATTTTATGATATCCTCATCTTTGAGCTGCTGAGCGATCTCACTGGTGGTAGCACCTTCTTTGACGATTATCATTTTCAGTGTATCGCTTTTACCGATACCGAGCATATCTTTACCGAAAATGATTATGACCATAGAAAGGATGATAGAAACAGCGAAGATAAGCGTCGTCAGTATCAGAACACCCGGCAGACGGCTTCTTTTCTTTTTCTTCTTTTTCTTTTTCCTCGGTTCAGGACCGCGCTGAGGCGGATACTGATCCATATAAGGCTGGTAGTACATATCCTGATCCGGGGCTATTCCGTCAGGAACACTGCCGGCGAAACCGTTATCCGGAGCAGCCTGATCTTCTGCATACTCATCCGGCTGATAACTTGTAGGCTCACTGCCGTAATCGTCCGGCTGATAACTTGTAGGCTTGCTGCCGTAATCGTCAGGCTGATAACTTGTAGGCTCGCTGCCGTAATCGTCGGGCTGATAGCTTGTAGGCTCACTGCCGTAATCGTCAGTCTGATAACTTGTAGGCTCACTGCCGTAATCGTCGGGCTGATAGCTTGTAGGCTCATTGCCGTAATCATCCGGCTGGTATACTGTAGGTCCGCTGCCGTCCTGTTCCGCAGGTGCAGCAGCATCAGTATTCTTTTTGCTGTCGAGCTCCTTTAATATGTCATTGATGAGATCATCGTTATTCGGCATCGCATAGCACCGTCCTTTCTTCTGTAACTATAGAATCGACACGGAGGTCGTGTGCCATTATAGGCAGCTCATCTACTATCAATTCTTCATAAGACAAAGCGATAGTGTAGATATGCTGATTTGAAGCAAGGAATCTGTCGTAATAACCTCCGCCGTATCCGAGACGTCCGCCTTTTTCGGTAAAGGCGAGTCCGGGGACTATGCAAACCGTCTTATCTGACAGTTCAGGCACAGGCAGAGTGATATCAGGCTCACTGATGCCGTATAATCCGTCGTGCAGATCTGCTGCGGATTCAATAATATGAAAAGTCATGCTTCCGCCGGGCTCACTTCGCGGAAGCGCAACTGTCTTATGCATAGACAATAAGCTGTCGACAATGGCATATGTGTCGATCTCAGATCCGAATGCAGCATAAGCAAGTACTGTATCGGCTTCTTCAATACGATCCATTGCCAGCAGACGTTCAGTGATATCGGCGTCCTTGGCTGATTTGTCAGTGATAGCAGCGCGGATAGCGTTAAAATGTTTTCGCAGTGATTTTTTATCTTCCATATCAGTCGCAGAGAATCGCTGCTTTCTGTCTCGCACTTTCGGAAGGTGAGACTGCCTTTTCAACAAGCTTGAGACCAAATTCAATGGCCGCGCCTGCTCCTCTCGCAGTTATAAAAATGCCGTCTTCAGCAACAGGAGCGCTGATTATCTCTGCGCCCTCCAGCTGAGCTTCGAACCCCTCATAGCAGACAGCTTTTCTGCTTTTGAGGAGACCTTTGTGTCCGAGTATAGATGGAGCTGCGCAGATAGCACCGATGTACTTGCCGTTAGCAGTGCAGTAGTCGATGGCAGCCTGAACATATTCGGATTTTTCCAGATTAAGCGTGCCCGGCATACCACCCGGGAGCACTATCATCTCAAGTTCAGGAGTGAGTTCAGCTTCCTGAGCGATAGTATCAGTCACAACAGGTATACCGTGCGAACCGGTGATGATATTATCACCGACGCCGACAGTAACGACCTTTCTGCCGCTTCTTCTGAGCAGATCGATCGGCGCAATGGCTTCAGTTTCCTCGAAGCCGTCAGCAAGAAAAACATAGATCATACTTTTATCATTCCTTATATTATTGATTATAATCATTCTCATGAGCATTTTTGCTCATAGCTGAGAAAAAGGCTTTAACTTCATTCATTTTACCGCAGGTCATTTTGCCTTCAGGACATTTTCCCTCTGCGAAACATGAAGGACCGGCATGCGCAAAAATATGCGGAGCAGTTTCAAGACACAGTCTGAGCATTTCATTCGCCACAGCTCTTATCTCCCATTGAGCACGATTGCAGCAGCGGTGTTTGAAGAAATTGAACAGTGACCTTACATTCATAGTAACCACTATCTTTGTTTCACATGCATTCGGAAGAATGAACCTTGCATCCTCATTGGCAAGTTTCTTAGCCTTTGACAATGCGGTCTTTTCGTCACAGCCTTCGCTTACGAGAGCCTTCATGTTGGCATCGGTAAGGATAGCAGCGAGTTTTGAATAACTCTCGGTCACAGTTTCCATGATCCTGTCAAACTCAGCTTTTGCCTCAGGTATAGCAGCAACAGAAGGGGGCGTGATGAATTCGAAACCGTCTTCATTAACATAACGCTGGCTCTTCTGTGAGTACGAAGCTATCCTGTGACGAACGAGCTGATGAGTGCAGGCTCTTGAAACGCCTTCGATACCAAAAGTGAAGCTGACATGTTCCATAACGCTTTCATGTCCGATAGAAACGAGCATATCTATGAAACTGCTGATCTTATCTTCGGTCAGACCGTCTCTCAGAGATGTTATATCGCTGCTTGAATAACAGAGTTTTGCGGCAGTCGCAGCTATTCTTTCGGGATCAGGGGTATGGGCGAGCAATTCAACATGCATGTTCATTGCCTCCTTAGTTTACAAAAATACATATATCTTTATTTTACCACTTATCTTTAAATAAGTCAAGATATAGATAGAAATTAATATAGCTGAAAGCCGGAATGTTTGCATGATATTTAATTTTCTGCTTGAAATTTTCAATAATATGTGCTATAAGCAGCGTGACGCTGCACCCTTGATCACGGCTATATCTTGTGAAACGTTAAGTTTTTTCGCGCGTCTCTTGCTATTTTCATAATTATGTGCTATAATTATACTATCATTATACGTTAAGGGAATGAGAGTATGAAAAGTATTTTTCCCAAGATCACAGCATGTTGCTGTGTGATACTGCTCTCTGCATGCGGTAAGCCCGCAGAAAGACCGACTGTGATGCCGGACGGAAAACTTGACAAGTGTACTCTGAGATTCTCATGGTGGGGAGGGGACGACCGCCACTATGCAACACTCAGGGCTATAAGCCTGTGGAATGAGAAGCATCCAGATATCGAGATAGTGCCTGAATACGGAGGCTGGGACGGCTGGACCGAAAAGGTCACAGCTCAGCTCAGCGGAGGCACAGAACCTGATGTGATGCAGATCAATTATGACTGGCTTATAAGCATGTCTCCGGACGGCAGCGGCTTTTATGATCTGAACAAGCTTACAGATCAGCTTGATCTTTCAGGTCTCAGTGATGAGACACTTTCATTCGGTGTTGTTGAAGACAAGCTCAACGCTGTCACAGTTTCAGTTTCCGGAAGAGGACTGTTCTATAATTCTGATGTATACAAAAGCCTTGGTGTAAGCTATCCGCGCACATGGGATGAGCTGCTCTCACTTGGCGGTCTGTTCAGCGAGAACGGACTTTACCCTCTTGATCTTGATATACAGTCCGGCGGAACAGCGTGGTATCTTTCAGTAGTTTATGTGCAGCAGATGACAGGAAAAGAATTCATCACCATGGACGGCGAGTTAGGCTTCAGCGCCGATGACATAAAAATGGCACTTGACTTTTATAAGACCATCGAAGACGGTCATGTTATCCGAACTATACGCACCCGGACGGATGAAGACGGCAATGCGGCTCTTTATCAGTCACCTGAGTTTATTGACGGCAAAGTTGCAGGAGTGCTTGAATGGGGAAGTTCGGTCGGAAAATATGAATCCGTACTGCCGGATGGTGTGCTTGAAGCCGGACCGTTCCTGACGGACGGAAACGGTAATACCGGAGGATGGATGGTAAAACCGTCGATGCTATACGCTGTTTCAGCAAACACATCTTACCCTGATGAGGCAGCAGCATTTATCAATTTTCTGCTCAATGACAGTGAATGTGCAGTCCTGCTTGGTACGACAAGAGGGATCCCTGCTTCAGCGTATGCAGAGGAGAGTCTTGAAAGCAAGGGGCTTCTGACAGGGCTTGCACATGACAATGATGAGATGCTTGAAAGCATCGATACCGTAACTATCAGTCCTTATATGGAATTACCGCGAATGAAGGAGTACTACAATTCGGCTATAGAATCCGTATCATACGGAACTGCGGACACAGCAGCTGCTGCCGAAGAAATGTACGACTCGGTAACAACATATCTGGAGAAACTTAAAAAATGAAAAAACACATCTGCCGGAATCCTGTCGGAGTGAGCAGATATACCGGGCTTCTGCTGATATCTCCGTTTATCATAGGTCTGGCTGTATTTGTCGTGTATCCGTTCATATGCTCATTTATTCTTGGCATGACAGAATATGACGGTATACGTCCGCCTGAATTCATCGGAACTGACAATTACCGCGGCATGCTCCATGACAGGAATTTCCGGAAAGCATTCACAGTCACATTAAAGTATACTGTTATACTTGTACCGTTAAAACTGATAGTATCGCTTATGACAGCACTGATCCTCAATATGGAACTGCGCGGGATAGGCGTATTCAGAACTGCGTTTTATATCCCGTCCATACTTGGGGCTAATCTGTCAGTGGTAATAATGTGGCAGTATCTATTTGCATCAGAAGGACTTGTGAATCAGCTGCTCGGCAAGGCAGGGCTTGATCCTGTGGGCTGGTTCGGTGATCCTCAGCGGGCACTTTTCACAATAATCCTTCTCCGGCTCTGGGAGTTCGGATCGACCATGATAATATTCCTGACAGCCCTCAGGGATATCCCGAAAGAGCTGTATGAAGCAGCCCGTGTTGACGGAAGCGGCAGCATAAGGAGCTTCATTTACATTACTCTTCCGCAGCTTAAAGGTGTAATTTTTATTAATCTTGTACTGCAAAGCATATCAGCTATGCAGGAATTCAATGCACCGTACATGCTGACAGGAGGAGGCCCTCTTCGCAGCACATACACATTAGGAATGCTGATATACGATGAAATGTTCCGTTATCATGACATGAACGCAGGCTATGCAAATGCTGTCTCATGGGTATTATTTGTCATTATCGGTGCAATGATCGCCCTGATGTATGTCATACGCAGCATATCACGGAGGCGGCAGAAATGAAGAGGATGATAGCTTATACTTTATTGGTACTGATAGCTGTAATAATGCTTTATCCGATGCTCTGGCTCATCGGTGCCTCATTCAAGACCAACAGGGAGATATTCTCATCGGTATGGTTCATGCCGGATCGCTTGGATGTAAGTGTTTACAAGAGTGCATGGGAAACAGTGACACCATATACGATGGGGCACTATTTTCTTAACACTCTGATGATAATCGTTCCTAAGACAGTGTTTGCTGTTGCATCATCCGTGCTTGTGGCATATGGCTTTGCGCGGTTTGATTTTCCTTTCCGGAGGTTCTTTTTAGGGATGCTTATCGGCAGTATGTTTATGCCGGCGATAGTGACTATAATGCCGATGTATCTGCTCTGGGGAAAACTTGGGATGCTTGATACATACATACCTCTTACAGTTCCGGCATTGTTTGCCAGTGAGGGGATGTTCGTATTTATACTTATCCAGTTTTTCAAAGGCGTACCAAAAGAATTTGACGAAGCAGCCCGTATCGACGGCTGCGGAGCAGTAAAAACGCTTGTTTATGTACTCGTCCCGTGCATACGACCAGCAATAATATCGATCGCTGTATTCACATTCCTGTGGACCATGAATGATTTTCTCGGTCCGCTGATAATGGTACAGACGGTCAGCAAATACCCACTCTCAATGGCTTTGAGACTGTCAGTAGACAGTACAGGTCAGGGTTATGAGCAGTGCAAGATCATAGCGATGTCGGTCATAGGACTGATACCGTCGGTAACGGTATTTGCACTTGCACAGAAAAAATTTGTCAGCGGTATAACTGCGGGAGGACTGACAGGATGACACACACTATTCAGTATGCAAAGAATGTACAGGCATACTTGGAAAATCTGGTGCTGCCCTCATCACCGGATTCACCTGGATGGAACAGGGAAAGCATTATCTATGGAAAGCAGCCTAAATGGAATTACATAGATGCTTGCATGATACGCGCAATGCTTATGCTCGATGAAGTTATGGATGACGAGCGGCTTTACAGTTATGCTGAAAGATTTACAGATCATTACATAACATCAGACGGCAGCATCCCGACAATGAAGATCGAAGACTATAATCTTGACAATATAAACGGCGGAAAGAATCTTCTGGCATTATACAGAAAGACCGGAAGCGCCAAGTACATGAATGCCATAGACAAACTAATGGAGCAGGTGACTTCACAGCCGCGGCTTGAATGCGGAAATTTCTGGCATAAAGCGGTATATCCTTACCAGATATGGCTTGACGGGATATACATGGCGCTTCCGTTTATAGCAGAATATGCACAGATGACAGATGATCTGAAACTGAAAGATGATGTACGTTTTCAGCTGCGAAATGTACACGAAATAATGTATGACACATACAGCGGACTTTACTATCACGGCTACGATGAAAAGAGAGATTCTACATGGGCAGATAGAGTGACCGGGCTCTCACATGAGTTCTGGCTGCGTTCGATAGGCTGGTTCTGTGCAGCTCTTGCCGATATGGCTGAGATAGTGCCGGACAGCAGTTTGATAAGTGATATGCTTGGAGGACTGCTTGAAGCAGTTTTCAGAACAGCAGATGACAGCGGTATGCTGTATCAGCTTCCGCTGCACCGGGAAATATCCGGTAATTATCCTGAAACGAGCGGGACGCTGCTTGCAGCCTATGCTGCCATTAAGTCCTACAGGCTCGGCATAACAGGGAACAGCCTGAAAGAAGCAGGGGAAAAGGCGTTCTCGGCGGTTACAGATGACTTCATAACATTTGAAAGCAGCAGAGTGCCGATAATGAGAAACATATGTCTTACAGCCGGACTCGGTGGTGACCGTGACGGCTCAGTACGATATTATCTGAGTGAAAAGATGACATACAATGACGGAAAAGGAATAGCTCCATATCTTATGACCGCATCAGAACTCATGAAAACATGATATTGACATAATTATGACAAAATGATGAAATTGCACAATAAACTATTGATATTTCATATCATTTATGTTATAATGCGAGTGTAGGGATTCTACAAATACTGATGAAAGGGGGACTTTCCGTGGAGGTATTGTTCTGGGCATGTGCATTTGTTCTGTTTGTTATAGCTGAGATAGCAACTGTACAGCTGGTATCAATATGGCTTGCGGCAGGAGCGTTCGTGACATTGCTGTTTACTTATTTCTTTGAATCATCGCTCCTTGAGCAGCTCGTCATATTTATAATCGCTTCCGGTTTTTTCCTTGCTGTAACATTTCCGTTTATCAAAAAATTACGGAATAAAGGTTATGTCTCTACCAATTCTGAACTCGATGTAGGACAGAAGGCGACGGTGATAGAGCAGATTGATGAGAATAAAGGCACAGGGCGCGTTACTCTTAAAGGGGTTGATTGGAGTGCCGTACCTGCTGTAAAAGGCGAGATCTTACCCGTAGGAAGTATCGTAACAGTAAACAAAGTCGGCGGCGCTACGCTTGAAGTGACGCTGGTACACGAAGATTGACCAATATTTTTAGGAGGTAACTGCCATGGATTTTTTTAGTATAGTTCTTGCTTGCGTTCTTATATTTCTGATCATAGTTTTTATCAGATGTTTCAGGATAGTACCGCAGGCACATGTATTTGTTATTGAGCGTTTCGGTTCATTCCACGCAGAGTGGGAGACGGGTATCCATTTCTTGTGGCCGTTCGTTGATCGTATTGCCGGCAAGGTATCACTGAAGGAAAAGGTCGTGGATTTCAAACCGCAGCCTGTTATCACCAAGGATAACGTTACAATGCAGATAGATACAGTAGTATTCTATCAGGTAACAGATGCCAAGCAGTATATCTACGGTGTTGAGAGACCGCTCGCAGCGATCGAGAACCTCTCGGCTACAACACTCCGTAATATAATCGGTGAAATGGAACTTGATGCAACACTTACTTCCCGTGATGTTATCAACACAAAGATCACATCAATACTTGATCAGGCAACTGACAGGTGGGGCATCAAGGTGAACCGAGTTGAGCTGAAGAACATCCTTCCTCCGCGTGAGATACAGGATGCCATGGAGAAGCAGATGAAGGCTGAGCGTGAGCGTCGTGAGAAGATACTCCAGGCAGAGGGTGATAAGAAGTCTCAGATACTTGTAGCTGAAGGTGAAAAAGAGTCACAGATCCTCAGAGCTCAGGCAAAGAAAGAGGCACAGATACTTGAAGCTGAAGCTCAGAAGCAGGCACTCATCCTCAAAGCTGATGCAGTAAGAGAGCAGAAGATACTTGAAGCTACCGGTGAAGCCAAGGCTATCGAAATGGTACAGCAGGCACTTGCAGAGAGCCTTGTAAAGCTCAATAATGCTAATCCGAGCGAAAAGGTCATCCAGCTCAAGTCTCTTGAGTCCTTTGCTAAAGCGGCTGACGGACAGGCAACAAAGATCATCATCCCGAGTGAGATACAGGGACTTGCAGGTCTTGCAACAGGTCTGAAGGCAGTCCTTGAAAACAATAGTAATAACTGATATACCGAAAAAGCACTGCCGATCAGTCTCCGGCAGTGCTTTTTTTGAATAAATCAAAAAATTCTGTCTGAATGTCATCAGTACTTGCGATAGTAATATATGAAAGCGATCGCTGAAGCTACTCAGAGGAGGGATGAAAAATGACCGACAGTGAGTTCAAATCATTAGTTGCAGAATCAAAAGTGCGTGCGCATCGTGCGTTATTTGATGAATACTGCGGATATGTTTACGCCATTGCAGTCAATAAACTTCGCTGCTGCGGCAGCAGAGAGGACATCGAAGAATGTGTGAGTGACATATTCGCATCAGTATACAGAACTCTTGACAGAACAGAACTTCATAAAGGAGATCTGAAAGGCTTGATAAGCGTTATAGCAAAAAGGACGGCTATTGATGCCTACAGAAAGATATCCTCATCTAACCGTGAGACGATCTCAATAGATGACGATAACGTGCGGGAGATAAGTTCTGAAGAAAACATCGAAGAGCAAGCTGAGAGATCAGAGCGCAGACGCATCCTGCTTGATAAGGTAAAGGAACTTGGAGAACCTGATTCGACAATAATAATGCAGCAATTCTTCTATAACCGTACTGCCAGTGAGATCGCAAGTTCCATATCCATGACAGCCGGAGCTGTGCA
Source organism: Ruminococcus flavefaciens (assembly GCA_002373775.1). Taxonomy (GTDB): domain Bacteria; phylum Bacillota; class Clostridia; order Oscillospirales; family Ruminococcaceae; genus Ruminococcus; species Ruminococcus flavefaciens_M. The sequence goes on along the minus strand of DFJW01000083.1, from coordinate 44,644 downwards.
GAAACGAAGCAGCAGAGCACGAGAAAAACTGAGAGTTATGCTTACTGAAGTTGGCATTAGTCTCTGAGGAGGGTAGCGTATGAATAACAAATTAAATGACCTTTTTAATGGTACTGATGACAATATGGTTGAAGAGATTTCAAAGGAATTTCCTGCACTTTCAGATGCAGAGAAAGAGAGGCTGTTCGCTATGAGTGAAAAGAAATATAATTCAGATAATATTCAGGAGACTGACCTTGCATCACATAGTGATGAAGTAAAGGGAGTAGAGATATACAGGCGTCCCGTATGGAAGCGTTGTGCCGCATTTGCAGCTGCATTAGCAGTAGTAGGCGGAGGTATATTCGGAGGATATAAGCTCAGAGGAAAGTTTTCGCACAACCATCACGATAAGGTGATGAGTGAGATAACATCGGAAGAAGAAAGTACAGCTGCCGAGAGTACAGAAGCTGTTTCAGAGGAGAGTACTGAGGCTGCCGAGACACCTACAGAAGCACAGACGGATGCCGATGTAAATACGACGGCTGAGCATCTGTATGAGCGGTTCATTGAGCTTGAAAGTATCGTGCGCAATGACGTGACCAGCACAAATGATCCTGACGATGTTATCACATGGGAGACGCTCAGATTCTTCCGCCTTGATGACAGTCGTTTCTCTGACCTTGACGAAATGAGAGCGTACTTCCTTTCAACTGTAACAGAGGACTACTTTGAATCACAGTACGGAAAGAGCTTCGGAACAGAATTCACGGGTGCAGAGGATGATTATCCGGACGGTCACTTTGTAATGCACGACGGAGCGATATACTGTGATACAGAGCAGATAGCCGGTTACTTTGGAGAATGGACCGATGAGCCCATATCAGTTTACATGCCGGATGGCAACAGCTATGAGTTCCAGAGATACTATATCGGTCTGGACGGACAGAAGCACAGCCTGACTCTTACCGCAGTGGCTGGAGAAGACGGTGCGCTCAGGATATCAGAAGCCAACGACATACTTGTAAATGAAGACGGAACAGAGAATACTGATCTGAGAACGGCATATCTGGCAACAGAGCGTTTCCTTGATGCGTACAACCTGGTATTTGCATGCACAATGAACGTTGATGAAACGGATGTTATAACCAAAACATATTCCGGCATAGATGGTGATGAAGAGTATCGCTACTACAGAAGTATCGACGACAGATATACTTCAATAGAGGATCTGGATAATTACATCAATAGCGCGATGACAGATAATATGTATTCATTCTATGGAGTGGATGCTGCGCTGCACGGAGATCGGCCGCGCTTTATCGAAGAGAACGGAAATCTCTATTGTCTGGTAGATGATATGTACGGATCAGGATATTATCCTTCGACCGGCAACGGTATCGGCGCAGTCAGAATGGGCGATGATATGCTAAGTGCAGGCGAGTGGATAGAAACCGGAAATTCCGTATCGGGATATGCTGATTTTATCCTTAAAATGGACGAATCAGGCGAGTGGAGAGTTGACAATTTCTATATTGAAGCATCTGATAACGTAGCCGGTTCGCTTTTGGGAAACTATCTGACATACAACAGCAAGTTTATCGATTATGCAAGAAACAATAAAAGAGCGATAAGATCAGACAAGGATAAAGCTATAGAGTATCATGTTTCTGATGCAGAGGATTCATATGATGTCACTTATTACCCTGCCGTTAATTCAGAGTACACTGATATAGACGCGATTAAAGCAGATATATACACTTTTGCAGAAGAAGGGTGTATCAATGACATGTTCCCTGATCTTATAGGCAGCGATATGACGGCATATGAAAGCGGTGCAACTGTTGATAAGGATCTGCTTGGTCACTATATAATGCACAGCGGAGTACTTTACACAGATATCCTAACATCACAGTATCAGCAGATGGCGCTTACAGCTACAGATATAGAGATAAGCGACAGCACAGCAGGCTCATTCAAAGCAAAGGCAGTAGTAATAGTTTCTGAAGAAACTGCGAATACAGATTCTTCTATGAAGGACATCGAGATCACATGCACCAGAGATCCTGAAGGCTGGAAGATAAGCAGCTTTGAAATATCAGAATACTGATGATCGTTCCTCGTTTCACATAAAAAACTGAGTATACCAGCTCCGGCTCAGACCAGAGCTGGTATTTTTGTGTAAAATGCCCAGTATCTATTGACTGATCAAAGCAGATGTGGTATAATATTGATAATATGATCCGACGAAGGAGGCAGGGGAGAAATGAACGAAAATACAGAGATAAGCCTTGCTGCTCATTTATTCAGCCAGAGAGAAAATGACTTCGAGCATGCGTCATTTGATCGTGAGATAGCATTTTACGAAAGCATTTGTTCCGGTAACATAGAACTTGTAAGAGTATTTGCAAAACCGCTGTGCAGTGAAGGCTGCGGGATACTGAGTGAAGACCCGCTGCGCAATCTGAAGTATCATCTGGTAGTACTTGCCGCACTGATAGCCAGAGCATGTATAAACGGCGGACTTACGCCGGAAGAGTCTTACAGTCTGAGCGACTATTATATACTTAAAGCAGATAAATGCAGTACTGAAAAAGAGCTTCGTGCTGTACATACAGAGATGATCGAAGGCTATACCGATAAGATGCGCCGGATGAGATACAGCGGCATATGCTCCAAGCAGATAGTGCATGCAATAGATTATATCGCAACGCATCTCCACGGCCGCGTCACACTTGAAGAAACAGCAGATGTACTAAAGATAAGTCCGGCACATCTTTCACGTTTATTCAAGATCGAGACCGGCATGACATTCAGCAATTATGTGAATAAGCTGAAAATAGACGAGGCTTCCGCACTTCTGCTTTATACTGAATACAATGATCTTGAGATCAGCAGTCTGCTCAGTTTCAGTTCCCAGAGTTATTTTATCAAAGTGTTCCGCAAGTATACCGGTATGACACCGAAGGAGTACAAGAAGCAGTACGATCTAAAAAACATAATGCCGGAGCTCGGAACGGCTGTTTCAGAGGATATCCGGTGATATTGCAGTCCAGTGATATCATGATTTTACCATTTTTGTCAATAAAATAGTATACCTTCTCTCAAGCTGATGATATAATTTAACTATAAAATCAATGCACCTGTTCGTATTTATGGTGCATATTGAGAGGGGAAATATTATGAGAAAACATATGTTAAGACGTTTTGCAGCTGCGGTCTCAGCGGTAACTATCATGGCTTCAGCAATGCCTGCAGTGGATTTCAGTGCTGTTGCAGCGCAGAATATTATCAAGAACTCCACCTTTGATTCCGGCATTTCCGGATGGGACACTTATAAGCAGAGTGGTGGTGTATGCAGTCTCGGAACAGATAGCGGAAGACTTGCGCTCAGAATATCCGATGTCGGCAGCGTTAATTATGCTGTTCAGGTCTTCTACGATATCATACCGCTTTACAAGAACGGAGTATACAGACTCAAGTATGATATTTCATGTACTACCAACCGTCACATTGAAGGTATGATCCAGCAGAACGGCGGCGATTATACTGCCTACACATGGAAGGGACTTGACCTGTCTCCCACTCCGCTGAAAATGGACTACACTTTCACCATGGAAAACGAAACAGACATCATGTCCAAACTCGTTTTCAACTGCGGAATCCAGGAGAACTACGAAGGCAAGCTTCCCGAGCACACCATCTACATTGACAACGTTTCACTTGAACTCATAGATGACAGTAAAGTCAATTATGATTCGAATAAAGAGTTCGAGCCTGACATAAACATCAACCAGGTCGGCTACAGACCTGACAGCAAGAAAACAGCCGTATTCCGCAACCTCAGCGGTCAGTCGAGATTCTCGGTAGTCAATGCAGAGAATAATCAGGTAGTATACACAGGAGACCTTGGTTCAGAGATCAACAACGGCACAGCAGGCGAGAAGAACAAGAAGGGCGATTTCTCCAGCGTAAAGACACCCGGAAAGTACTACATATCATGCGATGGACTTGAAAACTCCTACACCTTTGAGATAGGTGAGAACGTCTATTCAAAGATGATAGATGATTCTGTGCGCATGCTTTATCTCCAGCGCTGCGGAACAAGCGTAACAGATAAGGCTTTCTCACACGTTGCCTGCCATAACACAATGGCTACAGTATATGGCACAAATGAGCGTATAGATGTCAGCGGAGGCTGGCATGATGCAGGTGACTACGGCAGATACGTCGTACCTGCTGCCAAAGCAGTAGCAGATCTGCTCTATGCTTACCAGACATCACCCGAACTCTACAGCGACAGCATAGGCATCCCGGAAAGCGGAAACGGAACACCTGATATACTTGATGAAGCACGTTATGAGCTTGAGTGGATGCTCAAGATGCAGCGTTCAGACGGAGGTGTATACCACAAAGTAACATGTGAGACCTTCCCTGGATATATAATGCCTCAGGACGAAACAGATCCGCTTATTGTTACTCCTGTATCAACTACAGCAACAGCAGATTTCTGCGCATCCATGGCGCTTGCGTATGAATTCTATAAGGATATCGACAGCAATTTTGCACAGAAGTGTCTGGCGGCAGCTGAAAAGGCATGGAGCTTCCTTGAGCAGAATCCCAACTTCATCTTCAATAATCCGAATCCTCCTATAGTTACAGGAGATTACGGCGATAAATCTGACAGAGATGAGCGTTATTGGGCAGCAATACAGATGTATCGTGCAACAGGCGATAACAAGTATCTGAATTCAGTCAGCGGTTCATCCAAGGGACTTGACTGGTCAACAGTCGGAGACTACGGCAATATAGCAATACTCACAATGAAGAATGCCGATACAAATTCTTCAGTTTACAATAGTGCAAAGTCAGCTATACTTTCTCAGGCAGATTCATTTGCTTCTGTATCGTCTTCAACAGGATACGGCGTAGCTCTTACAAAATTCAACTGGGGCAGCAATATGACAGTTGCGAATGCAGGCATCGTACTTGGTCTCGCATACCAGCTCACAGGTGACAGCAAGTACATCGACGCAGCAAACAGCCAGCTTGATTATCTTCTCGGAACAAATCCGCTCGGCACGAGCTTTATGACAGGATACGGAACAAAATCTCCTGCACATCCGCATCATCGTCCTTCAATGAGTGTTGGTTCGGCAATGCCGGGAATGCTTGTCGGCGGTGTAAATTCAGCCCTCGAAGATTCAGCAGCCAAGGCGTATTGTGCAGATGCAGTAGCAGCTAAGTGTTATATAGATAATTCCGAGAGTTATTCAACAAATGAAGTAACTATCTACTGGAATTCACCGCTCACATATCTCCTCACGCTTACAGATGTTTCTCCTAAGGCAGAGACAGAAATACTGTGGGGCGATGCAAACTGTGACGGCGAAGTAAATATGGCAGATGCAGTAATTATTATGCAGTCTCTTGCTAATCCCGATACATATGGTTTAGGCAAGCCTGACGGTATAACTGCTAAAGGACAGCTCAACGGTGACGTTTATGAGAATGGTTCCGGACTTACAAACAGCGATGCAAGTTCCATACAGGCATATAAGCTCGGTCTTATCGACAAGCTTCCTGAATCATACCTGAAATCAAATCCCGATGTAGTAACAACAACTACAACAACCAATACCACTACTACCACTACAACGACCACAACAACCACAACTGTACCTGCTCCGACACCGCTTTTCCCTGATTACGGCACACCTATGAACAGCAATGCTACAGTAGTTGCCGATTTCAGACTTGGTGAGACCCCCGTATTCTTCGCTTCAGACGGCTGGACAAACGGTTCTTGTTTTGACTGCGGATGGTACAAGAGAAATACTGCATTCAAGGACGGTGCTCTCAATCTCACTATAGACAAGGACTGGACCGGAAAGTACAGTTATTCCGGAGCTGAATACAGAACTCAGGATTTCTACGGCTATGGCTATTATGAGACATCCATGCAGGCAATAAAGAATAACGGAGTAGTTTCCTCATTCTTTACATATACCGGTCCGAGTGACAACAATCCTTGGGACGAGATCGACATTGAGGTACTCGGAAAGGATACAACAAAGGTACAGTTCAACTACTATACCAGAAGCGAGGGCGATCACGAGTTCATGTATGACCTTGGATTCGATGCTTCTCAGGGATACCACACATACGGATTTGACTGGCAGCCTGACAGCATCACATGGTATGTAGACGGAAAGTTCGCATACAAGGCAACAGTGAATATCCCGACTACACCTGGTAAGATCATGATGAACACATGGCCGGGAACAGGCGTTGATGAATGGCTGAATCATTACGACGGCAACACTCCTCTTACAGCACGTTACCAGTGGGTAACATACGATAAAAGATAAGTGTGTTTTAAAAGAATAAAAAATACAAGGCAGATACGACCTAAGTTGTATCTGCCTTGTGCATTTTAGAATAGTTCGGAGCTGATGATAAATTCTATCATATGTTTTTCATCATCTGAAGGCGTACATCTTCCCCTTTGAATTCGAAACAGTCGTAAGCTGAAATAATACGGGAAACAACGCGCTCATTATATCTTTCGCTGATACCCGCGAAATCGAGATTTGTGCTGATGATCGAAGGCTTACCGGAGTTCAGCCTTGTATTGATAATGTTGTAGATCGTAGCTTTATAGAACTGAGATTCATACTCTGTACCGAGATCGTCGAGGATCAGCAATTCGGTATTAAGTACGAGGTCGATCATTTCGGAAGAACGCTCGCGGCTGAAATGTTCTCTTTCGATACTCCGCAGGATATTTATGGCAGAGTCGTAGATAACACTATACCCTTTTTTCAGTACTTCATTGGCGATCGCGAGAGAAATGTGTGTCTTTCCGAGACCTGTTTTGCCGAACAAGAAAAGGCTGCGTGAAGAAAGCGAGAATTCAGCGGCATATTTTTTAGAACGATCAAGGATACATTTCATTGTATTAAGATCATCGCCGGAATAGTATTTAAGATCGAAGGTATCGAAACTTGAGAGACTTAGGTTAGCGGTCTTATTCAGCTTATCTGCCGAAAGCTTACCGCACAGCTTCTTAAAGCAGTCACAGAAAGAATCTCTGAGATATCCTGTATCACTGCAAGCATCGCAGTGATAATGTAGATCAAGGTAATCTGAAGGATATCCGTTCTGAGAGAGGATACTGCGTGTAAGCTGCTGAGCTTCGAGGTTATCATCTCTCAGCTGAGCGATCTTTTTCTTTATGTCCGGATGCTGACCGGAAGATATTAGTTTGACAAGTTCCTGTCCGGAACGGAATATAGTATCGTTTATCTCTTTTATCTGAGGAAGTTTTGCATTGACTTCTTCGATACGCCTGTTATTCTCAGCAAGAGCTGATTGTCTGCGCATAGACATTATTGCCTGAGCTCTTTCGAAAATCTCGTTATCCATTGTTTTCTCCCAAGAATTTATTTATGACGATGTTGTATTTTTCAACGTCGCTGCTGACATTCTGATTTCCCTGAACTTTTTTCTTTTGTTTATATTGTTCCTCATGGGCTTTGACTTCACTGACGGACCTGAAACCGCTGTCAGCCCATGAGATCAGTATCTTATTGATATAATCGAAATTAAGTCTGTCAAGATTCTCGATAGTCTTTTCGTAGGCATATTGGATGAGTTCAGGAGAATAATCAGCTTTTCGCCATTGTTCAGCGATATCTTTCTGTTTCGGAGTAATGCGGTTCATACTGAATGATCGCATTATCATATTGATGTAATCCCTTGATGCACCCATTCTTTCTACCTCTGCCTGAGCGGCAGAGAGGGTGTTTATATCGTTGTCAGCCCAGCTTGCGGCGATGGTCTCCATATATCTCGGATCATTCTTGCCGATATTCACACAGTAATAGAGAAGGGTGAGTATAACTTCTGTTTTGAGTCCGAGGTAATCATACATCCATATTAGTGAATCCTGCTTTGTATGATTCAGATTACCGAAAGCAGCTTCAGCCGCCTTGAAAAGCTCTGCGATATCTTCCGAATCCTGCATGAATCCGGATATCTCAGAAGCTGAAAGGTTTTTTCTCTCTCTTTTTTTTGCAGGGCTTTTGGGAGCTTCTGAGATTTGGACAGCAGCATCAGATTTTGGGCATGGCGGCGGAGCCATAATCTGCTCAGGCGCCTTATTTGAAGAAACTGCTGTATCAGAAAGCACATTAACCTGCTGCCAGAACATAACAGAATCATTCACTTCCTGCACAGACAGACCGGTATTGGCTGCTACTTCTTCGTCAGTATAGTTGCTGCCCGAGTTTCTCAGCAGAAACAGAAGTACCTTTAGCTGAGCACCTGTAGCAAGTTTTAAAAAATTGTCTGCAACAATACAAGGGATACCGAACATAGTTCCCCAGATGCCGCTGTTAGCTTTGAATTCCATTTTTTCCTCCGGATCGGTACCATTTTTACTGTAAGGAACATTATACCACATTTTTCGCAATATGTCCATAATGAAAATCAACAATCAGATCAATGACAAAAGCAGCAGGTTTGTGGTTTTAGTCCTCAGAAAGAAGAAGTTTCAGAGCCGTGGAATACTTTTCACGGAGTTGTTTCAGTTTATTTTCATCAATGAATTCAGCCTCTGTAAAGCGCGACTGATCTGAGTTGTGCTTCAGATCTGCCAGTTTAACTTCTCTTGCAATAGGATCCGACTTTATCCTCCTGATATAATCCAAATAAGGCATCCCGGATTCATGCGTCAGCAGTTCAACGGCATCAACGACTTCTCCGGGAAACATCTGAGAGAGTTCACCGATAGTTATATCTGTATCTTCAACAGTATCATGTAGCAGTGCTGCACAAACAGCATACTCACTTGTCATTTGTTCTGCAAGGTGATATGGATGAAATATGTACGGTACGCCAGCCTTGTCTGTCTGACCATGATGAAGCCTGTAGGCAAGTTTCATTGCCTTAACAGTAAGTGGAGTGTATATCATTTCCTGCCTCCTGTTCAGATTATATTTATAGTATAGCATAAAGATCTGAGAATAGCAAGCAGTAAGGAGAAAGCTAAGAGTAGGGAGGCGGCGTCAATCTATTTATAGCACATAAGAGGGGGATATCAATTCAGAACGGAGTGGAGTCATATCTTTTTTTGAGTTTCTGGATCGCCTTTTTTTCGATCCTTGATACATAAGAACGCGATATGCCGAGGATCTTTGCGGTCTCGTTCTGGGTATGCGGAGCTTTTCCGTATAGTCCGTATCTCAGTATTATCAACTCAAGTTCGCGCTTGTCAAGGCAGGAATTGAGAAATCCATAAAGTTCACGGGAACGCATCAGCATATCGACCTTTTCGTGAATATCCTCCCCGTCGTCGAGCAGATCAATAAGCGTAAGAGCATTCCCGTCCTTATCGGTCTCAATAGGTTCGTTGATATACACATCTCCCGCATTTTTACGCGCAGAACGAAAACTCATAAGTATTTCGTTCTCAATACATCTGCTCGCATAAGTAGCAAATTTCGAACCCTTGGTGTGATCGAAAGTAGACACCGCCTTTATGAGCCCGATAGTGCCTATAGAGATAAGTTCGTCCTGATCGGCAGCGGAAGCAGCATACTTTTTAACGATATGAGCCACGAGCCGGAGATTATGTTCGATAAGTGTATCTTTGGCTTTTTTGCTGCCCGCCGACATTTCGCAGAAAGCTTTCATTTCTTCTTCCTGAGATAATGGGCGCGGAAAGACAGATTTATTATCCAGATGCAGCGCGAAGAAGAAAAGACTTTTTATCAATTGAAAAAACATGTGATTACCTCCTGAAAGTACAGATAGTATTAACGATGGTCAGTAAATAGTATATGCGCATAGGCTTGCTCGATATTTTATGTATTGTTTGTGCAAAATGACGATGTATTTTTTTATGAGCTACGAAAAATCGGCTGTTGGCAATTCGGCTATAAAATAAAAGAAAAAAACAATTTCTGCATATTGACGTAAAGCGAGAAATAATATATAATAAAAGTGTATGAAAATAAGTATGAGAAGTCTGCTCTGAATGAGCAGAAATGGAAGAAGTGTTAATATGGAATATCTCGTTTCTGCATCCGTACTCAGTGCAGATATGCTGAGACTTGGCGAAGAGATTGAAAAAATAGAGAAGAACGGCATTGATTCATTGCATTTTGACGTAATGGACGGTGTACTTGTGAACAATATCTCATTCGGACTGCCGGTGCTTGAAGCTGTAAGAAGAAAAACTTCAGTGCCGCTTGATGTTCATCTTATGATAACAGATCCTCTGAGATATGTGAAACGTTTTGCTGAAGCAGGTGCTGACATCATATCATTCCACATTGAGAGCGAGAGCGATGCTTCTGAGACTATACGCACGATCAGGGAAAGCGGAGCTAAGGCAGCCATCGCACTCAGCCCGAAAACTCCAGCGGAAATGATATATAAATATCTGCCTGATGTATGTACTGTCCTTGTCATGACAGTGGAGCCGGGTTTCGGCGGACAGAGTTTCATTCCCGGGACCGTTGATAAGATCAGGAGCATAAGGGAGCGGATAACCGGACTCGGACTTGACGTCCACATCGAAGTTGACGGCGGCATAAATGATGAGACTGCAGCAGTTGTACGCAATGCCGGAGCAGATATACTGGTTTCCGGCAGTTATCTTTTCAAAGCTGAAGATATGAAAAAAGCAGCAGAACTTCTGAGAGCAGGTATATGATGCTGAAAAAGACGAAACTTGAAAGGCAGCTCTGGATAGATATAATGCTGACATTGCTTGCGCTTGAACTTATGTCGTACTTTTACTATGGAGTCCGTGCGCTGGTTCTGGGCGGCATGTGTATAGGCATATCCTTTGTGACCGAGCTCATATCGCTCAGACTCATGAAGCGCCATTTTACAGCTGACGATCTTACCTGTACATCTGATGCACTTCTGATAGCTCTGATGCTGCCAGCCAGCTTTGAATATCTTCCGGCAGCTGTTGCATGCGTATTTGCGGTATCAGTTGCAAAGAACATATTTGGCGGAAGACATAATATGCTGTTTTCACCGGCAGCAGCAGCTTACACGTTCCTCATAACGTCATGGGGAAGAGAAATGCTGCTTTATCCTGCTCCGCACGATAAGATCGGTATCTTAGGTACAGCTGATGAACTTGTAACATCGGCATCCCATTATTACAATCTCTCAGGAAAGATGAACTGTACTGATTTTGAGCTGATAATGGGCAACATCAGCGGACCGCAGGGAGCCGTGAATGTACTTCTTGTAGCAGTAGCGGCTGCCGTTCTGCTTCTTAGAGGATCAATCTCTTCCGGAGCTTTTACAGGCGTGATATCAGGTACATGTCTGCTTGCGTATGTTACGCCTTCTGCCTACAGCGTATCTGAGTCTGTAAGGTATTCTCTGGTCAATAATATGGTGCTTTTTGCAGCTGTATATATCGTATCTGATAAACGAATAGCACCGAGGAAGAACATATACGCTTTTTTCTATGGACTTTTCATAGGCGTTGTGTCATACATAATCGTACTGACGACCGCGCGTGAAAATGCGATAATCATGGTATCCGTACTGTTTACACCTGCTGCACTATTTCTGAGAAATGTAGAAGATGCTATAGATAAGCAGCTTTTGCAGGAACCTCAGCCGGAGACCGTGCCTGAAGCTGCTGCTGAGGTAATTGATGAGAAGGCTGATACTGAGGCAGAGAGCGGCAGTGATCCTGTATCCGAAGCTGTAAGCGCAGCTGAAGAACTACTGAAGGAACTGACCTCTGAAGATACATCCGATATCGTCTCATCTGGCAGTGAAACGGACAGCGATAATAAAGTTGTAATGTCAGAAGAGATATCCATACTGAGCGGCAGTGACTTTGACTACGCTGCTGATGAGACCTCTTTATATACCGGTGGACACCCTGAAGATAAGGAGGGAGAGTATGAATAATAGAAGACAAACTGTTTTCGACGGAGTATTTGCGGATAATACAGTACTTTCAGCATTCATGATCGTATCACCGGTCATAATATGCGGCGACACTATGAGCAATGCGATAGCACTTATATGTGCGTTTTCTGTTATTACTTTCGCGTCAGTCATCCTGGCATCATTTGTTCCTAAGAAGCTGCCGTATGCTCTTAGGATAATATCATATGCGGTAATATCGTCTGTCATATATATCCCTGTCAGGTATGCAGCAAATGATATCTCGCCGGAAGCAGTGGGGAGGATAGGCATATATTTTCCGCTGCTGGCGGTAAATTCTCTTATAGTACTCCAGACGGAAGCGAGATTTTTCCGCATGAAGAGAATAAAGATGATATTCTCACTTCTGTTCTACATCATAGGTTTTGATGCAGTAATGGTGCTGACAGCGTTTATAAGGGAACTGCTGGCATACGGAACTATAAACAGCAGGATAGTTGATGCCAAGATCATAATCAGCGGCGTCGGACAGCCGTTCGGAGGATTCATATTCCTCGGACTTCTTTGCGGCATTTACAGGATGATACGTTCATCTCTGAAACGTGATCCCGGGACAGTAAGGGGGGATGAAGATGTATCTGGTATCTGATTTCCTTACTATACTTGCAGCGAATCTGATACTCAGTCAGGCTCTTGGAACGAGTACGCTGTTTATCGCTGCACAGAGCCGCAGAAAACTCATTGGTACAGCTTTTACCATAACACTGTTTACTACACTTGGTTCAGCCGGTGCATACTTTATAGACCGGATGCTGCCGGAAGGCTACCGGGAGTACAGGCTGCTTTCCTATGTGATAATTATTGGAATTTTGTATGTTGTACTTCTTTCTGCACTATACTTTATCAGCAGAGAGCATTTTGAAAAAACAAGAAAGTATATACATGTATCTGCCTATAACTGTGCAGTTATGGGAACGATAATAGCCATAAGTGACAGGGCTGCGATCGACAGTTCATTCATGAACTTTCCGGATTATCTGAAAACCGGACTTGAAGCGGGGTTAGGCTTTGTCATAGCTTCTGTTATCCTTGCCGCTGCATATCATCGGCTGACCTCTGCCAGAGTACCGGCATCATTCAGAGGTTTTCCGTCGATGCTTGTATATCTTGGTATAATATCAATGGCGGTATATGCGCTCAGATAAGATAGAATGCGCGACGTCAATAGGAGAGAATTAAAATGAAATTCAGGAACAAAGGAAGGAAAATTTATAAGACAAAAGAAAAAAATTATTATGGCAAGAGTCCTGTGAGCAAGGCATTTTCTGTCGGACTCACAGTGATCCTTATAGGCGGAATCGGATTTATTGGTTACAGTGTAGCTGAACCTCTTGTGAATTACAGCAAGAAAAAAGGGGACAGCAGTATAACCGTAAGTGAGTCGGAGGATCCGTCAGCAATTGAATTTACCAGCAGTTCGGAAGGTATGACATCGCCGACCGAATCAGCGGTTCAGCCGACGATAAGCGCAGAAGAATACCGTGCCTTCGCCTTGTCGGCGAACGATATCGCGGATACTCAGTCACTGGAACTTGCTTTGCACAGAGTACCTGCTGGTCAGAACATTGAGTACATTGAAGTCCCTCTCAAATTATCCGGAGGAAAGCTCACATATGCAAGTTCAGTACTTATGGCAGATCAGCTTCAGGGGCTTCAGCATATGATAAAACTCAGCGACATCGTAACAGCAGTAACAAAGGCAGGATATAAACCGGTAGCTGTAGTCAGCACATTCAATGATAATTTATTGCCGGCAACGTATGCAGGTACCGGATATGTTACATTTGATACAGGTGAACAGTGGAATGACAATGATCCTGCTGCCGGCGGTAAGCCTTGGACCACACCCTATTCCGAGACCACCAGGAGTTACATCGCTGATATCCTCAGCGAAGCAGCAGGAGCAGGATTTGAAAAAGTAGTCTGCACAGATATGATATACCCGTATTTTCGTGCTTCTGATCTTGAAATGCTGGATCCTGTCCTTTCGGGATCTGACCGTTATCAGGCAATGACAATGGCGGCGAATATGTTCAATGAGCGTATACTTACAAATGGTTCCACGATGATGCTTGAAGTTGCAGCGACCGATATACTCAAAAATAATGACGATGTGATATCACAGCCTATGGTATTGAATGTTCAGTCGATAATACTCAATATAAACATTGACGATATAAGGAATGGTGTATACGCATCTGATACTAATTATGAGTTTACCGGAACAGCATCTGACATGGTAAAGAAGATGCTTGATAATGACAAGATCAAAGAGAGACTGTCATCATTCAGCAATGTCGCTATCCGCATATCCGGGACCTCTGTTGGCGTTGATGAATTGTTAAAAGCAAAAGAAGGCATCTCAGAATATGATTATACTTCTTTTATAGTCGGATAAAATAAAGCCGGATGTATTTCCGGAGAACGGAGTTAAAAATGGCAGAAAATTTTAAAGTTTCATTACAGCGCATAGTTGATGAATTCAAGCTTGAAGTTATCTATATCCACAAAGATGCGAATGAGATAATGATAGATGAAAACGACGTAAACCGTCCCGGACTTCAGCTTATGGGCTTCTATGAGTATTTTAACCCTGAGCGTATCCAGATCATAGGCAAAATGGAATTTGCCTATCTTTCGACTATTGATGAAAAAACCAGACGCGAGAGGTTACAGCTCCTTTTTGCACAGAGGATCCCGGCACTTATAATAACGAGAGAACTTCCGTACTTTGCAGAGATGCTTGAGCTTGCCAAGGAGTATGAAGTCCCGCTGCTGAGAAGCAAAGAGAGCACTTCGAACTTCATGTCAGGACTTATCGCTTTCCTTAACCTGACTCTTGCTCCGAGAATAACACGACACGGTGTACTTATCGAGATATACGGTGAAGGTGTATTCATAACAGGTGAAAGCGGCGTAGGTAAGAGCGAAACAGCTATCGAGCTTGTAAAGCGCGGACACAGACTTGTAGCAGACGATGCCGTTGAGATCAGAAAGGTATCAAATATAAGTCTTGTCGGAAGTTCACCTGATAATATTCGCCACTTCCTCGAATTAAGAGGTATAGGAATCATAAATGCAAGAAGACTTTTCGGTATCGGTGCTGTAAAGATGACTGAGAAACTTGATCTTGTAGTTGAACTTGAGTTATGGAACTCGGAAAAGGTCTATGACCGAATGGGTGTTGATACAGAATATGTTTCACTTCTTGGTGTAAAGGTGCCGTCACTTACTATTCCGGTAAAGCCGGGACGTAACCTTGCGGTGATTCTTGAAGTAGCCGCTATGAACAACAGACAGAAGAAGATGGGCTATAACGCAGCTCAGGAACTTCTCAACCGCCTTGGAATGGAAGCTGATTCTAAGGAGATCGTTCGTGATTATGAGGCATTCTGACGTACAGATCAACATATAACTTGACAAGGAGGAATATGATGATAAACATTGATGAACTGACTGAACTGTGTGGTGAGCTTGGCTGTCGTATAACCCCTGAATGTTCGCTCAGCGAATATGTCACATTTCGTTTCGGAGGTCCGTGCAGGGCGCTGATCAGCATTAATTCAGCCGGATCGGCTGCTTCCATAATAAAATACCTTAATGCTCATTCCATACGTTACGGCATCATCGGCAGAGGCAGCAACATAATAGCCTCTGATGAGGGATTTGACGGAGTCATTCTTCTTTTCGGAAGTGATTTTGCTCTTATAGAAATAGAAGGCGACACGATAAAATGTCAGGCAGGAGCGCTTCTCGCGTCCGCTTGTGTACATGCGCAGCAGTCCGGTCTGACCGGCATGGAGAATCTCTTCGGCATTCCCGGCACGGTTGGCGGTGCACTGTTTATGAATGCAGGAGCATACGGCAGCGAAATGAAGGATATCGTTGTGTCAGCTGAGTATATAGATGAAAACTGTGAGATAAAGAAAATTGACGCAGCTGATATGCGGCTTTCATACCGTCACAGCATTTTTGCAGACAGCAAATGCGTGGTAACTTCAGTTACGATGAAGCTCAAAAAGGGCGATCCTGATGCAATAAAGGCGGCAATGACAGAGTGCATGTCAAAGAGAAGCTCAAAGCAGCCGCTTGAATATCCCAGTGCCGGCAGTACATTCAAACGTCCCGAAGGCAGCTACGCATCGCTTCTGATAGATCAGTGCGGACTGAAGGGACTCACATGCGGCGGTGCTATGGTCAGCGAAAAGCATAGCGGTTTTGTAATAAACAAAGGTTATGCCACATGCAGTGATGTTCTTGAACTATGCGGTAAAGTACAGCGTATAGTAAAGGAAAAGACCGGTTATGTCCTTGAACTTGAACCTGTGATACTCAGGTGATCTCAACCGGAGATCAGGAGGATAATATGAAACTGATAATTGTGACCGGAATGTCCGGTTCTGGAAAATCCAGTGTAATGGATGTGCTTGAAGACATCGGATATTATTGCATAGATAATATCCCGCCTAAACTTATATCCAGATTTGTTGATCTTTGCAGAAAAAGCGAAAGCGGTATAAGTAAAGTAGCAGTAGCAGTCGATATCAGAACAGGTGATATGTTTGCTGAGATATTTCACTCATGGCAAATGCTCAAGAGTGAAGAAGATGTAGATATAAAAGTGCTGTTTATTGAAGCCAGCGACGAAGTGCTTATAAAGCGGTATAAGGAAACACGCCGCAAGCATCCTCTGGACGAAAAATTCAACGGCAACATGCACGATGCTATCGAGCACGAACGCAATCAGCTCTCACAGCTGAGAGAGATAGCAGATTATTACATCGAATCATCCAATCTGACAGCATCACAGTTAAAAGAGCAGGTCAAAGAGATATTCCTTGACAGAAATTCTGATTCGCTGATAATAAAGATCATGTCATTCGGCTTTAAGTATGGAGTCTCCACAGAATCGGATCTGGTTTTTGATGTTCGATGTCTGCCGAATCCTTATTACATAGACGAACTGCGCAATCACACAGGATGTGAAAGCTGTGTAAGGGATTATGTTATGAGCTTTGAGCAGTCGAGAACGCTTTTTGAAAAACTCAAAGATCTTATTGATTATCTGATACCGCTTTATATTCACGAAGGAAAGAGCCAGCTTGTTATCGCATTCGGATGTACAGGCGGAAAGCACCGTTCTATAACATTCGCGGAATTGATGTCTAAACACCTGATAGAAAGCGATTACAGGGTACAGAAGTATCATCGTGATATAGCAAAGGATAAAAAATTCTGATATCTGATCGGAGTGGCACTGATGTCTTTTTCAAATGAAGTAAGAAAAGAGATATGCTCCTCAGTAAATGACAAAGACAAGAGATTTGCTTGCCTTTACGGAATGCTGTTGTTCAGCCGTATTCTCGGAAGAGAACGAATATGTTTCCAGAGCGAGAGCAGAATAGCAGCAGAAATGTTCAGGAGCCTTTTTAGAAGTGTTATAAAGAAGGAGCTGCAATGCGTGGAAAATGTGCGCAGGAACAGCTCCATTCTGTATACATACGATATTACCGATCCTGAAACGATCGGGCTTGTTTTCGGCAAGTACAGATTCAACGAAAATGAAAGAGTAATGGATACCGAGATTATTGCGACGAATAGTCTCGGAGTTTTTACGGCAGGAGTATTCCTGACATGCGGCAGTGTAAATGATCCTGAAAAAGAATATCATCTTGAATTCACACCTCCCACAGCACAGCTTGCGGATATGCTATCAATGCTTCTTGGTGACATAGGTGCAAACGCCAAGACGGTAACAAGGCGCGGACAGGTCGTTGTATATATCAAGGACAGCGTATCTATAGAGGATACTCTCACATTCATAGGAGCACAGCAGTGTACACTTGAATTGATGAATGTCAAGATATACAAAGACGTCAGGAATAAAGCAAACAGGATCGCTAACTGCGATTCTGCCAATATTGATAAAGTAGTAAATGCCGC
The DNA here is from genome assembly GCA_002373775.1 of Ruminococcus flavefaciens. GTDB lineage: Bacteria > Bacillota > Clostridia > Oscillospirales > Ruminococcaceae > Ruminococcus > Ruminococcus flavefaciens_M. The sequence goes on along the minus strand of DFJW01000083.1, from coordinate 26,728 downwards.
AGTGCGTCAGATCGAAGATATAAAGCTTATAGACCACATATCCGGTCTTGACAGCCTTCCTGACGAACTGCGAGAAGTTGCGCTTCTGCGTCTTGAAAACATTGATATGAGCCTTCAGGAGATAGGTGAGAACCTGTCTGTACCTATAAGCAGATCAGGTGTAAATCACAGATTCAAACGTCTTGCCAAGATAGCTGACGATATACGCAGAGGTATGTATAACAATGAAAAATGACCAGTTTGTGAATCTTCACGTTCATACAGAATACAGCTTATTAGACGGTGCATGCAGGATCAACGATCTAATGGAACGGGTAAAGGAACTCGGGCAGACTGCTGTTGCTATCACGGATCACGGCAATATGTACGGAGTGATCGAATTCTGGAATGCGGCAAAGAAGAACGGCATAAAGCCGGTGATAGGCTGTGAAGTATATGTAGCACCAAGAGGACATCTTGATAAAGAGCCAAGGATAGATACCTCACCATACCATCTGATACTGCTTTGTGAGAATAATGAAGGGTATAAAAACCTTGTAAAACTTGTCTCCATAGCAGCTGTGGACGGATTTTACAGTAAACCTCGTGTAGATAAGGAACTGCTGAAAAAGTATCATAACGGGCTTATCTGCCTGTCTGCCTGCCTTGCAGGTGAGATACCGCGTCTGCTTTCGGACGGCAGCTATGAAGAGGCAAAAAAGAAAGCTCTCGGATACAGGGATATCTTTGGTGCCGGCAATTACTATATTGAGATACAGGATCACGGAATAGATGAAGAAGCGAAGATACTTCCTGATCTCTACAGGCTTTCTGAGGAGACGGGGATACCGCTCGCGGCTACTAATGACTGTCATTACATAAGTAAAAGCGATGCAGAGATGCAGAACGTGCTTATCTGTATACAGACCGGAAAGACACTGGATGAACCTAATCCTCTGAGATTTCCGACTAAAGAGTTCTATGTCAAGTCGGAAGAAGAGATGAGAGCCTTGTTTCCCGGACATCCTGAAGCTATTGCAAATACGGCTGTTATAGCAGAGCGATGCAATGTTGAGTTTGAGTTTGGCAGCATAAAGCTTCCGAAATTCACCATAGACGGTGTGACTGACAATGAAGCCTTCTTCCGTAAACTATGCAGACGTGGGATGATAGAAAAGTACGGTGCGGTCCCGGATGAGAAAGTTATCGACAGAATGGAATATGAGCTCTCTGTCATAACCAAAATGGGATACACTGATTATTATCTTATAGTATGGGATTTTATTAAATACGCAAAAGAGCATGGTATACCGGTAGGTCCCGGAAGAGGCTCGGGAGCCGGCAGTCTCTGTGCGTATTGTATCGGCATAACAGGAATAGATCCCATAAAGTATAATCTGCTTTTTGAGAGATTTCTCAATCCTGAACGAGTAAGTATGCCTGACTTTGACATCGACTTCTGCATTGAAGGGCGTCAGAGCGTCAAAGATTACGTAGTAAAGAAATACGGGGCAGATTATGTCTCAGAGATAATAGCTTTCGATACACTGAAAGCGCGTGCAGCTGTGCGCGATGTAGGCAGAGTGCTTGGCCTTTCATATCAGTTGTGCGACAGAGTAGCAAAGCAGATCGAATGGCGGAACACTCTCAAAGAAGCTCTGGAATTATCTGATGACTTGTCTTCTCTTTACAGATCTGACAGGTCAGTAAAAACGCTCATTGATCTTGCTATGAAACTTGAAGGAATGCCGAGGCATGCCTCAACTCATGCTGCCGGTGTAGTAATATCAGCGGTACCGCTGAGTGATCTTGTTCCGTTACAGCGTAACGACGGAACTATAGTCACACAGTATACCATGACTATACTTGAATCTCTTGGTCTTCTGAAAATGGATTTTCTTGGTCTGAGGAACCTCACGGTTATCCGGGATGCTGTCAACGAAATATGCCGTATACAGCCCGGATTCAATGTGGATGAGATACCTATCGACGATCCGGGCGTTTATAAAATGTTGTCCGAAGGCGATACCTCAGGCGTGTTTCAGCTTGAAAGCGCCGGCATGACGCAGAGGCTTATGGAAATGCGGCCGGAGTGTCTTGAGGATCTTATAGCAATAATATCCCTGTATCGTCCGGGACCTATGAAATCTATACCGACATATATCGAAAATAAGAGGCATCCGGAGAAGATACAGTATGCTGATCCGGTGCTTAAAGACATACTTTCCGAAACTTACGGCTGCATGGTGTATCAGGAGCAGGTAATGGAGATATGCCGTAAACTTGCAGGATACTCATACGGACATGCTGATATAGTGCGGCGTGCAATGGCAAAGAAGAAGCACGATGTAATGATAAAAGAGCGTGAGAGCTTCATAAAGGGCGCAGAGACAAATGGAGTGAGCTATGAGGTATCGAATGCCATATTCGATGATATGATAAGCTTTGCTTCATACGCCTTCAACAAATCCCACGCTGCTGCATATGCGTATCTTGCATATCAGACAGCATATCTAAAATACCATTATCGCGGATACTATATGGCGTCACTGATGTCAAGCGTCATGGCTTATACTGAAAAGCTTGCTGAATACATAAATGCGTGCAGGAACGGCGGCATACAGATACTCAGACCTGATGTGAACAAGAGCAACAAGAGTTTTACATATTGTGACGGATATATGTATTATGGTCTTCTCGCAATAAAAAATGTCGGAGCAGGACTTGCGGAAAGCATAATGTCAGAGAGAAAACGCAATGGCGCATATAAGAGTTTTCAGGATTTCTGTGAACGAATAGAAGGCCGTGAACTGAACAAGAAGGCACTTGAGAATCTGATAAAAGCAGGAGCACTCGATGATCTCGGACTTAACAGAAGGCAGATGATCGAGAATTACGAAGGGATACTCGAAGCAATAAGTACAGGCGGCAGAGGAATGATTGACGGGCAGCTTAATTTCCTTGATGAAGAGGATAATGCAGGGCTGAATATCCGCTTTCCGTTCAAGCCGGAATATGACAAAAGAAAGCTGCTGACAATGGAAAAGGAAGCGGCAGGCATATACCTGACAGGCAGTCCGCTGTCTGAATATGCGTATATAGCTGCATTGCTGCATGTAAGAGCGATCAATACAGTGACAGCTGTCGAGAATGCGATCGACGGTGAAGCTGTAAAGCTGATGTGCATAGTTCAGTCGGGAAAAGTGCATACCACCCGAAAAGGCGACAGAATGAATTTTATGACGGTAGCTGATGAGACAGGTGAGATCGAAGCGGTTGTTTTTCCGGATCTGTATGCAGTCTTCAGTTCGAGCCTGAAAGAAGGAACGATACTTCTTATAAGCGGAAAGATATCAGTAAAGGATGAGAACGTTACGATAGTTTGCAGTACGATAATTCCTGAAGGTGATATCGCGCGATCCTTGAAGAATATGAAACTGTGCGTAAAATGTGATTCAGGATCCGCTTTTTTGAATGACGGTGTTTCGGATATTTGCAGCAGGTATAAAGGCGAGACTCTGATGTGTTTCTATCTTACAGATATCAAGAAGACGATAATGCATAAGAATAAGCTCGGAATAACTGTGAATGAAGAGTCTTACAAAGCTTTATCGGAAGCTTTTGGTGCAGAAAACATAGGCCTTATCCAATAAAAATATAAAAAAATAAGAAAAAGCATGAAATACACTTGACAATAATTCCACAAAGTAGTAAAATAAGAATGTATGGAATTATAGCTGTGTCTTTTAGATACGGGATAACAATATATGCCATGTGCAGAATGGAGAATATGTATGATTAAGAAAATCGGTGTTTTAACAAGCGGCGGAGACGCTCCGGGCATGAATGCTGCGGTAAGAGCAGTAGTAAGAACAGCTCTTAGCAAAGGCATGGAAGTGTACGGTATCCGCAGAGGTTATGAGGGACTTATAACCGGTGATATAATTAAGATGGATGAAAGAAGCGTATCTGATATTATACATAGAGGCGGTACAGTTCTCTATACTGCAAGATGCCCTGAATTCAGAACAGACGCAGGCGTTGAAAAGGCAAGAGCAAAGTGTGAAGAGCTTGGTATTGAAGGCCTTGTAGTGATCGGAGGAGATGGTTCTTTCAGAGGAGCTGCAGATCTTTCCGCAAAGGGTGTTCTCTGTGTTGGCATCCCCGGAACTATTGATAACGACATTGCATGTACTGATTATACAATAGGTTTTGATACAGCTATGAATACAGCAATGGAACTTGTAGACAAGCTCCGTGACACATCTCAGTCACACGACAGATGCTCAGTAGTTGAAGTAATGGGCAGAGGCGCAGGTCATATCGCAGTAAATACAGGTATCGCATGCGGTGCTACAGATATCATCACTAAGGAAGTTCCTTACGATCTTGACGCTATAGCAAATACTATGCTTTCAAAGAAGGCAAAGGGCAAGCAGAATTTCGTAGTGATCGTGGCAGAGGGCGTTGGTCATACTCAGGAGATCGCTACAGCACTTCAGGAGAAGACACAGATCGAAACAAGAGCTACAATACTCGGTCACGTTCAGAGAGGTGGAAATCCTACACTGAGAGACAGAGTTGAAGCAACAAGAATGGGCTACTATGCAGTTGAACTTCTTGAGCAGGGCATGGGCAACAGAGTTGTTGGCATCAAGGACAGCAAGCTTGTTGACTATGATATTCAGGAAGCACTCGCAATGAGCAAGCCTTATGATGAGAAGCTCCACCATATAGCAGAGCAGATCGCATTCTGATTTTGCACCATATCTGATCTATATGACAATAAACTCCTGGGATTACACTGATATAGTGTTTCTCAGGAGTTTTTAGTTAAAGAAAGACCGATCTTTTAAGATCGGTCTTTTTGCATATTATATCAGCATACGGTCATCGCAGTACTCACACTCAAGCAGTGTGTGGTCACCGCTGTAAATAAAGCTTTTCGGGAGATAGTGCTCATAGTTTGTAATGCACTTGGGATTCTTGCAGCAAACGCCTGGATATACTTTGCCGCGCAGAGTTTCACTTGACTTTTTATCATTCAGAATTGTGAGTATCAGAGCCATTCTGGCGAAAACTCCGTATTTAGCCTGTGTAAAGTATTTAGCGCGAGGATCATCGTCTACATCAACTGTTATCTCATCGACACGGGGCAGGGGGTGCATAACGATCATATCCTGCTTTGCAAGCTGCATTTTTCTTTTATCAAGAACGTAAGTGTTCTTCTGTGCAAGGTATTCTGCTTCACTTGCGAAACGCTCCTGCTGGATCCTTGTCATGTAGAGTACATCCAACTGACCTATAGCATCTTCAAGTGAATTCATCTCAGTGTATGTGCTGCCGTTGGCTTTTATGATATCCTTTATGTAAGCAGGCATCATAAGTTCAGGAGTTGAGATGAATATAAACTTATTATCCGGGAACATGCTCAGTGCTTTGCAAAGTGAGTGGACAGTTCTTCCGTTTATCAGATCGCCGCACATGCCTATAGTAAGTCCGGAAAGAGTTTTCTTTTCGATCTGGAGGGTGAGCAGGTCAGTGAGCGTCTGTGTAGGATGAAGGTGACCGCCGTCTCCTGCATTTATAACTGAGCAGTCGGCAGTAAGTGATGCAGCCTTAGCAGCGCCGGCGATCGGATGACGTATAACGAGCACATCAGCATAATTGCTGACGATCTTGGTAGTGTCCTTTATAGTTTCGCCTTTAGATACGGAAGAGTTTGCAGGATTATCGAATCCTATTATCTGTCCGCCGAGACGGATCATAGCGGTCTGGAATGACATCTGTGTGCGGGTAGAAGGCTCATAGAATAGCGTAGCCATAACCTTGCCGTCGCACTCATGTGCAAACTTTCCGGGATCATTCTTGATCTCTTCGCCGAGATCCACTACTTTTTTCCACCATGAGACCGGATAGTCACTCAGGTCTATGAGGTGCTGATATTCAGAATACATATTTATACCTCCGTCATTATAATATCTTGCTGCCATTAATTATCATTTCAAACTGAAGCCCGAGATAATCAGAAGCCCTTCTGCAAAGCAGCATGCGGTCCATGAATATCTCAAAATACTCCATTACGGAAGAAATATCCGTATCTATCGTGAGTTCAAGTATTATTGACTTATTATCATCACTGATACTTACAGCTGAACGCTCTACGGCATAGTTTACACGGTCGTGTATATCGAATGTCAGAAGGTCCGTGTTTCTGACTCTTGAACGGCGCACGTCAGTTTTATCACCGATGATAAGAGCGGCTGATATTGGATCAAGCGGCTGACCTGTGCCTTCATCATGATTGCCGATAGCGGATATGACCGAACATATCTCGTCGGCAGGCATGCTGAGATTGTCGAGCAGCCTGAACGCCATAACTGCACCGCTTTGTGCGTGATCGACGCGGTTTATCACATTTCCGATATCATGCATTATTGATGCGATCTTGACCAGTTCAACAGTACGTTCATTATATCCGAGTGATGTGAGTATCATACTTGAAGTGGCAGCGACTTTTTCAACGTGAGCAAATGAGTGCTCAGTATACCCCTGTGCTTCAAGAGCCTTGTCTGCCCGGCGTATGTATTCCATAATATCGGGATTCTGTTTTATATACTTATACGTTACGATGCTTGCCATTTGAGCCTCCTTAGTGATGTAGGTCAGTATTTGCCGTTGTTATTGAAGTACACGTTATACCATATAAGGAAAATGAATACAGTCCAGATCTTTCTGCTGTTGTCTGCTTTTCCGTTTCTGTGGTCATCGAGGAGTTTTATAAGAACATCGGTATTGAAGAACTGTTCAGCATCATTGCTCACGAAAGAATCGCGGACAATGTTATAATACTTATCCTCCTTGAGCCATACGCGGATAGGTACCGGGAAGCCGAGCTTCTTTTTGGCGGCGGTCTTTGCAGTCTGTTCGGGAGTATCCTTTTTAGCTGCAAGTCTCATTGCGTATTTTGTTATATACTTTGTTTCGTCTGTACCTTTATCATGAGTTACACGGTACTTGGTAGGTATTTTTTCAGCCAGAGACATTATTTCTTTATCAAGGAACGGCACTCTGAGTTCAAGTGAATTAGCCATGCTCATCTTATCTGCTTTTAAAAGTATATCTCCTGCCATCCAGAGATGAAGGTCGAGATACTGCATTTTTGTGACATCATCTTTGCCCTTGACCTTATTGAAGAACGGCTTTGTTACAGACGTAGGATCGGGCGCATCTGTAGTTATCCTGAGCAGCTTTTTTCTCTGTTCAGGAGTGAACATGTATGCGTTGCCGATGAAGCGCTCTTCCACATCTTTGCCTTTGCGAACAAAGAAATTGACGCCTCTTTTAGCCGGAAGCTTTTCAGCCAGACTGCCGATACCGCGTTTGAGTACTCTCGGGAGTTTATCGTACAGTGTTCCGTCCGGATCGCTGTAAACGTTATATCCTCCGAATATCTCATCAGCACCTTCACCTGAGAGAACGACTTTCAGTTTCTGAGATGCGATATTGCATACAAAGTAAAGTGCGACAGCCGAAGGATCGGCGAGAGGTTCGTCCATATGGTACTGTATCATTGAAAGGCTGTCCCAATATTCTTCCGGTGATATTACCTTGCTTGTATTTTCTTTTCCGATAGCTTCCGAGAAGCCTTTTGCCCAGCCGATCTCATTATATTTCTCATCATTTCCGAATCCGACAGTGAATGTCTTGTCAACATCCGCAACTGCTGCTACATAGCTTGAATCCACACCGCTTGATAGGAAAGAACCTACTTCAACATCGGCTATCTTATGAGCTTTGACCGAATCGTGAAATGTATCTGATATCTTCGTTACCCATTCATCGAGTGACGGGGCATCATCGGCAGCAAAATCTACATCCCAGTATCTGCGGATGCTAATTTTTCCGTCTTTTAATCTGAAATAGTGGGCAGGGGGGAGTTTGAACACATTTTTGAAGAATGTCTCATTACCGACGGAATACTGGAATGTAAGATAGTTCTCAAGAGCGGATGTGTTGAGTTCCTTTTTGAATGCAGGATGCTCAAGAAAGCTCTTTATCTCAGAACCAAACATGAAGGTCTTTCCCATTACAGCATAATACATTGGTTTGATGCCGAAGAAATCCCTTGCACCGAATAATTCTTTTTTGTTTTTATCCCAGATCACGAATGAAAACATGCCTCTCAGCTTGTCAAGCAGTTTTTCACCGTATTCCTCATATCCGTGTATGAGGACTTCGGTATCGGTATTTGTGGTGAAAACATGACCAGCTTCGATAAGCACTTTTTTAATGCTCTGATAATTGTAGATCTCGCCGTTGAAAACGATCACCATAGAACCGTCTTCGTTGAAGATCGGCTGATCTCCCTGTGTAGTGACATCAATAATGCTCAGCCTTCTGTGTCCGAGAGCAATGTCATCATCCACATATTTTCCTTCTGCGTCAGGTCCTCGATGTCTTATCCTGTCCATCATGCTTTCAATGACGGAGCCGGCATTTCCGATATCGTTTGTAAACCCTACGATTCCGCACATAAATGTACTCCTCCGATATTAAAGTGATTATATAAGTCAGCGCACGCCATTGTACGCTAATATATATTATACTACAACGCACTGCCTTTTGCAACCGCATTTTGAAATTTTGTAGCACTATAAAGAGGAAAAATCTTGACAAGGAGGTGTATGTATGATATAATATAAACAGTTAGGAGAATGACTTATGTGCAGCTTATATTCAAAGTATTTTATTATCTGATTATGATCTAACGTTTATTTGTAGAGTATAAGCAGGCATAAGGTAGTTTAATAAAGACCATTACTGCTGCTTTTAGCAGCTTTTTTTATTCTGGCACTGAATGGAGGAATTAATAATGATAATGAAACTGAGTCCGTCTGTGCTCAGAGGAAAGCTGAGAATACCTGCGTCAAAGAGCTGTGCGCATCGTGCTATAATATGCGCTGCTTTAGCTGATGGAGTATCAGTTATAAGCGGCATCAGCATGTCAAAGGATATTGAAGCAACGATATCCGCAATGTCTGCTCTTGGTGCAGATTTTGAAATAAAAGGGGATAGTGTGATCGTTACCGGCATTCGTTCTTCGGTCGGGAAGGCAGTTATAGACTGTAACGAAAGCGGATCCACGCTCAGATTCCTTATCCCGATAGCAGCAGCATTAGGGAAGAATGCAGAGTTTATAGGCAGGGGAAGACTGCCTCAAAGACCAATAGACATATATAAACGTGAACTTGGTGCGCATGGGATAGTGTTTGAGTCCGAGAATATGCCGTATATCATATCCGGCGAGCTTACCGGCGGCAGGTATTCTATAGAGGGTGACGTATCCTCTCAGTTTGTTAGCGGACTGCTGTTTGCTTTGCCGCTGATAGATATGGATTCAGATATTATAATGACCTCAAAACTTGAATCCAGACCATATGTTGATATAACGATAGATATGCTGCGCAGATTTGGCATCGTTATAGACGAGACAGAAAACGGATTCCATATCATGGGCAGACAGAAGTATACTCCTCATGATGAAATAGTTGAGGGCGATTATTCACAGGCAGCTTTCTTTTATGTAGCGAATGCACTTGGTTCTGATATCAGCATAGAAAACCTTGCACCGGACAGTGTTCAGGGAGATAAGCAAATAGTAGATATAATAGCAAAAGCCAGCCATAACGGCACTATAGAAGGTTTTGAAGCTGATTGCTCGGATATTCCTGACCTTGTGCCGATTCTAACGGTTCTGGGAGCATTCGGAAGCAAGCGATCGATCATATATAATGCCAAACGACTTAGGATAAAAGAAAGTGACAGGCTTGAAACAACGGCTGCACTTGTCAATGCTCTGGGCGGCTGTGTTTCTGTTACTGACGACGGACTTGTCATAGAGCCTGTAGCTGAGATCAAAGGCGGTACAGTTGACAGTGCTGGTGACCATAGAATAGTTATGGCTGCGGCGATCGCGGCATTGAAAGCAAATGGAGATGTTATAATAAACGGTGCCGAAGCAGTGGAAAAATCTTATCCAGATTTTTTTGCTGATTACACCGCACTTGGAGGTAAAGCAAATGTCGTCCATCTGGAATAACAAAATATCTGTTTCGATCTTTGGCGAAGATGAAGGTCCGGCAATCGGAGTAATGATAGATGACCTGCCGGCGAATGAACATATAAACGCTGAAGAAATATCGCGTTTCATGCAGCGCCGTTCTGAGAATAAAAACGTTTTCAGTCCGTCTCTGAGGATCATGTCCGGAATGACTGGAGAGCGCACAACAGGTGCTCCGTTATGTGCTTTCATCCATAATACTGCATCTCCTGTCAGGAGAGAGCCGGCGCAGGAACATGATGTAACAGTAAGACGTGGAAACGCTGATTATACCGGAGCTATACGTTACAGAGGGTATGAGGACGTAAGGGAAAGCGCAGGCCACTATACAGAAAAAATGACACTTCCTTTGTGTTTTGCCGGAGCTGTATGCGGACAGATACTTGAACGGCGCGGCATATATACCGGAGCACATGTACTTCAGATACATACTGTAAAAGACAATCCGTTTGATCCGGTAGCTGTATCAAGAGATGCAGTTATAAGCATCCGTGATAAAGAATTCCCAGTAATAAATGACCACAAGGGATGGATGATGTCAGAAGATATAGCTATGGCGGCTGAAGCAGGTGAGTCTCTTGGCGGTATTATAGAATGCGCAGTTATAAATCTGCCGGCTGGTGTCGGAGCACCGATATTCAATGGACTGAAGAACAGCATATCTCAGCTTATTTTTTCTATCCCCGGAGTACGTGGTTTGGAATTCGGCTCAGGATTTGATTCATCGAAAATGATCGGCAGTCAGTGTGAAGATGAATTCTACACTGATGAACGCGGCTATTCTGTAACCAAAACCAATAATCACGGCGGTATAATCGGCGGCATATCGACAGGCATGCCTGTATTGCTTAAAGCTGCTATCAATCCTGATATGTCGGACAGCGGAAGAACGTCGTATTGTCCGTGCCGTGTTCCGTATCTTGTGCCTTGTATTGAAGCTGCCGTGAATATAGCTATTCTTTCTCATATGCTCGATTATCCGAATTTTTGTTAAGGTGAAAAAACATGCAGGAAGAAAATATAATGAAAATGGCAGAATCTGCCGATATAGAGATAAAAGATGTCCCAACACTGAATATCCTTATCTGCTATCTGCTTTATAAGATCAAGAGACCGATAGAACCGGATCAGCTATATGAAATAGCTATCGGCACAGAAGTGATTAATTTTTTTTACTATCAAGACTCTCTTGATTATCTGCTAAAAAATGGCCTGATATCATTATATAAAGATAATACAGGCAAAGAGATGTTCAGATTAGAACCTAAAGGAACCGAATGTGCCAAGCAATTGAAAAAATATGTATCCAAGTCGTATAGAGATACACTGGTGTTAGCAGCTCTTAGATATTTTGCTCGGAGAAAAGCTGAACAGGAATTGCGTGTTGAGTATATACCGATCGAAAACGGAGCATATTATACAAGAGTCAGATGTATTGATATAGGATGCGATCTTATAGAGCTCAAGCTGTATGCACCGGATATCACACAAGCAAAGCTTATTGGCGAGAAGATCATGCTTAATCCATCAGGTTTTTATGGTAAGCTTATAGAACTGGTTTTATCCAATAAAGAGCCGGAATATGATATGACTGATAATTGATAAACGCTGGGCTATTTCAGAGATAGCCCAGCGTTAGAATTTGTGCTTGAAAATATGATGAGCAAATGATATAATGTTATTGTTAAGAAGTAATATAAAGTTGCACCAAATGACAGTTTAGTAAGCATTAACCCCGAAGGTTTATCCTCCGGGGTTTTGTGTTATCTGTGTAAGATAAAGATTATAAAAGTATCAGCTCCGCAGTAGCTGCCTGCCTGTTGGATGTTGGAAGAGTTGCAAAACGCCACAAGTATACTTTAATAGAAGCGTTTTCAACGCTTTCAATATTCAACAGGCACTTATATTATTGATAATAAGGCTGTCCAGAAGAACGCTTTAATTATTATTCCGATGATTATGATTGCTGCTATGAAGTAAATGAAATGTCGTATAGCTCTGTATGTCTTTTCTTGTTCTGTTTCTTTTATGTAGTCCTCTGGATCCTCGAGTATGTGTTGTATTATTGTTATCGCAACTACTATTATAATTATTATTAATGCTATTCCTATTATTTGTTTCATTTCCATTTTTTGATCCTTATATTATTGATAGTAATGACGTCCAGAAGAACGCTTTAATTATTATTGATATCAATACTATTGCTATGATTATATATATTAGTATTCTTATTGCTCTATATGTCTTATCTTTTTCTGTTTCGTCCTCGGTTTCTGCTTTTCCTATTGTTAATCCTATTAGAAATGCTGTGCCTCCTAATATTATTAATATCAGTATTATTCCTATCATTTTCTTTTTTCTTCCTCATTCTTTTTATATTTTTCTACATATTCTTTTAGTATCTGTTCTATTTGTTTGTTTTTACTTCTTCCTTCTAATTTTGCTATTCTTACTATCTCGTCATTGATTTCTTCAGATATCCTTAAATTAAAGTTTATGGTTTCCATTTTATTCCTCCATTTTACTTTTATACTATTATGGTACTACATTTTCACCAAATTTTCCAGTCACATTTTGGTACTATTTTGGTATTGACTTTTTCTTTTATCGTTATTATAATTAAAATAGTACCAGAATGGTGCTTACTCCGTTATTCGAAAAAAGTCAAGATTTAATATGGGATCTGCAATTGGGTTCTTCGTTCCAATCACGAAAGAAAGCGTTGACCTACTCTGTAAGTCTTTCTACCTTAACAAATTGCAGCGTTTAACGGGGTTCATTTTATCGGTAACCCTATAACCGTTAAGGAGGATTTATTATGAAATATGATTTTTTCAATGCAATTATTGATGTCTTTAATACCGCCTATCAGGGCGAGCATGAAGATGCAGCAGCATCAGATCATGACAATACTGATTCAGACATCATATGATGAGTCTATATCTGATACTGTATTGATATGTTATCAGGATCCAGCAGGTTTCTGGCGTGCAGCTGCTGTTATTGATTTATCATCTGGTAATACTTGTTATTTATGCTATTAATCCTGCAGGATTATTATATCGGCTACCCTATTGCCGTTAAGGAGAAAGGAATTATCATGTTAAAATTCATAGGCTTTGAATCTCAGTCGGGAACTATTACCGACGAGCGAACCGGTGAGGTCAGACCTTGGAGCAATCGTTTCATTATCTGTGTTACAGATCAGGGACTCGAATCTAATTGTTATGGTCTTGGCGTTTCTCGCAATAAGATCAAATCAGTTGATATCTGTCGCTGCTTCGGTATCTCATTCAATGCCAAGGAAGTTGGATCACCTTCTTTTGAAGAGCGTGTTAATCATTGCTTGAATGGCATGCTTCAGAAGGATATTGAATTCAATGTTGGCATTGTAAAGGGAGCTGCTGAGATTATTGGATTCAGAGTTATTTCGAATCCTTCTAAATCACATTGATTCATTCCGCAGATGCGGTTTGATAAAATTAATCCTTAGTTAGGAGGTTATATTTATGGAAGGAGCTACATCTATGCTTACTACTGCGCTTTCAAACGTTTCAACCGTTTTCAATCAGGCTGTTACCATGATTACCGGTAATGAGATTGCCATGGTATTCGTTGGTATCCCTATCATCGGCGCTGGCATCGGTCTTTTCCATAGACTGATCCGCCACTAATTTCTATAATGTAATAAAGGGCAGGGGGGCAAGCTTGCCCGCTTATCTCTCGGTTCTTTTCCTCCTGTCTTATGACAGGAGGTTTTTTATTTGAAAAGATTATTTTCTTTTTATTTGATTATTTGTTTTTGTTTTTGTTTTTGTTCTCCAATTATTTCTTATGCTGATGATGATTCTGAACGTGATATTCTATTATCTGATTTTTATGATAATGTTAAAGATACTATCTCACCTTTAGATGTTATACTTGCTAATGCTGGTGATGTTCAGAATTACTTATATTATACATCTATTTATTATATTGCTTCACAAGATCGTTATTATGTTGTTCCACATTTTATTAATTTAGATTATTATTCCAATGCATCATTATCAGTATCTGATGATTATACTCTTTTTGAAATTTCTTCTGCTTCTGATTTTCGTGATTGGACTTGTTATTATATTTTTAATTCTGATTATTCTCTTTATAATTCACAGAATTATTATATGACTTCTTCTAATAATGGTTATCTTATTCGTTCATTTTCTCTTAATACACAAGATAAATTTTCTTCTTCTTGTTCGCATTCTGGTGAAATTGTTGTTGATTCTGTTACTTGGTGTATTGATGGTGTTGTATATTCTTCATATTCTGATCCTTCTGTCTTAGATATTGATGTATCTTTTACCCCTTCGCTCTCAGGTGATGTTACTCGTGAAGTTACTTCTTTTGTTTTCTCTCCTTGGAATGCTCCTGATCTTTCTGGTTCTGAGCCTGCATCTATCAATGTTTCTGAATCTGATACTCGAACTTCTATATCTGAATCTTTTACTATGACTGTTAAGAATAATAGTCGTGTTGGTGCGGAACTTCTTTTTGCTATTGTTCCGAAGGGTGAATCTATTCATTTCTATGGTTCTTATTCTTCTACTCCTACAGCTTGCAGCTATGTATATGATTATTCTACTAATCCAATTTTTGTTTGGTGGTCTCAGGATTGGAATTATTTTTATGATAGTCTTATTCCTGATTCTATAACAAGAGTAGATCATCATTTATCTGATTCTGTATCTTCTTATTTTTCATGCAGTGAGCAGCTTTCTAATATCCCTTGGCATTTTATAGAAAAGAAGTCTACATGGTATCATGATTTTTCCTGGTCTCAGATTAATTTAAAAGAAGATAGTGAGTATTCTGTTCTTGTATATGCTGTAGAGTGTAATTATGGTAAAGCTTCACGCCAGTGCATTTATTCTGATATGGATTATTATGTAGATTATTCATCTATTGAGCTTGTATATTCCTCTGATTTTCGCTTAGTTAACGGATATATTTACAATCCTAATGATGATTCTTTCAATAATATTCCTGTTGGTACTCCTTCTGATATAGTTAATATGGGTTGGTCCTCTGTAGGTTATAAGGATCCTTTGACCGGTGAAACTGTTATCCAATCTCGTTCTTTTAATGATTATGCTGATAACCTTAATACTATAAGACGTAATGCAGGAGATGAAGTATTTATACAGTGGACTCCTCCGTCTATTACTTCTAATTCTGATTATGGTGGTCTATTGGATAATACTTCTAATGTTTTTTCATTTTTCTCTGCTGTTTTTAATTACTTTCCTTCTGGCTTTATCACTATTTTTACTATCGGCTTTTGGTCTATTATTATTCTTTCTATAATAAGGAGGTTGCATTAATGGATCTTGATGGCATTGCTGATCTTATCACTGGTTTCTTTGATTTTACTGTTGAGCTCTTTTATGATTTATTTGATACCTTTTTTTATCCTTTAGTTGATTTTTTCTATGAGCTTCTTTTTGTAGATTTCAAAGACATGATTTTGTCTACCGGTGAATCTATTGTATCTTACTTTTTCCAAACTTTTTCTGATTCTCCTATTTCCTTTGAATTCTTATTCTATTATGTCGGTTTTATATTTATTATCTTCGTTATCCGTCAAGTTGTATCTATATTGAGGTGATCTTATGGATAATATCTATGCTGTTTTTCAGACTTGTATTTCTTTCTTGAATACTCGTCTGAGCTTCGCACCTTTTTCATTTACTATTATGCAATACCTTCTTGCTCTTTTCATCGGATATATCGTTGTTGACTTTGTTCATTCTCTTTTTAGTTAGGAGTGATTTTCATGGCATTTATAAAGCTTTGTTTCGGCTTGCTTATCTTCTTTCTTGCTGTCGGCGCTCTGATCAGCGTGTTCATCTTTGCTTTTGACGTTCTGCGCTGGCATGATCGTGAAGAGCAAGTAGTAATTAAGCCTTCTCACGTTCCGGATCCTTCGGAGCCTGAGGAAGAAATAACAGAAAGTGAGGTGATTGATAGTGCTACAGAATCCGACGAATATAATACATCAACTCTTTTTGGATCTTGGGGTTGACCTTGACTATATCCCGGTTCAGAAGTATGAAGCTTTCTTGATGTGCTTACAGTTTGCTGCTGCTTTATGGTTTATTTGGTGGTTTGTAAAGATGATGTATACGCTGCTGCGTGGTTTCCTTACGGGAGGACTTAGATAATGTGGCTGATTGGTTTATTCTTCAAAAAGCTTTTTCTTTATCCTCTTTTTATCTTTTATCATATCTTTGATAAGTTAATATACAAGTGGTATCATCAGCGTCGGCTCTTTCCTGGTTGGGGTATTCATCTTTATACTGGTAAGTTCGGACAAGGAAAAACAAGCTTAATGACTATAAAAGCATATAAGCTTTGTAAGAAGTATAAGCAGCTGCATGTTATTACTAATATAAAGCTTTCTAATTTCCCTGAATGGACTGAGATTCTTCCTCTTAATACTGCTGAAGATATCTTGAACGCTCCTGATAATAGTCTTATCCTTATCGACGAGATCGGAACGCTTTTCAATTCGAGAGATTTCAGCACTGGAAAAAATAGCGTTCCTAAACCTGTATTTCAGCATCTTTGTCAATGCAGAAAAAGGCACCTTATGATAATGGCTACCGTTCAGCGTTTCAACCTTTTAGATAAACAGATCAGAGATATTACAGCTACTGTCACTGAATGCTCTGGATCCTTCTCGCATCCCTTTACAAGACTGCTTACCGGTCTTACTTATGACATAGAAGAGTATGAAGCTTATTGTGCTAACAGGCTTTATAATCCTCGTGTATCTCGTACTATAGTTGAGATCCAGAAGGATTTGTACAGACACTTATATGATACTACTGAGCTTATTCAAGGATTACTTACTAAAGAATATCTATCAGATGAAGAGATCTTGAGGAATCAAGGATCCTTTGATAGTTTTTCCGACGGCAGCAAGGAAGCTCAGAAAGCATACAAGCGAGCTGCTAAGCGTAGGAGGTAGTATATGTATACTGTTATGAATGCTTTAGGTTTTATCTGTGATTATTGTAAATGTAAAACTTGTACTTCTTATTGTGAACATACTCAAACTGTTCTGATGTTTAATTTGGCTATTGATAAAATTTTATCTGGTGAATATTAGGTGAGGGGAGAGGGGGAGCCCTGAGGGCTCCCCTCGGACCTCACCAAAAAAAGAAAAACCGCATTTGCGGTTAAACCCCCTGTAGCTAACAGGGGGGTACAACCTAAAATCAAGAGGTTTTATCTATGTTACAAAACTATATTATTTATGACTGGATCTCTTTTACTTCAAAGATTCATAGTCACACTGGTATTATTGATCTCCTGGGCTTATCTGATCTCAAATTTGAATCTCTTAAAGGTTTCTATGGTTATCGTGATCGTCTTTACTATGACGGTATATCTATACACTATAACGGGCGTGATGATATGGGCGTTTGTGTCGAGATGTCAGGTCATGGCTGCCGTGCCTGGGAAAAATACGGTACTGCTGATTATGACGGTCTTTTTGCAGAAATTCTTGATAATTATTCTGACGATTCTAATAAACGTCAGATGAATATTACTCGTGTCGATGTTGCTTATGATGACTTTACCGGTGTTCTGGATCTGGATCTTCTTTGTCGTGAGACTTTGTCACATAATTTTGTATCACGATTTAAGGATTGGGAAGTTATCTCTGGTAATAAAGGAATTGCTGTCAATCATGGTTCTAAGAAATCTAATGTCTATATCCGAATTTATGATAAACGTTTGGAGCAGAAAGTTGAAGATATCTTAGATCATTGGATTCGTTGTGAGCTCCAGATCAGGAAAGAGTGTGCTCTTGGTTTCATTATGTTGAATGATACAATTCAGCATAAGTATTATTCTGTCCTCAATAATTATCTTAGGTATGTGGATCCTTCCGAGAATACATCAAATATGTCTATGCTGCATACAGCTCAGTACTGGCTTGACTTCATTGAGAGTGTCGAACCTTCTTCAATCTTTCACAAACCAGCTGATAACTACGACTTCACTAAGCTTTATAGTTTTGTCAATAATCAGCTTTCCGGTGCGATCTCTACATATATTGATATAGTTGGAGTCCCGCAGTTCCTCACCGATATCAATAATTCTCGTAAAGGTCGAAAACTTAATCAAAAGTATGTCTCTCTTAAAAATGAGTATGATGCTCATGGAAACAATATCTTAGACTTTCTTAAGGAGCGTGGTGTATCTTGAAACAAGATGAAATAACATTACTATGCAGCTACATATACAATAATCTCTGCCGGCTTGAAAGAAACGTCCATGAGTTGCAAGCTCGTCTGAGGTTCAGAAGTGATATAGATATCTCTGACTGTGTTGAGCTCGCTGTAGCTCTTCAGGAGCTTGAGACCTTCCGGGAAGTTTCTAAGCATATCCGGTTATTACTTAATATTGGAGGTCGTAAAAATGCTAATACCGATAAATAAGAAACATAAGTGTAGTAAAAAGCTCTGCGGTGTAAGTCGTCATGTGATCGAACAGATCACATACGACTGTTACTCCGGTCAGCTTCCAGGACGTCGGAACTGTTCTGCGTGCCGGATCCGTCGCTATTGTTGGTTCTATGGATTGTTGCCATATACTAAAGGCACTTGATATTTTCTGTATATGTGGTATAATGGTATTGTTAAGAAGTAATATAAAGTTGCACCAAATGACAGTTTGGTGCAACTTTGGACGGAGGATTCACCAATGAGAAATTATATGTCTTCTGATAACCCGGAGTTTCTGAATAGCTATCTTGTACATATCAAAGTGGTTTTAGACCTTACTGAACGCACAATATCTGAGTATTACTTTGATGTAAGATTGTTTCTCAAATATATACACTATATGTACAACGAATGCACAGGTTTAGTCGAAGAGACTGACATATCCGGAATGACTACAGAAGAACTCAACAAGATCACGGTCAGTGATATATATAACTATATAATATATACATCTGATGAACGCAATAATGCTGAACGTGCAAGATATCGGAAAATATCATCACTGCGCAGCTTTTTTAAGTATCTTACCAAGGTGGCACATATAATTGAGAAAAACCCTGTTACTGATATTGAAGTGCGTGCTCCAAAGTCGGCTAAGCCCAAATACCTTTCACTTAATGAGAGCAAGCGTCTGCTTGAAGCATCTGATCATAGTGACTCCAAGCGTGATTATTGTATAATCACTTTACTATTGAACTGCGGCTTGCGACTCAGTGAATTAGTGGGAATAAATATAAGCGATATAGATTTTTATGAGAACCGTTTTACTGTTCTTGGAAAAGGAAGAAAAACTCGTACAGTGTACCTTAACAAGGCGTGTGTTGATGCGCTCAAACAATATCTTGAGATACGCCGAAATAACCTTAAAGCTGCAGATGAACCAGCACTGTTTATCAGTAATCAGAATAAGCGGATATCTAAGCGACGTGTTCAGCAAATAGTCGAGAAGACTATAAAAAGTGCTGAACTTGACGGTAAAGGGATCACAACTCATAAGCTGCGTCATACAGCAGCAACTCTTATGTATCAGTACGGCGATACAGACATACTACAGTTGAAGAAGCTGCTTGGTCATTCAAGCATATCGACTACAGAGATATACACACACCTCACTGATGAAGGTGTCAGAGATGCGGTGGAGAGCAATCCGCTGGCAGATATCGTATCAGATAAAAAATAAAAACAGCACTCCCCTGCTTTATCGCAGTAAAATGGGAGTGCTGTTAATTATATGCTTATTCTTCGTCTATGTCCAGCTTGAAAGGATCATACCTTTTATAAGCTTTATCGTTCTTGCTCACATCCAAAGCATCTGAACGTGATGTCATCATATCGTTGAAATCATTATAGTATTTTTTATAAAGTGTACTGTCTATGGTGTCTTCGTTCCAAAGGTCATCGGCTGTCAGACGCTCGGCAACATCTTCTGTAATGACTATGTATATAACAGTGTCACTGTAATCGTACACTTCTGCAACATATGGCTTCATAGAAAAAAGCTTGTCATTGAAGTCGCGCTCAGCTTTTTCAGCAGGAGTTGTCGTTGTAGTCACGGAATTGTCATCAACAGGATTAAGTGAAGTTGTAGTGGTATACTTTGTAGCGGTTGCTTCATTCTGATAAGGATCAGGAGTAGCAGTTGTTGTAGTGGTGGTCTCTTCGGAAGCGGATGTGGTTGTCGTAGTTGTTGTAGTAGTTGTTGTGTCTGAATCAGCTGCAACGGTAGTAGTCTGAGCTGCGATATAGTCCTTATACTCCTGGCGGACCTCTTCAAACTTTAGTAACTTTTCCTCATTGCCCTTTACAGCATTTATCTCGTCAACATAGCTCTTGGCAAGATTCTGGATATCGCGGAGATCGTCACCTTCGAGTGCATTTCCTTCTGTATCCATTTTATCAATTGAGAAGAACAGATATCTTGCATTATTATCAACATAGAATTCCTTGAGTTCATCTTCAGAGCATCCGAACTCCTTGTCTATGCCATAATAATAATCGAACAGGTACTGCTGCTTATAACTATTGCTTGCTATGAGCCTGAGCGAATCTTCACCGATGCCGTTGTCTTTGATCATGTCGTCTTCGAGGTAAGACTTTACAGCTTCGTCGATCTCTTTAAGTTCTTCGTTTGTAAGCTCGCCATTGATCTTGTTGAATTCAATGTCTGTAGCGATATAGTCCTTGCAGTACTCGGTAGCCTTCTGCTGTATCCAGTCAGCAGCTTCCATAGAGTCGATATGTGAGTCTTCGAGTTCTTTTGCAGTAGGTATAGAACCGTTCTGGCTGTAAATGAGATTCTGTGCGTTATAATAAGCCATTATCTCACTGTAGATAAATACGCCGGCATTAACGTCCTGTCCGTCAATAGTCATTGCAGTCTTTGAACCGCCGCCGATCAGTATTCCCTTAGGTGCTGAGCAAGCAGTTGCAGTTATAGCGAAAACAGCTGATACTGCTGCTATCTTTTTTAAAGTATTCATTGTATATTCCTCCGAATAAATGTAATTCCAGATACTGTAATATTATACTACATTTTTCATAATTTGTCTATAGTAAAATAAAAATTTTCTTCAATTTGTCATATTTCGTGATATTCTTTTTTGTGTTAAGAACGATAAAAACCGCCATATTCTGTGAAAACACAAAATACAGCGGTCATCTCTTGGTCGAGGTGACAGGATTTGAACCTGCGGCCCCTACGTCCCGAACGTAGTACTCTACCAAACTGAGCCACACCTCGACAACATAAACATTATACTACAACCATTATAAAAAGTCAATAGGCATCAAACGAAAAATAGAAATTTTTATTTTTTATCTAAATATGTCTGTGCGCTACGCTTATTTAAAAGGCTGCCGCTTTATACGGCAGCCTTTTAGCTTCTAAGCTATAAGCATTTTTACACTCATCTGGATATTGCTTCTGACCAGTATACCTGATTATAGATATCAGTGAAGCAGTACATTATACGGCATTCTCCGCTGCCGAGTGTAACATTGCTGATCTTCATATTATCTGTCACTGTCATAGGATCTGCAAAATGGTATGAATCCTGATAATTACCGTCGTAGTCATAGTAATCGTACACAAAGTCGATAGTATCACCGACATTGAGTTCGGTCATATTCTTTGCGATAGTGTCTGTTTCTCCGTTGATATAGTCAGTGACTGCACCAGCGATATATCCGTCCGGATTATCCTGATCGAATACAATAATGAGATTTGCACGTTCACCGTTGAGTTCACAAGGAACGTATCCGTTTATAGAATAATCATCCTCATACTCGATGGTATCAGTGTGATAATACGCAACAGGCTGTCCGTTTATAGCGAGCCAGTCACGGCCTGTATCGGCAACGAGAGCTGTGTCATCATCCGTCCAGCTGAATGTATTATCGAGTCCGAGATCAACGTATCCTTCTCCGTCATCATAGAACATGCTTCTGTCAATAAGATGAACCATATCCCACTGTTCTTCTGACAGTTTAAGAGTATATGTATCATTATCAGAACTCCATGTAAGCTGACTCGGATCGAGATGGTTTGCGTCTATGTATTCGGCAGCGGTGTTTATATCCTGGTCGTTCATGAACTCGGTATTGCTGCTGTCAAGTCCGGGAATGTTTCTGTCTCCGCCGAGGAAACCGCTGAGCAGCGAGCCGATCATATCAGTGCCGCCACCTGCTCCGGAAGATAGAAATGTGCCAAACAGTGAACCGATAGGAGATGAGGTATTGGAACCGCCGGCAGCTATCTGACCGCTTGTTTCAAGGCTTGCGAACTGTCTTATGCACTTAGCGTAATCCGAGTCCATACCTATCTGATTGTATGTGCTGCATGCTGAATCAACATATGAAGTACGCTGATACGGAAAATAAATTGATACACCGTAAGCATCGGTCATATTAGTTGAAGTACGATTATACTTTACAGCACTTCTGAGGGATTCACTCAATTCCTTGCCTTCGGCAGTGTCCATCTTTAAGGCAAGGTCAACAAGGTCCACCTGATCTATTCGTGAACTCGTTGCGAATTCTCTTGTATTGTATCTTGCATCTGATACAGATTTATAGTCTTCATTCGATATCTTGGAGCTGATAGATTTTGAGAAAGCTTTCAGATTGTCCGGAACAGTTTCTTTGAACTCAGCAAGATCAATTATTGACAGTGTAGTTTTCTGTCCCCTGCACTGCTCAGCACATTTTGTGACGAAGTCGTCGATTATATTCTTGCCGATCTCAAGTGTGGGCATTGAAGTGTTGTCTGCAAGCTTTTTGAGCCAATCTGTATAGTACCAGCCGATTCCGGGCTCTGTCTCTTCTGATGCGATCAGATAATCAGCGTAGTCGTCAAGCATGAGAGCATTTTCGGCGGTTGCCATCAGGCAGGCGTCGTAACCGATGAAATCGAATTTAACACCTGCATTCTTCAGAGCCTGACTCACGCCGGCGAGACTCATCGAGCCTTTGTTTGCGTTTTTCTCATCATAACCGTAACCGCTGACAGATCCGCCGCCGTGATCCCATAAAATGAGTTCATTTCTGTTTGCATTCCCGAAATTATTATTGCAGTACTTTATGAATTCCGTAAGAGTAGCGGGATCGGTCATGACTTTATTGCCCATATCGTTTTCAAGGCAAGTGATCTTACCGTCTTTGATCTGGTAAATCTGGTTTTTGCTTGAACTGATATTTACAGATTTGCTCTTCCAGCTTTTACAGCCGCCGGTATAAACGATAAGATTGATCTTATCACCGAATTTGGAGCTTGCCTGTCGCATTTCCTCCATATCATTGGTTGCCATGCCATATTTTGATTCAAGGTCAGTTCCACAGGTGTACACCATAATATTGATGATATCCTGATTATTTCCCTTGATAACAGTGCGCTTTTCGCGTGAGCCCGAGGCTACGCTGTTATCGACTGACGTTGCGCCGGTTGCGGAATATGTGCCGTTGCTGGCATCATCTTCAGTTCCGCCGCCGCCTCCGCCTAAAAGGTTTCCGAGACCGCCGCCTTTGCCGAATACGAGCATTGCGAGAAGAGCGAGGATAGCGATTCCGCCGCCTCCGCCTACAGCAGCTCGTTTCATTCCGCCTCCGCTGTGACCCGTATCAGCGGCAGATGACTGCGAAACAGGTTTAGAACCGACTCTTCCGGTACCGAGTGCTTCACCGCGCTTTCTGAGTTCCTTGCCCTCACCGGTGACTTTCTTTTCTCTTGCGCGTGGCCGTTTATCATTCTGTGCCATATTGACCTCCTGAACTTATAATAATTGCGATCTATGATGTCATTAAAATAATTTTACCCTATTTTCAGCTCATTGTCAAGGATAAAACGTTCATTATCGGTACGAAAACGCGTTTGAAGTACTTTTTTTGAAAAATCTGTTGTAGTTTACTTGACTTTTATTCTGATTTATGATATAATAACACAGTTGAATGCCGCTGTGGTGGAATAGGCAG
>DFJW01000083.1:0-2500 GCA_002373775.1 Ruminococcus flavefaciens | reverse complement strand
GTTCGACCCCGGTCAGCGGCACCAGCGAAGCCCCATCGAGTGTTCGGTGGGGCGATAATTTAACCTTTAAGCATTTATTCTATCCATTTATCAATTGCGTATTCATAAACTGAATTCTATTCCATTAATCAACTGAGGAATAAAGTGATACGATCATATAGACTGTGAGTTTATATATGTGTATATTTCTTTATTCCTTTTCCTGTATCCGGAGGGATGAGCATGGACGTTTGGGGCGTTATCCTGTTTCTGCTGCTGTTTACTGCGGCAATGGTGATATCTGCACTGTTGACTTTCAGACATCGCAGAAAGAATATGAGTGATATCCATTCTGAATATACTTCCGAGGATGCGGCTTCCTTTTCTGATAAAGGAGAGTAGTGCTGATGGATATCGATCTGTACATAAATTCCGTATACTGCGGTTTTTTTCCGAGAGAAGTGATCGAGGAGAGACTGGACGAATATCGCAGTGAAGCTTTGAGTATGGCGGAATACATAGATTGGGACGAGGTCATCCTTTATGCAGTACTGGCTTACGACAGTCAGACTTCAGGATTCGTAGCTGCTGACCTCATGCTCATTCGTGTGCCGTATTCAAGGTATGTTGAGCTGTGTAAAAAGCTTTCTGGTACTTGCAGACTGTTGTTTGTCAGAGGAAAATAGGAGGATATTATGATGTACTCGAAAATTGCAGCCGGATTACTGGCTTCTGTTATAGCAGTATCCGGAGCTTCTCATTTTAGTACTTTTAGTTTATCAACAGCTGCGGCTGATACTTGCACTGTGACGTTTTATGATTTTGACAAGAAGCCTTTCAAGACTATGATCCTTAACAAAGGTCAGGAAATAGATTACTCTCAGATCGACACAAGTTTGCTTCGCAGACACGTTGATGTCTATACTGAGCAGAAGTTCTCTGCCTGGAATATAAGTCCTAAAACAGTTACAGCGGACACAAATATATATGCGCTTTCAACTACTGCTGTTATCTCCATAGATAGCATGCCTGACAAAATATATTATAAGTACAAGCAGGGCTCGGTCATGTTGGACGGACTGAAAGTGTTTATTACGATAAATACTCAGAAGCCGCTGAATGACGGTTCCGGCGGATATAATACTGTAGTCAACACCGTGGATATATCCTCAAGCTGTGCGGCTCAGCCTTCTGAGCTTTCTGCTGCATTTGCAGAAAAGAGATCAGCGGATATAACGATATACCCCATTGGCGACAACAAGCCTGTTGCAACTTATACTATAAGATGTCTTGAAGGCCTTGGTGACGTCAACAAAAACGGCAGGACAGATGCTGTGGATGCTTCTCGCATCCTTTCAGTCTATGCTGATCTTTCTGCCGGAGATACATCGACACTGACTGAAGAATTCCTGAACAACGGCGATGTAAATTTTGACGGAGCTGTAAATTCAAAGGATTCTACACTGGTGCTTCAGTATTACGCTATAGCTTCTTCCCATGAGGTACCTGACTGGGAGAAACTGCTCGCCGGAGATTTTTCCTGATATAAGCAGTTTTTTTGTGTAAGGGTATTGAAATCCTTTGTATTTTGCTGTATAATAATACTTGATAACGTTCACGTGTCAAGAATCAATTATTTATATTTAAAGGAGTGCTGTCACTATGTACAACGATCTTATGGATTCGATCGGATTTGTAACAAATTATGATCCTGCTGTTGGTGAGGCTATGAGCAAGGAGCTGGCTCGTCAGCAGAGGAATCTTGAACTCATTGCGAGCGAGAACATCGTCTCCCCTGCTGTTATGGCTGCTATGGGAAGCGTTCTCACAAATAAGTATGCTGAAGGATATCCCGGAAAGAGATACTATGGCGGATGCCAGTGTGTTGATGAGGTAGAGACTATCGCTATCGAGAGAGCATGCAAGCTTTTCGGTGCAAAGTATGCCAATGTTCAGCCCCACTCTGGCGCTCAGGCTAACACTGCTGTTTACTTTGCTCTTCTTCAGCCCGGTGATACTGTTCTCGGTATGAGCCTTGCAGACGGCGGCCACCTTACACACGGTTCACCCGTTAATATCTCCGGTAAGTTCTTCAACTTTGTTTCATATGGTCTTGATGACGAGACTGAGACAATTAATTATGATGAGGTTTACAAGCTTGCCAACAAAAATAAGCCTAAGCTGATCGTTGCAGGAGCTTCCGCTTATCCCCGCGCTCTGGATTTCAAGCGCCTTTCTGAAATAGCAAGAGCTGTAGGCGCACTCCTTATGGTAGATATGGCTCATATCGCAGGTCTCGTTGCAGCTGGCTGTCACGAGTCCCCTGTTCCTTATGCTGACATTGTAACTACTACAACTCACAAGACTCTTCGCGGACCAAGAGGCGGTCTTATCCTTACAAACAACGAGTTCCTCGCTAAGAAGATAAATTCTGCCATATTCCCCGGCACTCAGGGCGGTCCGCTTATGCACACTATCGCTGCTAAGGCTGTATGCTTCGGTGAGGCTCTCAAGCCTGAGT
>DFJW01000008.1 GCA_002373775.1 Ruminococcus flavefaciens | reverse complement strand
CAGATCCATAGCCTTTTTCGCAAGAGGCACGGCAATTGCTGCTCCTACTGCAACTACAAAAAGATTTCCGTTCAAATACAGCGACCGTATCTCCTTCGGACGATAGCCGAATATTTTGATTAGAGATATGCCCATTGCTGACCTGTCTATCATGACCCCCAGCATAAGATACATCACTACGCAGAATACCACTGTTCCTGCGGCGATCAGTGTTACCACAAGTGAGAACATCAGCTTTACAAATACGCTTGCACTTCTCTCTACGTCTTCCTTTGTTGTGACCGAGTACAGTCTGCCCTCGTCAATATCCAGCCTCTTATCTGAGTAAACTGTATTGAAGTAGTCCTCGTCCTTTCCGAAAAGCTCACGCATACTTCCAATGTCCATGAATATCGTAAAGCCAACGGAATATTCGCTGATACCGGTCACAGTAAAGCTGTAATCTGCGTCTGCTGCGGAGTTGCTGAATACAACTCTGTCGCCCACTTTGTATCCGTAACGCTCCACCAGTGACGAGTTGATAACAGCCTTTGTCTTGCCTTTTTCGGGTCTGGCATTGAAATATTTGCTTTTACCGTCAATGCCGATAACAGTCACATCGAGGGTATAACCCATACAGTCTGTACTGAGAGTTTCGATATATGCAGCCTCTCCGCCGTCCGGGACTGTTTTCTCAGGGTATTTGTACAGATACTGGTATCCGTACTTTGTGTCGCTGACAGTATAGTCCCTGACATTGCTGCACATCACATAGCAGTCAAGTCCCAGCATGACGACCATTATCGCAACAAGCATTCCACAGATCATCGTCACCGCAGAACGTGATTCTCTGACTAACTGACGTATAGCAAACAGTCTTGGGAAGCTCTTTGTTTCAAGTGTGAACTGCTTGTAACTGCCTGCTGACTGCTCGTTCTTCATAAGAGAAAGAGCTGTCCTTGAGAGCTTTTTGTTGATCACAAAAGCGTTTACAGCAGCACATATCGCAGGCGGAAGGATCATCGCATAAGCGATAAGATAAGGCGGATATACAGTTTTGAATTCGGGAATAGAGAAATAGCTGTACGAATCCTGAGCCTGTGTGATGACTCCCAACGGTGAAAATCCAAGAGCTGCTCCAATCACGCCTGCTATAAAAGCGATAAGGGTAGGCATTGTGATATAGTGAAGCATAAGATTTTTCTTCTTTACGCCCAGTGCATACAAAGCTCCGATAACGCTCTGTTCCTGCTCTATCTGATGAACTACGAATACTGATATAACATAGGCAAACAGAGCAAGAATGATAACACCTGCGATAAGTCCTGCATTCTTATCCATTACCATATCTCCTGCCGCACCACCTATACGGATGTTATCTTCGGCAGTAACAAATGAAGTCAGGTTTTCGATATCTACATCGAATATTTCGTCAAGAAGCCGGTCTGTTTTGTCTTTGAGTTCCTTAACGCCGTCAGAAAGCTCCTCAGAGCCCTCAGCCGCAGAATCCGCTCCCTCTGTATATTCGGATATCCCATTCCTGAATTCAGACAGTTCATCAAGACTCTTCATCAGAGCTGAAAGCTGTTCCGAATGTGTGGCAGCCGTCAGCTTTTCAAGAGTGTCGTAATAGTTCTCCTCAGTCAGAACGATATTCTGTCCCGCTGCTGCAAGCGATGCATTTGCCTGTGCAAGATACCCCTCAAACAGCTTATCTGCCGCACCACGCAGTCCCGAACTATGGCTGCTGAGTTTTTTAAGTCCTTCGGAAAGCTCCATTGCTCCATCATTGAGCTTGTTTACTCCGTATTCTATCTCATTGCGTTCATCAAGTATTTCTTCGATCGTTTCACGGAAATACTTATCCTTGACCGATTCGGGAGTTATCTTTATGTCCCTTATCTTTTCCTTTAGTTCATCGTTAGAAATATTCCCCAGACGGTAGGCATAGGTGTATTCCTCCGCATTGAGTCCGTCTGCCGATCTCAGTTCATCATATTGCTCAGCGGTCGTGAACAACAGTCCGAAAGAGCTCCTTTCAACGGCAGTATCACTGAAATTGGCAATACACATATCGTAATCGGGGACAGAGCCTATTCCGGTGATAGTAAAGCCGGTTCCGCCTGCTATGACCGTATCACCGATATGGATATCATGTGCGGAGGCGTATCCCTTTTCAATGACAGCTTCGCCGTTTTTTGCAGCAAGCTCTCCTTCGTCAAGCTGTATGAGGTCGATCATTTCCCTGTTCCTGAACATACGGAGAGTTTCATTATCTTTTGTTTTAAGGTCAAGAGAGAACATCGGCTCTATCTGCGTCCCATCAGCTGTCAGCTCGGATATATTCTCATCAGAAAGCGGCACAAATACCGTAAACTGGCCGTCCTCCACCATATTCACCGACTTGTGGCTTTCAGTTCCCCGGATTATCATTTCCGCAGAACCGACTATCGAAACTACAAGATATATCCCCATTACTATAAGGAGAAGCAGTGCGGCATATCTTCCGAAATTCGTTCTGAGATCACGCAGAAGTCGTTTGCTGAGTATCTTATTCATTATAAGTCCTCCAGTTCTGCGGCAGGAACTCTCTTTTCATTCTCATATTCCTTTTTCACAAGTCCGTCCTTTATGATAATGACCTTATGCACCATATTTTTTATAGAATTATTGTGAGTAACTATCAGCATTGTAGTACCGTATTTTTCGTTTATCTTTTCAAGAAGAACAAGTATATCACGGCTGGTTTTTGAATCCAGTGCACCTGTGGGCTCATCACACAGGAGCAGCTTTGGATTTTTTACAAGTGCTCTTGCAATAGCACATCTCTGCTGTTGTCCGCCCGAAAGCTGTGCAGGGAACTTATTCTGGTGCTCTGTAAGCCCGAGAGTTTCGAGAAGCTCGTCTATATCAAGAGGCTTTTCGGCTATATACTGGCATATCTGTATATTCTCCCTGACAGTCAGATTGGGTACAAGATTATAGAACTGAAAGATGAATCCAAGGTTATCACGCCGATAATCCGAAAGCTGTGCAGGCTTCATCCCGAATATCTCGGTCCCGTCAACTTTTATCGAACCCGAATCCATAGTATCAAGTCCGCCGATACAGTTAAGGAGCGTGGATTTTCCCGAGCCGCTTGTGCCTTGGATAACGCACATCTGTCCTCTTTCAAGTCCCGTGGAAACTCCTTTCAGCACCTGAAGGTAGCTTGTATCCTTACCATAGCTTTTCTTAACGTCTTTCACCTGAAGATACATTTATATTCCTCCAATTGTAAGCATTCGCTAACATATTATCAAAAGCAAAGGGAGTTCCCTCCCCGCTTTATGTTATTCTATAACATATTTCAGCCATGTTTCAACGAGCATATCCATGACCGGTTTTATCTCCTTGACAGCACTTTCCTTTTCCTCGACGTGAGTCAGAAGATGTACAAATGCGTTTATTTGCACGTGAGAAAACCAGTGCAGCATATATTCATTCACACATTTATCCGGAAACGCCGCAAGATAATAATTTGCAAGAGCCATATTATGCTTCTCTATCATCTCCACAAAACGGTCGACGATCCCTTCATACCGTGAGCCGGATGACTTCTCAAGCAGGATAAGCATAGCATCACGGTCGGCGTATAATGCTGATATCATCATCTCGGCAAACTCATCGTGGTCGCCGGAGGTGTGCTGAAAATCAGCGATATCTGTCTCCATATTCTCCGAAAAGTGCTGTTCTATTGCTGTAATAATACGTTGCAGCGGTTCGTCTACCACAGCACCGAATAGTCCGTTTTTGTCCTTGAAAAAGAAGTATATCGCTCCTGTTGTCAGACCTGCCGCAGAACATATCGCCCGCAGAGAAGCCTTTTCAAAGCCTTTTTCCATAAACTCTTTTTTTGCGCAAATAATGAGCTTTTCACGGCTTTCATTTTCATTATCCATAGATCCACCTCACAAGATAACATTGTTACGTAACAATGTTATCTTACCACATATCCATTGTTTTGTCAACCACTTATTCAGATTTTTTTCAAAAAAAGCAAAACGAATGATTCGGACATAAAAAAGCGCCGAAAAGCACTGCTTGCTTCCCGACGCTCTGTTACTGTTAGGTATATATCATTCCATGCACCTCAGCACTTCTGCCGTATCAATGTGCATTATCCTTCAATGATCTTCTGTAAACTGCGGACATAATCATAGGTTTCCTTCATCATATACTCGCAGTGCTCATAGCCCTCACGCACTATGATATGGGCGTTGGGGTACAGCTTTTCCACAAGAGGCTTGCTGGTCTTTGTGTAAAGCTCTTTTTCCCCCCATTCAAACCAGATACGCTTCTGCATATCCTCGGTAATAAGAGGAGTATTCCCCACAACACAGGCATTTCCGATGTTTCGGATACTGATCTTGTTGAATTGCAGAAAGGTGTCCGCCATGTGCTCGGCAATATCTCTGCCGTAGCGCTTTACAAAGTCGGATATGCCTTTTTCTCTGTTTTTTGCGATCATATTCTTCTGCCAGACCAGAACAGGAGGAAAGATGTTCCGCATAACCAGTCCGAGCCTTGCAACAGGGGCGCCGTCAAGATAGACGTTCTCTATCTCAAGATCAGTATAGTCCAGCATTTTCAGAGCAACTGCCGCTCCAAGCGACGCCCCGTAAAGCAGTTTGATCTTCACCTTGCCTGACTTCACCAAGTAATCATGAAGAGCCGCTGCCTCTGCACGGGCTGAGCGGAAGTCTCTCTTTTCACTGGCATGACCTCCCATATCAGGAGCAATAACGCAATAGTCGCCCAGCTTTTGTCCCACGGCTTCATACATTTTTTCACCCGTTATCCCCATAGGATGAAGTATAATTACCGTTTGAGCTGTCTTATTTCCGTGTTTGTGAATGTACATATTTTCCTCCTCATTCTGGCTTTCTTACAACGCAGTGCAAGCGGCAGAAGCCACGTTTCTCAAAGGACTCCATGTGAAGTCCTGCATTTTTACTCAG
>DFJW01000001.1:1441-3565 GCA_002373775.1 Ruminococcus flavefaciens | reverse complement strand
AATTTCTAAAATGCGTTTGATTATATAAAAATAAATTCTGCCATCAAGCTATCTTCTTCAAGTATTTCTAAAAGTTTATTCGTCAAATCATCATCTTGGGTAACTATATCTCAGTTGGAGCGATGGTATATGACTTCATGCCGCCATGTCCGCCGAATATCTGCCATTTCCCTATACCGAGACGTTGAAACAGTGCTGTTCTCTCGGCAGTGCAAAGCTCCTTGTCGGTATCTACTGACGTCATAAGTATTGGTGCATATCGGTTGTACTGTGCCTGCTGAGCGGTCATTTCTTTCATATTTACGAAAATATCACCTGTAAAAGCGAGATGGTGATCGTAGTCAATAAGAATAGATTCTCCGGCAAGATGTCCGCCTTTACCTTCAAACAGCTCAAAATGCAGTTCTCCGAAATCAAAGAAGCCTGTTTGTTCTATAAGCTGACTTATTTCCTTTTCATCTCCTACAACGCTCAGTTTTTCAGCTGACACAGCAGTATATGAAGTAAGGACTTTGCAAATTCGTACATACGGCTTGTGCAGTGGATTCATCTCACGGAATCCGTCCTCGTTGTTACTTTCAAGCCGGAGACACTCCGCTGTTTTAGCGCTTGCATACACAGTATCGAAAATCGGCAGCAGTCCGCAATGGTCAACGTCCGCATGAGTTATAAAGCATTTCTTTTTAATGCTGTCAAACTCAGGAATCATGTTTCTGAAAACCGACAGCATTTCTTCTTTATAGCAGGCATAGCCCGTATCGATGAACAGGTATTCGTCACAGCTTTTTATAATTGCCGTATTGCTGCCGCACGGAGGCTCGATAAGGGTTATTACTGTATTATCAGTAATATTATGATGAGTTATCCTTGGCGAGAAATTCCTGCCCCTTGAAGTTGCAAGTAACTCTGCAAAACGGCTTATACTGTCAAAAGTCCGGTAAGGAGATACGCCAGTATCGTCCAGTATTTGCATAGCAAGGTTTGTATTGACTATAAGTTCATTTTTGGATTTGGAGGATATTTCCATCGCAGCCGAGAGTTCATTAACGAATGTGCTGTAAAAGAAGCTGTTGTCATATATCTTCTCAGCATGATTATATTCGATAACTCTGACACTGCAAAGCTTTTTCGCTTCTTCTATGAAATCATTAATTTTATCTGAATTATCAACTATAAGTCCCATTTTGAAAAGCTGGTATTCTGTACCGTTTTCCTGTGAGCTTATGTATGAAATATTGAAATTATGTGCGCTTATAAGCTCAAGTATCGAAGTAACACTTCCGGGTTCATCCTTAAGCCGGAATTCAAGAAGCATAACACTGCGATTATCCTCGTCACACTGGAGATAACCAATATCTGTCAACTCTTTGGAAGCTTTTGCAATCTGCTGTGGAGTTCCCTCTGCATCGATAAACAGCATATGGGAATCCACAGCTTTGTTATAGCTTACTCTCGTGATATTTATACCAAGTGAGGCAAAACATTTGCTTGCCTTTAGAAATGCCCCTATATGATTCGGCATTTTCGTTACGAAAGTCTTGTTCATTATTTCTTGTACTTTGCGTTATCCATTTCACGGATAGCAGCACGGCGGATTTTTCCGCTTCCGACAGTCTTGGGCAGCTCCGGAACGAACTCAACAACTCTCGGATATTTGTAAGGCGCTGTACGCTCCTTGACGTAATCCTTGATCTCTCTAACCAACTCTTCTGATCCTGTCTTATTCTTTGTGAGAACAATGGTCGCTTTTACTACCTGACCTCTTATCTCGTCCGGAACACCAGTAACAGCACATTCAAGAACATATGGCAGCTCCATGAGCACACTCTCGATCTCGAACGGTCCGATACGGTAGCCTGATGACTTGATAACATCATCAACACGGCCCACATACCAGAAATAGCCGTCTTCGTCTACCCATGCGGTATCGCCTGTGTGGTAGTAACCGTCACGCCATGTCTCGGCTGTGTTTTCATCATCGCCGTAGTAGCAGAGTGCAAGTCCGGGAACACCGTATCCTGTGGCATTTTCGTCCTTGAGTTTAACACAGATCTCACCTGTCTCACCTACGCCTGCTGATGTGCCGTCGGGAAGGAGTACCTGTACGTCATACTGCGGATTTGG
>DFJW01000001.1:0-1241 GCA_002373775.1 Ruminococcus flavefaciens | reverse complement strand
ATGCAGGCATATTTAAGTGAAGAGAGATCGTACTTGGAAAGGTCTTCCTTGATGAAGAAACGGTACATAGTCGGAGGTGCGCAAAATGATGTTACATTGTACTTCTTGAACATGGGAAGTATATCATCTGCGTGGAAACGCTCGAAGTCATATACGAATACAGCAGATTCGTTCATCCACTGACCGTAAAGCTTGCCCCAGAGAGCCTTGCCCCAGCCGGTATCAGAGATAGTGAAGTGGAGACCGTTCGGGTCAGCATTCTGCCAGTAGCGTGCAGTTACATAGTGACCGAGCGGGTACTGGTAGCTGTGGAGAACGAGTTTCGGATTTCCTGATGTACCGGAACTGAAGAAAATGAGCATAGGGTCAGTACCACAGGGCGTCTCGGCAGTGCGCTCAAAATGAGTGCTGTATGCCGAAAGCTCCTCGTTGAAATCGTGCCAGCCTTCTCGATGTCCGTTTACGATGATCTTTGTCTTGAGTGAAGGAGAAACAGCACAAGCCTTATCAACTTCATCTGCAACCTCGCCATCAGAAGTACATACGATAGCAGATACTTCAGCCGAATTGAATCTGTATTCAAGGTCGTGTTCCTTGAGCATATTTGATGCAGGGATTACAAGCGCACCAATACGGTGGAGAGCGATGATCGAGAACCAGAACTGATAGTGGCGTTTAAGGATAAGCATAACTCTGTCACCTTTTTTAATGCCCAGTGACTTGAAGTAGTTAGCAGTCTGGCAGGAATACTTCTTGATGTCTTTGAAAGTGAACTTTCTCTCATTATGATCTACATCAACATAGATCATAGCAGTTTTATCAGGACATTTTTCTGCCATTGCATCAACGATATCATATGCAAAATTGAATTTATCCTCATTTACAAACTGAACACCGCTGAGAATTCCGTTCTCATCAGTCTCGCATTTGACAAACTTTTCTGAAACCGGATTCAGAATACCTGCTTTATCAACATTTGTAAGATGATGTTCAGCAATATGCTCGCGGAATTCGGTCATTCCTGTTGTACCGCGCGGAGCCATAACGAAAGCGTAGATCTCACAGTCCTCACCACCGAGAGCGACTTCATCATGCGGCATGGAGCTGTCGTAATAGATACAGTCTCCCTCGTGGAGTATCTCTGTATGTGAACCAACTGTCATGCGAACAGTACCCTTTAAAACTATATCCATTTCCTGTCCGGCGTGGCTTGCCATGTGCAGTGGCTGTGAAAGAGCTTC
>DFJW01000109.1 GCA_002373775.1 Ruminococcus flavefaciens | reverse complement strand
AATCTCCTTAAAATGCTGGATTTTGATTTCTTTGAAGTGCTCGATTCTGTTACAATAGCTCGTTCACGTAAGCATATACAAAAATACTACGATACAACTGATATAGGAACATTTCCTACAAGGTTAAAACCGAAGTCACTTCGTCCGTGCCTAACAAAGAAAAAATCTGCCATTAACTACAACGAAATATTTGAGCAATTGATGCTGCTGAATCTGAATATTTATCGGCCATCACATTTTATTCAGGCAAGTAAGATGAGTAAATATTCAGAATTATATGATGATAACGGAAGCTTGACGCAGGTAGGTCGTGAACAGGGTATCCGTCGTTTGATGGCTATCAATCTTATGAAGCGTATGGAAAGCTCTGTCTATTCGTTTAATCTTACATTGAAACGTATCAAGGAGCTTATCTCTACAACTATTGCAACAATAGATAGTTTTGACAGCCATAAATCACAAGAAATTGAATTGACAGAGATAAGTGATAATGATTTTGACTCAGAAGATCAGAACAGTGATGAGTTATATTCTTTGGGTAAAAAAGTAAAGATAGATCTTGCTGACATGGACTATGTTTCATGGCGAAAAGACCTCGCCGCAGATCTTGACATACTTGAGCTTCTGACATTTATGGTCGAGGATATAGGACCAGAAGATGATTGTAAGCTACAGGAGCTGCTCGGTGAAATAAAAACGAAAATTGAGAATCCGATTAATCCTGGCAACAAGAAAGTTATCATCTTTACCGCGTTTGCAGATACAGCTGAGTATCTATATGAGAATATCAGCAAGTATATTAAAGATAACTTCGGATTAGATACGGCTATGATATCAGGATCAGTTGACGGGAAAACAACTGCCAAGCTGAAAAGAACAGATCTGAATACAGTTCTTACGCTGTTTTCTCCAATATCCAAGGATAAGGAGCTTTTAATGCCTGACGATAGTACAAGCATTGACGTTCTTATTGCGACAGACTGTATTTCCGAAGGACAGAATTTACAGGATTGCGATTACCTTATCAACTATGATATTCACTGGAATCCAGTTCGTATCATTCAGCGCTTCGGACGTATCGACCGTATCGGCAGCCGTAACAGCTGCATCCAGCTTGTTAATTTCTGGCCTGACGTTACACTGGATGATTATATCCAGCTCAAGGCTAAAGTTGAAACTAGAATGAAAATTGTTGATATGACAGCTACCGGCGATGACAATATCCTAAGTGAAGATGAGAAAACTGACCTTGAATACAGAAAAGCTCAGCTTAAACGATTGCAGGATGAAGTTGTCGATATCGAAGATATGTCCAGCGGAATTTCTATCGTTGATCTTGGACTTAACGAATTCAGACTTGATCTTGTTGAGTTTATGAAGAATAATCCTGATATGGACAAAACTCCTTTCGGACTTCATGCAGTGGCTACTTCAAATGATGTTACACCGCCGGGAACAATATTCGTTCTCCGCAACAGGACAGAGAACATCAATATCGACAACAGGAACAGACTTCATCCGTTCTATATGGTATATATCAGTGATGACGGTGAGGTCATATGTGACCACCTGTCACCAAAGGCAATGCTTGATAAGATGCGCTATGTGTGCAAGGGCAAGATTAAGCCTATTCCCGAAGCGTACAAGCCTTTCAATAAGGAAACTAAAGACGGAAAGAATATGTCGAAGCTCTCGAAGCTACTGGAGCAGGCTATTGCTTCAATAATAGAAGTCAAGGAAGAAAGCGACATTGACAGCTTTCTCAGCGGAAGTCAGATGAGTTTCCTTGACAGCGATATCAAGGGACTTGACGATTTTGAGCTTATCTGCTTCCTCGTCATAAGATAGGAGTGAGAATATGTTCGGACTTCCCGAAAAAACGGAACTCAACAAG
The DNA here is from genome assembly GCA_002373775.1 of Ruminococcus flavefaciens. Taxonomy (GTDB): domain Bacteria; phylum Bacillota; class Clostridia; order Oscillospirales; family Ruminococcaceae; genus Ruminococcus; species Ruminococcus flavefaciens_M. The sequence goes on along the minus strand of DFJW01000109.1, from coordinate 2,771 downwards.
CAGCTTCCGAAGAAAGCGATATATACGAAATTCAGCATGAATAACGCTCAGAAGGAAAAGTTCGACGCTGATATTTCCCGTATCGTTATAGTCAACGAGATATCACCGGCAACAGTAAATATTGCCGCAGGAAAGGAAGTTTCCTCGTTCTATGTGCTGCTGCTCAGTCTGAAACGTACCGATTATGATACAAAAACGATAGAGCTTATCACAAAGCTTATTCCGCAGAAGATGCTGTTGGTGCTTGAATATGAGGGTAAAGCCTGCCTGGCTGTGTGGCGGACAAAGCTTATTCGTGCTGACTGGCAGCCCCTTAACAGTATCAATATCAACATAAACGGTCTTGATCTTGATGCGGTATGGGATAACGCTATAATGCAGATAGGCGGTATAACTGTTGCGGAGGGCAATACTCTCGATGAGCAGATTGCTGTCAACACAGAACGTGAGAAGCTGCTGAAAGAGATAGAGCGGCTTGAAAAGAAAGCAAGGGCTGAAAATCAGCCGAAGAAGAAATTTGAAATAGTACAGCAAATAAAAAAACTAAGGGAGAAAATCAATGGACAAACTTAAAATGCACACCCCGAACAAAGCCGATGAAAACTTTGCTAAGCTGGCGGCGATGTTCCCGAACGCTGTAACCGAGACTATTGACGAGAACGGCGAGGTAGTCCGTGCGATAGACAGGGACGTTCTCATGCAGGAGATAAGCACGGCTGTTGTTGACGGTGCTGAGGAGCGCTACCAGTTCACATGGCCTGACAAGAAAAAAGCCGTACTTGCGGCAAATTCACCGATAGCTAAGACTCTCCGCCCGTGCAGGGCGGAAAGCGTTGACTTTGACAATACAGAAAACCTCTATATCGAGGGCGATAACCTTGACGTTCTGAAGCTTCTGCAGGAGACCTATCTCGGCAAGGTAAAGATGATATACATAGATCCGCCCTATAATACGGGCAACGACTTCGTTTACAATGATGATTTTGCGGAGAATACCGAGGATTATCTTGACAGGAGCGGACAGTTCGACGAGGAAGGCAACCGCCTTGTGCTGAATACTGAAAGCAACGGCAGATTCCATACAGACTGGCTGAATATGATATATCCCCGTCTGCGCCTTGCTAAAGACCTGCTGACCGATGACGGCGTTATTTTTATCTCTATTGATGATAGTGAAGTTCAAAATTTAAAAACAATTTGCAATGAAGTTTTTGGAGCAAATAATTGCTTAGGAACAATTCTATGGAAAAAGAAAACTAATGGAAATAATATGGGATTTATACCGCCAGTTCATGATTATATTATTTGCTATTCAAGAAACATAATGGCGATAAAAGATTTTGGTTATCCAATTACAGAGGAATTTATCTCAAAAACATTCTCTAACCCCGATAATGATCCGAGAGGTCCATGGACAGTGTCTGACTTGTCTGCTAATCATAAGGGTCCCTATTTCTCTATTACGAATCCAAATACAGGAGAAGTTCATTTTCCTCCACAAGGAAGGTACTGGGTGTTTAATGAAGAAGAGGTTAAAAGAAGAATTGCTGATGGAAGAATTATTTTCGGCAAAACTGGTAATGGAAAACCAGTTCAGAAAGTTTTTGCAGAGAATAGAAAGTTCGGCAAAATTCGTGCTGAATCTTGGTGGGATAATAAAGCTATGAATTCAGATGCAACTGATGAGCAAAAAGAACTATTCAATGTTGCAAAAGTGTTTACACATCCCAAGCCCTCTAAACTAATATACCATTTACTTAAGATTTCTACAGAAGAAAATGACTTGATACTCGACTTCTTCTCAGGCAGTGCCACAACCGCCCATGCTGTAATGCAGCTTAATGCCGAGGACGGCGGCAACCGTAAATTCATAATGGTACAGCTCCCCGAAGAAACAGACGAAAAGAGCGAGGCTTTTAAGGCAGGATATAAGAATATCTGCGAGATAGGCAAGGAAAGAATACGCAGAGCAGGCGCTAAGATAAAAGAAGAAAACCCGATGACTACCGCCGGACTCGATACAGGCTTCCGTGTCCTCAAACTCGACAGCACCAATATGAAGGACGTTTACTATAACCCCGACGAGCTTACCATTGAAACGCTTATGGGTACTGTCGATAACATCAAGGAAGACAGAACTCCCGAGGACTTGCTTTTCCAGGTAATGCTCGATCTCGGAGTGCTCCTTTCAAGCAAGATAGAGCAGACCGTTATAGGCGGCAAGACCGTTTATAACGTCGCTGACGGCTTCCTCATTGCCTGCTTCGACGAGAACGTCACCGAGGAGACTATTACTGCTGTCGCAAAAATGAAGCCGTATTACTTCGTTATGCGTGACTCCTCTATGGCAGGCGACTCCGTTGCCGCTAACTTCGACCAGATCTTTGAGGCTTATTCTAAGGATACTGTTAGGAAGGTGCTGTGATGAAGTTTAATTTTAAGATACAACAGTACCAGACCGATGCGGTCGAAGCTGTTGTGAATATATTCAAAGGTCAGGGACTTCATGAGCGTGTGGGCTATATCCGTGATATGGGTACCCTTGAAGATTCCGACAAGCAGCTTTCCTTCCTTGCGGAGGATACTGCCGAAGATGATGAACTCATTGACCTCGAAAACAGCATGGGCTACAAGAATGAAGCCGTACAGCTTACAGATACCGAGTTGCTGAAAAACATCCACGAAATGCAGACTGCGAACAATATCCGTCTCTCTCCGAATCTCATCAAGGAACTGGGACGGTGCAGCCTTGACATCGAAATGGAAACCGG
>DFJW01000020.1 GCA_002373775.1 Ruminococcus flavefaciens | reverse complement strand
GTCATAGAGACGGCTTCCCTCTGCGTGGAGCCAGTCGTCTCCGGTGTCGTCAGCAGCAGAAGCGTCCACGCTGTTGAAAATGTATCCGTCGTGCATTATGCAGGAACCGGCAGCAGATGTTGCAACTGCTGCTGATGCTGCAAATGCAGCTATCTTTCTTATAAAATTATTCATTTTTCTTTCCCTCTCATATTTGCTGCCTTACTGTACGGGCAGCTTTTCGGTGATGCCGAGTTTATATTCCTGTATAGTTACTGCGTCCGAGTTTGTAACACCTGAGCCCGGAGCATAAACGTCTGCGTTTGCGAGTCCCTGAGATGTGATGCCGTCCGGCTTGTTCTTTCCGTAGGTATCCGGATTGGCGAGATACTGCATTATGAGCACAGCGTCAGCCATATTTACTTCCTTGTCGCAGTTTGCGTCGCCGTAGAGAGTAACTTCCGGAATGTCAGGAGCTGTGGTGGTAGTAGTTGATGTGGTAGAAGTGGTGGTAGTAGTGGTGGTAGTAGTCGTACCGGAGTCTGTGGTGACAGGATTTCCGTTTTTAACGATAGTACCGCCGTCCAGATTGCTTCCCTCAGTGCCGGCATAGCTGGTATAGAATTCGTTCAGTGAGATACCGTTTGCACCGAGAGCTTTCTGGTGGTCAAGACCGATGAATTTCTTCGTGGTCTGAGTCTTCCAGATAGCAGGATAATAGTATGTGTTGTACTTTGTCTCGTCCCAGTTTACTTTGGTATTGCCAACGATAGTGCCGTTAACGCTCTGAGCGCTGAACTGGACATCCTTCCAGAGACCGCCTGTATCGCCTGAGTCATCGTTGAGACACCAGAAGGTGTGGTTGATGTGGTGCTTTATCATATAGTCGCGGATGAGACCGAGCCACTTGGCGTTCTTTTCATTATCGGTCAGTGATGTTGCAGGAGCAGCAGCTATTGCAGCATCGTCTACGTTGGCAGGTATTATGCCGCCCCATTCACCGATGAGCAGGGGATACATATCCTTGTCTACAAGATAAGCCCATGTTTCGTACCAGTAATCATCCAGAAGAGTCTGTTCTGTGAAGTCCTTGTTGAACCATGTCTGCTGGCTTACAACCGGACCGTAGTCGTGAGGTGAGTATACGATCTGTGAAGTTCCGGATGAAGGCAGGACCGGATATTTTGCAACACCGCGGAGATTTCCGCCCCACCATGCGCCATGGCCTTCGAAGCCTTCTACGCCTTCGATAAGGATGAGTGCATGAGGGTTCTTCTCAAGGATAGCGTTTGCGCAGTCTTCAGCAGCCTTTCTCCAGTTGTTTGGGGCACTGGAATCGTCCCATATAGCGTCAATAGGAGCACCGCCGTATTTGCTGTGAGGCTCGTTCTTGAGGTCGAATCCGATGAGGGTGTCGTCGTTTTTGTAATGATCTGCACACCATGCAAGAGTCTCGATCCACAGATCAGTGGTAACTTCAACATTCTTGCCGTCACGGCCCTTGAAGCTTTTTCCGTACCACAGACCGTAGTTATGACCGGAATTGTTTGATTCAGGACTGTGGATGTCGATGAAGCACTTCACACCGTACTTCTTGCACTTTTCCAGCAGTACATCGAAAGTTTCCTGACTGTTCTTGATGCTCCCGTCTGAATTGATCAGATCTACATTGAAAGGATAGCTCGGATCGTTATTTGGTTTAACGCTTCCGATAGGATCAGGATCGCCTATCATCCAGTTGTAGAGAAGCTCGGTAGATACGGGCAGACGCAGCACGTTTACGCCGTGGTCAGCAATCTCGCGGACCATATCGTCGATATCTCCGCTCCAGAGATAGTGCGGAACACATTCGGTGCAGTTGAAGCCGAACCAGTTGGCACCTGTGAGCCATACTTCGTTGCCGTTCATGTCATAGAGACGGCTTCCCTTAGCGTGGAGCCAGTCGTCTCCTGTGTCGTCAACTGCGAGCGCAGTGACTGACGGGTAGCTGCATACAGCTGTGGCAATACCGGAAAGTGCTAAAATACCGGATGTGCCAAGACAAGCTATAGCTTTTGCCAGTTTTTTCATAAGAATTTCCCCTCTCATTACAGCATGTTTTAAACATGCTTATAGTCAATTTTATTTTACCATTAATATCGCTGCATGTCAAGGCTTTTTTGTTTAAAAGCACACATAAACGGGCAAAAAAATCAAGGACCTCACGAAAGAGATCCTTGATCCAGAGGGATTATCTGTCAGCTTTCCTGTGACAGGTATTGCTGACGGAGGGAAAGCTTAAAGCACTTCCGGCAGTGACGGGATAAGACCGAGCTTGTAGCTCTGTATGAGCTGTGCGTCGTAATTGGTGAGGCCGTCACGTTCCGCGCTGACATCGCCGTTCTTAACGCCTTCGGAAGTTATGCCGTCAGGCTTGCCTTCGCCGTAGATGTCGGGGTTTGCCATTGCCTGCATGATGAGTACAGCGTCAGCCATATTGACCTGCTTGTCGCAGTTGGCATCACCGTAGAGGATATCTTCCGGCGGTATTGCGGAAGTGGAAGTAGTAGTTGTAGTCGTCGTTGCAGTTGTTGTAGTGGTAGTTGTAGTTGCAGTAGCTATCTCTGCTTCGGCAGCGAATACTGTGTAGTTCACTACAGATCCGGTCATTCCGTTGTTGCCTAATACAACGGTCTCGCCGGCTTTTACTTCTTTGCGGTAAAGAGTGTATACCACATCGTTGCTTGCCTTGGCAGTATCGCTTGTCTTGGTCCATGAGTTCAGCCATTCCGGAACGAGACCGGCAGCTTCCTCGCGCTGATCTACGAGAACGTATGCGTAAATATCGGCACCTGCTGTGAATGAAGCCAGATCGCCGGCAGCATTCTTTGAATCGCATGCTGTATTTATCGCCTCAGCTCCGTTTATCACTTCCGGGAGCGATACATAAGTGACATCGCGGTCACCATAGACGCTCGAACCTTCTGTAACGCCTGATACGATCTGCCAATCCTGATAGTTCTCGGTGTCCTGAACGAGAAGCTGACGGATAAGTGTGCCGTTCTTAGGCATTATCTTCATTTCAAGTGACCAGTTCTGGTCTGTGCTGTCATTGCATGCCCACTGAATGACGTTAGCACCGTTGTCCTTTGAAGCAGATTCAACGCCGACACAGCTCTTATCTTCTGTTGCCTTGGTACAGATAGTGTAAGTGCCGTCGCTGTTCCTTACGAATTTGAAAAGCTGAGCGTCGCTGGCGGTATCGGACCAAATGCCTATATTTGTTCCGTTATCCGGTTTGCCGTAGTCGAGATCAAGAAGGTAGGTCTTTCCGTCACCTAAAACGGAATAGAGCCTGTAATAGCCGTTTCCGGCATCCTCAAATCTCCAGATGTCATATGCGTCTTCATTGCCCTGCTTTACATTTGTGCCGTTAGCTGCATTGCCGTCGGCAACTTCAAGGTAGAGACCGCTGTTGGAATTCTTTATTTTATAATAGTGTGTCGTGTCGATAACAGCGCCGGTCTTGCCGTGCGATGTTATGCCGCTGCCGTTTATCGTGCAGTCAGGCCTTGCGGGGAGGGAGTAGCCTGTACCGAGGAAAAAGCTTGTGTGCGGCGGCTGATTGTATGCGGTGTTCTGAGATGACACCTGCATACGGTACTGAGCATCGTGCATGAGGGTGGTTATACGATAGTCAGTAGAGTAAGGGGTGCAGTAGATCCTGATTGATTTACTGTCGGCTGCTCTGACGATGAGTTCCTCACGCCAGTCGCCGAAAATATCCGCTGAAAGACAAGGTGTGCCTTTTGTAGTATTACATGTGTAGTAACCGTCTGTTGTGAGCAGATTGGTGATAGTGGTCTTGCCGGATTCGCCTGTCAGCTTTGAGATAGTAGCAGGCGAGTCGGTATAGCCGTCGAGTATCTCTCTTTCGAGATCTCCGTCCCAGTAACTGAGGAAGTTGATAGCGGGACGCCGGCATGAGAGCGTGTTTCCTTTTGTATCGACCACAGGTGTTGAGTTGTCTGAAAGCTTATTGCCCCAGCATTCAGCACCGGGATTTCCAGCCCATACATTATCTGCACAGCAGCGTCCGGTATCGCCGGCACCGTTCTGGTGATAAAGTATCTTCTTCTGATCGAGGTCTATAAGGGAAACGCCGTATCCGGATTTGGAATCCTCATGGCAGATCCATGATTCGATTCCCGGATTTGTCGGATCGAGGTCTCCGACGTGCATCGCGTCGCCGTGTCCCTGACCTGTTGTATAGTATAGTGTGCCGTTATCGTCTATAACAGAAGCACCGGTGATGATCTCCTGTCTGCCGTCGCCGTCAACATCGGCTGGCATACTGTTATGGTTTCCGCATCCGTAGCCTGCTGCGCTGGTGTTTGTTCCGGTGTCGAACATCCACATTTTGACGAGCTTTTTGTTCTCCACTTTATAAGCGGTCGCAGTCATACGTCCGTAATAGCCGCGTCCGGTAACGATGCAGGGATGAACGCCGTCAAGGTAGGCGACTGTTCCCCAGAAACGGTCAACGCGGTTGGTCTTGTCGCTGCTTTTTCCCCATTTTGTAGGATCGCCTCTGCCGGGTTCATAGTTGATAGTATCAAGAGCAGCACCGGTAGCACCGTCGAACAAGGTGTAATACTCAGGACCGGTGTAGATGAAGCCGTTGCTGTCACGGTATACCTTAGAGCCGTCACCGATGACCTTACCTGTGCCGTCGACAGTTCCGTCGCCGGTCTTGCAGGTCATCTCAGCCTTTCCGTCAAGGTCGAAGTCGCCGACATAGAACTGAGTGTAGTGAGCACCAGCGCGGATATTGTAGCCAAGATCAATGCGCCAGAGGCGTGTGCCGTCCAATTTGTAACAGTCGATGTAGACCTTGTCGGTCTTACCCTTCTGTGAGTTGTCCTTTGAGGTGTTCGGATCCCATTTCAGGAATAGTTCATACTGACCGTCGCCGTCCACATCTCCTACTGACATATCGTTAGGAGAGTATATGGAAGAGGGCGGAGAGAGCGGTATGTCAAAGTAAGCATTGCCTGATGTCAGGACGCAGTTTTCTGAGGATACAACTGTATTGCCTTTCAGATAGTCAACGCGGTACTTTGAAGAGGCACTGCCTCCTTTGTCGAGATAGCATGTGGCTTTGCTGCCGTCGCTTGTATATATCAGTGTTCCTTCGCGGTAAAGATTGAACACTGCATTGTCATCGTCATTGGCGAGCCAGCGCCAGCTTACGAGCATGCCTGAGCCGGTGTTGACAGCGCTTATGCCTCTGTCGAGATATTCCAGCACATTGGTGCCGGATGCAGCGGCTGATGCCATTACGGCGCCATGCTCAGGCGATATCTGCGGCACTGACAGGCTGCCGGCGACAACTGCTGCGGCAGCGGCATATGAAATGACGTGCTTTATCCTTGCCTTCATATGTTATTGATCCCCCTTAGGATGTACATCTGTACAAAATTTTTCTGATTCAACCGATTTACAATTTATCTACAATTATTATTATACAGGATATTTAGACATTTACAATGAAAAATACTATCATGTTTAGAAGATTTTTTTAAATCCGGCAAAAAAATATGCAGAATCATCTTGCAATTGCAGAAAATATATGATACAATAATTCATATAAACTAAAATCTCGGAAAACTATTATTTTATACAACTGCCGGTGGACGATATTGATGCGGCAGTATGTCCATGAAAGGAGCTGCAATGGGCAAAAGGATACTTCTGGGTGTTATCATTACCGACTGCCATGTGGATTTTCAGGAGGAGATAATGAGGGGAATAATCACCCAGGCATTCAAAAGCAGCTGTGATGTTGCGGTGATCGCACCGCTGAATAACTTCTCGATAAATTCCCAGCACAGGGATTATGAGAAGACGGTGTTTGATCTCATATTGTCCCCACGCTTCGACGGATTTATATATGACAGGAATACATTTTGCAGCGAAGACGTTAAAAAGTACATAGATGAACTGCTACGGCGTTCCGGTAAGCCTGTAATGCTGCTCGATTACAACGATCATAAGAGCTTTGAGACCACTTCTGTTGACGACAGCAGTGCCTTTGAGACCATAACGGATCATCTCATAGAAGTTCACGGACACAGGAACATCTACTGTCTGACAGGTCCGAAAAAGAATTTCGGCGCTGAAGAGAGACTTGAAGGTTTCAGACGGTCAATGAAGAAGCACGGACTCGACTGCGGAAAGAACAATTACGGGTACGGCGACTACTGGGTGCAGTCGGCACAGGATCTGGCAGCAGATATACTGTCAGGCAGAATGGAACGCCCTGACGCTATAGTATGCGGAAACGACATAATGGCGCTTACAGTATGCAAATCACTTATAACAGGCGGACTGCGTGTGCCGGAGGATATAGCTGTTACCGGATATGACGCTTCTGATGACGGATACCGTTCGAATCCCACCATCACCAGCTACAGCCGCCCGAATTTCCAGCTCGGCGCCGAATCATGCCGCAGGCTCTACCGCATAATAACCGGAAAGATATGCAGCAGAGTCCGCAATGAGAGCGGAAAGCTTCGTCTCGGAAGGAGCTGCGGATGTCAGGAGGACAACAGTATAAAGCATGGAACAAAGCGCAGGATGGACATCAACAGCAGCTTTGAATCCGGGCTGCTTTACGGAGATATGCTGTTTGACATAACGAATACCGACAACGTTGCTTCATTTGCTGACAGACTTGATAATTACACATATTTTCTCTATAAACTGTGCCATATAAATATTAGCCTGACAAGGCGGTTTATCGAAGCAACTGAAGGCAGACTGACTGATAATCTCAGATTCCAGTGCGGCGATCAGCTTATGACGGTGCTTTCGAAATCTGCGGTAAAGAGGAAAGCAGAAAGCGGCAATTATTACAGCTCTGCTGATCTTATCCCCGAACTCAACGAGGACAGAAGTTATCCTTCTGCTTTCTACATATCTCCGCTGCATTACAATGATGATTTTTTCGGCATCTCTGCTGTGTCTTTCGGAAAAGTGCCTACGTCTTTCAGCAATATATATATCCAATGGATAAATTATGTGAATATAGCACTTGAGCAGCTGATGATAAAGTCGATAATGAAGAATACGATCCAGAAAACGAATCAGGCACTGCTCTATGACAGCATGACAGGGCTTCTGAACCGAAGCGGCATTGAAAAGGAATGCCAGAGACTTATCAGCGGCAGCATGGCTGGCAGCAATGCGGAATTCATAACCGTCGAGCTTTCCGGTCTGAAGAAGATGTATTTTCAGGCAGGAGAGAAACGCTGCAATGAGATAACGGCATACATAGCCGATGCACTGCGCAGCTGCCTGTACGATGACGAGATATGCGGCGTCTGGTCACCCCAGACCTTCTGTGTAATAACTATGCACGAAGGACGTGCATCAGAGTTCTTCGGACAGCTCAGCAGCAAGGTGAACGATTCGCGGTTCGATCCGGACAAGAACTTCAATGTAGACTTTTCTGTGGGAGTTTACGAACATGCTCTGAACGGCGACATCACTGCTGCTGACGCTATGTACAAATCTATCGTCAACCGGCTGCACAGCTACACTATCTCGGAGGCGAATTCCAATCCCCAGTTCGAGAAACTCTGTCTTCTCAGGAACAGGATAATGAAAAATCCGGAACTGCCGTGGAATATCAGCGAGATAGCGGACAGTCTGTACCTCAGCAAGAGCTATCTGCAAAAGATATACAAAACCTATTTCAACAAGAGCATCATAGAGGAAATGATAAGTTTCCGCATAGAGAACGCAAGAAAACTCCTTGAAAAAACAGATATGACCATAACAGATATATCAAGGAAATGCGGTTACTCGTCTTACAATTATTTCGTTCGTCAGTTCAGGAACAGCGAAGGACTGTCGCCTTCTGAATACAGGGAACGGTACAGAATGGAGAGTGTGAACAATGAAAAGCCGGATCAAAGCTAATGTCATTATAATGAAATGCCCTGAAACGAAAAAGACATACGGCGTCAGAGTAGAGGAATATGAAGGCGACTGGTTCAGGACATGGGCTTTCCCGATCAGCGAACGTAAAGCTGAGCGGGAGGGCTACGATAAAACAGTCATAACCGGCAATCTGTATCCGGCTGACGAATACAATGGCTGCCCTTACTGCAAGACTGAGAGATTCGTCAAATGCGGAAGATGCGGAAAGCTCTCCTGCTGGAACAACGAGGAACGCATAACATGTGCGTGGTGCGGACTTTCCGGCACGATAACTCCGGTACACGATGAGATAGATGTGAACGGCGGAGCTTTCTGATAAAAAAATATATATAAAGATAATCTGCTGTCTCTGACAGCTTATATGGAGGATGTTAAAATGAAAAAGATCATCAGACGAACTGCCGCAGGCATAGCGGCAGGCATTATGGCTGCTGCCGCGGTCATGAGCGGAACATCGTATGCAGAGGTGACACCGAATCCGGTGATAAGCAGGGGATGCCCGGCGTATTCAGGCGCAAATCCGGCGACAGCTGCTTCTGCCAACGATGAGCATTATTTCTCATTCTGGTTCGGCACTGCGCCCGACTACCTTGCCTATGATCTCTCAGGTGTGCCTGAGGATCAGAGAAAGCAGGTCATAGCTGTCTGGTACAATACCAGTTCATATGACCGCATAGGCAACTATATTTCACGAAATATGGAGCCTTCGGATTATACTGTCGAGGTAAATGCAGCACCCGGAGGAGAATATCCGGCTGACGGCTGGAAGGTCGTCAGCACAGTTGAAGGGAATACTCTCAGTTCCCGTCAGCATCTCGTAAATATGGAAGGATACAACTGGATACGTCTGAATATCTCCAAAGCAGATGACGATACAGGCAAGCAGGCGAGTGTGAATTTCGATATCCACAATGTCTCTGAAGGCGTTTCGGACAGCTGGCTCTTCCTTGGAGATTCCATAACTGCCGGCGGAATGAACAACTGCTACGGCACAGGTTTTGCTACATTCGTAAACAGGATAGATCCCGCATATTTCCCTGTTCAGGAAAACGGCGGTATCGGCGGCATAACTTCAAAAGACGGCAGGAACAACATCGACCGCTGGCTTGAAGATTCGCCCTGCCGGTATGTCAGCATAGCCTATGGCACAAATGATGCATGGGGAAATCAGACAGGTGCCGAAAACTATTATGACAATACCAAGTACATGATAGATGCTATCATCGCCAAAGGAAAGGTGCCGGTGCTCCCAAAGATACCCTATTCTACGGAGACAGGCGTAAATACCTATCTGGATGAATACAACGCAATGGTCGACAAGCTCTGGGAAGAATACGGCGATAAGCTGGTGAAAGGTCCTGACTTCGATGCGTATTTCCGTGAGCATACGTCCAACCTCTCTGACGGTGTACATCCGGATTCCGAAGGCTATGAGGCAATGCGTCAGATATGGGCTGAGACTATGTACGCGAATGTGTATAAGGCTCAGAGCGGACCTACCGAGCCGAGCACAGGTGACGATCCGGAAGTTACTCTCTGGGGAGATGCCAACTGCGACGGTGAGACTAATATGGCGGACGCTGTCCTTGTAATGCAGTCAATGGCTAATCCGGATGACTACGGTGTCGGCAAGCCTGACGGCATCACAGAGCAGGGCAAGGTGAATGCCGACGTGTATATCCCCGGAACAGGTATCACGAATGCTGATGCAGTTACGATACAGGAGTATAAACTCGGACTCCGTGACAGTCTGCCGGTGTACGCAGATGATGAAAAATAAGTATGCCATAAAACGGTGATTTGAAAAGCGACAGCCCCCTTCTGAGAAAGGGGGCTGTTTTTATAGTCTGTATTATGGCAGACTTTATCATTCCATATTCTTCAATGCCTGTGACAGCGGTATCTTTTTGATCTTGCTCAGGAGGATGAAGGAAACTATGGTATATCCGGCTGCGCCCATTACGAAGACGGCAGGGTAGATCCAAGGAGCACAGTAATATGTCAGCCAGCCTGAGTAATCCATCATCATGGTATAGTAGATGAACTTTATGAGCAGTGATGTGAGCGGTACTGCTATAAGCAGAGAGATAGCAACCGCTATAGCAGTAGCTGTATTATAGAGCTTTGCGGACTCTTTGCTGCTGTATCCGAGGATCTTGACCATTGATATGGATGAGGCATTGCGTTCGATGATGAGTTTGGCGAGCAGGTAGATCATAAGAATGAAGATGATTATGCCGAATCCGCCGAACATCGGGAAGATACGTCCCATTGAATCATCGAGCTGGTCAGCCATTATGGTGAGGTCATGTTCAGTGATAGTTGCGGCGATAAGATTCTCGTCGATATCGCCTATCTTGCTGTCAGAGAAGTAGCCGTTGAAATAGTCTTTATCGTAGCCGAAGGTCTCGTTGAACATATCCCGGCTCATGAAAACACAGAGTGAAGCAGGATAGTCGTATTTGCCCACGGAATCGAAAGTGTATTCCTCGGATGTGTATTTATCGTGGAGAGTGAAGGAACTTCCGCCTTTTATGCGGTATTTTTCACACAGACCGTCTGATACATACACTTTTCCGTCCTCTATCTCCTTGTTGAAATAGCGCGAACCGGCTGAGATGCCGTAAATGGTTATCTCTTCTTCAGCGTCATTTTCAAGCGTACCGATGCAGTATGGTTCGGCACTTTCTTCTGAAGTCTGGACAGGAGCTTTCAGCAGATACTGATATTCTGATATCTTTGAATTTATGACATCTTCCTTGAAGTGAGCCAGAAGGGGACTGAAGAGCATGCCGAACATGAGCAGCACGCATGAGAAGAATATACCGAAGAATAGCGTGATATAAGCAGGTATATTCTGGAGGATGACTCTTGTGCGGAATCTGGTGAGGAACTTCCATTCCGGGAGTTTTACTGCCTTTTTCCTGTGTTTGCGGCTGAGGTCACGCCTGATGAACTGAAGCGGCGTCAGCGAGAGCGCACGGCTTATCATCAGGAAGTTGATGACAAGGATTATCAGTGCCGGAACTAAAGTGGTGCTTATGAAAGCGTCAGCATTCCAGCGTGTCTTGTAAGTGGGGAGAGAATAGCTGTGGTAGTACATGTCAGCCACGAAGAATTTCATTCCGGTGTAGCCGATGATATTTCCGGCAATTGCAGCTGCGATTGTGACAACTAAAGGCAGTGCGAGGTAGTGACCGAGGAGTTCGCGTTTTGTATAGCCCGATGCACGGAGAGTTCCGATGACGGGAGCTTCCTGCTCGATAGTGCTCTTGGTGGTCACGGCAAAAGCGAATGAAAGCACGACCATTACTATGTAGAGCAGGGTGTGTATCATTACTGCATCTCCACCCATATCGTTTCCGGTGAACATGATAGCATTGTTGTCGGGACGGCACACGAAGTCCGTGAGCTTTGCTCTTTCAGCGATATACGCCATTATATTGTCGGCTTTTTCCTTCTGTTCTTCATCGGTGAGCGAATCGTCGCTGTTGAGCCAGGCGTACTGGTATTCGAGACCTGCATCGCTGAGAGCGTCAAAGTCATCTTCTGTGACGCTGGCTACGGTGAATTTGTTTGCGTCGAACATCATATCAGTGTTGTTCTTGAAGAGAGCGCTGTAATCTGAAAAAGCTGCAACGCCTGTTACTTCGAAGTCCATATCGCCTGCGGTGAACGTATCGCCGATAGAGATGCCGTTGTTTTCGGCATAGAGCCTGTCAATGATGATCTCGCCGCTCTTTTCCGGCAGTCTTCCGTCCATTACGTCAAGGCGGTCTATCTCTTCTCTCGGTTTGAAGAAGCGTACATTGTGACCTTCGGGCGTTTCTTTGTTCTTGCAGAACAGCTCATATACGGTTATGTCAAATTCAGCTCCTACATCTGAGATGAGATCAGCGGAAGCTTCATCTTCAAGAATGAAGTGACCGTGTTCAATGGAGTACTTTTCAAAGCTCTCATCATAGCTGATCTTCATGCTGTTGTCTGCAACAAGGAATCCGGATACGAAACCGATAGTAAGTGTAAGGAAAAGGAAAAGCGCGATATATTTTCCGATATCCGAGCGAAGTTCTCTCGGAAGGCGTTTGATAAGTGGATTTCTCATGCTTTGCCTCCTTACCAGTCGAGTTCTGCGGCAGGTATCTTCTGAGTGTTGAGCTCATTCTTCCTGATGCCGCCGTCGCGGAACTTGATGACCTGGTCAGCCATGAGTTTTATAGCATCATTATGAGTTACGATGATTATGGTGTTTCCGAATTTCTGATTTACCTCTTCGATCAGTTTCAGTATCTCCTTTGATGTCTTGTAGTCGAGAGCACCTGTAGGCTCATCACACAGGAGTATATCCGGGTTTTTGATGATAGCGCGTCCTATAGCAGTTCTCTGCTGCTGACCGCCGGAGAGCTGGGAAGGTATCTTGTCTTGGTGCTTGGTGAGGCCGAGCGTTTCGATGAGATCATCTATCGGCAGCGGAGAATCGCTGAGATAAGCACCGACTTCGATATTCTCTTTGACTGTCAGGTTAGGGATGAGGTTATAGGACTGAAAAACGTATCCGAGATGCTTCCTGCGGTACATTGAAAGCTGTTTTTCGTTCATAGCCTCTATCTTTTCGCCTCCGATGATGACGGAGCCGCTGTCGGCAGTATCAATACCGCCTATAATATTGAGCAGGGTGGATTTTCCCGAGCCGGAAGGACCGAGAAGCACGCAGATATGACCTTTTTCAACGCCGCAGGAGATGCCCTTCAGGACTTCGTTCCTGCTGTCGCCTTCGCCGTATGATTTTTTGATATTTTCGAGTACCAGATACATATTATTCCCTCTTTCTATCATGTTAGCAGGTATGAACATATGAATACCTGTTCATATGATAACACTTTCTTTGACGTTTGTCAACCCTAATAGAAGACATTTCTGAGATTTGTTTGATCAGCAGAATATGAGCTCTGACTGTTGATATAATATGGGGATTGTGACATAACAAAAATGCACACCGATTTGCACCTGCGCTATTTACATTTCAGGCAGAAAGTGATATAATATAAATGTATATACTCTTTTCTGATAAGGAGGATGGAAATGGGCAAAAGGAGACCTATCATTGAACAGCCGGATCACAGCCATTATCCGGATTGTGCCAAGAGAATGACAGAGATAAAGGACTACAGCCGGAGCGTCATGTTGTATACAGCAGCTTCATGCGGCATACTTTTTGTTTTTTCTATGCTTTCGATACGTTTCAATACGTTCTATATCCTGATATCTCTTTTTTCGGTGAAATCAGATGTCACCGCATATTTTTTTCAGTCAGCTGAGATAATAGCTTTGTTTCTGATATCCTATATAGCATGCGGTGAGAAAAAGATATTCGGCATAATATTGTCGCTGCTGTTTGCAGCTATGGCTCTGGGAGCGATAGTAGTTACAGATCCGGTAGTGTTCACAATATGCCTTATAGGACTGATAAAAAACAGGTTCGTTTTTTCTGTTTATGCGGATCAGGAGATGCTGAAAGGGATAGAGGGATATCCGCTTTTCAGTGAGGCACTTATCCCGCATTCGCCGAAAAGCACGAATGCTTCTCCCTACAAGGAGGAATGGCAGAACAGAAGAGCTGATACGAGGGAAGAAGATGAACAGCTTGAAATGCCGGAACTCGGCGGATCTGATATCGCAGGCAGACCGAACAGCTATGTACCTGAGAGCGGAAAGTACTGTACTATTTCAGAAAGCACGATAAAGCTTGGAAAGGGATGATAATATGTTTGCAAAGATATCAAGCCTTGGACTTTTCGGACTGAATGCCTTTCCAGTGGATGTGGAGATTGATATAAGCCGTGGACAGCCGCAGTTCGATATAGTAGGACTTCCGGACACAGTAGTCAAGGAGAGCCGGGAACGCATAAAAGCGGCACTCCGTTCATGCAGCATAAGCTTCCCGGTGGCTTCGGTCATGATAAATCTTGCACCTGCTGACACCAAAAAGAGCGGATCGGTGCACGATATGGCGATATTCATGGCTATACTCCGCGGAATGCGCATGATAAACAAGGATACGGATGACTGTGCCTTCATTGGAGAGATATCGCTTAACGGCGATATCAGAAGGATAAACGGAGTACTTCCCATGGTCATGCTCGCGAGGGAACAGGGAATAGGCTCGGTATTTGTTCCGGCTGAAAATGCGAAAGAAGCTTCGGTTATCGAAGGAGTGGAGATATACGGAGTCCGAAATGCAGAGGAACTGATAAAGCATTTCCGGGATGAAGAACAGCTTTCTCCGACTGAGCATTATGTGCCGGACGAGGCTGACTATACGGATAATCTCGATTTTTCGGATGTACGCGGACAGCAGTCTGCGAAGAAAGCCCTTGAGATAGCGGCTGCCGGAGGTCATAATGCACTGCTCATCGGCTCGCCCGGAAGCGGAAAAAGCATGCTCGCCAAGCGCATGCCTTCGATACTTCCGCCGCTTACTTTCGAAGAAGCTCTTGAAACCACGAAGATACACTCTATTTCCGGATTACTTACCCCGGAAAAGCCTATAATAACAAAGAGACCGTTCAGGTCTCCGCATCATACCATATCATCTGCCGGACTTGCAGGAGGCGGCACAGTCCCGCATCCCGGAGAAGTCTCTCTTGCTCACAACGGAGTGCTTTTCCTTGATGAACTTGCCGAGTTCGACCGCAAGACGCTTGAGATACTGCGCCAGCCCCTTGAGGACAGAAAAGTCACTATAGCCCGTGCATCAGGCACGGTATCGTATCCGTGTACGATAATGCTCATAGGTGCTATGAATCCGTGTCCCTGCGGATATTACGGTCACCCTAAGAGAAAATGTATATGTCCTCAGAAAAAAGTGGCAGGATACCTCTCGAAGATATCAGGACCGCTGCTGGATCGTTTCGACCTTCATATCGAAGTTGCTCCCGTGGAGTACGAAGATCTGGCTTCAAAGTCACACGAAGAGCCTTCCGAAGCTATCCGCCAGCGTGTTGTAGCTGCAAGAAAGATACAGGAAGAGCGCTTCCGCGGAACAGGAATAACCTGCAATGCGCTCATAACTCCGGACAAGCTTCAGGAGTCGTGTCCCATGGATGATGCTGCTTCTCAGCTCATGAAAAATGTGTTTGACAAGCTTGGACTGAGTGCGAGAGCTTATGACAGGATACTGAAAGTAGCCCGTACTATCGCCGATCTTAACGGTGATGAGGTCATAAAGAAGCAGCATATCGCTGCCGCTGCACAGTACCGCAGCCTTGACAGGAAATACTGGTCTGCTGAAGAATAAAGAAAGATATACAAGGAAGGAAAACAATGAAATCGGCATTTAAAAAACTATCGGTCAACAAACACAGCATCGACGCCGGATTGATATTCGCTGTCACTATCCTTGCGGCAATAAGTACACTGCTGATATACTCCATAAGCGAGAGCGGGATAAGTGACATAGAAGGCGTCGGAGCAAGCTACTGGCGGACACAGCTGTTCTCGATGATCGCAGGCATCGGAGTTGCGACGCTGATATCACTCATAGATTACCGAAAACTGGTAAAACTGTGGTTTGTATTCGTGCCTGTCGCACTTGTGCTTGTGGCGCTGACATTTACGTCTCTCGGTTATCAGAGAGCGGGAGCGGATGATAAAGCGTGGCTGAATCTCGGCTTCATCCAGTTCCAGCCTTCAGAGATACTGAAGCTGGCGTTCATACTGACTTTCAGTTATCATCTGTCCCGCGATGAAGAGGACATGAACAAGCCGCTGCATATGCTGCTGCTTGCGATCCACGGACTTCTGCCCATAGGCATAGTCGGACTTCAGGGCGACTACGGAACAGCCATAGTATTCGGGGCTATATTCGCATTTATGATATGCTCGGCAAAGATATCATGGAAATATGTAGTAGCTGCACCGATCGCTGTCGGAGCAGCTGTAGCAGGTATGTGGTTCTTTGCGCTGGACAGCTTCCACAAAAAGCGTATAACGATACTATTCCACCCCGGAAGTGACGCTGACATAGAGTATCAGCAGGATCTCGGACTTGCTGCGCTGAAATCCGGCGGAGTATTCGGCAAGGGAGTACTGCGCAGTGCGTCGGATTATATCTATGTCCCCGAGATACACAATGACTTTATATTTGCATATGCCGGACAAGTATTCGGATATGTAGGTTCGATCGGAATACTCGTGGTTCTCGCCTATATATGCCTCAAGATATTTGCCGACAGCCGCGTAACACGCGATCGCCTCGGAAGATTCATATGTATGGGAGCCTTCGGACTTATGCTCTCTCACTGCATAATGAATATAGGAATGGTACTCAAAGCAGCACCGGTAATAGGTGTACCGCTGCCTTTTATGAGTGCCGGCGGTACGGCTATGATAAGCATGTACGCAGTCATCGGACTTGTGCTCAGCACTTACAGTCATCGTGCAGTGAACTATAATGTATTCTACGATGAGGACGAGGAATGGAACTGATGTAAACGCAAAAAAGCGCCGCAGGCTTTGTACCTGCGGCGCTTTGATAATTATGTGATTCTGAAATCAGTCTACCGGGAGTTTATCGACTTTTCCGAGTTTGTAAGCCTGTATAGTCTGTGCGTCGAGAATAGTCATTCCGTCACCGCTGCCGCTGACATCGGCGTTTTTTACGCCCTGTTCGGTTATGCCGTCGGGCTTGCCGACACCATAAATGTCCGGATTTGCCTGAGCCTGCATGACGAGTACGGCGTCAGCCATATTCACTTCATAATCGCAGTTTGCATCTCCCGGGATATTGGAAGCCTCGACCACGATCGTGACGGCTGAAACGTAATTTTCGAATCTTGCGAAGACCTGTGTAGTACCGAAGCCATTTGAGGTCACTTTTCCGTCCTGGCTGACAGTGACTATCGCTTCATTGTCGCTGCTCCATACGGGAGAAGAAGCTTCTCCGCTGACTGTGAGGCTGACTTGCTTGTTCAGACCGTTGATGTGAACAGTGCTGCTGCTGTCAGGTCTTTCCTCGGGCGGGAGATATGTGGATGTGACGTTGAGGATATAATTCTTTCCGCCGAGAGCTATTATTATGCGGCATGTACCGCTTCCCTTTGCGGTTATGAAACCGTCCTCGTCCGGGACAGCGATGCTTGCGTCTGATGTGCTCCATACAGGTTCCGAACCTGCCGGTATCGTGAGACCGGGTTTCTTTGAAGGCTGACTGCTGGAGAGAGTGATATCACCGAGTATCACTTCTTCAGGAGCAGCTTCGGGATCAAAAGTTGAAGTGAGTTCAGCGATGTATCGCACTTTCCCGACCGCAGCTGTTATAGTGCATGTGCCCTTGCCGACTGCTTTGACGAGACCGTTTTCATCAACTACTGCAACATCGGTGTTGCTGCTGCTCCAGACTGCAACAGTGCCTTCCGGGAGTTTCAGGTCGATCTGTCCCTGCGGATTGGCATTGGAAAGGGCGAAACTGCCGGCTTTTACTACAGTGATGTCTTCTTCGGTGGGTTCATATGTGGATATGACGTTCACGATATATGTATTTGAGCCGATAACAGCGCTGATAGTACAAGTTCCTTTGCCTACAGCTTTGATCGTTCCGCTGCTGTCCACTGTAGCGACGCTGGTATCCGATGAAGTCCATGCAATATCGCCTTCCGGTGCATCGTTGAGCTTGAGTTCGGCACCGTCATGCTCGTTGTCGAGATTTACAGTTCCGAGATCGGTGACTGCGGGCTTGGGATCCTCTTCTTCAGCAGGTGAGACGATGACGCGGAATTTCAGCTTGCTGGATGTGAAAACAGCATACACAAAAGTCTCGCCTTCGCTGACGGCAGTGACTGTACCATTGCTGTCAACTGTGGCGACGGTGACGTCTTCGCTGTACCATTTCGGTGACTCGCTGCCGGAAGTCTTCTGTGCAGTGACTGACTGACCGATCTTCAGCTCCACTGTACCCGAGATCGTTTCGTCCGCCGCATACACAGCGGCATTATCAATATATCCCGGTGCATATGCCAAAGATGAGCCTGTGATACAAACCGCAGCTGCAAAAGCTGCTATCCTGTTCGATTTCATTTATATACCTCCAAAGATGTCTATCTGTCGTTCTTGTATTTTACGTTAATTATACACCATATAAGGCGAAAAGTCAAGCCGGATGATAGTGAGACTATTATAGCAATTATATTTAGCATATTCAAAATGATTTATTATATCGCGTTTATGACCTTTTGCGCTTTATGACGGTTTTGGCTGAAAATCCCTTGACATACGGTATAGATTCTGGTATAATTTAATTGCTATAAAATGTTACACAAATAGGCTTGTGGACATTTACCGTTTTTAATTTATTCATCTTTTTTACTTTTTTAGTTTTTGAAAAGGGGAGATCATAATGAAGAGAAATCACAAGGCTATGCGCGGTACTGCTCTCGCTTTGAGTGCTGCACTCAGCCTTTCATCTGCACCGGTCGTTTCATCTGTTTCGGCTGCTGATGACGCAAAGATCTATTATCTCAGAGGCGATGTTATCGGAAACGACGGTGTCACCAATCTTGATGCGCAGACCATCCAGTCCTACAAACTCGGTCTGACTGACATCACAGGCACGGAACTTCTGGCGGCGGATGCAAATGCTGACGGTGAAGTCAATATGGCAGATGCCATAGCAATAATGCAGTGGCTCATAACTCTGGACAAGACACATCATGTCGGCGAATATGCGGAACTTTCCACAGGGCTGGGCTCAAAGCTGGGCAGCGATTCCGACAGTGCATCAGATGTTATGAGATACACAGTCGGGACTGAAGAAAACGGAAACTACAAATTCCGCTTCAAAGTAACATCTCATCCTTCGTCTGATACCGAGCTCATGCTCATTGCCAACAACAGCAGCGAATACACTCCTGTCATCATACCAGCCGATCCCGTTGATGACGAAGTCATAGTTATCGTTAAACTGCCGGCAGGACAGAATGATATCGTTATCAGGAGCAAGGACGGTTCTGCGGTGAATGTGGTATTTGACGCTGACAGCGATGTTTTCCATTCAGTCAATTTCCCTGATGCCACATATCCCTATGACGGTCCGGGAGAAGAAACAACTACTTCTGCCACCACGACCACAACCACGACAACAACTACTACTTCCACTACCACAACAACTACCACCACTGCACCTCCTGATAAATACTACGCTGCATATGCAAGTGTAGACGGCGGTATCGCCAATGAGACGATCAATACCGGCTATGAGTGCGAGGACGGATATGCAAATGTCAATAATGAGGTCGGAAGCTCTATAGAATGGACAGTAAATGTGACCGAGAGCGGCAATTATGAAGTGGATTTCCGCTATTCAAACGGCAAGAATGACGACCGAACAATGGCGGTCTATGTAAACGGCGGAAATACGCCTTACTACATCAGCTTCAACGGCACTGATGCATGGACGGCATGGAGCGACAGCAGTGTCGTACTTCCTCTCACATCAGGCACGAATACTATCAAGGCTGTTTCTTCTACGGAGAACGGCGGTCCGAATATCGACTATATAAAGCTCTCCAAGACTGATAAAGAACCTGTCGAGCCAGGAGTTGCTGAGCGCTATTATGCAGTAGAGGCTGAGTACCACAAGGGCTGGGAGGAATCCACAAATGCCGGATTCGCCGGAAGAGCTTATGTGAATTATGATAATGCCATAGGCGGATATATCGAATGGACAGTAGATGCTCCGGCAGATGGCAATTATGAAGTTGACTTCCGCTATGCAAACGGCACTGAAGATAATCGTCAGATAAAACTCATCACCAACGGCGACAGAGCTTACGGTCAGTATGTGGACTTCAATGCTACAGGCGCATGGACAACATGGTCAGATGCCACAGCTGTAGTCCACCTCAACAAGGGCAAGAATACCATAAAGGCTTATGCGACGAAATCCGTCGGCGGACCTAATATGGACTATATCGAGATAACCCGGACTGGAAAATCAGCACCGGCAGTCAAGGCTACGCAGGGCGTTCGCGTTGAGAAACTCGACCGCGGCGTTTCAATGGCTCATGCCAAGAACGGAAACCTCGTAAGCTGGAGACTCCTTGCAACTGACAATGAGAACACCACCTTCGATCTCTGGAGGATAACTGCAAATGATGAGCGCACCAAGCTCGGAACATTCACCACAGATCAGGCTACAAACTACTTTGATGCACAGGGCACAGCTACTGATGTTTACACCATTGATACATATGTAAACGGCGAAAACACTGAATTCGCACAGTTCTCAACCAATTATACGAACACAAACGGCGGTGTCAGCGGAGCATATTTTGACATCCAGCTCAGACAGCCTGCTGACCAGACTATGCCTGACGGCAGCACATGTTCGTATACGCCAAACGACTGCTCAGTCGGAGATATCGACGGCGACGGAAAGTATGAGATCTTCGTAAAGTGGGATCCTTCAAATTCAAAGGACAACTCCAATGACGGATATACAGGCACTGTATTCATTGACTGCTACCGCCTTGACGGTACATTCGTATGGCGTGTTGATCTCGGAAAGAACATCCGTGCAGGTGCTCATTATACTCAGTTCATGGTATATGACTTTGACGGCGACGGCAAGTGCGAGATGATATGCAAGACAGCTGACGGAACTGTTGACGGTACAGGCAAGGTCGTTGGTGACGGTTCCAAGGACTATCGCTCTACCTACTACAGAGCTTCAAAGAACAGCTATGTAATCGGCAAGATACTCGAAGGTCCTGAGTATATCACACTCTTTGACGGAGCTACAGGAAAGGCTCTCGATACGCAAAACTATGATCCCGGCAGAGGCACTGTCACTAACTGGGGCGACGACTACGGCAACCGTGTAGACCGTTTCACAGCTTGTGTAGCATATCTTGACGGTGGTTCTCAGGCATACGCATGCTTCGGACGCGGATACTATACAAGACTTGCAATGGCAGCATGGGGCGTAAACAACGGCAAACTCGTAAAGAAGTGGACATTCGACACAGGGCATAACAGTTCAGCTGCCGGATACGGCGACGGCAACCACCACTGCCTCGGAGCAGATGTTGACGGCGACGGCAAGGACGAAGTGGTATGCGGCTCAGCAGTTATCGACGATAACGGCAAGCTCCTCTATACATCAGGAATGGCACACGGTGACGCTATCCATATCGGCGACTTTGATCCTGCAAATCCCGGCGTTGAGATATTCCAGTGCCTTGAAGACGAAAAATCGCCTATGAGCGACGGCCACTGGATAGGCTACGGTACAGTTCTCCGCGACGGAAAGACAGGCAAGGCACTGTTCCGTGAAGAAGCAGGCGGAGATACAGGACGCTGTGTTGCTGATAATCTTGTTTCAGGCAACGGCGGCGCTGAAATGGTAGGTTCACACAACTCTGTGGTATATAATTGCTCAGGTTCTCATGCCAAGGTCTGCGACTGGGCAGACATAACCAAGTGGGGACAGAATTCCGTAGTATACTGGACAGATAAGGCTGAAAGAGCTGTTCTTGACAGAACTATGGCTGACCAGTATGGTATGGGCAGAGTATTCACAGGTGACGGCGTAGGCTATAACAATTACTCCAAGTCCAATGCTTGCATCACATGTGACCTTACAGGTGACTGGCGTGAAGAGATGCTCTTCCCGTGCGGAACAGACAAGATCAGAGTATTCACAACAACATATACTACAAACTACAATCTCTACACTCTGATGCATAACCGTCAGTACAGGATACAGGTGGCTGCTCAGAACAACGGCTATAATCAGCCTCCGCATACAGACTTCTATCTCGACTCTCAGGAGTATGTAAGACCGGAAGAGCCGGATGTATGGACTAACTGATTTAGTCTGACAGATCAATAATATCAGCGAAAGGCTGTGCAGATCATTCTGCACAGCCTTTACTTTGTTCTGGTAATATACTTCAATAGTCATTCGATACGGAATATATCTTCATAAGTTGAACAGAGCAGTTTTCGCAGCAGGATGATCTCGTCCGGGTACAAGTGCCTTTGTCCGACTTCTATTTTTGCGATCGCACTCCTTGTTATATCGCAGCCATTGATCTGGAGACGCGCAGAGAGCTGATCCTGCGTAAGTCCAGCTTTTTCCCGCAATATTCGTATATTGTTGCCTATCTGTTTTTCGATTGCTTTGTTCATAATAGCCAAAAACTCCTTTCAAAATTCTGCACCCAAATAAGTGCAAGGTTATTGACTTAATTATATGCGCATGTTATAATAAAATTGCACCTATATAGGTGCAATTTGGACGCGGATCATTCATTTAGTTTTATTACTCGTGAAAATGGTGATAGTTATGAAAAAGAAATTAATAGCTGGTTCGATTTTAACAGCTGCAACTCTGATAAAAGAAGCTAAAGATGCTGCTGAGGTCGCAAAGAAAGATAAGAAGCATGAAGAAGAACAATCAGCGTTGAATGATATAAAAAGCATTCTTCAGGATGAGATTAACGCACGCAGAGATATTGCCCAGACTAATGCATCGACACAAAAAGAACTGGCTCTTATGGAACTGCAAGCAGCGCGAGAGCGTGAGGCAACTAATCGGATGCTGATTCAGGAGCAAACTATGGCACGGAGGACAAAAGAGATCAATGAGATCAGGCAGGCAAGAATAGACAATCCTGTCTCTTTGGTATGTCCAAGTTGTAATGGGACTCGTGAGATAGATCGTATTCAGGGAATCGTTAAATGCCCGTTCTGTGATTCGGTAGAAGTTTTGAATGCTGCACACAAGCATGTATTAGAATTGGATGGTCCGATAAAGAAGAACGTTGAGACTAATAATGTAAAAGAATCAAATTATAATGCAGGCGTAAGCAACAATAAAAGCGGACTTGTATCAAAGGCAAAGACTGCGTTTATATTAGGAATCATATCACTTATTACTGTTGGAATATTAGTAATACCTGAAGTGATTGGATTGTATTACGGTATCAGTGTTGTAAGCGTTTCCAGAACCGAAGAGGTAGATGCTGAAATTGTGAAGAAGGCAAAAAAAGCCGTAATAATGTGCGCGATCGCTTTAATGCTGCTATTTATCAATATATTCAGTTAACAGACCGAATCATTGACAATAGTGCGGATAGAGATTAATATTTAAAAAAGCTGTATCATCAAGTGATACAGCTTTTTTGATTACAATATAAAACAGATCAGTCCCGAGCAGCCGTCATTGATAACACGTTCAAGAGTTTCCTGCAATTTCATCCGTGCATCGACGGGCATTTTATACAGCTTGTTGTGGAGCCCTTCGTTCACAAGTTCGTGGAGGGATTTTCCGAAGATATTCGATTCCCAGATGCGTTTCGGATCATCATCGAAGCCGTCGAGGAGGTACATCACCAGTTCCTCGGACTGCCTTTCCGTGCCGACGATCGGGCTGACAGTAGTGTTGATATTAGCTTTCATCAGGTGGATAGACGGAGCCGAGGCTTTGAGCTTGACACCGTACTTTCCGCCCTGTTTGATTATCTTAGGCTCTTCAAGGGTAAGCTCTTCCAGTTCCGGCATAACGATGCCGTAGCCTGTAGCTTCGACTTCTTCAAGGGCAGGGGCTATCCTCTGATACTTGCGGCGTATATCGTTGAGTTCTGTGAGAAGAGGCATGAGATCACTCTCACCGTTTATCTCGATGCCGGTAGTCTCGCCAAGTATCTTATAAAAAAGGCTGTTGTCGAGATCGGCGGTTATCGTGACCGAACCCTTTCCGAGATCCATTGAAGTAATGGAGGCATTGACGATGTGCTCGCATCCTGCCATAGCTGCTCTTGCGATATCGGCATCGCGGACGAGACGTATATCCTTTGCGGCATTCCTGATGCAGTTCATTATATCTGAACGGAGCCAGTGGTCTTTGCCCAGTGAGTTTATCCAGCCGGCAGTGCGGATGTTTATCTCCTTGATAGGGAAAGAACATAGTATCTCACGGATTATCCCGCGTATATCCTCTTCACTGAGATCAAGGCAGCTGACAGGGATGACTTTGGCATCATAGCGGTCAGTGAGCTGTGACGCAAGTGCTTTTGTCTCCGGAGAATCCGGAGCAGTTGAATTGAGGATGACCACGAAAGGCTTGCCGAGTTCCTTCAGTTCGCGGATGACACGCTCCTCGCACTCTTCATATTCTTCCCGCGGGATATCGGTTACCGTGCCGTCGGTAGTGACCACAAGTCCGATGGTGGAATGATCGTTTATGACTTTCTGCGTACCGATCTCGGCTGCCATGTTGAAAGGTATCTCCTCATCGAACCATGAAGTCATCACCATACGCGGCTGTTCGTTCTCGATATATCCGAGTGCGCTGGGGACGATATATCCCACGCAGTCAATGAGCCGCACGCTGAAAGTTGCACCTTCGCCGAGATCGACCTGTACTGCTTCTTCGGGGATGAATTTCGGTTCTGTGGTCATTATGGTCTTGCCGGCAGCTGACTGCGGAAGTTCATCCACAGCGCGTTCGCGCATGTATTCGCCTTGGATATTGGGTATCACCAGCGTTTCCATGAAACGCTTGATGAATGTGGACTTACCGGTCCTGACCGGACCTACGACGCCTATGTAGATATCGCCTCCTGTGCGCTCGGCGATATTGCTGTAAATATCTGTTATCATACTTCGCTCCTTAATTATTCATACAGAATGATCTTATGCTTTTACGCAATATGTTCAGGTGATGATAGGTATCAGCAGCATGCCTCCTTTTTCAAGTCTATCACCAGAAAGATCGTTTTCTTCCATTACAGCACTTACGTCTGTGCTGTAGCGTTTGGCAATGTCCCATATCTCTTCGTTTTCAGCACCGAAATACAGCTTGATCGAATAGTCGCCGTCGCGAGGCTTTTTTGCAGAGTCATCGACCGATATATCAGTTACTGCAAGAATGCTGTCACATCCTGAAACAGATATGCGGGCTGATATATCGGCTTTGCCGGTCATAACTCCTTCCGGTGAGATGTTATAGTCAACGCTGCCTGTTGATATATCCGCTGTGATACGGCAGTTCCGGAGGTCTTCTCCGATATCTGCCGTACCCTCAAAAGCTTCATCCTTATCCGATATCGTAATCATTCCGGAAGCATCCCGGGCGGCAGTCGAATATGTGAGCATACCGCTTATTATGAGGGACTTTCCGTCTTCGGAAGCGTGAGTGTTGATATTTTTCGGTGCACACCAGACCGCAAACACTTTGTCAGGGAGGCTGTCGCCTTCCGCGAGGACTGATGTGCTGCGGAATTCCTTGTCGTAAACGACCGGCAGCTGCTCTGCTGTCACTTCTGAAACCGACACTTCACATGGATACAAAGTTGAATAAGCGTCTGTACATATCATAACGGAAGATGTCCTGACAGCGCGGCATGAGAGCCGGAGTTCTGCTTCAAAGTGTAGCGTGCGGTCCTCGCCGTTCCTTCCGGCAGCAGGAGTTACATCGCAGCTGACGACTTCAGGAGCGATGCTGCATTCAAAAGTGTCGTCAAGTCCGTCCATGTCGATTATCTGGCTGAACGGCAGTGAAAAATCCATTGCCTCCACAGTGACGGTGTCGTCATGTCCGCAGGCACAGAGAAGGTCAGCGCTGAGTTCACCTTTGACCATGAGCTTGCCGGATATCAGCTTCTTCTCGCAGCCGGAAACAGTGCATCTGCACCGGATCATGCCTGTGACCGGTGACTGTGCAGCTGAGAGTTCTATGTCTTCGCTGAGCTGTATGTTTTTTTCTGCGCTCAGTGACTTTGAGGCAAATCTGACTGGCGTTCTGCGCAGCTGTATATTCATGCCTGAAGCATCGGATATTACTTCCTGCTGCTTTTCGCCTGTTACAGATATCTTTACCGATACTGCACCTCTGAGGTCGAGCCTGCGCTTGTTCACAGCCCGGTAGTTCATGTGGTCAGCTTTGGGAACAAGGCGGACGCTGACATTTCCCGAATCTCTGCCGAGTTCAGCGGACCGCGAGAAAGTCTGGCGCTGGTTTATGCACTGGAGTGCCGAGCCGTCTTCGCTGCAATAGATCATGCGTATGTCGCATTGCAGCTCATAGGCGAGCCTGCTGCCGCTCACGGAATGGTCGGTGATACTTGGCGTGACTTCGCATCTGACTATCCGGAATATATCCGGATAATAGTCCGGGAGTATGTAGTCGAGTTCTACGCTTTGCTCCTGTATCCCGTCGTATATCGTTTCAGTAGCAGGAACAGTCTCTCTGTTAAGTTTGAATTCCATAGTAACCTCCTGAAATGTTGCTTTGTGAAATTATATTCACATCCGGGTACAAGTATTCCAATTGTTACAGCAGCGTGATGCTCACCCTTGAACGCGGCATAGTTTCATGATCGGCAAGTTTTTTCGCGCGTCTCTTGCCATTTTCTTCACTATATGTTATAAGCAGCGTGACGCTGCACCCTTGAACGCGGAATAGTTTTACGAATGGCAAGTTTTTTCGCGCGTCTCTTGCTATTTTCTTCACTATATGTTATAATAATATCGTGAGTAGCTATGCTCATATATATCGGGAGGTGGTCTTTATCGCAAAGACATTGTACATCTCTGACCTTGACGGAACACTGCTTGATCCTTCGCCTGCGGTCACGGATCATTCTGCCGGCGTTATAAATCAGCTGACATCTGAGGGGATGCAGTTTACTTTTGCGACTGCACGGTCGGTATACTCAGCTGTACCGATAACGAAGAAGCTGGATATAAGCGTCCCCTGTATACTCATGAACGGTGTCAGTATATACGACATCCGGACGGATACATACATAAAGAATGAATTCATTGCTCCTGAAGCTTCAGAGAAGATACTGAGCGCCTTCAGAAGACACGGTGTACACTGTTTCATGTATCGCATAGAAGACGGCACTCTGATATGCTACTATTCCGAACTTACCACAAAGGTCATGCAGAGCTTTGCGGAAGTCAGGAAGCATGAATACAAAAAGCCTTTTGTAAAGTGCCGGCTTGAAGATTTGGCTGACGAGAATACAGTGTATTTCACCACTACAGGCACTTATGAGGAACTGTATCCCATAAAGCTGGAGGCGGAGAAGATAGCAGGTGTAGACCATGCCTTTTATCTTGATGTATACAACGACGCATGGTATCTGGAGATATTTTCAGATAAGGCATCCAAAGCCAACGGACTGCGGTATCTCCGTGATAATTACGGCTTTGATGAGATAGTGGCTTTCGGGGACAATCTCAATGATCTGCCCATGTTCGGACAGGCTGATGTGAAGATAGCCGTCGGCAACGCAAGGGACGAGGTGAAAGCGGCAGCTGATATCGTCATAGGCACCAACTCCGATGACGGAGTTGCAAACTGGTTGAAAAGTCATTTGACATAATATATATGAAAGGAAAAAAACAAATGAACAAGCTTATGTTAGGAAACGAAGCCTTTGCGAGAGGCTTATACGAAGCAGGATGCAGGATAGTATCAAGCTATCCCGGAACTCCTTCCACAGAGATCACCGAAGAGGTGGCAAAGTACGATGAGGTATATGCTGAGTGGGCACCAAATGAGAAAGTCGCTATGGAGACTGCTCTCGGCGCATCTATCGCAGGTGCAAGAAGCTTCTGCGGAATGAAGCATGTCGGACTCAACGTTGCTGCTGATCCGCTTTACACAGCTGCATATACCGGAGTAAATGCCGGAATGGTAATAGCTGTTGCTGACGATCAGGGAATGCACTCATCCCAGAACGAGCAGGACAGCCGTCACCACGCTATCGCATCAAAGGTGCCGATGCTTGAGCCTTCGGATTCAACAGAGTGCAAGGAATTCGTCAAGCTTGCATTTGAGCTTTCCGAGAAGTTCGATGCACCGTTCATAGTAAGAATGTCCACAAGAGTAGCACACTCACAGAGCATCGTTGAGATGAACGACCGTGTGGAACTTCCGCTCAAGGAATATGAGAAGACACCGAACAAATATGTAATGATGCCTGCTTATGCAAAGGGCAGACATGTATTCGTAGAAGAGCGTACAAAGAAACTCATAGAATACGCTGAAACTTCACCTCTCAACAGAGTTGAGATATCTGACAAGGCTGAATTCGGCGTGATAACCAACGGTGCTGCATATCAGTATGTAAAGGAAGCTCTCGGCGAGAAGGCTTCAGTACTGAAACTCGGCATGGTAAATCCTCTCCCTGTAAAGCTTATACAGGATTTTGCAGCAAAGTATGAGCAGGTATACGTTATCGAAGAACTCGACGGCATAATCGAGGAACACTGCCGCAATATCGGCGTGAACAACGTCAAGGGCAAGGAGATATTCGGATATATCGGAGAACTTCCGCAGTCCGTCATCGCAGAGAAGCTTCTCGGTGAAAAGAAGGAGTATGTGGCACTCGATGAAAACATACCGGTGCGTCCTCCTGTAATGTGTGCCGGATGTCCGCACAGAGGTCTGTTCTACTGCCTGAAGAAGCTTGGTGTGACCGTATCCGGTGATATCGGATGCTACACACTGGGAGCAGCAGCACCTCTCAATGCCATAGATACAACTATCTGCATGGGCGCATCCATTTCCGGACTTCACGGTTTCAACAAGGCAAGAGGCTCTGAGTCCGAGCACAAGACAGTTGCTGTTATCGGCGACTCAACTTTCATGCACAGCGGCATGACAGGTCTTGTAAATATAGCTTACAATAACTCCAATTCCACAGTTATCATCCTCGATAACTCCATAACAGGCATGACAGGTCATCAGCAGAATCCCACAACAGGCAAGAACCTCAAGGGCGATCCGGCTGCTGCTGTAAATCTTGAAGAACTCTGCAAGGCTATCGGCATAAAGAGAGTCCGCGTTACAGATCCCTACAAGCTTGCTGAAACAGAGGCAGCTATCAAGGAAGAACTGGCAGCAGATGAGGCTTCAGTAATTATTTCCCGCCGTCCCTGTGCACTGCTCAAGTACGTTAAGCACAATCCTCCGCTGAAGGTCAGCACAGACAAGTGCGTAGGATGCAAGATGTGCATGAAGCTGGGATGTCCGGCAATATCCATGAGAAACGGCAAGGCAGTTATCGACCATACACAGTGTGTAGGCTGCGGTATCTGTCAGGAACAGTGTAAGGTCGGCGCTATCAACTGATAAACAGGAGGGTATTATGCTCCAGATGAATATATATGAGGAATTCACAGCATGGCTGGATGATATCCTCGAAAACAATGATATGCCGGAAAGCACAGAGGCTTTCTGCTTCAATCTCTATGAGGAATCTGCTGAGGAGCACATCTACAGCATACAGCTCGTAGCGGCTGCTGCCTTTGATCCTGAAGACGGTGAAGGCGACTGGGCATGCGATGAGGCATGGTCAAGCGATGAGAACGTATTCACAGTTGATATCTCTGATGAGGATCAGAAGGACAGAGAACACGTTCATGAACTCTTTGCAGAAATGGTAAAGGAATATGCTGAAAACGGCAGATACGGCAGTATCCTTTCCTCAGCAAAGGGAATGGCACTGGGATTTGTGGACGGCGATCTCGACATAATTTATAAAGCTGAATAATAAGGAGTAAATATAAATGGAAACAAGATCAATAATGATAGTCGGCGTAGGCGGACAGGGTTCCCTCCTCGCTTCAAGACTTCTCGGAAATGTGCTTCTTGCACAGGGTTATGACGTAAAGGTGAGCGAAGTACACGGAATGAGCCAGCGCGGCGGTTCAGTAGTTACATATGTAAAATACGGCGATAAGGTATACTCGCCTGTGATCGAAAAGGGCGAGGCAGATGCAGTCATCTCATTTGAGCTTCTCGAAGCAGCAAGATGTCTTCCTTATCTCAAAAAGGGCGGAAAGCTCATAACATCAACACAGCAGATAGATCCTATGCCTGTTATCACAGGTGCAGCACAGTATCCGGAGAACCTGACAGAAAAGCTTGCGGCAGCGGGTGTGGAACTGACAGCTGTTGACGCACTCACACTTGCAGAGCAGGCAGGAACATCAAAGGCTTCAAATGTAGTGCTTATGGGAGTACTTGCAGCTAAGACAGATTTCCCTGAGGAATTATGGCAGAATGCACTTGAACAGTGCGTACCGGCTAAGTTCCTTGAACTGAACAAGAAGGCTTTCGAACTTGGAAAATCAGCGGCAAAATAAGAACACAATTATCTTTACATAAAGATCTTATAATAAAGGAGTCTTACCAATGGAAAAGTATTGGAACGAAGAAATCGAATGTATGTCCCGGGAGGATATGAAAAAACTCCAGGACGAACGCCTTGTGGCACAGGTAAAACACGTTTATGACAATGTGAAATATTACCGTGACCTCATGGATGAAAAAGGCATAAAGCCGGAGGACATCAAGGGTACTGACGATCTTCACAAGCTTCCGTTTCTCAGCAAAGCAGATCTCAGGGAGGCTTATCCATACGGACTGCTCGCAAAGCCTCTTTCTGACTGTGTAAGGATACAGTCTACAAGTGGAACTACCGGTAAACGAGTAGTTGCATTCTATACTCAGAACGACGTAGATATGTGGGAAAACTGCGTGGCAAGAGCTATCACGGCAGCCGGCGGTACAGACGAAGATGTATGTCAGGTCGCATACGGCTACGGCCTTTTCACCGGCGGAGCAGGTCTGCACGGCGGTTCACACAGAGTCGGATGCCTTACTCTGCCTATGTCATCAGGCAACACAGAGCGACAGATAACCTTCATGCGTGACCTTGGAGCGACTATCCTTTGCTGTACACCTTCCTATGCCGCATATATCGGCGAGACACTTCATGATATGGGACTTACTCCCGACGATATCAAGCTGAAGGCAGGCATATTCGGCGCTGAACCGTGGACGGAAGAAATGCGCAAGTCCATAGAGACGTCACTCGGCATAAAGGCATATGACATCTACGGACTCACAGAGAGCAGCGGTCCCGGTGTAGCGTTCGAGTGTTCAGAACAGAACGGCATGCACATAAACGAGGACAACTTCTACCCTGAGATAATTGATCCCGAAACAGGTGAGGTCCTTCCTGAAGGACAGGTGGGCGAGCTTGTGTTCACAAGCCTTACCAAAGAGGCTTTCCCTCTTCTCAGATACCGAACCCGTGATCTCTGTGTACTCAGCCGCAAGAAGTGCTCATGCGGACGTACACTCATAAAAATGGCAAAGCCTATGGGCAGAAGCGATGATATGATGATAATCCGCGGAGTAAATGTATTCCCGAGCCAGATCGAGACAGTACTCATCGAGCAGGGCTATTCACCGAACTATCTCATAGAGGTTGACCGCGTGAACAACACCGATACTCTTGACATCAGCGTGGAAATGAATCCGGATCAGTTCTCCGATAAGGTGAAGGACATGCAGGCTCAGGAAAAGACACTTGCAGTAGCTATCAAGACCATGCTCGGCATCAATCCCAAGGTGCATCTTGTATCGCCTAAGTCCATAACCAGAAGCGAGGGCAAGGCAGTCCGCGTTATAGACAAGCGCAAGCTTCTTGATAACCCGGCGAAAAAATGACAAAACAGGGGGTATACTTATGAGAAAACTGCCAATTCTGCTTGCATCTCTGATGCTGTTAAGCTGCACTGCCTGCGGTGACAGCGATGATGACAATGGGGGACGAGACAGTAGGCTTAACGGCGAGTACTGCACTATCGTTCCGATTAACGGAACGAGAATGACCGAGGATATGTCGCTTGACAAGTATCTGACGGAGTCCAGAGTCAACTATAAAAACCTTCCTTTCAAAGAACTTGTCTTTGACGGCAATGATTTTGAGATGTCAAATATTACCTCTATGTACGTAGGAAGCGCTACTGTATATAGCGGCAGTTACAAGGTCAGTGACGGAAAGTTACATTTCAACTACAAGACCACTACTGTTGATAATCATGGTGAAGTGACCGTTTATAACATAAAAGATGACGAGTCAAATGCCGAAGGAAACGAAAATGTAAGAGCGGGACTGATTAAGCTAATGAATAAGTTCAACGAGACAGGCACATTCTATACTTATGTCGGCAACAGGATGGATTTTTCTGATAGATATGTCGCTTACAATGTCATGCCCGTGGTGGTGCAGAATGTTATGAGTGGGAATAAGAATAATGATGTTCCTGTCTACCTCTACACCATGGATGACCTCATCTGCGTTCCCACTTACGGCACTGAGCTGGACGGCAGCTACAAGTACGGCAAGGATTTCACTATCGTTTACAATGCTCTGGACACCTATCTGGATGATGAATATTCAAGATACTATATTAATGGTTGGGATAAGGACAGCGAAAAGACTGAAAATATGCGCTCTTCCATTGAGAGCCAGCTTGGCAGTACTGACGATACAAAAATAGAGTTTTCAGATGGCAAGTGGAAATGGTATAACAGTGCCGGTGAACTCATCAATGACGGTATCTATAAGGAAAGCGAAGAATACAAGGGGCTTATCGCTATGTTTGTGACTGAAGAGTCGGCAAATCCGGATAAGGATTTCATTACAATGAGCCCTGAATTCCTTTACCTCGACGACAGCGGCAAAATATGGATCCCCTATATGATGAAAGCAAATTGATCAAATAATATCAAAGTAAACTAAAGGAGGAATAATATGTCAAACGTAAAACAGATTTCAGTATTCGTAGATAACAAGCCGAATCAGGCAGCAGGAGCTATGAGAGTTATCAAGGACAGCGGAGTGAACCTCCGTGCCCTCAGCCTTGCAGACACAGCAGATTTCGGCATAATCAGACTCATTGCCAACGATACGGAGAAGGCGGTAGACGCCCTCAGAGCCGCATCTTACGCAGTAAATGTGACAGAAGTATGTGCAATATCTATCCCGGACGCTCCCGGTCAGCTCAGCCGTGTGCTCGATGCACTTGGTGAGGACGGCGTAAACGTGGAATACATGTATTCCTTCCTCGGTGCATCCGACAGATCGGTGTCATTTGTCATCCGCGTGGACGACAATGCCCGTGCCGGAAAGACTTTTGAAAAGCACGGAGTTATTCAGCTTACCGAAAATGACATCGCTGAAATGTAAATACTGCACAAATTGCCGTGTCTCAAATTAAAAATAATTGAAAAGGCTTGACAGAAATTGATTTGATGTTGTATAATATAGTTATAGTGTGAAACGAGAAAATAGTCCGACAGGAGTGATGAATAATGGGTATTCTCGATACACTCGGCAGCGTCAGCAAGGGCGCATCCGATAAGGCAAAAAACATCTCAGAGGCAAACAATCTCAAGAGAAAGATACTCTATGAGGAGGAAAGGATCGTTGAGATCTTCGGAGATATCGGAAAGAAGTACTACAAGAACCCCGGTGAGAATCCCGAGGAACTGAAAGTGCTCTGTGACGATATCGATACAAGACGCAGACGTATCAAGAAGATGAGATACGAGCTCAACCAGATCCGAGGATATAAGATCTGTCCTAAATGCGATGCTGAGGTTAATGAGCGTTTCCAGTTCTGCGGACGCTGCGGCGCAAGACTTCCCGACATCGAGGACGAGGACTTTATGTCTCTTGAACCAAACGATTACTATACCGAAAGCAGCAATAATTTCTTCAACGCTGATTCAAATCAGAACTATTAATCAAAAATGGGCTGTTCAACGCGGACAGCCCATTTCTTCTATGCTTACAGTATCCCGGAACTGAAACGCGCTCTTATTGAGCGGCAGAGATAGTATGCAGGTATGCAGATAAGGAACCAGCAGAATGTGAACTGCGGACATATCTGACCGAGAAAATTCATCGGCATGTCTGAATAATCCCAGACATGCCAGTGCATTATGATGTTGTCGAATATCCCTACAGCAAGTTCAAGACCGGTTATTATTGCCGCACCGATAAAACAGCTTCTGATGAGAGACATGGTACGGCGGCTGTTGACAGCATAAAGCAGTGATAGTACAAGTCCGCCGGTCAGCGACATGGTCCAGTGAGTGTAGCCGCGGTTTATTATCTCGACGAGACTGTACAAGAAATAGCCCATGAGAAAAGCAAAGGTATACTGCGCAAGCTTCATTTTTTTACCTCGTTTCGTTGATTCTTATGGTATTATGCACCGGATGCCTCAGATTATACTGAAGGCAGTACCGGTATGGATAAAAATTGCAGAAGGAGCAGGAATTATGCGTAAAAGCTGTATATTGATGCACATTTCAAGTCTGCCGTCAGAATACGGTATTGGAAAAATGGGAAGACACGCTTTCGGATTCGTGGACTTCCTGAAAAAAGCTGAGGTGAAGTGCTGGCAGATACTCCCGTTATCTCCCACAAGTTACGGCGATTCGCCTTATCAGTCGTTTTCAGTCAATGCAGGAAATCCGTATTTCATAGATTTTGAAGTGCTTGAGGGCGACGGTCTGCTTGAACATCATGAATTTGCTTCATATACATGGGAGAGCGAAGACGGCAGGGTAGATTACAGCATTATATATAAGAACTGTTTTGAGGTCCTGAGGCTGGCATATCAGAGGTTCAAGCCTGCAAGATTCCCGGCGTACAAGGAATTCTGCGAGCAGAACAAGTCATGGCTGGATGAATACTGCCTGTTCATGGCACTCAAAGCCAAAAACGGCGGAAAAGCATGGTATGAGTGGGAAAGCGACATATCCATGCACAGGACCAAGGCAGTAGCAGCTGCAAAAAAGGAACTGAAAAAAGAAATAGGTTTCTATAAATTCATGCAGTTCGAGTTCAGCAGACAGTGGAACGAACTCAAAAAATACGCCAATCAGAACGGCATAGAGATAATCGGAGATATACCGATATACTGTGCTCTGGACAGTGTGGAGGCTTGGTCTGACCACAAACTCTTCTGGTTCGACAAGAATCGTCGGCCGGTACGAGTTGCCGGCTGTCCGCCTGATGATTTCTCGCCGACAGGTCAGCTCTGGGGTAATCCGCTGTATGATTGGGATTACCATAAAAAGACAGGTTATGAATGGTGGATAAACCGCATAAAAAAAGCATCTGAGCTCTATGATATCGTCAGGATCGACCACTTCCGCGGATTCGAGAGCTATTATACCATACCTTTCGGAAACGATGATGCGACCATAGGCGACTGGAAAAAGGGACCTGACTATGAGCTGTTCCGCATGGCAGAAGAAAAGCTGGGCAAACTGGATATCATAGCAGAAGATCTCGGCTTCCTCACTCCTGAAGTGCATGAGATGTTGGATAAATGCGGATATCCGGGAATGAAAGTGCTGCAATTCGGATTCTCAGACGGTAAAAACGAGTACCTTCCCCATAATTTCACTACAACGAACTGCTTTGCATATACCGGTACCCATGACAATGAGACTCTCAATGGCTGGGTGTCTTCAATGGATCAGGATTCACTCAAATTCGCGAAGAAGTACCTGAATGTAAAGAAAAAGAGTGAGATCCCCATGGCGGTTGTCCGTGCAGCTTGGGGAAGCGTAGCAATGGTCGCAGCAGCACAGATACAGGACTTCCTTGACAGCCCGAAGGAAGACAGGATGAACACACCTTCCACTCTCGGCGGCAACTGGCAGTTCCGCATAAAGGAAGATGACCTTACACCTGCGCTGGCAAAGAAGATACGCAGGCTCAATCGTATATATAACAGATAATAATTAACGAGGAGTTTATAGAATGGATAAGAAGGTATTTATTGAAAAATTCACAGGAAAGCTTCCTAAGGACATAAAGTCTGCCACACCTCAGCAGATACACAATGCTCTCGGAGAGACTGTAATGGAGCTTTATGCGGATCAGTGGAACAGATCACGCGAAGAACACCTATCAAAGCGCCGGGCAGCATACCTCTCAATGGAATTCCTCGTTGGACGTGCGGTATATAACGATCTGCTCTGTCTGGGTATATATGACGAAGTGGACGCAGCTTTCAGGGAACTTGGTATCGACCTTGCTGACCTTGAAGAGATAGAGGATGCTGCACTGGGCAACGGAGGTCTCGGCAGACTGGCAGCTTGTTTTCTGGATTCAGCAGCAACTCTCGGACTTCCTCTTGACGGATACGGCATAAGATATAAATACGGCCTCTTCAAGCAGTCCATTGTTGACGGATTCCAGAAGGAGGATATCGACGACTGGACAAGATACGGCGATCCGTGGTCTGTCAGATGTGATGAAGACACAGTTCTGATAGAGTACAGCGGTCAGACAGTAAAGGCAGTTCCCTATGATATGCCTGTGTTCGGCTGCAAGACCGGAAACATCGGCACGCTTAGATTATGGCAGGCAGAACCGGTAAAGGAATTCGATTTTGATACTTTCAACAAGCAGGATTACCTTGAAGCGTCAAAGGAAAAGATATATGCCGAGGATATATCCCGTGTGCTCTACCCGAATGATGATACAAATGAGGGCAAGAAGCTCCGACTGAAGCAGCAGTATTTCTTCAGCTGTGCATCTCTTACGGATATACTCCGCAAGCACAAGGCTCGTTTCGGAACACTGGAGAATTTAGCAGACTTCATCACTATCCAGCTCAACGATACACATCCCGTAATATCCATACCGGAACTTATCCGTCAGCTGGTGGACAATGAGGGCTGGACATTCGCGAAAGCGCTTGAAACTGCAAAGAAGGTATTCAACTATACCAATCACACTGTAATGCAGGAGGCTCTGGAGAAATGGTGGACAGGTCTTGTGGAAGAAGTCCTGCCGCGTATATATGAGATAATCATCCAGATAAATGAAGAACTGATCGCAGAACTTTACGCAAAGGGTGAGCCCAAGGACAAGATAAACCGCATGAAGATCATCAAGGGCGAACTCATCCACATGGCTGATATGGCTTGCTATGCTTCGAGCCATATAAACGGAGTAGCTGAGATACACACCCAGATACTGAAAGACACTGTGCTTGCCGACTGGTACAGCATATGCCCGGAGCATTTCCGCAATGAGACGAACGGCATCACACAGCGCCGCTGGCTGGCACTCTGCAATACTGAGCTTTCCGGACTTATTACAGAACTTCTCGGTTCTGACAGCTGGATAACTGACCTTAGCCAGCTGAAGGGACTTGAAAAGTACGCTGATGATGAGAACGTGCTGAGGAGATTCATAGATATCAAGCAGACGAAGAAGACTCAGCTTGCAGGATTCATCAAGGCACATGACGGAGCAGATATCGCTGACGACAGCATCTTTGATATCCAGATCAAGCGCCTGCACGAATACAAGCGTCAGCTGCTCAATGCTTTTTCGATACTCTGGCTGTATTACGGCATAAAGGACGGCACCATAAAGGACGTTCCGCCCACGACTTTCATTTTCGGTGCAAAGTCGGCGCCGGGTTATAAGCGGGCAAAGGCGATAATCAAGTATATCAACGAGATAGGACGGATAGTATCCTCTGATCCTGATACAAGAGATATACTCAGAGTGGTGTTCGTTCAGAATTATAACGTATCCTATGCTGAAAAACTTGTAGCAGCGGCGGATGTTTCAGAGCAGATATCCACAGCAGGAACCGAGGCAAGCGGCACGGGAAATATGAAACTTATGCTCAACGGTGCAGTAACACTTGGAACATACGACGGTGCTAATATCGAGATAGTGCAGGAGGCAGGCGAAGAGAACAACTACATCTTCGGCGCAAGAGTTGAGGAACTGGAAAAGATAGTCCCCGGGTATGACAGCCGAAAGGTATTTGCAGAGGACGCAATGATAAAGAAGGTAGTGTCTTCTCTTATTGACGGAACTGTTTCCGACGGCGGAACAGGTGATTTCCGTGAACTCTACACATCACTGCTTGACGGTGCAAGCTGGCATGATCCCGACCATTACTACCTGCTCGGAGATATAAGGAGCTATGTTGAAGCCAAGCTGAGATGCATGCACGATTATGCTGATGACCGCATCGCATTTGCGAAGAAGCAGTGGCTGAATATGTGCAATGCAGGAAAGTTCAGTTCTGACCGTACAATCGCAGATTACGCAGAGAACATCTGGGACATAAAGTGAAAAAATGAAAAAGAGGTCTGTACGGTGAAATTCACCTGTATAGGCCTTTTGTGTATGCCGTAAGTGCTGCGCATGAAAGGAATGTGAAAAAGATGTGTTACAGCAGTTCACTTTGTTTACAGAAAGGGAACAATATGGATAAAAAGCTGGATTAGTATTGACAAAATCAGTCTACTATGCTAACATAATAATATAAAGATGTTTGTATCTTTATTCAGAATGCTGCAAATATCTGAAAGGGAGGAATGGGAAATGACCAACGATCAGAACAATAATTATCAGGCACAGCAGCCGGCAAATCATTTTGCTGCTGCATATGCCAATGACAACACTGTTTCCGGTGTTGAGAGGGTAAAAAAAGGAAAAGGCAAGAAGGTAGCTGTTATCAGCGGAGTTTCTGCTGCGGTCATCGCAGGAGGAGCTATTGCCGCTTATAATCTTTCACCTTTTGTAAAGAATCAGGTAAAACTCCGCACAATGAAGCCGGAGAAATACTACGCATGGGTTCAGGATGAGAATGTCCATGAGCTTGCGAAAGACGTTGCCGACATGTACGGCGACGCAACAGACCGCATAGAAAAAGGCAGCGGCGGAAATTTTACGCTGAAGTATACTGCTTCAGATACAGTGAGAGATATGCTCGCAGAAGATTTGTTTGAAGATTATGACGCTGAAAACTCGGAGTTCAGCGAGGAAGAAATACGCGATATCATAGACAGTCTCGGAAATGCGAAACTCGGCCTTGACTATGCCGGAAATGACGGCGTGTACCAGTTCAGCGCATTTGCTGATCTGAACGATGAAACACTTGCTACACTTGATCTTGTGATAGATGCGGTGAATTATGAAGTCTTCCTTCGTGTTCCGGAACTGAATGAGCAGTACATCAGCATAAGCAGCGAGGAGTACCTGAAGGATGAATTAGGTCTTGGAAGCACAAATGTCTACACAGATATGCTGAAGCATCCGTCGGATTACATATCCAGCGACGATATCGAAGAAGAGATAGTGCGCTATGCAGGGGTATGGATCGACACTGTGAATGATGTTGAGCTTGAAAAGAGCGAAGAAGTGAAAATAGGCGACATCACGTCCAAGTACACGGTAGCTACCGTTGAAGTAAATGAAAAACTCCTTGGAAAGCTTGCCAAGAATCTTCTGAACGAAGTGCGCGATGACGACATCATAAAGGAACTCCTTATCGACAAGCTGGAGATCATGGATGAGGATGAATTCCTGGACGATATAGACGAAGCACTCGAAGAACTGGAAGATGCAGAATACGACACAGAAGTCGTAGGAATAGTAAAGACCTACATCGACGCTAAAGGCAAGATCAGAGGCATAAGCATCACAGATGCTGACAATGAAAACGGCGGCTATTACCTCATGGGACGCGACGGCGACGAGATACGCGGCGAGTTCCGTATATTTGAGGACGATGAGGACATCGTAAGAGTTGACCTTACAGCTACAGAAAGCAATAAGAAAGTATACGACGGAAGCATAGATGTGGCTATCTATGGCGGCGAAGAAGACTATACAGGTTCTGTAGAGTTTGAAGATTTTGAAATAACCAACGAAGAAAAGAACTATATCAATGCGGATATATCCATAAAGGTAATGGATTACGATCCGATAGATATCGAGTTCCGTTCTGACGGCGATTCACAGGAGATATCCTGCGATATCGAATGGGATGACAATGATTACGGCACAATAACTCTCATCTACTCCAGCAGTGATGATCTGGATATCAGCGTGCCTGACAAGTCCGGTTCCTTTGAAATTGATCCTGAGGATATAGAAAGTGTAGATATCAATGAGTATATCACCCGCGACGACCTCAAGAGATTTGTCAAGGATATCATGCTGAAGTTCAATTTCACAGAGGAAAAGGCTGATAAGCTTGCCGGCGAGTTAGCTGATGAGGCATTCGATGAATTCGAAGACAGGGAAGAAACTACGGAATATGATGATTTCGTTTATTGATCCTGTCATGCCTGACGCAAAGTAAATAGTAATAATGAACTGCTTCCGGTATACCCGGGAGCAGTTTGTTTTTGTATGATGTGCACGAGAATGTTGAAAAAAATTCGGCAAAAAATGAGCCGCTTGGCTCATTTGCTTTTATTGTATTATGAAAACCCCCGGCAGAGCCGGGGGATGTTTATTTATGAGCATATAGCCGTATTATCACTTGGCAGTTACTCCCGGAACTTCATCCGCACGATGAGCGGCTTTGTCCTCTCTGGAAGCGAGCTGTACTTCAAAGAAGGCAATGGCAGTCATGAGCTGCGAGCGGAAAGCCTTGCCTTCGTATTCGCGGACAACGCGCTGGAAATCTCCCGATCGCCTTATCATATCAGCCATAAGGACTTTGAAATTATCATCTCCGCGGAATGCTGCCGGATGCTCGTCGTATATCCTCACAGCAGCCCTGCGGCATGCAGAAGCAGAAGCGTCGTTGTTGTCGTCATCAAACAGCCAAGAAGCATAGAGATAGGACTGGACAGCCTCTTTATAGCTGTGATTCTTTACACAGCCGAGAGCCTTGCGTATCATGCGGTCAGCGGTCTGGTTCTGACCGGAGAGACCGCTGGCGTTTTTATATTCATCGCTTTCAACGTAATCGCGGCTGAAATCTGCCGGAACATCGAGCATAGAGTTGCAGTATCCGCAGCAGGGACACTCCATTACCCAGTATCTGAGGTAATTGCGGTGTGGAAGATCAGGGCGGAGATCAAGGTCGGGAACGCCCTGCGGCGGTTCGTTTACCGCGAGGATAGTGTGAGTTGAAGGAGTTCCGCAGACGCTGCATACGAATTCCTTTTCAGTTGTTACTGGTGTCATAGATCATTCCTCCGTAGTTTCTTCAGATAATCCCGTGCTTTCAAGGAATCTGTTGTAGAACTGATTGAAAGAATCTCTTCCTACAATGTTTTTCTTTGATATGAGACCGCCGGTGTATTTGCCGTCAATAAAGACGTAGCACAGATCATTTCCGGCATCTACGATGTCATAAGTGTATGAAGTACCGTCGTTGACATGTATATCAGCAGATACGAGCGGATCTTTCAGCTCAGGATCTGCATCTATATCCGTATCTGCAAGGTAAATTATACCTAAGCAATCGAACATGGACTGATAAGAAAGCGCCTTTTCGGATGTATCAAGTAGGACCTCAGTGCCGTCAAAAACGACCTTTGAGTTCTCGTTGTCGTATGTGATATGGTGCTCTTTTCCGTTGTAGGTAAGCGTGAATTCAGGCACCGTGTATATGTATGAGCGCCTGTCTGAGTGAGCGAGGAAGTCATAGGGCCTGTTGTTTAAGAAACTGAGAGATGAAGTCGCATACATAGACACCTGATTATCCTCAGTGTTGAGCACGCTCATTATGCGGCCGGTCTCATCCTTGGAATTGCTGAATAAAAGGTGACATACAGAGCCGTCTGCGCCGGTCACGAAGAGTTCGGCAGTTGGATCGTCGAAACCATACTTTGAGAG
This sequence comes from Ruminococcus flavefaciens, assembly GCA_002373775.1. Taxonomy (GTDB): domain Bacteria; phylum Bacillota; class Clostridia; order Oscillospirales; family Ruminococcaceae; genus Ruminococcus; species Ruminococcus flavefaciens_M. Next base: position 5,643 of record DFJW01000020.1, on the reverse strand, counting down.
ATCCTCAAGGTGTTCTTCTAACATGTGCTCGTATGAGGCTTCAGTATTGCCCATGTCAATGACCATAGTATCTACAGCTGTTTGGTCGAAAGTCAGCATGGAATACTCATCAGGCAGAGACCAGACTTTGGATTCCGTATCAAATGTGAGATCGTATACTGTACTGCCGCCTGAAACGAGCTTTACGCCTATGACCTCTGAGTCCTTATAAGGAATGAGGTGCTTTGACTTCATGAGCATTCGTGTCGGACGGAGATAAGCCTCATATCCGGCATCTATAGCGTAGACGCTGTCTCTGCCGTCAAGCATGGTATAGCAGTATTCTCCGGTAGGACTAACATCACCGGTATAAACAGTATAGCTTTCGGTGTCACTATAGAGTGTTATTATATAAGGATCGTCGAGACCGTACTCGGCCTTCTTCTCATCGTCACCGCTGTAGCTGGTCACAGCAGTCAGATATGAAGTAAAATTCACGACACCCTGCATGTATTCCTGATCGACTCTGAATGTGGATTCTTCTCCGTCGAGCGTCCATATCTCACCGTCGTAGCTGCATGTATAATCGCCGTCAGGGCAGTGGATATCGACCTTATTGATCTTTTCAGCATCAAAGCTGAAGAGGGAGTAAGACTCAACGAGTTCCTGTTCCTGGCGTGATTCAGTATCCTTTTTATCCTTGACTGCATAGTAAGCTCCTAAAGAACCGCCTGCTGCAAGCAAGAGTACAAGAAGAGCGATAATAGTCTTTTTCATTGCTTTCTCCTTGTATCAGCGAACTCTGAGCGCAGGGATACCCATGTCGATATCCGGATCATAGAGCCATGCGTTTGAATAAACTGTGAGCATACGGATAGCTGAAAGGCTTGCATTGTAGAAGCCGTCGCTTATCATATCATCAGAGCCGATAGCAAATAATTTGCTGCCGTTTGAAGTATTCTTAGCGCATACAGCAAAGTCAAGGTCAGAGCCGCTGCGTGTCTCGGCGTACTTCTTATCGTCATTGCTTCCGCCGACAGGTTCGCACACAAAGGATGAACTGTCATCCCCTGTAACAACGACAGGCATTATGACAGTATCGGCAGCACTGTCAGAAACTGTAAAACTTCTTGTTTCGGATATACCTGCAACATAACCGTAGTCGGATTCGAGCAGAGCATTGACATTCTCGTTGATCCAGAAGTCGTCATTTCCCTCCGGGAAATCAGCTTTGAAGTAGTAGCGGGAAAGGCTTTCCTTGTTGTCCGTAAGCTGATACTCTTCGTCCTCAGCAGCGATCATGTCATAATCCATTGCGATGCCGTATTCATTGAGAATACCGTCTATATTTTCGAAAGAAGCATTGGCTGAGCACGGAGGAAGGATCATGGAAACTGCGCCGCCTGAGTGCATATAGTCAAGTATGATATCCGATTCTTCCTTTGAGATATCCGACTGCGGTGCAGCTATACAAACTACAGCAGCGTCGTCAGGGATCTCTTTGGTCTCGCTGAGTTTCAGTGCATCAACGCGGTAGCCGCCGCCTTCAAGCACATCGCCGTAGTGGACATAACTGCCGTCCATCCACTTTTCGCCGTGACCGTAGATAAAGTATACGGTAGGCAGTCCATTCAGACATGTACTTATAGCACCTGCGATGAGGTTCTCACCGTTGTACTCAACGCTGCCGTCTTCGTTGTATGTGAAGAACTGAGTTGCTTTGATACGCTTAACGTTATCACCGCATTTTACTACGAGATCACCGCCTGCGATACCCATCATTCCGGTGGGATCGAGCTGTTCGGTGTAATCGCTGTATGCAGGATCTCCGGCTTCGACGAAGTTTACGCCGTCCATTTCAGAGAGTTCAAGAAGATTGTAATAAAGGCTGTTATACATCGGGACATCACTTGCTATCTCCGGATCGAAATCCGGAGCAGCTGTGAATGAAGCCATAGTGAAGAAGTAGTACAGTTCAATATCTGTACCCTTAGCGCTTTCGATGAGCGATTTCGTAGTCTCGCTGAGTTTTACATCAGTCGGCGGTGCGATAGTTTCGCAGAGTATTTCTTCTTCCTCTTCTGTATTTGCCTGAGAAGAGGAGTCACCGTCAATAGTGGCGTCCTTATGAGAGCAGCCGAACATTGACATCAGCATTGCAGCCGCACTTATAGCGGCTGCTGTTTTTTTCCAGTTATTCATTATGCGTGTCTCCTTATAAGCCATACGATAACACCTGCTGCAGCAACGAGCAGAGGAACGATTATTATCACAGCAAGAGCGCCGCTTGCTTCTGAGGCGTCTTTGAATGACATTTCATCGTAGGAATTGAGCTTGTTTCCGATACCCATCTGTATATCTGTATCATAGAGCCAAGTAGTTGAGAAGAGGGCGAGATATGTGGAGCCGTTTACAGAAACAGATACGCCGTTTGAATTGATGATATCGGTCGTACCGAATACCACCATTTTTCCTCCTGTTGCAAGATTGTAGGAGTAGTATCCGAAAGAGAGCGGAGCGCCGTCGAGAGATGATGCGAAATCTGCGCTGTCCTCATCGCCGCCCATAGGTGTGCTGACAGTAGTATATTTATCGTCGCCTAAGAGATAATTGGTGATTATAGGCGATTTTTCGATATTATCCATATCAGTGAATCGGTCGTTGTTCGTTGTGAACTCAGTGAAGCTTCTTGTATTGGAGATACCGTTGTTCCAAGCACCAGCCTCAAGACCGTTGTTGAGCTCTGTGGTGAGGTCCTGAGTGAGTTCGGCACCTGAGTTTGCGCCTGCCGGGTACTCAACACGGAAATAGTATTCGCTCTGTACAGATTTTCTGTCATTGAGCATGAGAGCCGGTTCGGACTCAGTAACTATGTTGTACTCCATTTCGATACCGTACTTAGCAAGCACGATCTCGAGATTGTCGAAGAGACCTTCTGTATCGCAGGGGGCGATATAAGCGGCAACTGAACCGCCGTTGTCGAGAAATTCACAGAGAAGGTCTTTTTCCTTGTCGGTGATATCCTCAGTAGGACCGGCTATGCAGATGATAGCGGCGTTATCCGGTACAGCTCCTGCTTCATCAAGATCAAGTTCCTGTACATCGTAGTTGTTAGCGCGGAGCTGACGTGCGAATATAGCGTAGGGGAACATCTCATTGGCATCGCTGCCGTATTCAGCGGTGAGCTCTTCTTCACTCATATCAGGACCAACTGATTCTTCACCGTGACCTGTGAGGAAGTAGATAGTCGGGAGCGAACCCTGAGTGCAGATCTTTATACCGCCTGCGATGAGTTCCTCACCGGCGTAGTTGAGAACGCCGTCAATGGTCTGGAATATCTTTGAGTGGTCGATACGCTTGATAGTATCTCCGCACTTTATGAATACGTCGCCGTCTTCAGTTCCGAGGACGCCTGTGGGATCCAGTTCCTTGGCGAGAGCTGCGTCTTCATTGGGATCGAAGCATGTGAGACTGATATTGTCACGGGCATCGAGCTGTGTGAGTGTATGATAGAGTGAAAGGTACTCAGGCGCATCCTGGAGATAACTGAGTTTTGAAAGATAATACACCTCGATCTCCTTATCAGCTACCGAATCAAGGAGCTCAACAGTCTTGTCATTGAAAGTGTAGCGTTTGTTGGGAGTCATATCGAATACCTTATCATAGTAGCCGACGATAAGATTGACAGGTACAAATATCACCAGCACCAGGATAGCAGCTATGATAGCGAAAGCGCCGGAAAAATTGAGCTTTTTATTCTTCATTGCCGATCAACCTCTCTTCCAGCGTCTCTTCTCAATGGATATGTAAGTCCATGCGAGGAGAACTATAGTAGCAGAGCCGAAGAAAACAAGATCTGAAAGTCTTATGAAGCCCTGCGAGAAATAAGCGAATCTTGGCTGTGCAGCGAACGCCATGAGCACTTTCTGGAGCTTGGGGTACTGATACATGAAAGCGGAACGTGCAAAGTCATCGAGGAACAGGAAAGCGAACATGATGAGTTCTCCTATGATAGCGGCGATAACAGCGTTTTCAGTGAAAGTTGAGATGAGCATGCCAAGGGTGATGAACATAAGTCCCCAGCTGAAGAATCCGATATAAGCACAGATGAGCTGGCTCTGGACTACAGTGCCGTGAGCTTTTGTCACAAGGGGGAATACTGCGGAACCTGCTATCATGAAGAGGAAAACAGTCACATTGGCAAAGAATTTGCCGAGGACGATCTTCAGTACGCTGAGAGGTGATGTCATGAGCAGGACCTCGGTACCGAATTTCCTCTCATCCGCAAATGTCCTCATGGTCATTATCGGGATAAGGAATATAAAGAATATGATGACATTGTAGAATACATCCGGGAAGGAGAAACGCAGTACGTTGGTTTCTTCCAGCTTAGCAATGGATGTTCCGAACATGTAAGAGAACAGGAGCATGAAAAGTGCAGTGAGTGCGTAGGCAAAAGGTGTATAGAAGAACGACTGAAGCTCTTTTTTGTAGATCGAAAACATTATTCTTCATCCTCCTTTTCATCGTCTTTGATCTCAGGCTCAGAAGTTTCGGCGACGATCTCGTCGAGGAAATCACTGAGGCTGGTTTTCTGTACAGGTCTGTTGATGAGTTCGATAAATACATTTTCAAGGTTGGGCTTTTCGGTATATACTTCAGTAACGCGGATGCCTTCTTTTATGAGGGAGGACACAAGATTATCGCGCACTTCGTCGGCATCGTCCTTGAGCTGGATAGTAAATGCGAATGCCTCGTCGCCTTCAGCCTCAATCTCCACGATCTCCTGAACTCCGCTGGTGAGTTCGATGATAGAGGAAGTCTTGGCACGGGGACCTTTTGTCTTGATATGGAGAATGAGGGAAGAAGAGAAGTTCTTTTCAAGATTCTCGATAGTGTCTATCGCGCGGATGTCGCCTTTATTTATAATGATGACTCTGTCACAGACAGCGCTGACCTCTGAGAGGATATGTGAGCTGAATATCACGGAGTGATCTTTTTTCAGACTGCGGATGATGCTGCGGACTTCAGTTACCTGCTGAGGATCAAGACCTACAGTGGGCTCGTCCAGAATGAGGAACTTGGGATCGCCGAGAAGTGCCTGAGCGAATCCGACACGCTGTTTGTAACCTTTGGAGAGATTGCGTATGAGTTTGCCCTGAACATCGGTTATTTTCAGAAGTTTGCAGACGCGCTCAATCTCCTCGGACTTGTTCTTTACCCGCTTTATGCCGGCACAGAAGGAGAGATATTCTTTTACCTTCATGTCAGGATAGAGCGGAGGGATCTCAGGCAGATAGCCGATATTCATTTTAGCTTTAACAGGGTTCTCAACGATATCCGTACCGTATATCTTGACAGTACCTGAGGACATCGGAAGGTAACCGGCGATCATGTTCATAGTGGTCGACTTGCCGGCGCCGTTAGGACCGAGGAAGCCGAGGATCTCGTTGTCATTGATAGTAAAACTGATATTATTGACGGCCTTGTTGCTGCCGTAAAATTTTGTCAGATTTTCAACAGTTATCATAAGCTGCTCCTTTCGGATATATTATTAATAGTAGGGAAGCAACATGCGGCAGTCAGTGGGAGGTCAGACCGTCCGGATGATACTAAACATACCTTTTTTTAGTATCTCATAATTATGTGTACATGAGATGAACA
>DFJW01000092.1 GCA_002373775.1 Ruminococcus flavefaciens | reverse complement strand
TCTCTCTTCTTCTGGGGCTTGATAGCTACAAAATAGAGCAGCAGGAACATTATAAGGAGCGGGAATATAAGTGTCCAGAATATTGAACCTGAAGCTGCACCGGATGCGGATGATTCAGAAGCCTTTGCATCTTCAGCAAAAGCACTCAATGCTGTCATAGACGCAGCAACAGCAGTCGCAGTGGCTGCGGTAACAACTGAGATCAGTCTCTTTTTCATATTTTTCTCCATTCTGCCGCAGTCAGGCGGCTTTAAATAATGTACGAAGAATATTATACCATATATCCCGGAAAAATGCAAGTTTTTAATGAAGATTTTTTATCCGGAACATAAGCTGTATGCCGCAGTGCTGAGATGGAGTGCCACTTATCAGAAATTGCGGTATATTCTCTTCGTTTACCAATTATTGCGGTGTATTATTTATCTCAGCGCAGCCTTTTCGGCACAATCCACAATGTTTTATCCGTTTTTTAGCATTACTCACAATTTTTTCAATCGCCGTTGACGTATAAAGCACATTTCTGATATAATTAATATGATGTGGTCTTTATATTGAAAAAGGGGGAAGACAATATGACAGACGTACAGGATAAAGCACGAAAGGCTCTGAGAGCAGGAACTGCGATAGACCTTTACAATAGTGCCGATGACGCAAACAAAAATGTCAACGGGATGTTATTCAGTATAAAAAACAATTCACCAGCCGGTCACGATCTGCCGTCAGAAAGCAGATACATATGCTATGCCGCTTATGACGAAGAAGGAAGACCGGGACTGCTGAGGGAGTTCTACCCTTCCGATGCAGGTATCGTCCGCGGAAAGGACAGCTGTCTGAATATCCCTGACAGCTCAAAAAAGACATTCGCAGACAGCATCAAGGCTCTCGAAAAAAGAGTAAAACGCCTTATCAGCTTTATTGAAAAAAGCAGCACCGCCCGCAATTTCTACAGTCCTCTCAGACTGCTCTACGGCAATGGTACTATATATACATACACAAAGACCGATCATCCCGGTCTCAGTTTTGACCAGTATCTCAGGAAAGCACTTTCTCAGTCGAGATCTCAGCGAAGTGCCGATATACAGGTGATAAATATTCTCCGCTGCATAAAGGCTCTTGCCGATGCAGTATCCCTGATACACAGGGGGGATTATGTCCTTATGGATATCAGTCCGGAAAGATTCTCTATACCCAAACGTGCCGACGGCAGCTTTGTCACCGATTCGGTGTACATAACAGCCACGGATTCTGTAATAAATACCGACGATATTGATACCGACAATGATTACATCCCATGCTCCGAAGGCTTCACTTCGCCGCTTATGAAGTATCATGAAGGCGAAGACAGCGATTTCTACAAGGAGTGCGATGCCTACTCAGTTCTCGCAACTCTCTATTTTGCGATAACGGGCACTTATATGCCTGAGGACCGCTCTGCTCTTCTGGAGAATGCGCTGGATACTGGTCTGCTGACCGAAAGCTCCGAACTCATGGAGAATGTGGATTTCATCAACAGCTTCACTAAGCTATACACCAACACTGTCAGCGTTCATCTCAACGGTAAACGTGCCGGTTTCACCTGCAAGGACATATCTGCCGCTCTCGGAGATATGATACGCAGAGTTCACTATATCGAACTCCAACTCACTCCTCCCACGCCGAAGAAGAAGCCTGTGGGTTCTGTCAGCTTTACGCCGGAACTCATGTTCAGGAATATATATTACCGCTATCCGCTTTATAAGGCAGCCGGAGAAACAGATATACGAGTGCTCATATTCGGCTCGGGAAGTCTGGCTGAAGAGGCTTTCTCAACTGTTTTCTCATCCGGTCAGATACTCGGCAAACAGCTGCGCATAGCCTGGGCAGGCGGTCCGGAAGATGATTCGTACTTCCGCAGAAAAATGCCGCTCATGACTGAATTTTCACGCATCAGCACCACAGGCTGGCTGACCGGCGGAGATGCCGGATATGCCGATATACTGCTGATTCCGAAAGTTGACAGACACAATGAGATACTGAGCAGTCTCTCGCCGCATTACATAATCTGCTGTCAGGAGGACGACGCTAAAAGCCGCGCTGATGCAAGTATATTCATCAAACTCTGTCAGAGCAGCGGTAATGATGCACCTTTTATATGCTTTACGCAGATAGAGAGCGAAAGGCGCGAACTGCCGGGAGCAAAAATGCTGTATCCCATAAACTCGATCTGGGACATCCCTGCGGAACTCAACAGAATGGCTTACAACTGCCACTATATGTACTGCCGCTCCTCTCTTGAGCGCTTGTCCAACACAAGTATACGCAGTTCATTCAGTATAGGCCCTCATTACCGCACGAGTATCGCTGTTGCACTTCACATATCATACATGCTCGGCTCTCTCGGTATCGACACTACCGATCCTGACAAAGCTGCTTCACTGTATACAGAATTGCTCGAAAAGCAGCCGGAAACTCTTGAAAAGCTCGCCTGCATCGAGCATAAGCGCTGGGTAGCGCACAATATAACCGAAGGCATAACACATCCGGAGGATTTCAGTTATATTCTCAGGACAATGAGCGAATACGGTTCCGGAAAAGAAAACCCCGCCATGGTCAGAAGCCGCAGCGATTCATCTATCAGCAGCGATTTTGACTGGGAAAACGGCAATATCGAAAGCTTTGACGACCTTGATAAAGCATCTGTGCTCATAAACCGTTTCTACAAAACTCACCTTGATATGAATGACCACGCTGTTTCTGCTGCCGCAGCTCAGCTCGAACGCAGCCTGACCGGTTATGCTGAAGCAACAGCTGCTCTGCGACGCTTCACTGATGTCATGAGCCTTATACTGAGCGGTTTCAAACGCGGTGCAGAAGATTATGAAGAAGAGCGTATGCGATTCATAGAGGTGATAGAAAAGCTGTATCTCGCTCATATCATGACTCCCGAAGACCGCAGCCACATTATCGGCATCGTTGATAATATCTCAAAGTTCCTCTTTGTCAGGATAAAATACCTTATCCGGACCGATTTCAAAGGATACGACCGCTACATTGCCGCTCATATCCCGTTTATACTCAGATTTCACCGTGACAGTCTGCTCATAGAGGAATTCCGCAAAGGCATTTCTGCCAGCAAACTGGAGTATGTGGCTGACGCCATCGACCTTGACGTAAGCAAGATCATATGGACTGAAAACATTTCCAGCAATTCCGCATGGTCTGCCGCCTCCCGGGCAGCAGCCTGCATTGAGGATTACAAGAATGTACTCGCCTTTTTCAGGCTCAGGAATTTCACTGCCGACACTGCTCTGCATATATTCATTATACCGGACAAACCGGAACCGGAATTCTCCGATGAACTCGAAGCAGTGCTCGAAAGAATCCGTGACTGGGAGATATTCACAAATTCCCGCATCCTGAGTTCAGTCAGGATACATAAAGTCAAGGACTTCGAACCGGATGCCCACGCCGAACGTATAAGAAAACTTCTCAACCGCGGAAGCTCAGCCCGGATCATCAGCGGACTTCCGTGCCTTACTGACACTTACGGCTCCATAAGCGACTACGCCGGATGCCGCATCCCCAAAAAGCTTTCCATCAAGGAGTATATGTCCATATACGGTGCAGATATTCTGAGCGGATGCAATTCCGGTCTCAGCATATACTACCGCGACCTCTGGGCTTTGTATTCAGATCATGTATATGACAGCGGAATGTGCTCTGAGGACGCATGGATATCCTTCTGCAAGATGTACAAGGAGAACAGTGAAGAGAACATTATCTGTACGCTTCCAGATACTCTGCGAAATCCTCCCGGAGACGGCGGAGATTCCATGGGAGAACTGACTGTCGATTCTCTGACCGCTCTGAAAATGTTCCCGCTGTTGCAGGATATGGAACACAGCGGCATACTCCGGGATGTCCGCCTGCATTACAACGAAAACCATGTAAGAGGCATGACGGAATTCGATATATTGCGCAATAAGCTCTCGTATATCATCACAAACGCTGATACGGAACAGCTTACAGCTATACACACAGCCATATCAGACACTGCATACACGGCTGCGCGCGGTCCTCTTGCAATGGCGCTGAGATTCAGTTACGACTTCTCTCAGAACAAGCATATCATCACCAGCCGCAATCTCAGTTTCGGACACCCTGTCCTCAATATGCCGGAACATGAAGACATATTCCACATTCTTTGCCAGACCGGACTTTTTATCAAGGACAGCCATTCCGGCAATATCAGCAGCTACAGCTGCTGCACACCAAGTCTGCACGATATCCTCTTCGCAGAAAATGCGGCACTGAACCTGTTCATATGCCATGCACTCAAAAACTCAGGCGCTTTCAATGATGTCCTTGCAAACCTCAGGTTCAGACGCAGCCGCAATCAGCGCGGTTCTGCCGTTTATGGAGCTGACGCAGCGGCGACTATAGGCAAAAAAGCTGTCCTCATATCTGCAAAGGCTTGCAGAGAGATAACAGAGAATATGATAAACAGCATCCGTATAAATGCTAAATCCTTTGATGCTATACCGATACTCGTCGCAGGTCATTCACAGCTGGAACTCAGCAGTGAGCTTCTCAGATACGCGCATGAGTGCGGAGTTCATATCATCTGTCGCTGCGGAAGGAATACGGCTGAACCGGAGAATAATTTCCGCACAGAGGAAGAACTCGCAGAACGCATCAAAGCTATCGCAGAAGAATAATGATTCACCTGCCGTTCGGCACGGCGTCTCTGTCTTTTATGAATATCTCGCGGGATTCGCAGATATTCTCCTCAATGCGATAAGTGACAGCATACGACATCCCGTCATCCGTGAGTTTTTTCTGTATGTCACGGGATATTATAACAGTATCTCCGCTGAGGAAATTCTTTTCGTACAGGAACATCTTTTCACGCAGTATATCTTCAAGTTCGGCATCACTGTATTCTGTGACGATGGGTTCAGTCTCTTCAATGTATGTGCTGTTCATGCCGATAGGCAGCTCTTTTCCGAACAAGCCTATGCTGCTCTCGGAATAAGTCTCGTTGAAGTCATCATAATCATTGCTGCCGATATACAGCGGTATCTCAAGGCTGAAAAGTCTGAGATGCCGCTGTTTTTTCGTCCTTCCGGTAGGCACCCGGACAGTTTCCGCACGAGGGGCTGAAAAAGTCACTGTCTCTTCATATTCTCCGCGTATCTCTCCCCTTGCATGGTGAAGATAGGTATTGCCGTTACCGTATCCAACTATCCCGGATATGAGCAGTTCGCCTGCCGGGACATGGTCACCGACCTTGTGCATGAGCATGCCGTCAAGCACAGAGGTATATGTTATATCTGCTTCATGTGAAGATACTATGTTGCACGGCACACGGTCACGCAGCATTTCCGGTTTTGGAACTATCTCGGTCACTTCCACGACTACTCTGTTGCCGGTATGCCGTATACCTGCCCACGATATACCGTCCACTCTGATACGCAGTTCATTCTCACAGATGTGGAAATCAATGTCCCTGAGCGGTGTACCCGGCTTGATATCCATATCCGCAAGAGCGGCAAGTATATCTTCGTCGGGAACTGTGGTATTGCCCATAATATCTATGGTCACCACGACACTGGAAAAATATATGGCAGCTGAAAAAGCAATTATCAGCCCTATGAGCAGTCCTATCCTGCGTCTGTATCTCAGCATGACCGATGAGACAGTGCGGTATTCCCGGCTCTTCAGCTCTATCCCCAGTTCCTCTGCCATTTCTGTGACGTGCGGAAGGTCACGGCGGTATATCTCGCCGTAGAACACATCCTTCCTGCAATACTGACCGAAACAGCAGATGCGGCTGTCGTGTATCCGGTTTATAAAGCGATACAGCTGTCTCCCTTCAGCGCTTATCTTCACACAGCCTCTCAGCTGATCTTTCATCTCTGCGAGCGCTCCTTTCAATGAATTCTACTCTCTCTATCTTTCCCCTGACTATGAGCCCATGTGTTCTGAAATCATAGGCGCGAAGTCCGCTGCCCCATATCTGTATGCACAGTTTCCCGGACACGAGCTGCATGAAGACTTCATTGTATTCCTCGATACGCCGGCAGTTCTCGATGACCATTTCTCTGTCGCAGTCAAAATGTATCTGCGGCGTAAGGTAGAAAGCATCCAGCGCGCGGTCTGTAAGTTTATCAAACATATTTCCCTCCTGTAAAAGCGTCTGCATAATCACGCTCAATAGATAATATGATTGACAGGGTGATGAATATGAAAAAAGTGATAAACGGTCTGCGTGCTTTGATCTATCCGGCAGCTGTGGTCTGGGGAGCATGGTTCTGCATGGTGCATGCTTCCGATGCAAGAGAGTCAGTCGCAGACGCACTTGACAGATGCCTGTATGTACTTATCCCTTCGCTGTATCCGATGCTGATAGTCTCCGGCATAATTATCGGCAGCGGACTGCTTGACAGCATTTCAAGATTTGCTGAGTTCCCTGCACGTCTCCTGCTGGGAATGGACGGCAAAACGGCAGTCATCTTCATTTTCAGCATGTTTGCCGGATATCCTGTGGGAACTAAGATGATCTTCTCCGGATACTCCGCCGGAAATATATCAAAACGGCGTGCAGAACTGCTTGCCGGGCTTTGTTTCGGCGCAGGTCCGGCATTCATTTCCGGATGTATCGCACACAGGCTCTACGGTTCTGATATTCCGGGACGCATCGTGCTGATCTCAGCAGTGTCTGCCGATCTGCTGCTTGCAGCTTTACTCTCAGCTTTCAGTTCCCATAAGCCCGGATCTCCGGTCCGTGGAAAAATGAGGAAGAACACCGGGATGCTCACCGGATCTATCAGATCAGCAGGGAAATCCATGGCGGATATCTGCTTTACGGTGATCGCTTTTTCAGTGCTCGTGGCAGCCGCAGATAAAGCCGGAATAACCAGATATGCTGCACGGGCTATCTCTTGCATGACCGGTAAACCGGCAGATATCTCAGCAAAACTGCTTGCTGCCTTCCTTGATGTCACCGCCGTCAGTGAACTTCCCCGCGGCGATTACACTCTTCTCCCATACATCTGCGCACTCACTTCCTTCGGCGGAATCTGCGTATTCTTCCAGCTTGCCGCCATTACCGGCGGCAGGCTCAGCATGGCTGTTCCTCTGCTTATGAGAACTGCCGCATCAGCCGCAAGTTTCTGGATATGCCGGCTCATTATGCCTCATATGCTTTCGGAAGAGACTCTTCCGGCATCTTCTGCCGTCCTTCACAGTGCAGCCTCCCCTGTGCCGTCACTGCTGCTGATCCTCATGACCGTTATGGTGATACGCGAAGACAATTCCCTGCGTGAACGTGATATAAACGTCGTTTAGCACAAAACATCAAGAAATCATATGCCGCCTGTATTGACAATCCCGTATAGATATGATATGATAAACATATGATATACTGGGAGGAAAATATGTTAAAAAATAACAAAAGGGATTTCGTAAAGCCTACTTACCAGCGTATGTTCTGGCTGTTTATGGTCGGCAGCATCGCCGGCGTTATTATCGAAGGTGTGTGGTACTATTTTGTCCACGACCGCTGGGAAACGCATGTTGTTTCCATATGGGGACCATTCTGCATAATCTACGGACTCGGCGCTGTCGCTTTCTACATTGGGAATTATTATCTCAGGGAACGAAGTATCATCATCCGCTATCTGGCATTCGCCGCTCTCGGTGATGCGGTAGAACTGCTGTGCGGACTTGTCCTGAAATACGGACTGCACATGAAGGCATGGACTTACTCGCATTATCCGTATAATTTCATGGGACTGATATGCCTGAAAATGACGATAATATGGGGATTCGTCGGGATAGCTTTCCAGTTCCTGATACCTCCGTCAGACAGGATGCTTGATCTCATGGAAGGAAAGTACTGGCGTTACAGCTGCATCGCCCTGACAGTGTTCATGGCAGTCAATTTTGCACTCACCGCTGTCTGTCTTATACGCTGGAAACAGCGGCATTTCGGCAGTGAGAACGGCGGAAGGTTCATGCAGTGGATAGACCGCAACTACAATGATGAATTCATGGATAAACGTTTTATCGAATGGTGGTTCATCGACTGACATATTACCGCAAAAAAGCCCGGAAAAGCTTTATCTGCTTTTCCGGGCTTTATCATCTTATTGCCGCTGATATTTTATTCTGCATTTGCATTGGCGATCGTGCCGACCTGAGTTTTGCTTGCGATCTCAGCGAATTCGCCTGAAGGCTTGCATGATGTGAGCTCAAAAGCATTTGAGTCATATGAGAACCACATCATTACTGCTGCAAGACCGGGATTGTTCTTGATGTTTATATAGTAGTCGATAGTATCACCGGGCTTTGCATTGACATTATCTGCATACATAGTTACGTTTGTGTTAGCGGAAACGTCGTGCTGCTGGATAGGATCTCCGCCGACACGGATGGTTCCGTTGAGAACTGTTGCATCGTAGTGCATGCTCTGTCCCTTCTTGTTTGAGAGATCGGGGCTGATAGCTATTGTATAATCACGCTCAGGAGCAGTGTCCTTTACCTTGAATGTCAGCTTTATGAAATCGCCTTCAAAGTAGTAATCCTTGTCCTCGCTGATATCCATCCAGAGTGTGTACATTGTCTTTGTGTTGCCGACGTAATCATCGTCAACTGTAGTCTCAGCAACAGCTGTTGTAACGGGAATAGCTGTAGTAACAGGCTGACCGCCGCTCTCTGTAACTTTTTCGCCGCCTGCCTCTGTAACTTCAACTATCTCAGTAACAGGCTGACCGTTGTCATCGACCACTGCAACATATGCAGTTGCAGGCTCTGCGGAGGGATTCTTTACAACATCGGGAGCTTCGATATCCATACCGGGTGCCATTGATATCTCACCGTTTGCATTTGGCTCGATAGGCTGGAGAGGCACCTTTACCATGTTTCCGGCTTCGTTTGTGATGACCTCGATACCAAGGCTCTCAAAACCGCTGACACCGCTCTCACTGCCTGTAGCAGCCTCGCTGCTCTCATTTCCTTCAGCAGATGATGCTGTGCTTCCTGATGATGATGCAGATGAACTGTCATCCTTGCCGGAACAGCTTACTGCTGATGTAACAGCCACACATGAAACTGCGGCTAAAGCTATTATCCTCTTTTTGATATCTTTCATTTTATATTTCCTTTCATTGTCAGAAGATGTTTTCTTGTCAATGGACCAGTGCTATCCATTCAATATTATACACAAATGAATATCTTTTGTCAAGCGCATACAGTGCGCAGCCATTAATTATCGGTAAAAAGTCACACTATCAACATGTGGATTTCACACACTTGTCACGTCCCGGACTGGTACGCTGATATCATGGCAGTCAGCGATTCTTCGCTGGCTCCGATATATTTCCAGCCGTCATTCTCTGCCCACACCATACATGCCAGATCATCGGAAGCTTCTCCGTTCTCATCGACGATACTGAAGGTCATATCAAAGCCCTTCGTTATGACCACATCGCTGTCTTCCACCTTTGATATCACCTGTTTTGCCTGCTCTGTGAGATACACGTCAGCAGCCGCAAGAGCTTCTTCGCTCATAGGCTCACATTTTGTTATATCCGTGACTGCCGGCAGCTGCTTTGCATCTGATGCGAACTGTGCTACATTGTTGTTGTAGATACTTACCATATTGTCCAGATCGCCGGAATCTTTGAGGACATTTATGGCAGTCATGGGATACATGTACTCATACCATACAAGTCCGCCTTCCGGTGAATAAGTTGCCGCGTAGAGTTCGCGTATAGCGTCTTCAGCAGAATCTCCGCTGCGCATATCGCCTGTTACCGCCGGAGTCTCATAGCCCTGCGATGAAGTCCCGGATGATGAACTATCCTTGCTTCCGCATGATACTGCGGATATCATACACATACAAACTGCTGTCAATGCAGTTATCCTTTTCATTATTTATTCCTCCTGATCGTCAGATATCCGCAGAGAAACTGCTCTCGATCTCCTTGATATCCGATTCTATTATCTTCCAGCTGTCATTCCTGAGTTCAAGGGCACACACCTTTTTCAGTTCATCCTCGCCCAGACCGTTGGTATATCTGAATATGACCAGATATCCTGCCTCTATAGCCGGAGGATCAATGCTGTAGATGTTCTTATAGTACGCCGCCACTGAACTGAGCTGTTTTTCCGTCAGTTCATTTCTCACCGTGATCTCTCCGAAGACAGGTGAAGTAACAAAATGAGCAGTTTCACACTCCATTCTGCTCTCATAGCACATCAGCATGTCGTCATACTTTTCAAGGTCACGCACTCTCTTGATGTACTCTTTAGGGAATGTCAGTTCATAGTATTCCTTAGCCATTCCCGTTTCATTCACAGAGCGGAAATATCTTGTTATTGCCGATACGCAGCCTGTACGCTGTTCACCTTCAGAGCTTTCCTTCTTTCCGCAGGAAACGAGCAGCAAAGCTGCTGAAACGACTGCTGCAAACCGCAGGATACGTCTGCCGAATGATAGCATATGAGCCTCCTGTTACTTGTTTCCGTATGTCAGCATGAGAGCTTTGGCGGTGTATTTTATGACCTTTTTGCCCTCACCGTCCAGTTCAACTACACATACTGTCTCGTCGGAATCCTTTCCCTTCAGATCAATACATGAATACTCCAGCTCTTCACCTCTGGACACGCTTATATCCGTAACTTCAAAGGTGTATTCGAAGTAATGGGCTACAGCCTCAAGCTGTTCATCCGTCAGTTCGGTGCTTTCCTTTATCTCCTTGATTGAAGGAGATGCACCGCTTTTTTCCAGTTTTCCGGCGGCATCAGAATTGGTGTCGCTGATGTACTGGTCATATATTCCCTGCGACTTCATGTAGTCGATATATGCAGCAGGACATGTATACTCCAGCGCAGCAGCAGCTCCGTCAGCGGAATTTGCAGCTGCGAACCAGTTTGTCAGTGCCTCATTACAGGACTCTTTCTCTTCTGTCACACTGCTGCTCTTTTTGCTTCCGCATGCTGTTGAAGTCATCATTGCCGAGGCTATGAATAATGCCGATGTAACAGCAGTTAACTTTTTAATTATTGTCATGATAGCTCCCCCTTACCTTCCGGCTGAATAGAACATGTCATCCGAATCGGTATTTATTATTTTCCAGCCGTCCCCTTTGAGCTTTACCGCGCATACGACTGAACTTGCGCTCTTATTGTTTTCATCCGTATACCTGAAATCTATCTCATAGCCTTT
This sequence comes from Ruminococcus flavefaciens, assembly GCA_002373775.1. Taxonomy (GTDB): domain Bacteria; phylum Bacillota; class Clostridia; order Oscillospirales; family Ruminococcaceae; genus Ruminococcus; species Ruminococcus flavefaciens_M. Next base: position 29,952 of record DFJW01000092.1, on the reverse strand, counting down.
CTCAGCCTTTACTTCACCGAGAAGGTATGAATAGCGATAGCAGGAAAGGTCAGCAAAGTATGTTTCTGCACGTTTCAGTTCATCATCCGAAAGAGCATCAGACGACGTTATCTTGCTGAATGACGGTATTTCCTTATAGCTGCTCTGCTGCTCTTCTGTGGATGTACGAAAATACTCGATGCGCACATCAAGGAGTTCCTTTTCTTCAAGGTGACTGAATAGTTCAGCCGGCAGCATTTCCTTATAGTAATCATATCCCGCATCAGGATCGTTCATGTCCTTAAACCATTCCTCCAGAGCGGTCCGGCAGTCTTTTTCAGGCGTATCCTTTTCTTCTTTTCCGCATGAAACAGACAGGCATAAAACCAAGATAAAAGTCAGCAGCATTGATATTGAACGGCGCATGAGCTTTCCCTCCAGTCCTGATGATGTATATAGTAATTATATCACAATGTACAGTAAAATGTCAATATAAGCAGCGTGATGCTGCACCCCTGATCGCGGTTTGATTTTATGACCGGCAAGGTTTTCCGCGCGTCTCTTGCTCTTTCTCTGATATTATGTTATAATGTGCTTGTAATAATCTTTTTTCGCATATACAAGAAAGGAACGAACAACTATGAATAAAAAAGCGATCATTATTACAACCGCACTCCTGTTATCATGTATAACCGGATGTGGAGGAAAGAACAGCAGTTCATCAGATACAGAAGAGGCAGCAACTGTCACCTCAGCCGCATCTGAAACCACAGAAACTTCCAGTGAGACCGAAACTTCTGAAGCGACTTCCGAGACTGAGGAGATATCTTCCGAAGCTGCAGCTGCTACAACAGCGGAAACTGAAACTCAGCCTGTCGATGAGATAACTACCGAAACTGTGATCGACATTTCCACGGAAGACGGTGCTCCCACTGCCTACGAAGCTAAAGAGATAATGGAAGCTCTCAACACTGTTGACAAACTGGGCGGATGCGCTGTGCCATTCGACGAAGCATCTGTATACACCAGTGAAAACGGCACGGTCTACTACAAGGTTGCAGGTTCCGGATTCACCAGCACAGCTGATATCCGCACATTCATGGAAAAATACCTATCTCCTGAGCTTATAGCTGACAGATACAGCAGCATCATCGGCGGCGATTCTCCGCTCTACATTGATGCAGAAGGTGCGCTCTATATGCAGAATAATGCACGCGGCGGCGGTTTCAGTTTCAAAGATACAGAGCCGGTCATACAGGCAGAGTCAGACGGCGTATATTCCATAATATCCGATTACGATGATCTCGGCGCAGTGAACACACTCGTGATCTCAGTTTCCAAGCAGTCTGACAGCTGGAAGATAGCCTCTCTCACCTTCTGAACTGACATTAAGTTAGTTGATAAAAGCAAATCATGATGATCTTGTAAAATCGAATTGATAAAAACATTATTTTTTATAAAACCTCTTGACAAACCCAAAGTGAGCCGCTATAATATATTTATCGAAACCGTTGAAGCGGAGATAACGGTGATCATGCCTCCACAGAGAGCCTGCGTTGCTGAGAGTCAGGTGAAACACAGATCATCAAATGGACCGCCGAGGGTGCAGTCAAACGGAATGGGCGACATAATTTCCAGCTCCGGAGTATTCTGCAACGTCAGGATGTGCGTTAATCATCAGGAGTATGATAGTACTCTGTAAGTGCACGGTCTTTCCGTGAAGCAAGGTGGTACCGCGGATATTTGTATATTCGTCCTTGACAGAATCAAATTCTGTCAGGGACTTTTTTATTGCCTGACAGATATCTCATGGAGGTGCTTTTATGAAATTTATGCCTGAATTCCAGACAGTCAGAGAGATCGCTGAGAGCGGAAAGTACGACATTCTCCCGGTCAGCTGCGAGATAATGTCGGACATATGTACTCCGATAGAAGCGATAATGACACTGAAGAATGTCTCCACACACTGCTACATGCTTGAATCTGTCGCTGATAAGGAAAAATGGGGAAGATACACTTTCCTCGGATTTGATCCAAAATTCCAGATCACAGCTGCCGGGGACTCACTTGTCATCGGCGATGTTTCCATGACATCAGATGATCCCAGCGAACAGATAAGACAGATACTCGCAAAGTACAGGAGCCCGAGATTCGACTATCTCCCTCCGTTTACAGGCGGACTTGTCGGCTATTTCTCATACGATTTTCTCGCGTACTCCGAAAAGTCCCTCCGTATCGGGACTGAAGACAGCGAGAACTTCAAGGACGTTGACCTCATGCTCTTCGACAAGGTGATCGCATTCGACAATTACCGCCAGAAACTCATACTCATCGCGAATATGCGCCTTGATGAAGGCGAGGCAGGCTACAATAAAGCAAGACTTGAGCTTGAACAGCTCGCCGGACTGCTCCGGAACGGCGACCGCAGAAAAGAGCCTTCCGGACACCTTGCCAGTGAAGTTACCGCTCTGTTCAACAAGGATCAGTACTGCTCAATGGTGGAAAAGGCAAAAGAGCATATCCATGAAGGCGACATCTTCCAGATAGTGCTTTCAAACCGGCTCAGTGCGGATTTCGAAGGCAGTCTGCTCAACACATACCGCGTACTCAGGACCATCAATCCCTCACCGTATATGTTCTATTTCTCCGGCACTGATGTTGAGATAGCCGGTGCTTCACCGGAAACGCTTGTAAAGCTCGAAAACGGCGTGCTCCATACCTTTCCCCTCGCCGGCACTCGTCCGAGAGGAAAGACAGATGCCGAAGATCAGGCGCTTGAAGCTGACCTGCTTGCTGACGAAAAAGAGCTTGCAGAACACAATATGCTCGTTGACCTTGGCAGGAACGATCTTGGAAAAATAAGCAGGTTCGGAAGTGTTCAGGTGGAAAAACTCCACAGCATCGAACGTTATTCACATGTTATGCACATCGGCTCCACAGTCCGCGGAGAGATAAGAGAAGGTTTCGACGGCATAGATGCTGTCAGCGCCGTGCTCCCGGCAGGAACTCTCTCCGGTGCACCCAAGATAAGAGCCTGCCAGCTGATCGCTGAACTGGAAAACAACAAGCGCGGCATATACGGCGGCGCTATCGGTTACATCGACTTCACCGGCAATCTGGACACCTGCATAGCTATCCGCATAGCATACCGGAAAAACGGCAAAGTCTTCGTAAGAAGCGGCGCAGGTATCGTCGCTGATTCAGTACCTGAAAAAGAATATCAGGAATGTATAAACAAAGCGGCAGCAGTTATAAACGCACTTAAAATGGCAGAGGAGGCGGATTTATGATTCTTCTCATCGACAATTACGACAGCTTTTCATATAATCTCTATCAGCTCATCGGCGAGATAGAGCCGGATATAAAGGTCATACGCAATGATGATATGACCGTAGAACAGATAGAGCAGCTTGCTCCCGACCGCATTATCCTTTCTCCCGGACCGGGCCGTCCGGAAGATGCAGGCATCATAGTTGAGGCAGCCAAAACTGTATGCCGGAAGATACCGACTCTCGGCGTATGCCTCGGACATCAGGCGATATGTGCTGCATACGGCGCAACAGTCACCTACGCCAAGAAGCTGATGCACGGCAAACAGTCAGTGATAAACTTCACCGGCAGCAGTCCCATTTTCAAGGATATTGATGAAGGTGCTCCCGTGGCAAGATATCATTCCCTTGCTGCTGACGCTTCAACTCTTCCGGATTGCCTTGAAGTCACCGCATTCGCTGATGACGGCGAGGTAATGGCTGTGCAGCACAGGGAATATCCCATATACGGCGTACAGTTCCATCCGGAGTCCATAATGACTCCCGACGGAAAGAAAATGCTAAGAAATTTCATTGAACTTGTTTGATACGGAGGTATTATTATGATAAAGGAAGCAATTGTAAAAATCGTCAACAAAGAGGACCTGACATACGATGAGGCATACGCTGTAATAAACGAGATAATGTCCGGAGAGACTTCTCCCACACAGAACGCGGCATTTCTCTCGGCACTCTCTACAAAAAGCACCAAGGCTGAGACCATAGATGAGATAACCGGATGTGCAGCTGCAATGCGTGACCACGCTATAAAATTCGACGGTGAGGGCAGAGAGCTGCTGGAAATAGTCGGCACAGGCGGAGACAATGCCCACAGTTTCAACATCTCCACAACTTCCGCGTTCGTCATAGCTTCATCCGGCATAATGGTCTCAAAACACGGAAACCGCGCAGCATCCTCCCTTTCAGGCACTGCCGACTGCCTTGAAGCTCTCGGCGCTAACATCAGTCTTGAACCGGATAAATGCCGCCAGCTCCTTGACGATTCCGGATTCTGCTTCTTCTTTGCACAGAAGTATCACACATCCATGAAATATGTCGGACCTATCCGCAAGGAACTGGGATTCCGCACAGTATTCAACATTCTCGGACCGCTCACCAATCCCGCATGTCCTCAGTATCACCTGCTGGGAGTATATGATGATATCCTGCTTGCTCCGGTCGCAGAAGTACTTATGAAACTGGGTTCAAAGCGCGGCATGGTAGTTTACGGAACTGATAAGCTGGATGAGATATCCATGTCAGCTCCGACTGAGATATGCGAATACAACGGCGGATGGATGAAGAATTACACCATAACTCCCGAGCAGTTCGGATTCGAAAGATGCACAAAGGACGACCTCCTCGGCGGAACTCCTCAGGAGAATGCAGATATCACAAGAGGCATCCTCGCTGGCGATATAAAGGGACATAAGCGCAATGCTGTTCTCCTCAATGCCGGTGCAGCAATATATATCGGCGGCAAAGCTGATACAATGGCTGAAGGCATCATAACTGCCGCTGAACTCATAGACAGCGGCAAGGCTCTGGCTGCAATGGATTCCTTCATAGCCCTCTCCAATCAGTGAGGTGCAGCATGAATATTCTTGACCAGCTTGCTGCTCATGCAAGAGAGCGTGTGGATGCCGCTAAGAAGGCAAATCCATACGATGACGTAAAAAGAGCGGCACTTTCCTTGCCTAAGGGCGGATTTGAATTTGAAAATGCTCTGAAAAAGCCGGACATCTCGTTCATATGCGAGTGCAAAAAAGCTTCACCTTCAAAAGGTGTGATCGCTGAGGATTTTCCCTATATGGACATCGCAAAGGACTACGAAAAAGCAGGTGCAGACTGCATCTCGGTGCTGACTGAACCGAAATGGTTCCTTGGCAGCGATGAATACCTCAGAGAGATCGCAGAAAGCGTATCTATCCCCTGCCTGCGAAAGGATTTTACAGTGGATGACTATATGATATATGAGGCAAAACTGCTGGGCGCAAAGGCTGTGCTCCTGATATGCTCAATACTTGACGAGAGCCGGATAAATGAATATATCGGCATCTGCGATGAACTGGGCATCTCTGCACTCGTTGAAGCGCACACCGCTGAAGAAGCCGTATCCGCTGTCCGTGCAGGTGCGCGCATCGTCGGCGTAAACAACCGGGATCTCACCAATTTTTCGGTAGATACAGGCAACAGCAGAAGGATCCGCGAGATCGTGCCGGATAGTATACTCTTCGTATCCGAAAGCGGAGTAAAGGACAGTCACGATATCGAACTCCTGCGTCAGGCAAAAGCAGATGCAGTGCTGATAGGTGAAGCGCTCATGCGTGCTGACGACAGATCCGCAAAACTTGCAGAACTGAGAGGATGCCATGACTAAGATAAAACTCTGCGGCATCCTCCGTGAAGAGGATATCGTGTACGTCAATGAACTGCTGCCGGATCATATAGGCTTCGTATTCGCGCCCATGAGCAGAAGGTATATAACTCCGCGGAAGGCTCTCATGCTCCGGGAACAGCTCTCGGCTGAAGTGATACCTGTGGGCGTATTCGTGGACGAAAAGCCGGAAGTCATCGCTGATATCGTGAGTTCCGGAGCAATAGACATGATACAGCTCCACGGAAAAGAGAGCAGCGAATATATCTCCCGCCTTCGCCGGCTTACAAGTGTACCGGTGATACAGGCATTCCGTATCGGGAACCCGGAAGATATCGCTGCTGTAAACGATTCTGTTGCCGATATCGTGCTTCTCGATTCAGGATGCGGAAGCGGAAAGACATTCGATCACTCACTTATAAACGGCGTCTCGCGTCCGTTCTTCCTCGCCGGAGGTCTCACGCCTGAAAATGTCCGGGAAGCTATAGACAGCATACGTCCTTACGCCGTTGATACAAGCTCCTCACTCGAAACGGGAGGCTTCAAGGACTACAAAAAAATGAAAGCATTCGTTGACGCGGTGCGAAGACACTAAACAGATGCAGAAAGGAAAGATGATATGTCACAGTCAAAAGGACGTTTTGGTATACACGGCGGTCAGTATATACCCGAAACTTTGATGAATGCAGTTATAGAGCTTGAAGAGGCTTATAACAGATACAAGGATGATGCGGATTTCAACCGCGAGCTCACCGAGCTTCTCAACAATTACGCCGGCAGACCTTCGCTGCTCTACCGTGCCGACAAGCTCACCCGTGAACTGGGCGGCGCTAAGATATACCTCAAGCGCGAAGACCTCAATCACACAGGTTCCCACAAGATAAACAACGTTCTCGGTCAGGCTCTGCTTGCCAAGAAAATGGGCAAGACTCGTCTCATCGCCGAGACCGGTGCCGGTCAGCACGGAGTTGCTACCGCTACTGCTGCCGCTCTGCTGGACATGGAATGCGTTGTGTTCATGGGCGAAGAGGACACAAAACGTCAGGCACTTAACGTGTACAGGATGAAACTGCTCGGTGCAGACGTCATACCTGTAAAATCGGGAACTGCTACCCTCAAGGATGCTGTATCAGAAGCTATGAGAGAGTGGACTTCACGCATATCCGATACCCACTACTGCCTCGGCTCTGTAATGGGACCGCATCCGTTCCCCACTATTGTCCGTGATTTTCAGGCAGTCATCTCCCGTGAAGCCCGTGCGCAGATACTCGAAGCAGAGGGACGTCTCCCGGATGCAGTCATCGCCTGCGTTGGCGGAGGTTCAAACGCTATCGGCAGCTTCTATCACTTCATACCTGATACCTCCGTACAGCTCATAGGCTGCGAGGCTGCCGGCAGAGGAATAGATACTTTCGAGACTGCTGCTACTGTGAACACCGGAAGGATAGGTATTTTCCACGGCATGAAGTCCTACTTCTGTCAGGACCAGTACGGTCAGATAGCTCCTGTATACTCCATATCCGCCGGACTTGACTATCCAGGCGTTGGTCCCGAACATGCAAATCTCCATGATATCGGACGCGCTCAGTATGTTCCCATAACTGATGATGAGGCTGTGAATGCTTTTGAGTATCTCTCGCGCACAGAGGGCATCATCCCGGCTATTGAGTCGGCTCACGCTATCGCATACGCTATGAAGCTCGCGCCTACTATGGACAAGGACAAGATAATCATCGTAACTGTTTCCGGGCGCGGTGACAAGGACTGTGCTGCGATCGCCCGCTACAGAGGGGAGGATATATATGAGTAATATCAGAACTGCATTTGAAAACGGAAAGGCGTTCATACCTTTCATAACCTGCGGCGATCCCGATCTGGAAACTACCGCAAAAGTCATCCGTGCCGCTGCCGAAAACGGTGCAGACCTCATAGAACTGGGCATCCCCTTCTCAGATCCGACTGCTGAAGGTCCTGTGATACAGGGCGCAAATATACGCGCTCTTGCCGGAGGAGTCACTACCGACAAGGTATTCGAACTTGTTGCAGAACTGCGCAGGGATGTAAAAACACCCATGGTATTCATGACATACGCAAATGTGGTATTCTCCTATGATCCGGAAAGATTCATGGCAAGATGCTGTGAGACCGGTGTCGGCGGGATAATCCTTCCCGATCTCCCGTTTGAGGAAAAAGATGAGTTCACATCCGTTGCAAGACAGTACGGCGTGGATATTATCTCACTTATCGCCCCCACATCAGAAAATCGTATATCAATGATCGCTAAAGAAGCTGAAGGCTTCATTTATGTAGTATCGAGCCTCGGCGTAACAGGTGTAAGAAATGAGATAACGACCGATATCAGCAACATCGTAAAGGTCATCCGAGACAGCACCGACGTCCCCTGCGCTGTAGGATTCGGAATATCAACTCCCGAACAGGCAAAGAAAATGGCTGCTGTATCTGACGGTGCGATCGTGGGCTCAGCTATCATAAAACTGCTTGAAAAATACGGCAGAGATGCCGCCCCATATGTGGGAGAATATGTGAAGTCAATGAAGCAGGCAGTATCCGAAGCAGGATAAGAAAGGAAATGTAATTATGGCACTCAACATCATCCGCGAGCTTCCTCACCCCTCTGAACTGAAGAAAGCTCATCCACTCTCTCAGGAACTCATCAATATCAAAGCTGAACGCGACAGCGAAGTTAAAAAGATATTCGCCGGCGAATCTGATAAATTCCTGCTTGTCATCGGACCTTGTTCCGCAGACAGCGAAGAACCGGTGCTGGATTACATAACCCGTCTCCGCGGACTCCAGGAAAAAGTCAAGGACAAGATATTCATGATACCGCGTATATACACCGGCAAACCGCGTACTACCGGCGACGGTTACAAAGGCATGCTCCACCAGCCTGATCCGGCTGCAATGCCGGACCTGAAAAGCGGTATCATCGCTGTGCGTCATCTGCATATGCGTGCCCTTGCAGAGACCGGCTTCTCCTGCGCAGACGAGATGCTCTATCCCGAGAACTACAGCTACCTTGACGATCTGCTCTCATACATCGCTATCGGCGCTCGTTCTGTTGAAAATCAGCAGCACCGTCTCGTATCCAGCGGTGTGGATATCCCGGTGGGAATGAAGAATCCCACAGGCGGCGATATCTCGGTAATGATGAATTCCATCACAGCCGCTCAGCATCCTCATGCGTTCATATACAGAGGCTGTGAAGTCAGAAGTGACGGCAATCCCTATGCTCATGCGATACTTCGCGGATATGTGAATGACCGCGGTCAGTCGTTCCCGAACTACCACTTCGAGGACCTCAACCGCCTTGCACAGACCTATGCCGAAAAGGGACTTATGAATCCTGCTCTCATCGTTGACACCAATCATTCCAACTCCGGAAAGCAGTATCTTGAACAGACACGCATTGCAAAGGAGATACTCCACAGCATGCGTCACAGCGAAGATGTGAAAAAGCTGGTCAAGGGACTCATGATAGAGAGCTACATCGAAGACGGTTCTCAGAAGATAGGCGAGAACGTTTACGGCCGCTCTATCACAGATCCGTGTCTCGGCTGGGAAAAGACAGAACGTCTTGTCCTTGATATCGCTGAGGCATTATGATAATATAAAAAAACACCCCGGACGGTCACGCGAAGACCGTTCCGGGGTTATGCTTTATATGTTAAAGGTCATTACTCATTATCTGCAACATATTTTCCGGCTATATGACCTATTACACCGCCTGCCAGCATCACTACGATAAGAATGAATGTGTATTTGGGTTCATTGGTACCGATGTGTATCGTCAGAACAAATATTAAACTGAATGCCCCGATGATTATATTTGCCAATATCCTTATAATCTTTAACAATTTTACGTCAAGTGCGCAGGAACAGTAATGAGAAAGGAAGAATCCGACACCGGTAATAATAATCGCTTTCCAGGCACCGCTGAAGAATTCAGCATTCGAGTGTAAATCTCCCCTGAATTCCTCAAGCATATCAAGTAAGACCGCCTGCCTGTGCACCAAAAAGTACGGAAGTACAAGGGATGCAACAAGCAGCAGGAAACGAATGACCACTCTGACCCCGTGCATGAAGTCCGAACGTACTGAAATGGCTGCCGCTCTTTTGTCGGTCTTGTCTGCCAGTTCTTCATAAGATCTCGCCTGTTCTGCTGAATCAAAAAAACCTCCAAGTTCCCGGAACATCGCCGCCGCATTTCTCATATCCTTTGTAGTGAGCGCAGCTCTTCCTGCTGCTGCTGCGGCATTGTATCTGTTCTGATTCTCGGCAAGGATCATGTTTTCTCTGATCGTATCGCCCTTTGCCCTGTATTCATCAGCCTTTGCACCGGAATCAGAATAGCCACCCAGGCTTTTCATAATATCAGCAGCAGTATAGTATGCTTCAGATTTTTCCGGATCATGAGCTGTGATACTCACCGCCAGCTTATAGGCATTGCTCACACCTGCTTTTTTCAGCTTCTGCGCTTCACTCTCCGGTGCGAATCTGACTGCATTCTTAAAGTTGTCGTGATTTCTGAGATCTACGGGAGCGTTAAGGAGAGCAGCTTCTGAATTTATGCGGCATTCAGCCATCAGCTTGCCGATATAGGCTCTGTAGTTCTCCGCATCGATGTTCAGTGCCTTTTCGAAAAAACGATCTGCTTCATCCCACTTTCCGGAGCCGAGTGACAGCATTCCACGCTTGAGATAGTTCTCTGTAGTCGGATTTTCTGCCGCTTTTGACCTTTCAGCCGTAGCAGATATGCTGCCGGTTATCTTTTTTATACCGCGGATGAGATCCTGCATATATCCCACTTTTGAAATGTCCTGAGATTGCAGGGATATGAACCTTTCCGGCATATCATAGGGACTCATGTCACGATAGCATGGGATCAGTGCCTTCTTAGTGTCATGCTCCATAAGTGAAAGGAATCTGCTCCACTCATTCTTCACCCACACTGCATTGAAATAATCCGGCTTTGTACCGATGATAAGCATTATCTTTGCACTGTTCAGCGCAGCGAATATGTACGGCTCATATTCCTGTCCCAGCTTATCCTCAAGTGTTATCCTTGAGAAAAACACCTTATATCCCTCTTTGGTAAGAGCTTCATATATGTCCTGAGCTATGACACTATCCGGTGTACGCTCACCCTTATCGTCTGTTTCCTTATAGCAGATGAATATATCAAATGGCTGCTCATGACTTGATATCTCAAGTATCCTTTTCTGTACCTTATTTATATATCCTGCCTCGGCTTCATACACTTCCCGTGCAGCAGTGTCAGAATTCTCTAACGCTGCAATATAGTCTGCGTCTTCGAGAATGGATGAGAACTGTGCGCGGTTGCAGGTGGGGACACGCTTTGACGTTCTCGGATCAACAACATAGCCTATTCCGTATCTGCAAAGGCATAATCCCCAGTGCGCTTCAGGTTCATCAGGTGCTTCTGCAAGTATGTTTTGATACACTGCCAATGCACTGTCAAAATCACCTTTTGCGCGATAATAATTGGCACGGTCAAACAGTGCATTATATCTTTCTGTACCTATACGCGGAAGAGTCTGTGTAGTCCCACAGTATTCACAGGTACAAATGGCACTTCCCTCAACTATATTCTCAAGCTTTGCGCCGCACATCTTACATGTCATCAATGCCATATTTATCAACCTTTCTCACATGGAGCAAAATAGTCTGTGCCGAATCTGAGCGCCAGCTGATCGCAGAGAGCAAGAGCAGCTGCACTGTCCGCCACGATCCTTGCACGGTGGATTATCGCCGGATCGTGCCTTCCCTGTATAACAAGTTTGGTTTCCTTGCCGGTCTTGATATCTACAGTATCCTGCTGCTTATATATAGACGGAGTTGGCTTTACAGCAGTACGGATGATTATCGGCATACCGCTGGAAATACCGCCGAGGATACCGCCGTTATGGTTGGTGGCGGTTACTATCTTTCCGTCTGAACTCCTGAAAGGATCATTGGCTGAGCTGCCGGTCATATCGGCAAGTGCGAAACCGTCTCCGAATTCAACGCCCTTTACAGCAGGTATGCTGAAAAGGATATGTGCCAGCACGCTTTCAAGCGTATCGAACCACGGCTCACCAACGCCTGCCGGAAGTCCGATAACCGCCGTTTCAAGTCTGCCGCCAACGCTGTCTCCTTCTGAGGCAGCTTTTTCTATACGCTCTATCATGGGCTGACGAACACCGTCATCAAGCACCGCGAACGCCGCATCTTCCAGCTTGATTATATCCTCGTCATAGTTTTCGAAACTTCTGTCAAGTATTCCTCCGCATGTGAGGATATGTGTACCTATCCTGATGCCTTTCATTTTAAGCGCAGTTATCGCAACTGCTCCTGCTGCAACTATTCCGGCTGTTATCCTGCCGGAAAAATGTCCGCCGCCGCGGAAATCCTGAAATCCGTGATACTTCATCTGAGCGGTCATATCAGCATGTCCCGGACGCGCTTTATATGCAAGTTCGCCGTAGTCACGGCTGTGCTGATCCTGATTCTCTATCATCATGGTTATGGGGGTACCTGTAGTCATGCCGTTGAAAACGCCGCTCAATATGTTGACTTTGTCCGCTTCATGACGGGCTGTTGAGATACGGCCGGATGCGCGTCTGAGGTCCATTTGTTTTGCGATGAACTCCTCATCTACCGGAACTCCCGGAGCCATGCCGTCAAGTACGGCGCCTATTGCTCTGCCGTGGCTTTCTCCGAATATAGTCAGCGAAATGCTTGAACCGAATGTATTTTTCAAATTATCCAACTCCTGATACTAAAATGTTCTGCGTCCGATATGTGTCATGTTAATTATAACATATAGTGAAAAAAAGAGCAAGTAGTAAGCAGAAAATAGAGAGTAGAATGTAGGGGCGGTGTTCCGCCGCCCGGGAATCCATTAAGTGACAGAGTACACACTGCTTACAGCGTATAATTACGGAATGAGCAAGATATGCGAAAAACCGGGGAATGAACATCAGCTGCGCCATTCCCCGGTGGATTTTTACATTTTTGAAAGTATGTCCTTCTTTTTCTGGTCGAATTCCTCCTGTGTGATGAGACCGGAATCAAGCATCTGTTTCAGTGAATTCATTTTTTCTACGGCATTGCCGCCGGAAGCATTCTGAACAGGTGCAGCCTGCGGCACAGTTGCGGACTTCTTTACCTCGTCTATGCGTTTCATTGCAGCCTGTGCAAATTCATCAGCGTTGCGGACGTAGTGGAACTTTATCAAGCCGGAATTTGAGCTGATGAGAAGTGTCTCGCCGCCTCTGATCTTGTCCCAGAATCCGCTGGAAGTCATAACATTGTCGAGGTGGTCTATCGGTATCTGGAGCTTTTTCTTGCCGAAGGTGGTTTTTAGCTGTCCTTCTATCTGACCTTCTGTCAGTTCAAGTTTGCAGCGTTTGGCAATAAACATTCTGATGAGGAAAATCACGACCGGAAGAACGAACACTATAACAGTTATTGCTATTCCAAGCGCATGAAGCATGGGATATTCATAATAATGATTATGCCACTCAATTCCCCACATATACTCAGTGCTCGAATAATTCATATAAGGACCAGTCACATAATACCCCACGCCGCCAATTATCCACCACAGCACAGTGAACACCACCGCAAGAGGTGTAATGCCCGCCCAGAAATTCGCTCTGCAAATTACTTTTTCATTGTTTTCCATAAAAGCCTCCCATTGATTAAAAATCGTATATATATTAATTATATATACACACATATATATTGTCAAGCATTATAATAAACAGGATTTGGCAGGGAGACTTGTTAAATTTGCCATGTCACGCAAAAAGGCGAACCCGAATGATTCAGGTTCGCCTTTAATTCTGCATTATAAATTAATACATACCGCCGGCAGGCATTGCAGGAGCAGCAGGAGCATCTTCCTTGATATCAGCTACAAGGCTCTCAGTTGTGAGTACCATTGCTGCAACTGATGCTGCATTCTGGAGTGCTGAACGTGTTACCTTAGTAGGATCAACGATTCCGGCAGGGATCATATCTGTATATACCTCATTGTAAGCATCGAAACCGTAGCCTACCTTGCGTGAACGAACGATCTTGTCTACGATAACGCTGCCTTCAAGACCAGCATTCTCAGCGATCTGACGTACAGGAGCCTCAAGTGCCTTGAGGATTATCTTAGCGCCTGTCTTCTCATCGCCTTCAAGTGTGGGAACGAGCTTTGCAACAGCAGGGATAGCGTTGATATAAGCTGTACCGCCGCCTGCAACGATACCTTCCTCAACAGCAGCCTTTGTAGCAGCAAGAGCGTCCTCGATGCGGAGCTTCTTCTCCTTCATCTCGATCTCAGTAGCAGCACCGACCTTGATAACAGCTACACCGCCTGCCAGCTTTGCAAGTCTCTCCTGAAGCTTCTCGCGGTCGAAATCAGAAGTTGTAGTCTCGATAGCAGCTCTGATCTGAGCAACTCTCGACTTGATAGCTTCCTTGTCGCCTGCACCGTCAACGATGATAGTGTTCTCCTTCTGGATAACTACCTGCTTAGCCTGACCGAGCTGGCTGAGCTGAGTCTCGCTGAGTTCAAGACCGAGCTCTGCGGAGATGACCTCGCCGCCTGTGAGAACTGCGATATCCTTCAGCATTTCCTTGCGTCTGTCACCAAATCCGGGAGCCTTTACAGCAGCTACCTTGAATGTGCCTCTGAGGTTGTTGAGGATGATAGTTGTGAGAGCCTCGCCCTCTACGTCCTCAGCAATGATAACGAGCTTCTTGCCCATTTTTACTATCTGCTCAAGCAGAGGAAGTATCTCCTGGATAGAAGAGATCTTCTTATCTGTTATAAGGATGTATGCGTCGTCATATACAGCAGCCATCTTATCTGTATCTGTTACCATGTAAGGTGAGATGTATCCGCGGTCGAACTGCATACCTTCAACGACTTCGCTGTAAGTCTCAGCAGTCTTGCTCTCTTCGATAGTAATAACGCCGTCAGAAGTTACCTTCTCCATTGCCTCAGCAATGAGCTTTCCGACATTCTCATCAGCAGATGAAACTGTACCTACTCTTGCGATATCCTCGCTGCCGGATACTGTCTTTGAATTAGCGATGATAGTCTCTACAGCAGTGTCAACAGCCTTTGCGATACCCTTCTTGAGGATCATCGGATTTGCGCCTGCTGCAATGTTCTTCATACCCTCGCGAACGATAGTCTGAGCAAGGAGAGTAGCAGTTGTTGTACCGTCACCGGCTGCATCGTTTGTCTTTGTAGCAACTTCCTTTACGAGCTGTGCGCCCATGTTCTCGAAAGCATCATCAAGCTCGATGTCCTTAGCGATAGTAACACCGTCGTTTGTGATGAGGGGGGCACCGAACTTCTTGTCGAGAACGACATTTCTGCCCTTGGGGCCCATTGTTATCCTTACAGTATCAGCAAGCTTGTCGATACCTGCCTGGAGTGCGTTTCTTGCGTCTGCGCCGTACTTTATATCCTTAGCCATAATAAATTACTCCTTAATATAGAATTGGTTTTATCTGTTCCGGATGCCGGATCAGTCAACAATTGCAAGAATATCTTCCATCTTTACGATGATGTACTCCTTGCCTTCCAGTTTAACATTTGTTCCTGAGTACTTAGATATGAGGACCTTGTCACCCTTCTTTACTTCCATTTTCACATCAGCAGTACCGGGGCCGACTTCTACGACCTGTGCAACTTCAGGCTTCTCTTTAGCTGAGCCTGAGAGTATTATACCGCTCTTGGTAGTCTCTTCTGCCTCTACCATTTTAACAACAACTCTGTCCTGTAAAGGTTTGATAGTCATAATATATTACCTCCTGATTATTATTAGCAAGCTTGTTTAGCACTCTCTTTCTCTGAGTGCTAATTATATTTTACCACCTTTTTACAATAAATCAAGTACTTTCTGCAAGCTTTCACAATTTTCAGAAATTTGCACAAAGTTTTCAACAGTCGGTGGAAAGTGTTTTGGTGAAACATTTTGATATGCGTCATAAAATGAAAAACGGGCAGATCACTCTGCCCGTCAACGCCTCAGTATTTGCCCGATGTATCTTCCATCAGCTTGAAGCGGATATTGTAATAATTCACCTTTCCGTTCTTGTCAACATGAGCAGCAGTAGCTTCAACGTAATCGCCGGCGGCATAGTTGCTGCTTATGGTATCGTAGAAATCGGAATATGTGCTGACGCTCTTGCCCTTTACTGCTGTGATGAAGTCTCCCGGTTTCAGTTCGGTATTCTTTATGTCGGAATCATCCTGTATCTCGCTGATGTATATTCCTGCGAAATCATCCGGAAGCGGGAATCCGAGTTCCTCCTCGATCGCTGCTATCCTGTCAGGGCTGGACATGTCGATAAGCATTATACCTATGCGGAAGCGTCCGCTTATATATCCTTTGGATATCAGCTCGTCGATTATGGGCTGTGCTTCGTTGATCGTGATCGCAAATCCCAGACCTTCAAGGCTGCTGCTGACATATTTTGAAGAGGTTATGCCGATCACCTGACCGTACATATTCACCAGTGCACCTCCGGAATTTCCGGGGCTTATCTGGGCGTTTGTCTGTATGCAGGTCATTTCAAAGCCTGTGGAATCGCCCTTGATCTTACGCTCTACCGCTGATATTATGCCGTCGGTGACCGTGCCGGAAAGACCGGCAGGATTTCCTATCGCCATTACTCTTTCGCCGACTGTCGCCTCATCGGAATTTCCGAAAACCGCCGGAACGAAAGTCTGTCCGTCAACTTTGAGCACAGCGATATCAGTCTTGACATCTCTGCCTATGACCTTGGCGTCGAATACATCACCGTCGTCAGTGCTTACGGAATGGAATCCGCCCTCCTGAAGCACATGGGCGTTCGTGACTATGTAGCCGTCCTTGCTAAGGACTACTCCGGAACCTGTGCCTATGAGCTGACTGCGCATTGCGTCACCGTAGGCGAATATCTCAACTATAGAGGGCTTTACCATACTTGCGACTGCTTCCGACGAATACCTGCCGTACTCATCCGTGTCATACTCGGCAGCCTTGGCATTTTCAGGCTTTGAATTCAGGTATATCACTGCCCTGCGGCTGTTGACGATCTCCTGCACTGCCTTGCTGCTGTGTGCGATATCATTATATATGCCATAGACCGATGCAGCTGCTGATGCAATAAGAAGCACCGCAAACAGAGTGATGGCAGCAGCAGTTCCGGAAGAACGCTTTTTTTCCTTCTCAGCCGACGGAAAATCAAATGCCTCCGGCTTTTTATCGTCAAGTTCTTCAAATCCTATAGGCTCATACATGAAGTCATCATAGACCGGCTTCTGTACTTCTGACTCATGACTCTCCTGAGCTGATTCCGGAAGTTTCTCGTGTCTCGGGACATATTCCGAAGGCTCATCCGGCAGCTTTTCGTGCAATGGGATGTACTCCCTGTCTGTATCATTCATCTTCTTTCTCCATGTACTGTTCGAGTTCTCTGTACTGGTCAAGTTCCCAGCCGTTTCCGGATCTTTCTGACTGTTCATCAGTTCCGTATCCCCTGATCTGTTCTCGTAATCTTCCATTTCTGCTCCTCTCAGTATCTCTTTCTTTTTCTCTTTCCTTATCTTTCTTGCTGCGCGGGAGCTGTATCAGGAATTCCGTATATTCTCCGTACACGCTCTTTACCACGATATGTCCGTTGTGCAGATGTACTATCTTTCTTGATATGGAAAGTCCAAGTCCAAGTCCGGTGGTATCCTTTCCGCGTGATGAATCCGTCTTATAGAAGCGGTCGAATACCTGCTGTATCTCTGTGTCTGTGAGACCTTCTCCGGTATTCCTTATGCCGATTATGTTCCACTGTTCATCCGTAGTGAATGTGAAAGACAGTGTACCTCTCTTATTCACGAACTTTATGGCATTCTCCACAAGGTTGTATATTACCTGCTGCATGAGGTCGGAATCGACTACAACGATAAGCCTGTCGCTGTCAAGTCCTTCGACTTCCAGTTCCTTTTCGTCGATCTTCTTCTCAAACATCAGCACCGTCTGCACCACAAGATCAGTGATATTGGTCTCCTTGAAATTAGGAGCCATAGTGCCGGATTCGAATTTCGTCATATTCAGCATAGAGCTGATGAGTATCTTCAGACGCTTTATCTCATTCGATACAAGCACCAGATATTCATTCTGCCTGCTCTTCTGGATAGTACCGTCGAGTATCCCGTCAACGAATCCTCCTATGGTCGTCATGGGAGTTCGGAGTTCATGAGATACGTTGGCTATGAACGTCTTGCTCGTATCCTCGCTGTTCTCCACGTTTGAAGCAAGTGCATTGACGTACTGTGCGATCTCCTTCTGAGTTCCTTCGATATCAGTCCGCAGCTTTTCCGAGAAATCGCCCTTGGCAAACATCTCGCTGACTTTCAGGAAATCGTTCTCATATGCGATCAGTTTTTGCGCACGGCGTTTGAGCAGCAGATAAGTCACAAATATCGCTGCTGCACCTATCAGTAAATAGAGGAGCGTGAAACGGATCGCAAAGCTGTTTATCTTATCCGGCTTCCGCTCAAACACTGCATAAAGCTTTATTCTTGAATTGCTGTCACCGATCGTGATATACACTCTTGAAGCGTAGATCATACGCGGCGCACTGCTCGATATTCCTTCATCATCAAGTTCGAGGTAGCGTCCATCATTGTCCCCGATCTTATCAAGCATCTTCTCTGAAAGGACCGGCGGTTCATATCCCTCTTCGTCTATGAGATCGCTGCGTTCGATCTTTCCGGTGTTCTCATCAACGTCATAATAGTCCGAAGCAATAAGGCAGTTGCCTTCGGAATCATAGACGTAAATATCCATTTTTCCTGCACGGGAGAAGTTGTAATGTATGGAACGCATCCCGATGCTGTTGAAGCTGCTGCTATCGTTGTAGGAATTCTTCATGCAGTCGATAAACAACTTTCCTTCACTCTTCAGTTCATTTAGCTGACTGCGCTTATACACTCCTGTACCTACAGAAACTATGACTACTCCGAGAAAAACAATTACCGAAGCTATCACCAGCAGTGCAAAACGGGCAAATCTGAAATATGAACTGTTTTTCTGATTCAATGAGATCACCTCCGGAAACATATTGCCGTTCACGGCAATATCGTACTAAAAAAACACGGGACTGCAAACTGACAGCCCCGGATACATCGTCTTCAAGCGCACATGCCTGTACACCGCAAAGCGATCACTATTCATCAGCCCGGAGGCTTATTCCTCTTCGTCCGCCTCAAACTTATAGCCGACTCCCCATACAGTCTTGAGAGCCCACTTATCGGACACGCCTTCAAGCTTTTCACGCAGTCTCTTGATGTGGACGTCGATCGTGCGTGAATCGCCGTAGTATTCAAATCCCCACACCTCATCAAGAAGCTGGTCTCTGGTATAAACACGGTTCGGATTTGAAGCAAGATAGAAGAGCAGTTCAAGCTCCTTAGGCGGAGTATCAACTGTTCTGCCGTTCACCTTCAGCTCATAGCGTGTCATATTGACAGAGAGCTTGTCGTAGTGAACTTCCTTTATCTCGGGTTCAGCATTGTTATTGCCCACACGTCTTGTGACCGCGTTGATACGGGCAATGACTTCCTTTGCATCAAAAGGCTTTACTATGTAATCATCCGCGCCAAGTTCAAGACCTATTACCTTGTCGATAGTCTCACCCTTTGCGGTTATCATTATTATCGGTACATTGGACTTTTTCCTGATCTCACGGCATACCTGCCAGCCATCCTTACCGGGCAGCATGATATCGAGCAGGACCATATCAGGGTTTAGAGAATTGAATTTTACTACTGCGTCGTCACCGTCGTGGCAGAGCATGACGCCGTAGCCGTCCTTCTCAAGATACAGCCTGAGAAGATCACATATATTTTTATCGTCGTCAACTATCAGAACTTTCAGACTTTTTTCTGCAGCCATCGTTTTGTACCTCTTTTCCTAAAGCATATGATATACTCTTATTATAGCGCACTTTTATCCTGTTGTCAATGAAAAATGGATGAAATGTTAATAAAAAAGCCACAGCCTCCCCGCTTTTCAAAGCAGGGACGCCATGGCTAAGTTTATGATATGAACAGCTCTGATCTTCAAGCTGCTGAAGGATCAGTTATTAAGTGCCTTTTCCAGCCATACACTTGCGATGTCCAGTGCCTCATAGAGTCCGCACTCACGCTCAGTGTTCTTTACGAAAGCCTTCATCGGATCGTCAGTCTTTGTTGCCATCTGTATAACGCGGACCTTTGAAGCCATTTCACAGCCTTCAACTTCTTTTTTATTCAGTATCTGGATCCATATAACATACGGATCTGACATATATCCGTAATACAGCTGGTCGCCGTTTCTTACGAGCGGATAGCCCTTATACATATAGAATTTCTCGTTCATACTTTACCTCCGTTCATTATTTCCATGTGGTAACGTATGCCTCGCCGGTCTCGATCTTATCAATGTTGCCGCTGAGCGTTTCCACATAGGACCTACTGCAGAAGAAGAGCGGTTCGCCGTCAACTGCAATAAGCGATGTCATAGGTGAATAGTCGTAAAAATCAATAGTTGCAGTCTTGTTAAGGTAAGAATCGGTATATTTCACTGATACAGCAGGCTTAGTATCCGGCAGTTTCTCATTCAGAGCGAACTCTTCGCCATTGGAATCGAGCACGAAAGCGTAAAGCTGTCTGTAGCGCTCGGCATCAAATGCCTCACCGTCCTTTGTAACGGTCATATCCTCTGTGCGGCAATCCTTTCTGTCCTTTGAAGAGTCGGTAGGCTCGGTGTGGAAAGTTGCTTTAGTTCCGCTGCTGTTTTCAACAGTGAACTCACTTACGTTCCATACAAATGAACCGAGTATGACACGCGATGCGATGTCGATAGGAGTTACAGTCAGCCACCTTGCCTTGTCAGCGGATACTACATATATCACATTTCCGCCTTCAAGCATAGCGCGGCAGACATTCTCGCCCTCTTCAGAATACATCTCGCTGAGCAGCAGCACATAGGTCTTGCCGTTGTCGCATTCCATCGTCACGCGGCAGAACGGTTCATCCAGACCGGCTTTCTTGATGTCGGCATCTGTGCAGCCGAGAGTGTCTATGCTCTTTGCTGTCAGTCCGAACATGCCGTTGGTTATGTCCTTCGAACGCTCTACTGAAAGGAAAGCATGCACCGGTTCAGCCATTTCATGTACGGCGGAAGTGCCGCCTGAATTTGTCTCATCGCTGTGCTCTCCGTATACAAGGAAGATGTCATAGTCGATATCTTCGCGCTCTATACGGACGCTGTTTATCTTAGGATACTCCTCAGCAGAAGGCTCTGCAAGAACTACTGTGCGCACGAAATCGACCGGTTTTCTGCTGTATGTCGCAACAGACGAACTGTTTACGGTATAAACATCATTGCTGTCATCTATCCTTACATAGTTCTGAGGATTTACCGGAGATGTATCTCCGATATATATAGTTCTGACTATGCCGCTGGCGTAATTGACGTCCACCTTTATGGCAGTATCGCCAAGTCCGAACTTTGAAAGGTCGGAGCAGTTCTCTTCGACCAGTGAAGCCGATCTCAGCTGATTCACATTGTTGACTATGGTGCTCAGCAGCTGACTGTCGAGGTCGTATTCCTCATATCCTGCAAGTGTATACTCGGCAGCAGCATCGGCTGTTGCCTGAGACAGCACCTTGACTTCAAGTTCGCCGTCTGCATTCTTTACATGCACGCTGCTTACAGCCGGCTTTTCATCAACGGCAGGCTCAGTGCCTATGACATAAGCTTCCGTAGTCGGTGCTGCATAAGGCGGTTCTGTATTGTCGTCGATAAGTATCATGCCCGAACCTTCAACAGCAGCCTGTGTCATTTCAACTGCGGAACTGCTCTCGTCACTGTCTGATTTTTCTGTCAGTTTCAGAGCGGCAAGACCGCCTCCCAGCACTGCTACAGCAGCGCTGAGACCGATTATGCCGTAAAGCTGTTTCTTCATTTACTTATTCCTTCTCCTTAACAGTACGAACAGACCTAATATAACGATAACTGCCGGTATGATATATACTGTAATGAGTCTTATCGTCTTTGTCTGCTTTGCGGTAGGTGCAATAACTGCCTGCTGGAGAGACTTCTCCGGGATAATTACCGCAGCTTCCTTGCCTGTCATCTTATTGAGTACGCCGAGAAGCATACTTGCGTTGCTGTAGAGCTTTGTCTGGCTCAGTACCTTGGTATCAGTCATGAAGCCGCATCCCAGTACCATTACATTGCTCTCATCAACTGCAAACTGGTCAGTCTTGTTCTGATGCTGTCTCTTGGATACTACTGCGATAGGCTTTGCTGATGCACTGCCCGGCTTGCTGCCCTCATCAAATCCTCTGCTGACAGCTGTATCATATGACTCGATCACTGCCGAAGCAATACTCTCATTATTTCTTGAAAGCACATTTACAAGCCTTGAAGTATATGCAGCAGCCGGAAGTGAACCGACGTCGATATCTGCATAGTCCTCATTGTCAGCTATCCTTGCATAAACGATAGTCTCGCTGTTGCCGAAATAGTTGTCACCGGTATCATAGATATACTGAGGTGCAACTTCTATGCTCCAGTCCTTCAGGAACTCATCTATATTGGTGAGATTGGTCGAAGGCAGATCAGCGATGTAGAGCAGGTCTTTTCCGTAGTTCTCATCGTTGTAGAGGAAGTCGCTGAGCTTGTTGATTATCTTCTCATCGAAATCCTGATAAGGCATGGGGATGACTACCATGTCGTACTTCTCGGTATCAAGTTCGTCAGTTGCTATATCTATCTCCTCAACGTCATAGCCGTTCTTGGAGAGCAGCTCGTCCTTGAGTCCCTTGTAGCAGCTGTACATTCCGTTCTCATAGAGCTGAGGATCGTAGATCGTCTCGCCGTTCACTGTAGCCGCAAGAGCAACTCTTACAGGATGTGCATCAACTACGTTCATGATCTCGGATGTGATAACGCTCTCGCCTGCGAAAACGAATGCCGGAGTTGCTGATGTGGATTTCTGGTCAAAAGTTATCATGCCGCCGAGAGTATCTGTGTCTATCACGCGGACTCTCTCGTTGCTGTATATGATTATGCTTCTGTCAGAGAATGTCTTGCTGTAGTACTTCTCGTAGCTTGCCAGCGCCTTGGGATCGTTCTGGAGGTCAACGTATTTTACATTGATCTTTCCCTTGCCCTGATTTGCGTACATCTGGTACTTTTCAAGGATTATCGGTATCATGGAGTAAGGTACATCCACATCCATGCCGGCATATATCCTGTAGTATGCTTCAGTATTGTACTCTATGTTTGCAAATTCTTCCTTCTTGCAGGTAACGATTATGTCGATATCCTGATCGAGGTCATTTCTGAGGAAGTCGATAGTCTCATCAGAGAGTTCATAGCGGTTATCGGCAGTAAGGTCAAGTTTGAGCGGAGTACGCTTCTCCATTATGCCTGCCATGATATTGATTATTATAACTATCACGATAACGAGGGCTATGGTTATGATCGACATGGAGCCGTACTTGAGTTTCTTGGCATTGCCGCTGTTCTTCTCCTTAGCGGTCTCCTCCGCACTGTTCCCGCTGACGCCAACTTCTATCTCTTCCGGATTGTTCTTCTGTTTACTCATTGTGTATCAACACCTTCCTTTCTCATCAGTATCAGCCCCAGCGTCTCTTCTCTAAAACTCTTACTGTGAAGAAGTTGAAGAGGAATGCTGTACTGATATAGAAAAGTACGCTGGTGAGATTGAACACACCGCTGGTAAACTCAACATATCTTGTGTAGAATGAAAGCTTTTCTATAAGTTCCTGTAACTTTTCATTATTTACCGAATCAGTAAGATTATTGAAAAGGAACAGAGCAAAGAGGACTACCATTGTAATAACTGCGGCAGTCATCTGGTTTTCTGTAAGGGATGAAATGAACAGTCCCAGAGCAATGAATGCAGCACCTACAAGCAGCATAGCAAAGTAGTTGCCAAGCAGTGTTGCCCATACCACATCTCCGAGGTAGCTGAGTATCAGAGCATATACGAAAATGATGCTCTCAGCTATTATGAAGAGCGTCAGAGCTGCAAGGTACTTGCCCATGACTATTTCCCAGAGTCCTATGGGAGCAGTGAGAAGTCCCTGATCTGTCCTGTTCTTCTTTTCCTCACTGAGCAGTCTCATGGTGAGGATAGGGATGAGGAACAGTACGATTATAAACATATTTGTGAAAAGCGGTGATGTGTCAGTGAATCCTGAAAGTATTACATTGTTATAGAAGAAATATCCTGAAAGCACATAGAATACAGCCAGGAAAACATAAGCCAGTCCCGATGAAAAGAATGCACCCATTTCACGTCTGTAGATAGCGCCCATCAGTCCTCACCTCCGTCATTATTTTCGCTGTCAGAAGCTTCAGCGCTTACCTTATCGCCCTCAAACACGAGATTGATGCGCGGTCTCGGCTTGGAGCTGTCGGAATCTTCATTTGCCAGTTCGCCCATGGTGATCTTCAGGAAGATATCCTCCAGAGTGAGATCTGAGAGCTGGAGCATGAGGATGTTCCATCCCTTGTCTGCACAGAGCTTATTGAGTGCACGGCGGATGTCTATCTTGTCCTCAGACTCGATGTCATAGTCGTAAATCCCCTTTTCACGCTCCATATCCGCACGGACATACTTTATTCCGTCCAGAGACTTGATAGCATCGACTATCTCATCCTTATCAGCCGCAGTGCGTGTAGTACCTTCGATACGGGCGGTCATGCGGTGCTTGTTGGTGATGCTCTTGGCTATCTCATCAGCTGTGCCGTCGGCAGCTACCACGCCCTTGTTGATAATGATTATCCTGTCACATACAGCCTGTATCTCGGGGAGTATGTGAGATGAAAGGATGACTGTGTGCTTCTTTCCGAGCTTCTTGATGAGCGTCCTGATCTCGATGATCTGGTTGGGATCCAGTCCTACTGTAGGCTCATCGAGAATGAGCACAGGGGGATTGTTTATGAGTGCCTGTGCAAGTCCGACTCTCTGTCTGTAACCTTTTGAAAGGTTCTTTATCAGTCTTCCGCGAACATCGCTTATCTTGCAGAGATTGCAGACATCGTTGAGATGTGCCTTTCTCGGAAGTTTGCATTTCTTGAGGTCGAACATGAAATTGAGATAGCCGTCAACTGTCATATCAACGTACAGCGGCGGTATCTCAGGTAGGTAGCCTATTTTCATCTTTGCTTTTTTAGGATCTTCAAAAATGTCTATACCATCAATAAGCACCTTGCCGGATGTTGAAGAGATATAACCGGTCAGCATATTCATGGTGGTGGATTTTCCTGCTCCGTTAGGGCCGAGGAAACCGAGGATCTCGCCTTTTTCGACTCTGAAGCTTATGTTGTTGACGGCACGTTTGTCTCCGTACCTTTTAGATAGATTTTTTACTTCTATCATCGGGATAATTCCTCCTTTTAGAAGTCTTATACTAATATATACCTACAATATATTAATGCCTGTATGTGATAATGAAGTGAACATATAACGAATTTTATATGTCAGATGCAGCGGATATGTCCCTGCTGATCTGTTCTTTCAGTTCATCAAGAGAACCGAACTTCTTCTCCGGACGTATGAAGCGTTCCAGAGACACCTGCACATCCCTGCCGTAAAGATCGCCGGAAAAACCGAGGATATGAGTTTCGGCAAGGGGAGCACGTTCTCCGCTGATTGTCGGCTTTACGCCGATATTCGTAACTGTCCGGTATTCTGTATCATCTATGGATGTCCTTCCGGAATACACTCCGTAAGCCGGGACAAGCTGACCTGCACTGAAATCCTGATTTATCGTCGGGAAGTCGATAGTGCGTCCGATGTGGTTCCCGTCAGACACAGTGCCGGAGATAATATAATCCCTGCCCAGAAGAGAATCCGCTTTTCCGATATCCCCATCCATAAGCAGACGGCGTATGCAGCTGGACGATACCACGTCTCCGCCAAGCCTTACGTCTTCAACGATCCGGACGCGAAATCCATATTTTTCACCAGATCTGCGCAGTTCATCAACTCCGCATGAAGCGCCCCTGCCAAAGCGGAAATCACTTCCGCAGCAGACGAATGCCGCATTAAGGCGCTCATACAATATCTTTTCCGCAAATTCATCCCCTGAAAGCTTTCTGACTGTTCCGAAATCTGAAAATTCTGTACGCGAAATCCCGCATTCAGTCAGCAGTTGCATTTTCACCTTTGTTCCGTAGATATAGCCGGCAGAACTGTCCGGCTTGTATATCGCGCTTTCCGGCGCAAATGTATACACAGCGGGAACAAGTCCGTTTTCACGCTGGGCGCATGCCTCTGACAACACCGCCCTGTGACCGAGATGTACTCCGTCAAATAATCCGAGAGCAACAGCCGTTTTTTTCTCCTGCATAGCCTTCACCCGAAATTCTTTCCGACCCGCAGAACGCCGTTTTCCCTGTCGGCATATGCCGTACCGATAAAGCCATCACTTCCGTAGACCGCATACTCATCATGCTCCGTACTTATGCCGCTAACTCTCTCAATGTCCAGTTTCACGCCGTTCCGGTACATTCTTGTCTGAGCCTCGCTCAGAACTATCCTCTGCATTTCCGAAAACAGCCTTTCAACGGGAAGTATCATATCCTCCAGTGTTCCGGCATCCCTCGCAGAGATTATCTCTTCGAACGTATGGCAGTCCGCAAGAGTGAATCCGCAGGAAGAAGTCCTCACCAGTGAGGTCATTATCCCTCCGCATCCAAGCTTGTCACCGATATCATTTATAATAGTACGGATATATGTTCCCTTTCCGCATACTATCTCCAGACTGCCCTCGCGCTTTACAGGATCGTATCCCTGCAATCTCAGCGAACTCACCTCTATCTCGCGGGGCTCGCGTTCAACTTCCATGCCTTTTCGTGCAAGGTCATAAAGACGCTGACCGTTCACCTGCACCGCTGAGTACATCGGCGGCAGCTGCATTATCCTGCCGGTGAACTCCGGCAGCACAGCGTTGATATCGTCAAGGCTAACCGACTTGTCCGATACCGTTTTTATGTTGCCCCAGACGTCCTGTGTGTCCGAGACACAGCCGAATCTGAATCCCGCAAGATAGCTTTTGGTATTATCCGGCATTATGTCGCATGCCTTGGTAGCCGTCCCCACAAAGACCGGCAGAACGCCTGTAGCCATTGGATCAAGCGTTCCTCCGTGACCGAGCCGCTTTATATGAAGTATTCCGCGCAGTTTTGCCACGACATCAAAGGACGTGAAATCCTGGGGTTTGTTTACACAGAGTATCCCGTTCATGCTTCGATAGCCTTCCTAACTGCTTCGATGAGCCGGGCTTTGACTGACTCTGCGTCTCCGCTCACATTGCATCCGGCAGCCTTTGCATGACCGCCTCCGCCTACAGTCTGGCAGATATCAGAAACATTTATATCGTTCGCCGATCTGAAAGAGCATTTGAACACTCCGTCCGGGCGTTCTCTCATGAGTATGCCCACTTCGGTGTCCTCCATCTGTATCGTCATAGGCGCAAAACCTTCCAGCTCTTCCATTTCAACGCCCATGTCGCGCATCATATCCTGTGTCACGGCAACTATCACCAGCCTGCCGTCAAGATACTGCTCCATGAGTTCGCTGAGCCTGCCTTCGAGTTTCATTCTTCCCGGCGACTTGACGTCGAACATGTTCCTGTTTATCCTTGCAAAATTTATATCGTAATTCCGCATCATCTCAGCTGCTATCTCGTGAGCACGGGGAGTCGTGCAATCGTACTTGAAACAGCCTGAATCAGTGGCAATGCCGGTGTAAAGGCACATAGCGCAGTGTCTCGTGATCTTTACGCCCATATACTGAGCAAGATCGTAGATGACCTCGCATGCAGCAGTGGCATTTCCGCGCAGAAGTGTCTTCTCGGCATATTTCTTGTTTGAGATGTGATGATCTATACAAAGCTGCACTCTGCTGCCGTATATCTCCTCATATTTTCCCATAAGAGCTGTATCAGCTATATCCACCGCGATAATGGTCTTCGGTTCGAAGTCCTCGCCTGCTCCGCCTTCTGTAAGGAAATTGTAGCGCTTGGGGAACACATCGTGGCAGACAACGCGGCTGCGCACTCCCAGCTGCTCAAGTATATCCTTGAGACCGAAACCGGCGCCTATACAGTCGCCGTCCGGATTGCGATGAGTGATTATCACCGCATCCTGACAGTTGCGGAGAAATACTTCCGCTTCACTGAATCCTATAAGCATGGCTCATTCCTCCCCGGCATCGCTTCCGCCGATCCCGGAAACGCCCAGTTCATTGAGCTTCCTGCTGATCTCAGCACCGCGTTCGATAGAATTGTCCGCAACGAATGTGAGTTCCGGTGACTTGCGCATCTTCAGGCGGTGAAAAAGCTCTCTGCGTATGAATCCGCCGGCACTTTTAAGTCCCTGCACAGATTCCTTTGTACGCTCTGCGCCTTCGAAGCTGGATACATACACCTTGCATGCAGACATATCTCCTGAAAGCTCAGTCCTCACCACAGTCAGCATCTTGTCTATCCTCGGATCCTTGAGATCACGGAGAATAGCTGTCATTTCTCTTTTGATATCCTCAGCCATACGGCTGTTCTTGAAATTTGGCATTTTTATCCTTTCGTATCACAGGTTCACGGTGAATCCGCCTTCTGTTTCCTCATGCTTGTCAGCAGAGGGCTGATCCTGACTTTCAGCATCCTCGCCGGCTCCATCGCCCGGCTGTGCGTCCGCATCGGTCTCATCGGCTGCTTCTTCAGAAGCCTCCGGATCAGCATCCTGAACAGCAGCATCCTCAGTGTCAGCCGGCTCTTCAGCAGACTCATCAGTCTCCTGTTCTTCATCGAAGAATCCGCCGGTGAAAACAGCTGAATCGAACGCTTCGTCCTCGTCGCTGCGGCTGTAATCCGGGATATCGTCATCGCCTTCTTCACCGTAGTAAATATCCGCATATTTGTCATAATCCGGTTCAAGTTCAACATCTCTTACCGGACGCTCTATGCCCATGAGGTCGTCGATGACGTCCTCGGGCTCTTCCATAGCGCTGCACTGACCGAGCAGTATCTTCTTTACTGACTCGAAGAAGAATATATCTACCGGTCCGAAATCATCCCATGCCAGCGCTTCATTACAGTACTGCAGCATATCCGCAGTACTCATTCTGCTGTTATCCATTTTCATGACCCCCGTTCGTATTGACCTGTATTTCCAGATCATTGATTTTTTATCAATCCTCGCGGTACTCCTCAACTATATAAGTCTCGAAGATATCGCCTTCCTTTACATCACTGAACTTTTCAAGACTGATTCCGCACTCATAGCCTTCAGCAACTTCCTTTGCGTCGTCCTTGAAACGCTTGAGACCTGCGATCTTGTCGTCGGCGATTATGATACCGTCACGGACTACACGCACCTGACTGCCTCTTGTTACCTTGCCGCTGAGTACGTAGCTTCCTGCTACCATTCCGACATTGGATATCTTGTATACCTGACGGACTTCAACTCTTCCCTGCTCTACATCTCTGTACTTAGGTGCGAGCATGCCCTTCATAGCAGTGGATATCTCTTCTATAGCGTCATAGATTATGCGGTAAAGTCGGATATCCACACCGTCTCTTGCAGCATTCTCAGCAGCAACGGGATCCGGTCTTACATTGAATCCTACGATGATAGCGTTGGATGCACTTGCGAGCATAACGTCGCTCTCCTTGACTGCACCTACAGCACCGTGGATGACTCTTACTCTTACCTCATTGTTTGAGAGCTTCTCCAGTGACTGCTTTACAGCCTCCACAGAACCCTGAACATCAGCCTTGACTACGATAGGCAGTTCCTTGATCTCGCCTTCAGCGATCTGGCTGAAGAGGTTGTCAAGAGTTACCTTGCGGTATGCGTTGAACTGCTCCTGCTTCTGCTCATGCTTTCTCTGCTCAACGAGTTCACGGGCAAGTCTCTCGTCTTCAACAGCGTTGAAAATGTCACCTGCGCTGGGAACTTCTGCAAGACCTGTTATCTCAACAGGAACAGAAGGTCCGGCAGACTTTACTGTCCTGCCCTTGTCATTGGTCATTACGCGGACTCTGCCGACAGCTGTGCCTGCAATGAGCACATCGCCCTGTCTGAGCGTACCGTTCTGCACGAGAAGTGTTGCGATAGGACCTCTTCCCTTGTCGAGACGAGCCTCGATAACAGTACCCTTTGCAAGTCTGTCAGGATTAGCCTTGAG
>DFJW01000019.1 GCA_002373775.1 Ruminococcus flavefaciens | reverse complement strand
ACAACGCCGATGACCTTGCCGATATTGCTCATTGAATTAGGTTTTTCGAGCATGCTTTCCGGTTTGCTGCTGCAATTGCCTGCGCTGGGACAGCCTGCGCAGTCCTGAGATGTGCATGATTCACTCATTATGAAACACTCCTTAAAATTATGTTACAATAGTATTATAACCTATTTTTCTGATTTAGTCAACATTGAAACGATGAAGCTGAATAATACCGGAATTTTTCTGCGCGGATATGTCAGTTTACTATTCGTTCTTCTGTTCAAAAGCTCCGACCTTATTGAATGCACCCCAGATATCTTCTGTCTCGGATACAACAGTGCCTGTTGTGAAGTTGAAATAGTAAGTTCCTATAACTGCACTTGAGCCGTTATCTATATTTGTAAGAGTAGCTATAACATATGTCTTCTCATCGCTGCCGTTTACCTTTTGAGTTATCTCTGAACCCATTTCAGGGAGTGCGAGTGTAGGCGTAGAGTCTGTAGTTATGCTGCCGTCTTCGTTTTTGATAAGGAAGTCGATGACGAAACGTCCGCTTGCATCGCTGGGGAACGGGATAGTGAACGGTATCTCTCCCTCAGGATTCTGACCGTTGCTGTAGTAGAGAGTGATCTCTGTGCCCTCTTCTACCTTTTCGCCGGCGTTGATGCTCTGTTCAATAACAGTATTCTCTTTTTCAGATGAAGCCTTGCTCTTGGTAACTACATTCAGACCGGCATACGACGCCATCATTGATGCGTCCTGTATATCCATGCCGGTATACTTATCGACCTTTATCTGTCCCTTGCTTGCTCCAAGGCTTACCTTGAGGAGGATCTTTTCTCCCTTATGAACGACTGTACCTTCCTTAGGATCAGATTCTACTACATATCCCTTCTTGATATCAGGATCCGATACCTGCTTGATCTCGTATTCGAGTCCGCGCTGAGTGAGCTGTTCTTTTGCTATTTCCAGATCTATTCCGGACACCTTCGGGACTTCAACAGTCTCCATGCCCTTGCTGACAACGACTTTAAGAACATCGCCCTTCTTGAATTCCGTCTCAGGAGCTATATCCTGACTGATGATACGGTTTTCTTCAAGATCACTGTATTCGCTGCCGATTATCTCGAACTCTATTGAGCTGCCGTAAGAGTGTACTGCATCTTCGTAATCATAGTTATAGAAATCTGGCATGTAATAAGTGTATTCTGTGTCAGAAGCCGAACTTGAAGAAACTGAAGAAGAACTTGAACGATTCTTTTTCGGACTGCGGCTGCTGTAGCTTTCGTCATCATCCTCGCATGCAGTCAGCGTGCACATCAGCAATGCGAGTGCGATTGCGAACATCGAAAGATTTTTCATAAGCTTACTCCTTTTCTGCAACTCTTAATTTTTCGATAAGGCTTTTGTGGTCTCTTGCATACATTTCCGGCATGCTGCACTTGACGAGCTTTATCATGGACTCGGATTCCTCCAGCACCTGACGGCATCTTGCGATATTGCCTGCCTCAAAAAGCAGTTCAGCGGTATCAAGCAGCATATGAGCTGACTGATAGCGTGAATAATTGAATTGCTGCTGCATCTGTGGAGCAACCAGCGGTGTATTGAATTTATCGAGACAGTATTCGCGGCTCATCTCCATGAGTTCGAGAGCGCCGTTGAGGTCGCCGGTCAGCTTTTTTTCGAGTGCTGCGAAATTCAGATAAGAGAGGGCGCTGTCCAGTCCCTGATGCTTTGCGATTTCGAGGACTTCCGCGTTATCGCGGACAAGTCCGAGATATTCCTCGGCAGTTCCGTACTGATAAGCGCGGTTCAGCCTTATGGAGAGCATATCGATCTCGCTGCACATTTTCTTGCTGTAGCTGCTTTCGAGATGTTCAGCGGTCGCCTCAGCTTTATCCTGCTCGCATCTTCTGACGTGAGTGTAGAACTTGATAATATTCAGCTGAAAGAGTTCATACGCATTTTTTTCCGAACTTATGAACGTATCGAGA
Organism: Ruminococcus flavefaciens; assembly: GCA_002373775.1. Taxonomy (GTDB): domain Bacteria; phylum Bacillota; class Clostridia; order Oscillospirales; family Ruminococcaceae; genus Ruminococcus; species Ruminococcus flavefaciens_M. Next base: position 31,738 of record DFJW01000019.1, on the reverse strand, counting down.
GAGGACAGAAAGCTGTCCGAACAGATCTCAGTGCGGAGATACGGATACAGCTGCTTATACTTGTGCATATGAAGAGCGTTGCGGAAAGCATGACCGGCGCCCTGTTTTGCGGATGTGTCAATGAACATGATGAAGTACGGGATGATGCGCAGGATCATCACGATCAGCACCATGAATGCGATAAAGACCAGCATCCACCATGAAGAATTGCCGGCAATGCGGTCAGCTGCCATGAATCCGGCGATGGACAGTATCAGCAGTGCGAGGGACGACACAGCCATTCCGCGCTTGATGCGGACTGCGGAACGTTTATCATTTTCAAGAGCATTTTTCAGCTCATCCTTAGTTATATCCAGCATAGTATCAACGGTACTTATAAACCGTAGCTGCTTCGAAACCGTCGAGCAGCGTCGTCATTCTTCCGAAAGCCATGCCCGTGCCCTTAGCGACACAGTTTATGGAATCTTTTGCGATATGGCAGTTTATGCCAAGTGTACGTTTGATAAGCTGTGTAAGTCCGCCGAGAAGAGCACCTCCTCCTGTGAGCAGAAGACCGTTGTCGTAAATATCACCGACCAGTTCCGGCGGAGCATCCTCAAGTACTTTTCTGATAGCTTCCATGATAGCGAAAGTATCGTCTTCGATAGCCTCACAGAGTTCAGTTTCACTGAGCAGCACCTGAGCCGGCAGACCTTTCAGCAGACTTCTTCCCTTGACCATGTAAGTCATTTCGTCACTCGGATCATAGAGGTTGCAGAGTTCTATCTTTACTTTTTCAGCGGTACGCTCACCGATAAGCAGCTTGTACTTATTCTGCATATACTTTATGATCGAGCGGTCTATAGCATTTCCGGCAGTCTTGATAGTATGGCATGTGACCACACCGTTCATGGAAACGATAGCCACATCTGTAGTGCCGCCTCCGATATCAACGATCATATGACCTTTTGCTTTGGTGATGTTGACGCCTGCACCGATCATCGCGGCGATAGGTTCCTGTATCAGGAACACCTGACGTGAGCCTGCACTCTTTGCGGCATCGACAACAGCGCGGCTCTCGATGTCAGTGATGAATGAAGGTATGCAGATTATGATACGCGGCTTTATAAGCTGGTGACCTGAAACTTTAAGGATGAATTCTCTTATCATACTGTGAGTCAGATCATCATCAGAGATAACGCCTTCGCTGATAGGACGTGCGACTGCGATATAATCCGGGTTTCTGCCTATCATCTCGTAAGCTTCCTTTCCGACAGCCAGCACACGTTCTGTGCGTGTGTTGTAAGCTATGACGGAAGGCTCGCTGAGCACGACGCCTTTGTTGCCCATCGTCATAACGATATTTGATGTGCCGAGATCAATTCCTATATCTGTATTAGCCATTGTCTGAGTCCTTTCCTTCTTTTTCAGCCAGAAAAGCGAGTATTCCCGAACCGCCTTCTTCCGGCTTGTTATTTGTATGATGCGCATGTATGAACGGCGCATCGTCGCTGCCTGTGAGCATATTTCTCAGGCAGGTATATCTTTTGGTCCTTCTGTTATTATCGACCATGCTGTTGATCTTTTCTTCCGAGCCTATGAGGATGAGCAGCTTTTTCGCACGGGTAACGGCGGTGTAAAGCAGATTCCTGTAGAACAGCTTTTCGAATCCGCCGAGGACCGGCATTATGACTGCTTCGAATTCGCATCCCTGACTTTTGTGGACGGTTATCGCATATGCCAGTTCCACATTGGAAAGCATATCGAAGGGATAAGAAGCGACACGTCCGTCGAAATCAATGACCGCAGTCATTGCAGGCGGATTTATGTTCACTATCTTGCCGATATCGCCGTTGTATATACCAGTTCCCTGTTCATCGCCTCTGCGCCAGACTATGTCATAGTTATTGCGCGTCTGCATTACCTTGTCCCCGACACGGAACGTGTACACATAGCTTTTGTATTCAGGCTTTGCATCGCCGGGAGGGTTTATCTCATTCTGAAGTATCTTGTTGAGCTCCACAGAACCGACAGTGCCTTTTCTTGAAGGCGTGAGTATCTGGATATCGTCGGTAGGGGAGTAGTTGTAAGCTTTCGGCAGACGTCGTTTAGCGAGGTCAACTATGAGCCTGACAGCCTGTTCATAGTCATCGCGCTTGAAAAAGAAGAAGTCACTCCTTCTCTGAGTGAGATCGGGATATTCGCCTGCGACGATCTTGTGCGCATTTGTGACAATGCAGCTCTGACGTGCCTGGCGGAATATCTCGGTGAGTTCGGTCACCGGTACAACTTTGCTGTCTATCAGGTCGCGCAGAAGATTTCCTGCCCCCACTGAGGGAAGCTGGTCACTGTCACCGACCATGATAAGTCTGCATCCGAGCCTTACAGCGCGGAGCAGGCTTTCGAAGAGCAGCACATCCACCATGGACATCTCATCAATTACGAGAACGTCGCAGTCCAGAGGATTGTTCTCGTTGTGTGCGAAAGTGAGCTTGCCGCCTGCGTCGTAGACAACTTCGAGAAGACGGTGTATCGTCTTAGCGTCCCTGTCAGTCAGGTCTGACATTCTTTTTGCAGCGCGTCCGGTAGGAGCCGCAAGCAGCACTCTCATGCCGCGCTTTTCGAAAATAGAGATTATAGCATTCAGCGTGGTGGTCTTACCTGTACCGGGACCGCCGGTCAGTATCATAAGTCCCCGTGAGACGGCAGTGGTTATAGCCTGACGCTGTTTCTTTTCGTAACGGATATTGTGTTCTTCCTCTTCGATGTTTATGAGGTCATCGTAATCGAAGTCTTCCGGAGAAGTGAAATCACGGAGTATATGTATCCTGTCTGCGATGAAGCGCTCGGCATAATAGTAGTCCGGAAGGTATACATATTCCCTTTCGTTCTTGATGAATTCAAAGAGTTCATCATCATCGAGGGCTGCGTTATATGAACTGTAGAAATCGCTTTCCGAGACTCCGAGAGCTTTTGTAGCGATCTGCATAAGACTCTCAAGCGGCAGGCACGAATGGCCGAGAGAAGTGTTGCTCCTGAGGATGTACTGTATGCCGGCAATAACGCGCTTATCGTCATTGCGGCTGATGTGCATATCATGTGCGATGCTGTCCGCCTTGCGGAAGTCGAGCTCTATCGAGTCGCCGCAGAGCAGATAAGGATTCAGCTTCAGCAGTTCCATAGTATCTCCGCCGAATTTCCTGTACGCTTTCATTGCGAACTGTGAGCGGATGTCGTACTGTGAAAGGAAAGTCATTATGCAGCGCAGGGAAAACAGTTTTTTAGCCTCGCCGGCGATCTCCTCACATTTTGCGGCTGATATGCCTTTTATCTCACTGAGACGGTGAGGAGCATTTTCCATTATATTAAGTGTATCCGCGCCGAATACAGCGACGATACGTCTTGCAAGTCCCGGACCGATGCCCTTGATAGCTCCGGAGGCGAGATACTTTTCGATATTCACTACCGTATCCGGCAGTTTCCTTTCACAGTATACAGCCCTGAACTGTGTACCGAACCTGCGGTGGGTAGTATAGCTGCCTTCAAGTATGAGGCTTTCGCCCTCTTCGATATCTCCCAGTTCGCCCACAACAGTGATAAGCTCACCGCCGGCGTCAAGGTCGAGGACTATGTAGCCGTTGCTTTCATTTTTGAAGAGAACGTTTTCAACTGTTCCTTCTATATGCAGAACATCCTGTTCCATTCAATAGCCTCCGAACATAATAATTCACTTTATATTATACCACGGTCTGATGCAAAAAGCAATTATTTCATTGAAAAACAGACGATATTGTATAAAAAAGCAACTTTGACGAAAATTGTTGACAAAAAATGAAAACTGTTATATAATTATGAGTGCAGATGATTCTGTGAATATGTACCTTTTTCCGCAGTATCAGGTCATTGGTACAATGTATTGAGAGGGAATGGCAATGGCTAAGATTATTTTGAAAAAAGCAGCTGCCCTTGCAGCCGCATTATGTACAGCTCTTATCCCGGTCGGAAGGACATCGTCTCAGCTTACAGCCAGCAGTGCAGAGCCTGACGAGTATCACGATGACTGGCTCCATGTCAATGAGAATGCAGAGATAGTCGATATGTACGGCAATCCCGTATGGCTCACAGGTATAAACTGGTTTGGTTACAATGTAGGAAGCCAGATATTTGACGGTGCATGGTCTGCGAATGTTGAACACTGTCTTGACCTTATAGCAGATCACGGTTTCAATCTTCTCCGTGTCCCGATGTCTACAGAGATACTTCTTCAGTGGAAAGAAGGAAAGCCGGACCCCATGATAAAGCTCAATGAATATGAGAACCCTGAGCTGACAGTCGAAGGTGTGCAGGGAGGCAAGCCAAAGTACAGCTTCGACATATGGAACATCGTAGTAGGCTGGTGCAAAGAAAAGGGAATAAAGATAATGATAGATATCCACAGCCCTTCCACCAATGCTTCAGGACACGAGATACCGCTCTGGTATGACGAGAATTTCAGCACGGATGACTGGCTCGAAGCCCTCTCATGGTTCTGTGAGTACTACAAGGATGATGATACCATCATCGCTATCGACCTCAAGAACGAACCCCACGGCAAGCCTGAGTCAGGAAAATTTGCAAAGTGGGATGATTCTAAGGATATCAACAACTGGAAGTATGCTGCCGAGCGCGGTGCAAAGGCATGCCTCGACCAGAATCCGAATCTTCTCATAATGGTAGAGGGTATCGAATGCTATCCTAAATTCGATCAGGGCGCAGACTGGACCACACCTTTAATTGACTATTCGAACTATGATAAGCCCAGCAAGGTATGGGGAGCATGGTGGGGAGCAAATCTCCGCGGAGTAAGGGACTGTCCGATAGACCTTGGAGAGCATCAGGACAAACTTGTTTATTCTCCCCACGATTATGGTCCGGAGGTATACAAGCAGAAGTGGTTCTATCTTGACGATCCTACAAAGACATTCAGCCGTGAGACGCTTCTGGAGGATTACTGGCTCGGTACATGGGCTTTCCTTGTCGAGGAGAAGATAGCACCTGTCCTCATTGGTGAATGGGGAGGCTGGGTAGACGAAGAGCATGATAAGACCGGCGAGAACGTTCACTGGCTTGAGGAACTCAGAGATTATATCATAGATAAGCATATCCACCACACTTTCTGGTGCTTCAATGAGAATTCCTCAGATACGGGCGGACTTATGTATGACAACTTCCAGAAGTGGGATGATGTGAAATATGAGTTCATAAAGGATTCTCTCTGGCATGATGAGAACGGAAGATATATAAGCCTTGACCACAAATACCCGATGGGCAAGGACGGTATCTCACTTTCTGAGTACTATTCCGGAAGCCAATCGGGATCAAGTACAACAAAGACAACGACTGTTACCACAACGACAACAACTACCACATCCACCACGACCACAACAACGACTACAACACCCGCAAATGTTGTCTACGGCGATGCTAACGAAGACAAAGAAGTGAATATGGCAGATGCAGTACTTGTAATGCAGTATCTTTCGAATCCCGATACTTACGGAGAAGGAAAGCCGGACGGCATAACAAAGAATGGACTTGCGAATGCCGACTGCTGCAATCCCGGAGACGGAGTTACAAATGCAGATGCAGCAGCTATACAGGGATACAAGCTCGGAATAGTTGAAGCTCTTCCCGTAACTGATTGATATTATTCGTCCATGTGCATGATTTTCTGAGACAGAATTGTGCATATGGACGATTTTTCTTGTCCCGTGCAGCAATAGCACTTCGCGGATACACTGTATTACTGAACATTTCAGTAAGGAGGTCAATCTTTATGTTGAGGTCATTATCAATATCGTTATGTACAGCTATACTGCTCGCAGGATGCGGCGACACGGCGCATGAGAGCAGTTCTGAGAAACATGTGCCGCAGGCACCTGAAAATACCATAGTTCTTGTACATCTGTGCAGCAACTACGCATGGGGCATTCATTGTGACGGCAGTTTTGTGGATTCAGCCGGAGATGTGTATTCATTTGACATTGTCAAGCTTGCTGAGGAGAACGGGATAGACATGCCGGGAAATGATAAGCTTTTAGATACCCTTCAGGAGTATGTCTACGAAAAAACTGAACCGACAGCGCATACTAATGCAGAAAAAGCAGCGGAATGCTGGGAGCTTGCGCAGAAGATCACAGGCAGTGAATATGACAGCGAAGAGACCGCCTGTGATATGGGACAGAAGACACTGTATGCGGTTGACGCCGATACACATGAACTCATCAAGATAGAGAGCATAGGCGACGTTACAGAGCATCTGCTGGACGATAATGCAAAACAGATAAGCCGTATATGGGATTCGATGTTGATGATACCGTGTGAATAGCACGGCGATATTTCAGGAACGGCAAGTGCATCTGCACGGGCAGTAAAGATCATACGGCTCGTGATCCAGAGGACGGCGGAAACGCCGCCCTCTGTTTTATCGCGGCAGAATATTACAATTTGGAAGTATTTTCGAGTGTCCCTTGCTATTTTCATAATAATGTGATATAATGTAGGTAATTTATTGTGGAATTATTTCACATATATTGGATGCCGGAGGAATAGAAATGGCGATCTACAAATGTAAAATGTGCGGCGGTGCACTTGACTATACAAATGGCGAAAAGGTATGCGAATGTGAATACTGCGGTACTCTCCAGACCATCCCGTCAGTGGCGGATGAAAATGCACAGAAGCTTTTCGACCGTGCAAATAATCTGAGACTGAAGAATGAATTCGACAAAGCTCAGGAGCTGTACGAAAAAGTCGTTACTCTTGCCCCTGATGACTCGGAAGCGTACTGGGGAATGGTGCTCTGCAAGTTTGGTATCGAGTACGTCGAAGATCCTGCGACCTTCAAGCGCGTACCAACATGTCACAGAACTCAGTTCGAATCAGTCGTTTCGGATGTTGACTACAATTCTGCTATCAGCTATGCCGATCCCAGACAGAGGGAAATATACGAAGCCGAAGCTGAGGAGATCGACAAATTACAGAGAAGTATCCTGCGCATAGTTCAGAATGAAAAGCCATTCGATGTCTTCATATGCTACAAGGAGACTGATGAGAACGGTGAGAAGACACGCGACAGTGTATACGCCAATGATATCTACTATCAGCTTGTCAATGCCGGCTATAAGGTATTCTATGCGGCTATAACACTTGAAGATAAACTCGGTCAGGAATATGAACCCTATATCTTCGCTGCAATAAATACTGCAAAGGTCATGCTCGTTATAGGTACAAAGCTGGAGTATTTCAGCGCGGTATGGGTAAGAAATGAATGGAGCAGATTCCTGAAGCTGGTAAAGACCGACCACAGTAAACTGCTCATCCCATGTTATAAGGATATGGATCCATATGACCTGCCGCCTGAGTTTTCTCACCTTCAGGCTCAGAATATGGAAAAGATCGGTTTTATCAACGATCTTATCCATGGTATAAAAAAAGTAGTCGGCTCTCCTTCTTCAATGAACAGACCGACTCAGTATACGCCATCTTCAGCGTCAAAGTCATCAGCTTCCCCGCAGGTGAGCGAAGATAAGCTGCTGAAGAGGATCAATATTTTCCTCAATGACGGAGACTTTACAAATGCCTCTCAGTACTGCGAAAAGGTCCTCGACCTCAACCCTGAGTGCGCACAGGCGTATTATTATAAATTCCTTGCTGAAAACTCATGCCGTATCGGAAATCAGCTTTATTCACCTGAAACTATCAACCGCTTTTCTGTCAAGTACATAAGAGGCTATGGATATGATGTTTCAAGCGAAGCGGTCTATAATGACCATATCCAGTACGTTATCGGAAATTCCCTGAAAAATGCGATCGCCTTCGCAAGAGGTGATGACAAAAAGGAGTTCTCCCATATCTACAACGGCATCGCCTCCATGGTCCGCAGTGATGTGACACAGAAAGCTGCCGACAAGCAGAAGGAAGAGGCTATGCTTGCCGCAGAGGCTGAGCGCCGAAAGAGCGAGCTCATCGCTGCAAGGAAAAAACAGAAAAAGAACAAGACCATTGCCAACCTTTCGCAGATCATAATGATAATCTGCATAGTACTGTTCTTCGTATGCAGCAGCAATGACGGAGAAGGGGAAGCTATGTTTGCGCTGATCGTGGGGATCATAAGTCTTATCGTTTATTTAACACATAAGCCGAAAAAGAAATAGATACAAGTCTTATATCATAACAATACCAAGGAGGAATTCTAATGGCAAAGTTCGTTATCGAGTGTCCTCAGTGCGGAAGATACACTGAAGCTTCAAAGGGCTTTTTTGCTAAAAAGACCATTGACTGCGCCTGCGGATACAAGATCCATGTTAAGACCGACAAGATGACATCAAGATACTGCCCTCACTGCGGCAACAATGTTGTTTTCGATCAGTCAAAGGGCGACAAGGCTATATGTCCTGTCTGCAAGGAAAAGATAAATGCAGGGGATAATATCCGCAATAAGGCTGAATTCACCTGCCCGAGCTGCTCATGCAATCTCGTTGCAGACAAAAATGCGGATACATATACCTGTCCTCTCTGTGAGACTGTCATAGATGTTCAGGAACGGATAGAAAAGGAGAAGATCAAGAATCAGGGACTTGCAAGCGTCATAAAGTATGAAGGCGATAATCAGACACTCGTCTGGAAGCATCCCATAGAGGACTTCAATTACGGCTCACAGCTGATCGTTCATGAGTCACAGGAAGCTATCTTCTTCCGTGACGGTCAGGCTCTTGACCTCTTTGGCGCAGGCAGACATTCTCTTGTGACTCAGAATCTTCCACTGATCGAAAAGCTGTATAAGATCCCGACTAATGCCGATACCATATTCCATTCTGAAATCTACTTCATAAACATGACCACTCAGATGGGCATCAAGTGGGGGACTGATTCCAAGGTAAGATTCTATGAGCCGGTCACTGGCATCCCTGTTGAGATAGGTGCTAACGGTCAGTTCAATATCCGTGTCAAGGATTCCAGAAAGCTCCTTGTCAAACTCGTCGGCACAGCAAATGAGTTCACCCATGCGGATGTGGTGGACGGCGTATTCGGTCTCAAACCTTCCGTCGCCAAGTTCAAGGCGATGATAATGACCACAGTCAAGAGCAATCTTGCACGCATAATCAAAGAGAACAGCATAGATATCCTTGAGATAGATTCTCACCTCGATGAGTTATCACTGAAACTCTGCGAGTGCATCAATACATACCTCGAAGATTATGGTCTGTTCATGCCGGAATTCTTCGTTACTTCCGTGATGACTCCGGACGACGATCCGAATTTCAAGCGCCTGAAACAGCAGCATGCCGATCTTTACCTTAAAGTGCGCGAGGAACAGATACGAAAAGCGGAGGCTGAGGCAAGTGCTGAAAGGCAGAAGGTCGAAGCTTCTACCGCAGCAAGCATCAAGGTCATCGGTGCTCAGGGTGATGCTGAGGCTCTCAAGATCAAAGCAGCAGCTGAAGCAGCTGAGATGCGCATGAAGGGCTTCACCTATCAGCAGGAGACAGCACGTCAGGTTGGTCTCGGCGCTGTTGAGAACATGGGCGGCGGCTCAGGCGGCAGCGGTATCGCTGATGTGGCAGGTCTCGGAGTTGCTCTTGGTGCTATGGGCGGTGTAATGAACATGACTAAGGATGCGTTCACTCCCGCTGCCGGTCTTGCTTCATCTATAGGAAACACTATGACTGATGCGAATGTATGGGACTGCGAATGCGGCAATCGCGTCACATCCGGCAGCTTCTGCAATATCTGCGGCAAGCCGCGTCCGAAAGCTGCTGATACATGGGACTGCGAATGCGGAAATAAAGGCGTGATCGGCAATTTCTGCAACATGTGCGGAAAACCGCGTCCTAAGGCAGCTGATACATGGGACTGTGAATGCGGAAACAAGGGCGTTACCGGGAACTTCTGCAACATGTGCGGAAAGCCGCGTCCGGCTGCAAACGACGCTGCATGGGACTGCCCAGAGTGCGGACATGAAGGAAATACCGGAAATTTCTGCAATAACTGCGGACACAGGAAAGGAGAATGACCATGAATAAGACAAGATCTCAGATCTATATAATTATCGCCATACTGGCTGTTGTATTCTCTGCTGTATTCTTCCTCCTGCCTATCGAATACACATCAGTTGCATGGATAGGATACGGCGCTGAAATGCTTGCCATAGGACTTCAGGTGCCTGTTTTCAAGCTGGCATATGACGGTGCAGAACTAAAAAGCAAGGTCCTCGGTTTCCCGATATTCAGAGTAGGCATCATCTACCTTGCAGCACAAACAGTGCTTTCGATCATTCTCATTGCTGCCGGTCAATCGGAGGATTTCCCGGTATGGCTCGCAGCTCTGCTCTGCATACTCGTTCTCGCCGCCGCACTTGTATGCGGTATCACAACGAATATCGCAAGGGATGAGATAACTAACATCGAGAACAAGACAGTAGTGGATACACGACTCATGAAGAATCTCGCCATGAGAGCTCAGGGACTTTCCAACAAGACTGATAACGCTGAACTCCGTTCAGCTCTGACAAAACTCTCGGAAAGCTTCACTTACAGTGATCCGGTAAGCAGTCCTGCTACAGCAGCTGCTGAGTTCAATCTCAATAATCTGTTCGGTCAGCTTGAAACTGCTGTAGCGAACCGCGATCCCGGAGCAGTGATACTCTGCAAAGAGGTCGGAAAAGCACTTGAGGACAGGAACATAATCTGCAAGTCCAATAAAAACTAACAAATTACGGCTCTGGTTTTCACCGGAGCCGTTTTGCTTTCTCAGCCGCTGATATCAGCGGCTTTTTATATTATCTTGGTTGACCATTCTTCGATATTCCAGATATTGTCCGCTATGTCCATGTAAAACTCAGGCTCATGGCTGACTATCAGTACAGTGCCTTTATAATCCTTTATTGCCTTTTTCAGTGCTTCCTTTGCTTCAACGTCAAGATGATTGGTAGGCTCATCGAGCACAAGGAGATTTATCTCTTTGAGCATTATCCTGCAAAGTCTCACCTTGGCATTTTCTCCTCCGGACAGGACTCTCATCTGTGAAGTGATGTGCTCGGTGGTCAGCCCGCACTGTGCGAGTGCTGCACGCACTTCGGCGTTTGTCATGGAAGGATAATCAGCCCATATCACATCAAGTGCGGTATCGGAAGTGCTCTCTTCCTCCTGCTCAAAGTATCCGTACTCAACAAACTGATCGTGCTCAACATATCCGGAAAGCGGCGGTATCAGTTTCAGCAGTGTTTTGAGAAGAGTTGATTTTCCGATGCCGTTCACTCCGCGGATCGCTATCTTCTGACCGTTTTCCACCTTTACGGAGACCGGCTTTGTGAGCGGTTCATCATAGCCGAGAACGATGTCTTTGCAGTCGATGACGACTCTGCCGGGAGTACGTGCCTTACGGAAACTGAAAACTGGCTTCGGCTTCTCGCGCATGAGAGTTATCTTATCCATTTTGTCCAGCTTCTTCTGACGGGATTTTGCCATATTCGTAGTGGCAACTCTTGCTTTGTTGCGGGCAATGAAATCCTCCAGGTCAGCTATCTCCTTCTGCTGTTTCTCATACGCCTGTTCGATCTGACGCTTTTTCAGTTCATACATCCTTACGAAATTGTCGTAATCGCCAGTGTAACGTGCCATCACTGCATTTTCCACATGATACACCACATTTATGACACTGTTCATGAACGGCACGTCATGGGATACAAGAATAAATGCGTTCTCATAGTTTTTCAGGAAATCAGTGAGCCATCTTATATGGTTCTCGTCAAGGAAATTTGTCGGCTCATCGAGTATGAGTATCATCGGATTTTCAAGTAGCACCTTTGCAAGAAGCACTTTCGCACGCTGTCCTCCGGACAGTTCGGCTACATCCCTGTCAAGTCCTATCTCATTGAGTCCGAGACCGTTGGCATATTCAGATATTTTAGCGTCTATCGTATAATATCCGCTGTATTCCAGTATACTCTGTATCTCTCCCACATCCTCCATGAGCTCGTTCATCTCTTCTTCGGTGCAGTCGGACATTTTTTCGTATGCCCTGAGCATCTCAGCTTCCAGCTCTGAAAGATGATCGAAGGCTTCGCGCAGGACGTCACGGATAGTTTTCCCCTTTTCAAGGGTGCTGTACTGATCAAGGTAACCGGTAGTGATATGCCTGCACCACTCGACCTTTCCTTCGTCAGGCATCAGCTTGCCTGTAATTATATTCAGGAACGTGGATTTTCCCTCTCCGTTCGCTCCTACAAGTCCGACGTGTTCTCCTTTAAGGAGTCTGAAAGATGCGTCGTTCAGTATTTGCCTCGCACCAAATCCGTGCGTTACATGTTCAACGTTAAGAATACTCATATTTTCCTCCGCAAGATGATATCCGGAAGTCACCGGTATTTTCAATTATACCACAGCTGAGGCGCTGTGTAAAGGATTATTTTATCATTCTCACGGGATGAATAAGGAACAAAGCTTTATATAAACGAACAAAAAAGCGGCATCTCTATCATAAACTGATTAAAAAAGCTCACATTATCATTTTTAGAGCACGATTTATCATTCAACAATCGGTGCATTAATGATATCATTTTCTTATAGATACAAATCACTTTATTCTTATTTTATTTATTCAGAGGGGCATGATTATGAAAAAACTTATCCAGAAAAGGACGGCTGCCGTTATAGCGGCTGCGGTCACATCATTAGCACAATTAACAACAATTCTTCCGGGCAGTGTTTTAGCCGGTGACAACGCTTTGTCTGTTTCACTCACAGGGCTGGCATCTGCCGCCGATTCAAAGAGTGCTGTAACTCTCTGCGGCGGATGGTACGAAGAGGCTTATGCTGAATGGGACAGCAATGCCATAGGCAGCGGCGTAACAGTCAGCTATTCAGAAGCGGGAAGCAATGAGCTTGTTCAGGTGGACAGCGAACTCATCCGCGGCACAAGAGTTGACATTCCCGGACTCAAAGGCAATACGGAGTACACCATTCATATCGAAGGTTCAGCCGGCAAGGCGGAATGTACCGTAAAAACCATGACCTTTGACAGAAGCGGTTATGCTCACTATAACTACTCCGGCATCGGAGCATATAACGATGACGGTACACTCAAACCGGATGTCACAGTCATTTATGTGACCAACGAAAACAAGGATACTATCACCTATAACGGAAAGACCGGTCTCTACAATATTTTCTTCAGCGCCAAGCCTAAAAACGTTGTTTTCCGTTTCATAGGCAGACTTGATGTCCCCAGCGGGACTGTAGCCAACGACGGCAGCCACAATGACGGCTCGAATATGCTCTATCTCCAGAACAGCTCAAATGTCACGATAGAGGGCATAGGTCCGGACACTGACCTCATTGAGTGGGGAATCGAAATGAAGCGCTGCACCAGCTGTGAAGTAAGAAATCTCTGGCTCGGAAGATATCCCGATGACGGAATATCCATGACCGGAAATGCTGACATCCGTTCTGCTCATATCTGGGTACACAACAACACTATCGAAAAGGGGTATAATCAGTTCGCCGGCGGCGGACATGTTGATGCAGACAAGGCTGACGGCGACGGTTCTGTGGATATGAAATGGTCTGAATATGTCACAGTTTCATACAATGTCTTCAAGGACTGCCACAAGACATCCCTTGTCGGAGGAAGATATGACCAGATGCAGGATTATATAACTTATCACCACAACTGGTTCAACAATACACATTCAAGAAATCCACGCGCAAGAAATGCACATATCCACTCATTCAACAATTATTTTTCCACCAACTCGGACTATGGCATCTGTGCTTCATACAATTCAAAAGTGTTCTCTGAGGCGAATTATTTCGAAAAGACAAATTCACCACTGTATGCTATAAATATGGGCAAGGATCAGTATTCCGGAACGATCAAGTCTTTCGGGGACAAATTCGACAACTGTGCGCCGGATGAAGGTCTTGCCTACAGCATAGTATCCGGCAGAACAGATAAGCCGGAGATCCCGAATCTCATCGCAGGCGGTGAAGGATATGATAATTTCGACCTTGATATGTACAGCTACAAGACTCAGACTCCGGATGAAGCAAAAGCCGATGTAATGGCTCATGCAGGCAGAATGAGCAGCGAAGGCAGTCAGGGCGGCGGAGAAGTGACCGAACACATCAGAGGCGATGTGAACTCCGACGGAACAGTAGGTATCGCTGATGCTGTGTGCCTTCAGAAATGGCTCATCTCAGACAGCAGTGCTGTTATAAGCTACTGGCAGAATGCTGATATATACAAAGACGGTATCGTAGATATATTCGATATGGTATCGCTCAGACGCATGCTTCTTTCTTAACCACCCCTTTCATATTTTAAACAGACCGCAGAAGATCCTCTTCTGCGGTTTCTGTTATGATCTGCTTCGACTTTTCCGTGAAAAATGGTACTAATAAGTGAAAGGTAAGAAAGGTGCCTTTGAGAGGAGGGATCCATAATGGATAACGGTGAAAGTAGCTACCGCCGTTTCCTTGCGGGCGACAATGAGGGAATGCACGATCTGATCTGTATGTACCGCACAGGATTGATAATGTATCTGAACAGCTTTGTACAGAACGTTCACACCGCTGAGGAACTGGCTGAGGACATATTTCTGGAACTCATGATAAAGCGGCCTGTGTTTTCGGGGAAAAGTTCATTCAAAACGTTTCTCTATGCGATCGGACGCAACATCACTTCCAAATACCTGCGAAAGCACTCAAAACTCAGTGCTGTTCCGCTGGAATCACAGGAATACGTCGCAGACGCGGAGAATATCGAAAGCAATTATATCAAGAGCGAACAGATGCGCATGATCCACAAAGCTTTGCATCGACTGAAACTGGATTACAGACAGATACTGTTTCTCACTTATTTTGAAGGCTTCAGCAATTCAGAAGCCGCACTGATAATGAAAAAGAGCGGCAGACAGATCAAGGATCTGGTGTATAATGCGAAAAAAGCTTTGAGGTCAGAACTGGAAAGGAGTGGATTCGAATATGAAAAATGATGACGAGATGTATATGAGCGTTCTATCCAGATATGAAGCTTATATGAAAAAGAAGCAAAAGCGTTTGCATGCGGTCAGATTTGCTACGCCGTTTCTGGCATGCTTTGCCGTGGCGTTCGGACTTGTTTATCTTACTAATGTGAATAAGGTCCCGGCTGTCCCGGTTCAGCAGGATATCACCGGTGAGTTGTCAGACATTATTACAAGTATGGTATCTCCTGATGGCACTGAGACTTCTTCAGAACAAAGTCATACAGTCACTTCCACTACTGCCACAGTGTCCGCAGCTTCCACCGCCAGTACCACAGATAATCTTACGAAACCAGTAAAACAGACCGCAGTAACTACACTTCCGTCAGATGTGACTGACAGCACAAATCAGGACAGTCCCACAGCGGCTGAGAAATTGCCGCAGGTAACTACTGCTGCCGTTACCGAACCGACACAGCCCGGCATGATACAGACGACTGTCCCTGTCACAGTTCCTCCGGCTTCAGAGCCGCCTGTAGAAGATCCTCCCGGACATTCCGATGAACCGGGAAATCCCGGTGCTGTACTTACGAATTTGTATGTCACCTACGATGAGGCTAAAACAAGATTCGGATATCCTATCGTACCATGTGCAAGCAGTGATTTTCTCGGCTATAACGTTGGTATAGTAAGTCAGCACGGCAATGTGAACTCGGAAAAAGCATTCTGCTTATCCGTGAACTATGAATATGCAGGCGGTTATATCAACATCACGGATGAAAACCGGCTGTTTGGTGACACCAGTATTTCGGGCGATATTTATGAATACAGCGGAAGAGTATTCGGAGTTGAGGAACTCTGGGGTTCTCTGCATGTCAGCTATGCTTCGCCCCGAAACAGCGGTATCGTATATCAGGCGATATTCAGCGCAGATTCGGACATGTATCAGATAATGGACAAGATCATCTCAATTGAATTCTGATATTACTGCCCGTAAAAAGCGGCACTCGGATGAGTGCCGCTTTCATTTTGTATGGTGTTCATTATTCTTCGGGATTTTTCAGTTCCCTGACCAGTGATTTGAAGACATCGCCGCGTTCTTCAAAGTTCTTGAATATCCCGTAGCTTGCTGCCGCAGGAGACAGGATGCAGCTCTTTCCTTCCGGAGTGATCTGCGATGCAAGTTTTACTGCTTCATCAAGATGCTCAGCATAATAGACTCTCTCAGGCATGTTGAAATTTATACTCCGGATAGTATCGTATACACGGAGACCGGAAGTTTCCATACATATGATGTTAATGTATGTGCCGGATAAGAATTCTATGAGCGGTGAATAATCTATACCTCTGTCCATGCCGCCTATGAGTATCGTTCCCGGCTCAGGAACACTCCTTACAGCTTCTATAGCCGTCGCACAGGCTGTAGATATTGAGTCATCATAGTAGCGAACTCCGTTTACAGTATCAACATATTCAAGTCTGTGAGACAGCGGATCAAATGTGCAGAGTGCCTCTCCGAACTGTTCCGGCTCTATGCCATATCTTCTGCACACATCCCAAGCAACTGCGATATTGTAATGGTTGTGGACACCAAGGAGCTTTATGCGGTCAGCTGGAATGACATACTCGTCGTCGTTAGAATCCCACACACGGCCGTTCTCAACATACACATCGGCGTTGTGGTCGGTCATGGATACGGTGATGACCTCGGGAGCGATGCCGCTGGGCTTTATCATGGTATTGCACCAGAGTATATCATCTGCGGTCTGATGAAGATATATATTGCATTTTGCCCTTGCGTAGTTCTCCATTGTGCCGTAGTGATCGAGATGTTCCTCATAAAGATTCAGGAACACTGCCTTTGCCGGCGATACTGTCATATATTCCAGCTGATGACACGAGAGTTCGCACACAACGATCGTTTCTTCTCCCATATCTTCGGCGATATCGAATACCGGTATGCCTATGTTGCCGGCGATGCGGCAGTCCTTGCCGTTCTCCTTCAGAATATGGTATATGAGAGATGTGACAGTACTTTTTCCCTTTGTACCGGTTATGCCGATTATCTGTTCACGGTACACGCTGAAGAAAAGCTGCGTCTCTGATGTTATCTCGCAGCTGAGCAGGGAAGGATGCTTTTCGAGGACGATCCCGGGGCTTTTGAATACTATGTCGTACTCGTTAAGGCACTCCTGATAGCCCGAACCGGATATCAGAGTTATATCCGCCGGAAGAGCATTTGCAGCTCTGTCTATGGTGTTTATATCCGCAACTGCTATCTCTGACGGAGAACAGTATTTTGTCAGCATCCTGTATGTTGACTTGCCTTCTCTTCCGAAGCCAAGTATGCAGACTTTCTTTCCTTCTGTATATTCTTTTATGTACTCAGCGAATTTATTCAAAGAAGTCGCTCCATTTCATTTTTTAATATTCTGCTGAACTTGTCAGGCAGCAAGTTCTGCTCGTTGTATGACCTGAAATAATCCCTGCATCGTTCTTCTGCTGAATCCGGATCGTACAGATCACCGGCTGCAAAACCTCTGAACAGCAGCGGCAGTTCTTTGCCCTCTTTGTTCAGCCGGTTTATGGCGAGCGTTACTGCGAGTTTTACTTCGTCGATACTGCCTACACATTCAAAGGGTTTATGCTCAGATGCACCAATAAGCTCGGTGAAATACTCCGTCATTCCCTCATCATTGAGAAGATCCTTGCCGAATACTTCCTTCAGCTCATCGAGTGTGAGGAAAGGGGAGAGTATGAGGCAAATGAACAGGCACTTGGGGCACTCACAGCACCAGATGTCTGGTGATACCTTGCTTCCGAGATTGCAGCTGCGGAATACCGGAAGATACTTCCTGTGCTTCACAAACATCGCTGCTATCTGGAATTCAGCCAGCGGTCTCAGGAAACTGAAATAGTACACTCCCGTCCGCAGATACTTCTGCTCATATTCATGGAAATCCCGTTCGAACTCAAAGCTCTTGGAATACTGGTGATTCACTTCCATTCCGATGACAGTGCTTTCATTAGCGCTTGCTTCATTTGAAAGCACAACGTACTTCAGTCCGTGCAGGTAGGCGGTTATCTCAGCTGAAAATGCAACTATTGACGAAAACGGCGTGTGACCATTGAGGTAGCCAGCTTTGTTAAGTTCTATCAGTGAACGGTCAAAATGTCTCTGTGCTGTTATGAGTGCAGACTCAGGGAGACCGGCAGTCTCGACTGTTGCCGATATGGAACAGCGCTTGTTTATAGCATAGCATCGGCATTCTTCTCCGGCCTGCACCAGTGTCTCAAGGGTAAGTGCAGAATCCTTTCCTCCGCCTACAGGCACAAGACAGCCGCTGAGTTCACGCTTTGCTCCTTCATCCGGAACTGTTTCTGCACCTGTGCATGTGATGCTGACGAAGCTTTCCTTGTCGGGAGTTATGCCGTTTACATAGAAGAATTCGCCAAGTCCCATGTACCAGAGCTTTTTCCACCATTTCTTCTGACCTTCATCAAGTGAGCCGCATTCGATCCTGAACTCAGGCGAACAAACTGCCTTCCAGTAGCTTACAGCTTCAGCCATTCCCATTGAAAATGCAAGCCTCTCAAAAGCAGGATCATCCTTAACGGAAACACCTTCCGGTTTAGGAAAACTCCAGCCCGGGCGGAACTCTTTCAATCCGTCTATGGAGAATACATAGTTGAGTTCAACTGTGCTGTCTGTTTCGGTCACATCATATGACACAAAGCGGAACAGTGGGTAGTCATTTCTGAACGTTTCGTATCTGTCCATGTTACCTCCGGTGCTCACTTATTATCTGCTTCTGCTGCAAGTCGGTAGTACAATGCTTTCAGAAGAGTGAATGTCTCGTCTGAAATATCGTGCTCGATCTTGCAGGCATCCTCGGCAGCCTGATCGCGTCCTACGCCAAGGAGCATGAAGAATTCAGAAAGGATAGTATGCCTGTCATAAATATGTTCAGCCACATCCTTGCCTTTTTCAGTAAGGGTGATATGGTTGTCGTTATCAACTTTAACAAGTCCGTCGTCCTTCATTTTTTTAAGGACGATCGAAACTGTAGGTCTTGAGTAACCGAGGTAAGAGCAGATGTCTATAGCATGGACATCCGGCTGCTTCTGGGAAAGAATAAGTATTGTTTCCAGATAGTTTTCTACTGCTTCGGTAATTGCCATAATAACTCTCCTTCCGTTTTCGCTGAAAGCGGTAGTTACGGTATTAGTATAACATATAATGTATAAAATAGCAAGGGGACAGCGGTTCATTCTGCTGCTGATGTATCCGGTGAGTCACACACCTCATATCCATTATACTCAGCAAACACGCGGTATATATCAGGATATTTTGCCTTAGTCCTGAGCGGCTTCATGGACTCGTCGGTAAAGCAGTGTGAAGAATGTCCCTCTGCACACAGAGCGCCGGTATCGCGGCTGACTATCCTGTAATCAAGCTCAAGGACTGCTCCGTTGAATTTGACTATCTTAGGATACACTGCAAAAGTCTCATCAAAGCGAAGAGGGCTCCTGTATCTGCATTCTACTGAGAGGACCGGCATCATAACTCCGGCTGCTTCTATCATTTCAAATGGCATCCCTGCCTGCTGAAGATAGGAAACTCTCGTTTCTTCAAATATGCGTATGTAATTTGAATGGTGCATTATGCCCATTTTATCTGTCTCATAATAGTAAACCTTGCGTTCATAAGGCTTGATCTGATTCATTGGATATTCCTTTCACGGCATCTGCCTTGTTTTTTCCATCCTGTCATAGCAGAGAACGTCGCCATCCGGTGTTACGAGCTGGATATACTCAAATTCCTTGTAGCCGCGTCTGAGATACACTGTTTTTGCCGGCAGTGATGAATCGACTATTACTGAATCAAATTCCGCAAACACCATGGATTCAGCAATATCAAGCATATACTTTCCGAATCCCCGGCTCTGATGTTCCGGAATGACAAACAGCCTCAGTATCTCATTTTCTTTTATTGTCACTGTGCCTACAGGTATGCCGGCGTCATACAGGATATATACACAGCCTGACGTGATGTCATCGGTGATGTTTTTTACGCTGTGATGTTCAGTAAAGAACGTCACGACACCTGACGGGTAATATCTCGGATATATGGTATTTATCGTATATACAGCTATGTTCCTGACGATAGCTGTATCTTCTGTTCTGGCTGATCTCAGTTCCATACTGCACCTCCGTTATCTGTACCAACGATGCCAACTGCTGACTAATATTATTATATCATATAGTGATAAAAATAGCAAGAGACGCGCGAAAAAACTTGCCGATCATGAACTAAGTCGCGATCAAGGGTGCAGCGTCACGCTGCTTATAACATATAGTGATAAAAATAGCAAGAGACGCGCGAAAAAATTGCCGCTCATGAAACTAAGCCGCGATCAAGGGTGCAGCGTCACGCTGCTTATAACATATAGTGGGAAAAATAGCAAGAGACGCGCAAAAGAATTGCCGCTCATGAAACTAAGCCGCGATCAAGGGTGCAGCGTCACGCTGCTTATAACATATAGTGAGAAAAATAGCAAGAGACGCGCGAAAAAATTGCCGCTTATGAAACTCCGCGGAGATCAGGGGAATAATTAGAAATATTATTTTTGCCTATACTGTTGCATTTTTATTTATAACATGTTATAATTATAGAAATAAGTTATATTTTAAGCTATATTTATAGGTGGATTAGAAATGAAATTACAGCAACTTGAGTATGCGATAGCCATTGCCCGGGAAGGCAGTGTGACTAAAGCAGCAAAAAGCCTGTTCCAGGCTCAACCAAACATCAGCATGGCTCTGCGTGAGCTGGAGTCAGAGATAGGTATCGCCATTTTCTGGCGTACTCCCGGCGGTATGATACTTACCCCGGAAGGCGAGGAATTCCTTGTCAGGGCAAGATCTATAGTTGACGGTATGCACAGTCTCGAGACCGATTATCTCAACAAGACAGAAAACGAAGTCATCTTCAAAGCGGCTTCTACCCGTTCTTCCTACATTTCTTCTGCTTTCGGGGAATGGGTGAGCACACTCGGTGAAGCTAATAAAAAGTTCAGCATACACTTCTTCGAGACCAATACCCATAACGTAGTGGAGGATACAGCCGGCGGAAAGACCAACATCGGATTCATCCGTGTGCCTTCTGCCAAGAAGGATGCTTACATCGAGCAGATCAATGCCAAGAACCTGAAAGCCACTGTCCTAATGGAATATCCTATAAGGCTCATTTTCAGCAAGAATCATCCCCTCAGCAAGTACAAGGAAGTCCCGCATGAACTGCTCCAGAATTATACCGAGATCATACACGGCGATGAGGATATGACCATGATAAGAATGAATTCTCTAAGTCCTGATCTCGATATCAACGGATGCGGTCAGAAGGTCTATATCTATGACCGCGGCAGTCAGATGAGCATGCTCAATACCGTCAGAGGTTCTTACATGTGGATAGGTCCCATACCAAAACCGCAGTACACCTGTGCAGGTATGACACTGCGCAACTCCACGTCCTCGCACATGCTCAATACCGATATGGTGATCTATCGGAAAAGCAGTGAGAACAACAGCCTTGTGCAGTCCTGCATCAATTATATCATGGATTATGCAGCGACTACCGAGAAGCAGTTCCTTGAATGAGCAGGGGATAACTGCGCCATGAGCAGTGCTGATAGCATCCCACACTTCAATTTGTTCAAAGGCGTGTCCAGTATCTGCCGGACACGCTTTTTTATTGAGCAGCAGGGTACCGCATCCTTAAACGAATATAAAAAGAACGGAGACCTAATGCGCTGCAAATGGTCTCCGTTCTTCTTTATAGGATGGAATAGAAAATATCTGAATGATAGATTAGTAATTATCTTTTAACTTCGATAGTTATTATATCACAGATCTCCTTAACTTGCAAATATATATTCCTTATCCGCGTATATAGTATCATATATCAATTGCTCCCGGCAGGAAATGTCTGCTATTCTGACAAAAAAACCTTATTTCGAGTGCTTTGTATTGACATATTTCCTAAAAAGGTGTATAATATCATTGTATTATAGTTGGTTTTGTCAAGGAGGTCTTTCAATGACAGAATATCTGAAAGCGTACATGCAGACTGTCAGCAACAGGCTGAATTCTTTCTCCACCCGTGAAGAACTGGAAGAGATATTCCTCGAACATAAAGACAAGATAGGTTTCATGCAGCACGAACGCATCGTTCATTTCCTTGTGACCATGCTGTTCGCACTTATACTCACCGTTTTCATATCGGTTCTGCTCTTCACTGATAATGTGGGCATACTCCTGCTCGTTACCATTATCCTTGTCCTGCTGGGGTTCTACATAAAGCATTACTATTTTCTCGAAAACACTGTCCAGAAAATGTACCGTGTCTATGACGAGATACTGCTGAGGCGCAGAGAAATGGACAGGAAGGAGCAGTCATGACCAGAAAAGAACGCACGGCTCTTGCATGTCAGGAGCTGGAAAAACTGTACCCGGATGTTCAGTGTTCCCTCACTTACTCAAAGCCTTATGAGCTGATGTTTGCTGCACGTCTCGCTGCACAGTGTACGGATGCGCGGGTGAATATCGTTACCCGGACGCTTTTCAAAAAGTATCCGTCGCTTCAGGCTTTTGCAGATGCCGACTTAGCGGAACTCGAACAGGATGTGAAGCCCTGCGGATTTTACCATACAAAGGCTAAAAGCCTGAAAGAGATGGCAAGTCAGCTTATAAACGATTTCGGCGGCGAAGTGCCGGATACTATGGAACAGCTGCTCTCGCTCTCGGGGATCGGCAGAAAAACAGCGAATCTCATGCTTGGCGATGTTTTCGGCAAGCCGGCAGTTGTCACAGATACACATTGCATACGCATCACCGGCCGTCTTGGTCTTACCGATAATAAGGAGCCGGCTAAGGTCGAAAAAGATCTGATAAAGCTCCTTCCGCCTGATATTTCCAATAAATTCTGTCACCAGACAGTCGAGTTCGGAAGGGATATATGCAGAGCGAGAAGTCCGAAATGCGGCGAATGTCCGCTCAGCTATTTTTGCAGGTATTTCGGAAAAAACAATAAATGACGATCATAATTTTGAGGAGGTATCCTTATGTTATTCGATTTTAAACTCAGTACACCGGAAGAAGGTCTTGTGGATATCACAAGCGAAGTTACGGAAGCAGTCGTTGAAAGCGGTGTGAACGAGGGCTTCTGCATTGTGTACTGTCCGCATACAACTGCGGCAATAACCATAAACGAAAATGCTGATCCGGATGTGCAATCCGATTTCATCAACGGCATGGCACTCAGTTTCCCGGAACTTATGACGTTCCGTCATTCTGAAGGGAATTCCGATGCACATATCAAATCATCCGCGGTCGGTGCAAGCGAGACTATCATCATATCAGGCGGAAAATTGCTGCTCGGTACATGGCAGGGGATATACTTCTGTGAATTTGACGGTCCGAGAACACGCAAATTCTACGTCAAAGTCATAGGAGGATGAGCCATGAACGAGATAGAAAAACTCTCCGAGATAGTTCAGAAGTCCGATAATATCGTGTTCTTCGGAGGTGCAGGTGTTTCCACTGAAAGCGGCATACCGGACTTCCGGAGTGTTGACGGTCTTTATAATCAGAAATGGGATTATCCGCCGGAAACTATACTCAGCCATTCTTTCTTCATGGAGCATACGGATGAATTCTACCGTTTCTACCGCGAGAAAATGCTCATAGAAGGCGCTGAGCCAAATGCTGCGCATATCCGGCTCGCCGAGCTTGAAAAAGAGGGCAAGCTGAAAGCTGTCGTCACTCAGAACATCGACGGTCTTCATCAGGCGGCAGGAAGTCAGAAAGTCTTTGAACTCCACGGCAGTACGCTGCGCAATTACTGCATGAAATGCCGGAAGTTTTATGGGTTTGACCACATGCTCCACTCGGAGGGAGTTCCGCACTGTGAATGCGGAGGACTTATCAAACCTGATGTCGTGCTCTACGAGGAAGGTCTCGACGACGCAACTGTTACCGGTGCAGTCAGAGCTATAGCTGAAGCAGACACGCTTATCATCGGCGGAACGTCTCTGAACGTTTATCCGGCAGCAGGTCTTATCCGTTATTTCAGAGGATCGTCGCTGGTTATCATCAATATGTCGCCGACAAATGTTGACAGTCAGGCTGATCTGCTCATCTGCGACAAGATCGGCAAAGTGTTCTCACAGATATGAAAACTGCCGTCCGGCTCATAAGTCCGGACGGCATATTTTATTCGTTCATATTCTTCTTGAATTCTATAAACTCTTCGTAAGTACCCTGTCTGTCGATGCATCCTTCAGGTGTTATCTCAATGATGCGGTTTGCGGTGGTCTGCATTATCTCATGGTCGTGAGATGCAAGGAGTACTACTCCCTTGAAGTTTATCAGGCTGTTGTTCACAGCAGTGATACTCTCAAGGTCAAGGTGGTTCGTAGGACGGTCGAGCAGCAGCACATTCGATCCGAAAAGCATCATGCGCGAGAACATGCAGCGCACTTTTTCGCCTCCTGAGAGGACATTTACAGGCTTGTACACATCGTCGCCGGAAAAGAGCATACGTCCGAGGAATCCGCGGAGGTATGTCTCGGTCTCATCTTTCACTGAATACTGTCTTATCCAGTCAAGGATAGAGAGTTCGCACCCGTTGAAGTAATCTGAGTTGTCCACAGGCATATATGAAGTTGTGACAGATACGCCCCATTTGAAGCTGCCTTCATCCGGCTGTTCCTCTTCCATAAGTATCTTGAACAGCATGGTTATCGCCTGTTCGCTCTCGCCTATAATAGCGACCTTGTCGGTGCGTCCGAGAGTGAAGCTGACGTTGTTGAGAAGCTTTACGCCGTCAACAGTCTTTGAAATGCCCTCGACCTGAAGCACATCTTTGCCGAGTTCTCTGTCCATATCAAATCCGATGAACGGATAGCGCCTGCTTGATGCCGGCAGTTCTTCAACAGTCAGCTTTTCGATAAGCTTGCGGCGTGAAGTTGCCTGATTGGACTTGGATTTATTTGCAGAGAAACGAGCTATAAAGTCTTTCAGTTCCTTTATTTTTTCCTCGTTTTTCTTATTCTGCTGTTTTATCATGCGCTGTATGAGCTGGCTGGATTCATACCAGAACTCGTAGTTTCCGACGTACATCTTAATCTTGTTGTAGTCGATATCAACAATATGTGTGCAGACATTATTAAGGAAATGACGGTCATGGGATACCACTATAACTGTACCGAAGTACTCGGAAAGGAATTCCTCAAGCCACTTTACAGCGTCGATGTCAAGGTGGTTCGTAGGCTCGTCCAGAAGGATTATATCCGGATTTCCGAAAAGAGCCTGTGCAAGCAGGACTTTTACCTTTTCATTACCGGAAAGACCGGACATCTGCTGATAGAGTATGTCCTCCGGAAGTCCGAGTCCCTGAATGAGCTTTGAAGCATCAGATTCTGCTTCCCAGCCATTGAGTTCAGCGAATTCGCCTTCGAGTTCGGAAGCTTTTACACCGTCCTCTTCAGAAAAATCTTCCTTGGCATAAAGTGCGTCCTTTTCCTGCATTATCTCATAAAGGCGGGCATTTCCCATTATTACCGTGTCGAGAACTGTGTACTCATCAAAAGCAAAGTGATCCTGTTTGAGCACACTCAGGCGCTCTTCCTTCGGCATAACGACTTCTCCCGAAGCAGGTTCGAGTTCACCGCAGAGAACGCGCAGGAATGTAGATTTGCCTGCACCGTTTGCGCCTATGACACCATAGCAGTTGCCATTTGTAAATTTAAGGTTGACGTTTTTGAAAAGTGTAGTTCCGCCGAACTGCACGCTGACATTTGATACTGTTATCATATTTCCTCCGATAATTATGTGTTATGAGAATATTATAACACATAATCACAGAAATAGCAAGTAGTTGGCATGAGCAGCAAGCAGATGCTGCCGGTCGAGCTTTGTCTGATACTTGCAATTTAGGTCGTTATATGTTAGAATAATAAAGCGAAACAAATCGAAAGGAGCAATTATGAAAAGAAATCTTACGGCTGCGGCGGCAGCATTGCTGATACTTGTTACCGGATGCGGAAAGAACAGCAGCACATCTGACAGCAGACCAGAGGAAGCATCATCAGCGGAGACTTCGTCATCTGAAACGACAACTTCGACCACGACCACTACTGCAACATCGACCATAACGACAACCATCACTTCAAAGACTACCACCACGACTACAACGACTGTTCCGGTGCCGCCTGAGGATCTCGTCCTTGAGGGCATGGATGTCGTAGGAGTGTATGACGAACTCACATTATCAGATCTTATCGTTGATAAGAACGTGGAGCTGTCTTCTCCTGATGATAAAGTGGATACTGCTGAAACCGGCGAGCATGAACTGAACGTGAAATACAAGTACAAAGACCACGAATTCAGCAAGAAACTGAGCTATACCGTCGCGGACAATGAACCGCCCGTCGTACTTAATGCAGGCTGGTCATCGGTACACATAGCAGGAACTCCTTTCGACCTGAGTAATTATGTCGGCTTTGCCGATAACTACGACCGCTCACCTGTGCTGACTTATTCCGGAGACATCTCACCTGATACTCCCGGAAGCTATCCTATAACCTGTTATGTAACGGACAGCTCCGGCAATGAGACTTCATGGGATACCGCTATTACCGTTGCCGAGTCAAAGCCGGTCGTTCCTGATAATAACGACAGAGTATGGTTTGAGGACTTCATGGACATTTACGGCGGCGAAGGCATAAGATTCGGCATAGACGTCTCAACATGGCAGGGCGATGTGGATTTTGAAGCGGTCCGTGATGCAGGCTGCTCATTCGTGTTCATAAGGATAGGTTATTACTACGACCATATCGTAATGGACGATTATTTCTGGCAGAATCTTGAACGTGCGAGGGCGGCAGGACTTGACGTGGGACTCTATTTCTACACTACCGACAATACAGAGGAAGGCGTCAGGGAACACGCACGCTGGATAGCCGAGCAGCTTGACGGCAGCGGACTTGAACTTCCCATAGCCTTTGACTGGGAGGAATTCTCAAATTTCCAGCAATATGGCATGAATATCCATGACCTGAATGAAATATACGGTGCCTTTGCAGATGAGCTTTCAAAATACGGATACAGGAGCATGCTGTACAGCAGCAAGAATTTCCTTAACAATTTCTGGAGCAGCAGTTCAAAAGCCGCACGTCCGGTATGGCTGGCACACTTTGTGGATGAAACGGATTATGAAGGGGATTATTCGATATGGCAGGCGAGCTGTTTCGGAAGGATACCCGGAATAGCAGGGGATGTGGATCTGAACATAATGTACTATGAACCGTGACAGACGGCACACTTAAAGCGGAAAGCCCGGAAACGATGAAGCATCGTTTCCGGGCTTTTCAGCTATTGTAATAACACTTTGCGGATCATTTGAGGAATCCGTTTATGATCTGCTCTTCGGCTTCAGCCTCAGTGAGACCGAGCGTCATGAGCTTTATGAGCTGTTCACCGGCGATCTTTCCGATAGCAGCTTCATGGACCAGAGCAGCGTCGATGTGATTTGCTTCCAGAGAGGGAACAGCGAGTATCCTTCCGCTGTCCATGATAATGGAATCGCATTCTGTATGACCGCTGCAAGGAGCATTGCCGACGATACAAGCATCGAATTTCTGGTAGCTTGTATCTCTTGCAACAGAACGCGATACAACGTCAGCGCTTGAACCTTCTTCATTCAGCATTACTTTATAAATGCTGCCTGCATGCTGTTCGCCGTGAGTCATAAGCCTTTCGCGGACGATGAGCTTAGCATCTTTTTTCAGCTCAGCGATAGTGGTGCGTTCAGTGGAATCGACACCCTTTATCTGCACCATTTCCATTTCAGCGGTGCTTCCTTCCTCCATGTACACTTCTGTGACAGGGTTGAGGATCCGCTTTCCGCTTCCGTCACCTGAACCGTAATGTTTTTCAACATAGCGTATTCTGGAATTCTTTCCTACATAAAAACGGTGGATACCGTCGTGCTCCGAGTCCTGAGAACCGCAGTTATCTATGCCGCAGCCGGCAACTATGAGCACGTCACAGTCGTCCCCGATATAGAAATCGTTGTAAACTGTTTCCTTGAGTCCGCTTGCACTGAGGACCACAGGAATATGCACGCTTTCATTTTTTGTTCCTGACTTTATCCTTATATCTATACCGCTGCCCTCAGTCTTGGACTGAATGTCGATATTAGCCGTAGAATTACGTCCTACAGACTCACCGTTGGCACGGAAATTGTAAGCTCCCTCAGGGACACCGTGAAGATCGGCGACCTCCTGAAGCAGTCTCTTCTGAACTGCATCCATTTCTTTCATCGCGTCTCCTCCTTACACAAGTTTCTGGCAGGCATTTACAGCGTAGTCCTTGCCGATGATCTCGGGAAGGATCTCATCCTTAGTGCCCTGTTTTATTACCTGACCGTCAGCGAGGACGATTATCTCATCAGCTATATTGAGAATGCGTTCCTGGTGGGAGATAACGATGATCGTGCGTCCGCTGTCGGAGTTGCGCATTTTCTCAAATATGCGGATGAGATTATTAAAGCTCCAGAGATCAATGCCGGCTTCCGGTTCATCAAAGAGAGCGAGCCTTACATTTCTTGCAAGAACGGTAGCGATCTCGATCCTCTTCAGTTCACCGCCAGAGAGAGAGGCGTTTACTTCACGATCAATGTAATCCTTGGCGCAGAGTCCGACTTCTGAGAGATAGTCGCATGCCTGAGCCTGAGTGAGCTGCTTGCCGGCAGCTATCCTGAGCAGATCGTGTACAGTGAGTCCTTTGAAGCGGACGGGCTGCTGGAATGCAAAACCGATGCCCATGCGGGCGCGTTCAGTAATACTCTTGCCGGAGATATCTTCACCGTCGAGAAGTATCTGACCAGAGGTATTCTGCATTATACCGGCTATCACTTTTGCCAGTGTGGATTTACCGCCGCCGTTGGGACCGGTGATGACCACGAATTTATTATCACCGACTGAAAGGCTGAGATCACGGATTATCTCGGTGTTTCTGCCTTCATCTTCAGCGATGAATGAAACATTTTTCAATTCGAGCATATCAAAACTTCCTTTAATATTATGTTCGTTGCCGCACATACTGCCTGTTATCCGGTATAAGATCAATACCGGACGCAGCCGCTGGAACGTATACAGTAGGTGCCTGATGATGATTGCCTGCCTATGCGCAGCACAACATTTTTATTATACCATTTTTCCGCATAAAATGCAAGCTTTTTCTGAGAAAAGTGTTATATACGGAAAATGCCGCACCGTTTTCGTAATTGGAACGGTGCAGCATACAGGTATAGGAGATCAGTTAATCAGTTTTAAGCTCCGGATCACCGGATGACAGACTAAGAGCCTGAAACAGATCAAGTCCCTGTTCCATGCCATTGCAGAGCAGTTCTCTGCATCGGTCGTATTTCCTGAACAGCTCTCTCGCATGCTCAACATCGCTGTATACCTTCCATGGACCGCACAGCAGGCAATTACTGCCGCGATTGTGTATAAAACCGCGTATGTCTTCCAGAGGATAGCCGAGGAAAGCGCCGATCTCATGCGGGAAATTCCCGCAGTTCATGCGGCTTGCGAGTACATCCAGCATTTCTTTGACCGATCCGTTCTTAGGGTATCCGCGGCTCATAAGGAATTCTTTCATGTCCTTAGCGTCAAGCCATGCTTTAAGGAGTTTTTCATGATAAACGTAGACCAGCGTGCGTTCCCGGCACTGACACAGCCTCACCATTTTCAGACCGTGTGCAGCAGCATTCTCAGCGGTAGCAGCGAGATATTCTGTTACTGTATTTTTATTGATAGCCACTGAAACGAGATTCGCGCATTTTACTCCGAGCAGGGCAGGGGCGGTATGGGCAGCGAGAACCTTTTCAAGATCGTTTTTTTCGTATTCAGACATATTATCTTCCCTTGTAGTTATTGAGCAGCTGTTTCAGCGCACTCACGCTTGAACTGTGAACGTGCTCCACCGGGATGCCGTGCTTTTCTGAGCGGCTCTTGACGCCGCTGAGCATTTTGTGGGAACATGTACCTGTGAATACCACCATGAGGTCCGGGTAGCCTAATTTGTTTTCAAAGTCAGCAGGCATCTGAGTGAATACCTTGGATTTGAAATTGAATGATTTGCAGATATCCTGATATCTTGTAGCCATGCGGTCGTTGCCGCCAACGATAACTATGCTCATAATTCCTCCTTAGTTAGTTGTTACTAACTCATAGTGTTAAATAAAACGGAATATAGGATCCCGTGTACTGATTGTGTATTGACTGAATACAGTATACCATGAAGATTTACATTTGTCAAGGTTATTACCCTTGTGCAACGGCTCAGCTTCTGCCTTGAATACTGCAAACTGGTAATATGCCGGGACTATCTGAAGCCTGAATTCCGGGAGAAAAAGAGAATGAGGATCCACTCGGATATACGCTGTATTCCCTGATATTTGCATAAAAGATCGAAGAGACTACACGATTGTGTAGTTGTGCTTTTTGAAAAAAAGTGATACAATATAGGCATATTAAAAGCATAAAAGTGCAGAAGGAGTGTGTATATATGGACGATTCATTAAAAACGGCATTTATATTTGGCGGACTATTATTTGCAGCCTGCGTTGCTATTGGTGTATTTCTGAGGGTAACTAAGGTAAAAAAGCTCACAGCGGAGGGCAAGATAATCAAGAGAAAGTATAATTTCTACAAGAACAAGCAAATCTTCAAGTCCTTTATCAGCGATGAGCAGGGATTTTATCAGACACTTACCAATAATGTGGAGAGTACAGGAGTTTGCTCTTTCTCAGGCGACTACGCCGGCACTGTTACTTACAGGGGCAGGAGCTGGACAGCACGTCTGGACAGGCTGCGGTCTGACGACGGCTCACTGATGTTTGCGTACGCTCTTGTACAGTTTGACGAGTACAGGGGCACTCCAAAAAATGCGATGGATTTCAACATCATGCTCACGGCTATCGAAAAGGCATTCTTACAGTATGACCCGAACACAAGTATAACGGAGCAGGCTATCAATTTCAAGACTAAGCATAGCCTGTTTTGAGGTGGAATAGTATTTATGTATTGATAATTATTGCCTTTGTTGTTGTGTTATACGTTATCAGAAAGCTGATAAACGACGGCGTAGATAATCTGATGAACAGTATTTCTTCAAAGGCGCGTAACAAGAAACTCCAGCAGCAGGGGGCACAGTCGCTTGCTGACAGGTATTCTGGCATGAATAACGATCAGAATCAGCAGCCTAAGCAGCACGAAGACGAATAGCGTTAATTTCATGGCTGAGCAGTGAACGCATTATGACTGCCTTCCTGCACAGCCGGTAAAGTGAAGTCCAGAGAAAAATTTATCAGATGAAAAAGCTTCCGACAGATTATTGATCTGCCGGAAGCTTTTAATGTTGCGTATTATAGCCGATTATGAATAACTTCATAGCCTCTTCAACAGCAACTGCGCAAGCAACTGTTGCACCGACCATCGGGTTGTTGCCCATTCATGTATAGCCGATCTGCGGATTCCACAG
Source organism: Ruminococcus flavefaciens (assembly GCA_002373775.1). Taxonomy (GTDB): domain Bacteria; phylum Bacillota; class Clostridia; order Oscillospirales; family Ruminococcaceae; genus Ruminococcus; species Ruminococcus flavefaciens_M. The sequence goes on along the minus strand of DFJW01000019.1, from coordinate 144 downwards.
CATTGCGCTATGCGGCGTATAATTGCCGAAAAATAGCCGTATTTTAGCAAATTCAAATTCTTATTGACCTTTTGAAATATGTGTCAGAACTTAGCATTTTTCAATTTAGGGTGACAAACGGGTGACAAAATCGCTCCGGTTTCA
>DFJW01000075.1:49020-100563 GCA_002373775.1 Ruminococcus flavefaciens | reverse complement strand
AACCGTATCGGTCAGGGTATCGAATTCGATTACTGCTGCGTTCACGCTGCTCTCGCTCTCAAGAAGCTGGGATTCGAGTCCATTATCGTAAACTGCAACCCCGAGACTGTTTCCACAGACTATGATACATCCGACAAGCTCTATTTCGAGCCCCTTACTCTGGAGGATGTACTTTCCATACACGAAAAGGAGAAGCCCGTCGGCGTTATCGCTCAGTTCGGCGGTCAGACTCCCCTCAATCTCGCCAACGACCTCAAAAAGTACGGCGTAAATATCCTCGGTACAACTCCCGAGACTATCGACCTTGCTGAGGACCGCGACCACTTCCGCGCTATGATGGACAAGCTGGGCATCCCGATGCCTGAGGCTGGCATGGCTGTAAACTCTGAGGAAGCTATCGCTATCGCAAACAAGATCGGCTACCCCGTAATGGTTCGTCCTTCCTACGTTCTCGGCGGACGCGGAATGGAGATCGTACACGACGACGAGATGATGAAGGTATACATGGACGCTGCTGTAGGTGTAACTCCCGACAGACCTATCCTCATCGACCGTTTCCTCAACCACGCTACAGAGTGTGAGGCTGACGCGATCTCAGACGGCACACACTGCTTCGTTCCTGCTGTTATGGAGCATATCGAGCTTGCCGGCGTTCACTCCGGTGACTCCGCTTGCATCCTCCCTGCAAAGAACCTCACAGAGAAGCAGATAGCTACTATCAAGGAGTACACAAAGAAGATCGCTGTTGAGATGAACGTATGCGGTCTCATGAACATGCAGTACGCTATCGAGGGCGACACAGTTTACGTTCTCGAAGCTAACCCCCGTGCTTCAAGAACTGTTCCGCTGGTATCCAAGGTATGCGATATCAACATGGTAAAGATAGCAACAGATATAATCACTTCCTCACTCACCGGCAGACCGTCTCCCGTTCCGGAACTCCACGACCGCGAGATCTGCCACTACGGCGTAAAGGAAGCTGTATTCCCGTTCAATATGTTCCCGGAAGTGGATCCTGTACTCGGACCTGAGATGCGTTCTACCGGCGAAGTTCTCGGTATCGCTCCCACTTTCGGTGAAGCTTACTACAAGGCTCAGGAAGCTACCCAGACTCGTCTCCCCGATGAAGGCACAGTCCTCCTCAGCGTATGCGACAGAGACAAGCCCGAACTCGTGGACATCGCAAGAGATTTCAATGACCTCGGATTCCGTATCATCGCTACCGGCAAGAGCTATGAGATGATAAAGGAAGCAGGCATCCCCGTAGAGCGTATCTACAAGATGTACGAGGGAAGACCGAATATCGCTGACGAGATCGCTAACGGCGAGATCCAGCTCATCATCAATACTCCCGCAGGCAAGACAAGTATCCACGACGACAGCTATATCCGTAAGGCTGCTATCAAGCACCGCGTTACTTATATAACTACTATGGCTGCCGCTAAGGCAAGTGCCGAGGGTATCCGTGCCCATAAGGAGAATAAACACTTCGGCGTCAAGTCCCTCCAGTCCCACCACGCCGATATCAAGTAATTTCCGAGCAATACGCGGTTTATCGGGTGAAAACCTTTCTGAGGAAAGGTTCTTCCCCCGAACCCCCTTTCCAAAGACTTTTATAATATGATTTTCCCCCGTATATGGCGCTTCAACATGTCCGGAACGCGAGTTCCCGGATGCGCCATATGCGGGGGAAAATTAAATCTATAAAGTTTTAGGAAGGGAGTTTGAGGGAGAACCCTTTCTCAAAAGGGTTTCCCTCAATAAAAGCGGGGAGTTATGGGGGATCGGAGATAACACCTCTGATGCAGGCGGCGTCGGCAGAGCGGAGGGCGATGACAGCGCCGCAGATGAGATAAGCGGCGATGCCTCCGCCGGGACGGGCATGCAGACATTCTATCCTTGCCCCTTTTTCGACGCCGAGGTCGATGAACCTGCTGCGCATTTTCCCTGCTGCCGAAATGTCCGTAACGATGCAGCACCCGCCCTCTCTGAGCGAACTGAGGCTGCCGTTCCTTTCCATAAAAGATCACCCCCGTGTCATAGTATTCACAAGACACGGGGGATGTTAATCAGTGGGGGAACTTATCCTCATAGAATCCGACTTCTGTTATCACTCCGGAACTGCTGCCGGTGACTTTCAGAGTGGATATACGTTTTTCGGTGTAAGCACCGAAGCTCAGGACATCGGAGAGGTCCTCGCCGTTATAGCCGCTGTAGCTGCAAAAGATGTGTTTTTTTCCACGGGAAGCGATATTGTCCCTGTACACCAGAGCGTTGTCCGGATCGCGGAGGAACTCCATATCCAGATCGAAGAATTTATGGCGTATCACCTTCATGCTTATGGCATCGTCATCCTGAAGCTCGTAAGTGCCGTATTCTCCGGCTATGTCAGCCATGTGGAAATTACTGATAAGTCTCCTGCCGGTCAGTTCAGTACCGGTGGAGAGCAGCTGACTGGCAGTGTATTCGAACATCCTCGGCGGAGCAACGGGAGTTATCCGCACATTATTAGCACCGCGGATGTAGGGATATCTTCCGTTCAGGCGGAAGCAGAGATTGGCGATGCCGTCCCACATGGTGGAATTCTTATCCACATATATGTAGTTGTCCACGTCGGAATTGTCCTCGTGGGTGACATTTGGGAGAAGGTAGTAGCCGTTCATGAGGCTGTTCAGTGAAACGCCGGTCTTCAGACCGGGCGGTATCTGATTCTGGCAGAGCAGCGAAGTGAAACCGCGTGACGAAGCCGAAACTATCCTCTTTCCTCCGGAGTATACCGATCTCACGCTGTCAGCCAGTCCGTGATGGATGAGCCTGCTGCCGATGTAGAGTTTCACCTCAGCAGCGTCAGTGATATCCGCATCCATGACCGCTCTGACAGTCAGCGCGGTATAGGGAACATAGGCGTCCTTTCTGAATGTGAACCTGAGAACGTTATCGGACGCAAAAGAAGCGCCGCTGCTGTCCCTGATGACAAGTCTTATATTCATGACTGCACCTCCAGTCCGATGATATCCGGTGTCAGAAGAGTGAATGAGACGCTGATGAAGTCCTCGCCGTTATCGTCGGCAGAGAATGAATGTATGCAGCATCCCGTGAAGCTGAGTCCCCGGTAGGAGAAGGAGAAAAGGGACGGAGAGCGCATCATATTGTGGAGTATCTGCACAGCTCGCATGGGCTGTTCCTCGTCTGCTATCCGGCAGTTCAGAGTAAGTCTTACCGGACCGGGGGCGATATTCGTAAGCACATCTCCGCCGGAGACTGTAGCTGCATCGCTGATATGCCCGGCGGATTCAGCCCTGAAGCTCTCGCAGTAGAAACGCACTCCGCCGATGACTACCGGAACAGCCTCACGGTGAGTTATGGAAGCCGTACTGCTCATGATGTCCTCCTTTCCAGCCTGCTCATGCCTGTGACGTTCATCCTGATGTTCAGCACCAGTCTGTTTATATTGGAATCATATTTCACAGCAGCCTCCCTGACAGAACATGTCAGGGAGCTCATTTCCTCCAGCACCGGTTCTATATTTTCGCTGTAGTGACCGTATACGCTGCCCATGGAGAAATCGCCGGGAGCTGTCACCTTTATGCCTATCTCAGCTTTGAACGGCGCATATACCGTAGAGTAGCTGTATATAGGCGCTGAAACTGAACAGCTCTCAATGCCGACCACTGTGAAAATGCTTCTGCCCTTGCTTTCGACGGGTATCGCGTCAAAGGCACTGTACACATTCTCAACGCCTGCATTTCTGAGTGTGTTTACTATGATCGGTACGATATCGCTTATCATATCTGTTCCTCCTCTCTGAAAGGCGTGCTCATGAAAAAGAAAGTCCTGCTGCTGAGGATATCTTCGCAGAGCCGCATGTAGTCCAGCACGAGACCGTGAGCATGCTTTACCGGAAGTTCCGAACCGGCAGTGAGCATTTTCCCGGCATATGCCGCTCTTGTCCTGTCTCTTGCAGCTTTCGCCTGCTGAAAGCGTTCATTTGCGATAGCCGCCGCAAGGAAATTGAGCCGCATGTCTTCGGTATCACAGCCCGGCAGCAGCATTTTTTCCGTTTCAGCCACTGCTATGTCGATAAACGGACCGTTTGCACCTATCTCCTCTTCTCCGGAGAAGAGCAGGAAAAGTGATCTTATTTCTGCATTGTCCATAGCACACCTCATTTCATAGAAAATCCCTCGGCAGCATCCTCTGTGCTGCCTGTTGTCAGCTGAACTTCGATGCCGTTTCTCTTCCGGCGGCTCTCCAGTGACTTTTTCAGACTGATGAGACGGGAAGTATCCATATCACGGCAGGCAAGACTGTAAGAATCCGCCGCCTCTCTTCCGCCGGAAAAGTACGCCAGTCTGCGGATATCCCGGCGCAGTTCCTCGTCAGCCTCTGCGATCTGAGATGCCGCCGGACTTCCGGTGACATCCGTGCTGCTGAAATGCTTTGTCACGCCGGCATTCACCTGTGCCGGGACAGCAACGAAGCTCCATTCGTAAGTATCTGTAATGCCGCTGAGCACGGTATGGCAGAGCTTGCCGCCGTAGTACTTTCCTCTGACGTGACTGCATCCGGAAGTGTTCCTGTCACAGCCGCAGACCGAACAGGTTTTTTTCTCAGCCGAGCAGGAGATGCTGACCTCCTTTTTTATGCCGCCGTCTATTTCCGCGATGAGGTCGCGGTTCTCATCGGTGCGCACCATATAAGCCTGTGCTTTCAGGTATTTGTAAGGCATGCCGCATCGGTTCTTTCTGCTTTCATCAGTCACAAGGCAGGCATCGAAGATACGCGCTGTCTGATTTGCGGCAGAAGGATCGTGGTCTGATATACCCGTCCTTCCAATGAATCCCTCGCAGAGCTGAGCCAGTGCCTCATCTGAAAAGCGTTCGCAGTCGCGGTCTATCTCGTTGTCGCAGAGCACGACTGAGAAGACGTAGACCTCCTCTTCCTTCATGGGACGGCGTGTGAATCGGTTTATCTTATCGAGAACTGCGTTATCCATGATCTCTCCTTTCATATTATGCAAAAGACGTGACGCGGGGGACTGATCGGAAAGCCGTCATCAGTCCCCGGTGTCATTCAGTTCTTACGCGATCTCAAGCACTTTTACAGCTTCCGGAGTTATCTTCCTGAAACCGCAGGTAATGGAAACGCTTATCTGATCCAGCTGACGGTCGATGAGCTTGTCCGTCTCCATTACAAGGTCGGTGCTTGTGATGAATTCCAGTGCGAATGCGCGGTCGATGCCGATGATTTTGCTGTTTGAAGCAGCAGGTGTCTTAATGAGTTCTGAGCCGAAGGGGAGCATGAATCTTCCGTCCGGACCGGCAGAGCTGTCCGCGAGCTGATCCATTGCCGCGATCTTTGAAGCTACCTCCGGAGATGCGATGACCGTAGTCATATCGAAGCAGTCGAAGCAGCCGTAGAGTTTTGCAAGGTCGTCGTAGCTGAGTGAAGATGTGGAGATCGAAGCTGCATCCTCTGCCAGTACCTCCACAGCCTGCTTGACTACGGCAGCAGCGAGTTTCACACCGATGCTTCTGAGCATGATGCCGAAGACGTCCAGTCTCTGCTGACGAACAGCTTCATATGAAGCGCTGATGAGTCTGCCGTACTTAGCGAGGACGGTAGCGGAAGCGCTCTCCCTTACGGAAGCGGAAGGAAGTGAAGCTGCCTGTGCGGAGGGAGTATATTCAGCCGTATCGTCCAGAGTGCAGCCGAGGTACTGACCGGAATTGCTGTAGGTCTTTGCGGCGCAGACGGACGAGAGCACAGTCTCATCAAAGCCCTTTCTGATAGAGCGTGTGACGAATTCCGGGAAGAGTATGGCGGTTTCCGTGGATGTGAAGAATTTCTCCACGCAGTCGCAGTTCTCACCGCTTATGCGGATGTTGAACCTCTTGAGCTGTCTCTCGAAAGCATCCAGCTTTTCCAGTGGAGTGCCGCTGTAAGCCGAAGAAGGATCGAGCTCTTCCAGAGCAGCAGTGAATGATTTTCCGCTGAGATTATAAAATCCCTTTTCAAGTCTGATATCGTTATACATGATCTGCCTCCTGATAAATAATTAATTATGGATAAGTTTCAGATGCCCAGTCTTGCCTCTATTTCGGCAGCACGGGCGTTTGTGAGTCTCGCCTGAGCGAGTACGGATTCGTCCTGAAGGTTGATGTTTTCCCATTCCACGCGGCATACGGCTTCATAGCCTTCGGATGCGAGGAAACTGTTTCCCACATCGCAAATCACCGGTGACAGCAGTCTGCGGTAGTATTCCAGTTCCGAGGTGAGGATATCCGCCTGCTGTGAGGACATCCTCTCGGTGCTGCTCCAGCTGAGTCCCAGCAGGAAAGGCGGTATCGAGAGTTTTGCGACTATCTGTTCCAGCAGCTGCCGCACGGGAACGTTCGTGTCGAAAAGCTGATTGTCAGCTCCTATGACCTTGATATCTACGTCCCCCACGGCGACGAAGTCCTTGACCTGACCGTATCTGGCGGAGTTCATGCCGTCCGCCCATTCCTCGGCTATCTGCCGTGCCCTTTCACGGGAGTAAACTGCATCTCCCGAACCGGCAGGCGGTCTGTATGTGACCGCGTACCTCACATTTCCTGCCCGGTCATAATTCTGACCGATACATTCGTAAATGCGCAGGAGTATGCTGCTCAGTGAAGGCAGTCCGCGCAGCAGGGAATGTCCGCCGGCAAGGGAGGAGTAGAGTATCCTTTCCGGATGCTTGACAGGCTTTTCGCTGCCGTCCTCCGATACGACGGTATATCCCCGTGTAAACGGATCTTTTCCGGCGGTCATGCGTATACGGGAGATATCCCCGAGGCATATGCCGGCTATGCGTTCATTGTCCTCATCGTGGACTATCTCTGCGGCAGCGCTGCCGTAAGTGAGGATGCTGTCGAGGAAATTATCGGTGAAGAAGCCTATGGACCTTCCGGCGATGCCTACCGGCACATTTTCCATAAAGCTGTCGAGTTCTTCCTGATATCTCTCGTCGGAGCATATCACCCGGAATCCGCCGGTAAGGCGGATTATTTTCATCAAAGCCGCATCAATGACAGGCACGGCATATCTCAGCCGGTCGTAAAGCTCCTTTTCGAATGGTTCTACCGCAGGCGGCAGACGTGTGCTGAGAGAATGATACCTTCCGGCACTCACTATCTCCGGAGCCTGTGCCGGCGGCGTCTTCTTTTTGAATAGCTTCATAGCTCCTCCTTTGAAAATACTGAACGGTGTCATCGCGGCACAGAGATCGCAAAAACTGCATCCTGACTGCCGCTGAGCATGTCGGTGACAAAGTAGCGGATATCGTCCATAGCGTGGTCGTTCTCCTTGACCGGAGCATCCCTGCCGGAGCTTTCGTTCCAGCGGTAGAGGCCGAATTCCCGGATAGTGTCCCTGCATGACTCATGGAACATGAGCCTGCCCTGCGAGAGCATCGAACTAACGTTCCTTATGCCCGAGACCACGTCGTTGTCCGCCTTTACCACTCTGAACCTGCCGTGTCTGCGGATACACTCGATAAAGCTTGCAGCAGAAGGATCGACTATCACCTTCGCTATGTCAAGACCTCCTGCAAGTTCTTCAAGAGCGGCGTAGTGTTCTTCGTCTGTGCGCTGGACTCCCTCTTTTTTTGAGGAGTAATAGTACTCTCTTATCCTGTACCAGATATCGCCTGAGAGTCCCCACAGCCCGAATGACGACGGATTTACAGTGCCGTAGTCACAGGATATAACGTATTTTCCACACTCCGGGATGCTGTCCGTGATGTGCTTCTCCACGCTGAACATGGGATAGACCGTCCCTTCCGACACTGTCCATTTCCCGAGAATGAATCTGTCATAGAAAGCGCCGGTATACAGTCTCCTGTACCTTGCTTTCATGCTCCTGCTCAGGGAAGGATTGTCGTCCATAGTGAAATGGATGTACAGTGCCTTTTTCTCTGCGGCTTTTCTTATCCACTCGCAGTAGAACCAGTGGGAGGGATTGTCCGGATTGCAGTTGAACCACATTTTCGAGCCGTTCACCGAACATCTCGCAATAGCCTGCTCGATGAAAGACCGCGGCATGAGTGCAGCTTCGTCAAAAAGCACGCCTGCCAGTGTCATTCCCTGTATCAGAGCCGCTGAGCTCTCGTCCCTGCCGCCGAAGAGATAGAAACGGTTAGTGTGTCCGAGAAATGTGACGTCTATGTAGTTCCTGCTCACCTTTTCCCGGCATGTGAAACCGCATCCCGGCAGCATCGACATCAGCGGAACGACTAAATTGCGCCGCAGAGATGTGACAGTCTTGCCGCAGAGCGCAAGATCGCGTCCGTTGAAACAGGTCCCTGCCCAGAGCATGAAGCCCAGCGAGAGCGAGAGCGTTTTTCCGCTTCTGACAGCGCCGTCGCAAATGACAGCGTCCATTGAAGCGTACTCCGGCTCCTTCCACCAGCTGAGAGCCAGCCGCTGTTTCGGTGAGAAACTGCGGATATTCATACCTGCTCATCCTCCCTGCACGTCAGTGCTTCGATAAGGCTTTCCGCCTTTTCACGGTCCGAAACCGAAGTGTCCAGCTCCAGCAGTTTCTCCAGTGCTTTCTGCCTGTCGAAAAGCTTTACCTCCACGCCTCCGCCTTTCACCCTTCTGATCTCGGAAACGTTGAAAAGATCAAGTCCGCTTATCACCGATGCCGGCGGCAGTTCGTCCGCAAATACGAGATATACCGCATCATTGCAGCTTCCGAATGCGAGCCGTCTCAGCCCGGCAGCAACGCTCCCGCTTCCCGAGAGCAGTTCCGCAACTTCACGGATGCGCTCCCTGCATTTTTCTCTGCCCAGACATCTCAGCCCTTCCTTCAGCGCCGATGACTTTTCAAAACCAGCCTTCTCAGCCGCCTCCGATACGTTCCCCAGCGTCGCGTACAGACCGCAGAAGTCTTCACGCTTCTTGCTTATCCCGCGTTCAGCCATTGTCATTCCTCCTTCCTTCACAGTGAAACACCGTTCATAAGGGGGCATTTTTTGCCCTTTTTTAAACGCAAAACCATTGAATATCTAAAAAGTTTTTTCGATCTTCGTATACCTGCACAATCTTCAACAGTCATTTCAGTCCATTTCCTACAAATCTTCTGCACTCCGTTCCGGGAGTGATGCGTGACTTCTTGAGGAAAAAAATTTTGAGAAAGAGTTCTTCCCGAGAGATACGCATCCCCACCCAAACGAAGAAGGCGACATTTTTTTACAAAATCCAAAATTTACTCTTTCTTTTTTCTTATAAATGTAGTATAATAATAATGTATCACTATGTTGCAATTAATATCAGAGGTGGATTATGGTGAAGAAATTATCACTTGGTATAGATGTAGGATCGACGACGGTTAAGACCGTAATAACGGATGAAGAGGGAAACATCCTTTATTCGAAATACCAGCGTCACCTTTCGAAGGTAAAGGAGACGGTGACAGATCAGCTGAAGCTGATACGCGCTGACTATCCGGATCAGGAGATGACTGTGTGCATCACAGGTTCGGCAGGACTCGGACTTGCCAATTCTGCGGAGATACCGTTCGTACAGGAAGTACACGCGGCGTTTCTTGCGGTGAAGAAGAAGCAGCCTGATGCTGATGCAGTTATCGAGCTTGGCGGTGAGGATGCCAAGATAATATTCCTTACAGGCGGTGTTGAGCAGAGAATGAACGGCTCATGTGCCGGCGGTACAGGAGCATTCATAGACCAGATGGCAACTCTGCTGGGCATCACAGCCGACGAGCTGGACGAACTGGCTCTCCATGCGCAGAAGGTGTATCCAATAGCGTCACGCTGCGGAGTATTTGCGAAGTCAGACATCCAGCCTCTGCTGAATCAGGGAGCAAGGCGCGAGGATATATCTGCCAGCATATTTCAGGCAGTTGTGGACCAGACTGTGTCCGGTCTTGCACAGGGACGCACTATCGAGGGAAAGGTACTTTTCCTTGGCGGTCCGCTCTTCTTCCTGAAGGGACTTCGTCACGCTTTCGTAAAGACACTGGGACTGGACGAGGATCATGCTGTATTCCCGCCGGAAGCACCGGTATTCGTGGCGTACGGATGTTCAATATATGCCGCATCCTCCGGTGATGCTTATACTATCGACGAGATGATATCGAAGATAACCAACGCCCGTGCGTCTGATGACATCATCACAGGCGAACCGCTTTTCCGATCGCAGGCTGAGTACGACGAATTTATCGAACGTCATAAGAAATTCGACCTCGGCTATGCTGATATGCGTACATACAAGGGCGATGCCTACCTCGGTATCGACGCCGGTTCTACCACCACAAAGCTGGTGCTCATCACCGAGGACGGAAAGATACTCTACCACCACTATTCCTCCAATCAGGGACAGCCTCTCGACAAGATCGCAGATCAGGTCAAGCGCATATACAATGAGATGAACCCGGACATCAACATCCGCGGCTCAGCTGTCACCGGTTACGGCGAGGATCTCATAAAAGCCGGTCTCTCCATAGACCACGGCATAGTTGAGACAGTTGCGCACTTCAAGGCTGCCGCATATTTCTGCCCGGAAGTTGACTTCATCATAGATATCGGCGGTCAGGACATCAAGTGCTTCAAGATAAAGAACCACAGCATAGACAGCATCATGCTGAACGAGGCATGTTCATCCGGCTGCGGCTCGTTCATACAGACCTTTGCCATGGCTCTGGGCTATGACATCGCTGAGTTCTCACAGCTTGGACTTTTCGCTGAGCATCCCGTTGATCTGGGTTCACGCTGCACCGTTTTCATGAACAGCTCTGTAAAACAGGCTCAGAAGGACGGCGCCACAGTTGAGGACATCTCCGCCGGTCTCTCATCATCCATAATAAAGAACGCCATCTATAAGGTCATCCGTGCAAAGTCTCCGGATGAACTGGGCAAGAACATCGTAGTTCAGGGCGGTACATTCCTTAATGACGCAGTGCTTCGTTCCTTCGAGAAGGAACTGGGCAGGAACGTTATCCGTCCGGCTATATCCGGACTTATGGGCGCTTTCGGATGCGCACTCTACGCCAAGGAAAGAGCCGTCGGAGAGGTATCCTCCCTCATCTCAAAGGATGAGCTGGAAACTTTTGCCTACACATCCCGTTCCGCTAACTGCGGCGGATGTACAGCTCACTGTCAGCTGAACATAATCAGCTTCGGAAAAGGCAGACGCTTCATCTCCGGAAACCGCTGTGAAAAGGGCGGCGGAAAGGCTGTAAAGAACAAGATACCCAATCTCTATGAATATAAATACGACAGCATCATCAACACTGTAAAGACGCATCAGCCCCGAAAATACCGCGGTGTTGTGGGACTTCCTCTGGCACTGGGATTCTATGAGCAGCTGCCTTTCTGGCACATGCTCTTCACCACTCTCGGTTTCAGGACAGTCGTATCCGACGAGAGTTCACGTCAGATGTACTATCTCGGTCAGCATACTATCCCTTCAGATACTGTCTGCTACCCTGCAAAGCTCACTCACGGACACATCGAAAATCTCCTCGACAAGGGCGTTGATTTCATCTTCTACCCCTGCATGAGCTACAACCTCGACGAAGGCGGCAGCGACAATCACTTCAACTGCCCTGTAGTTGCTTATTATCCCGAGCTCCTGTTGGCGAACAATCCGCGTCTCAACAATGAGAATTTCCTGCATCCCTATCTTGACCTCAACATCAGGAAGAACGTCATAAACGTGCTCTCAAAGGTGCTGAAGAAGTACAACATCAAGGGCAGGATACCCATGGCAGTCGATGCTGCATATGAGGCTCTGGAACGCTATCACGCCGAGATAGCCAACAAGGCGCGTGATATCATCGAACAGGCAAGGAACGAAAAGCGGAACATAATCGTCCTCGCCGGCAGACCTTACCATATCGACAAGGAGATAAACCACGGCATCCACAAGCTCATCACCAGTCTCGGAATGGCTGTCATAACCGAGGACAGCGTTGCTCAGCTGGCAAGGACACCGAAGCTCGGCGTCCTCAACCAGTGGACTTACCATTCAAGACTCTACCGTGCTGCCGAATACGTTACCACACAGCCGGATATGCAGCTGATACAGCTTGTCTCCTTCGGATGCGGCATTGACGCCGTTACAGGCGACGAAGTCCGCTCCATTCTCGAAAGCAAAGGAAAACTCTATACCCAGCTCAAGATAGACGAAATAAACAATCTCGGCGCTGCAAGGATACGTCTGCGCAGTCTTGTTGCCGCAATGGAACAGCCAAAAGCCGAAGATAAGAAGAACTGACTCAGGTATGACCTTTGTGCATCCAATACGGAGGTGTCAATATGCACGAATACGCAAAATTTACCGAGGATATGATAAAAACTCACACTATCCTCGTTCCGGATATGCTGCCGGTACATTTCAAACTGCTCATAGCTATTTTTGAAGCGGAAGGCTATAAAATGGAACTGCTCCAGAACGATTCCCGCGCTGTTGTGGATGAAGGACTGAAGAATGTCCATAATGACGCCTGTTATCCTGCCCTGCTGGTCATCGGACAGTTCATGGACGCTCTCAACAGCGGAAAGTACGATCCCGACAAGACCGCACTGCTCATAACCCAGACCGGCGGCGGCTGCCGTGCTTCAAACTATATCCACCTGCTCAGAAAAGCCGTTGACAAGAAGTATCCGCAGGTGCCTGTGGTGTCTCTGAATTTCAGCGGACTTGAAAAGGACAGCGCATTCCGGATAACTCCCGGCAATTTCATAAAGCTGCTCTATGCGGTGCTCTACGGTGATCTCCTCATGACCTGCTATAACAAATGCCGCGCATATGAGGTGAACAAGGGCGAATCCAAGAAAATGCTGGATAAATGGCAGAACCGCCTCGGCAACATCTTCCGCAAAAAGAGCCGCATGTATCTCAAGACCAAGCGCGTGTACACCGACATCCTCAACGATTTCGCAAGCATCAAGCTCAGCGGCGAGAAGAAGATCCGCGTCGGCATAGTGGGCGAGATCTATGTAAAATACTCTCCCCTTGCCAATAACCACCTTGAGGACTTCCTCATCTCCGAGGGCTGCGAGCCGGTAGTGCCTTCACTTCTGGAATTCGTGATGTACTGCGCCGCCGGTACATTCAACGACGCTGAGATCTACGACAACAAGAACAAGATGTCGAGGATATACAAGCTGGGGTACAAACTCATCTACTCCAAGCAGAAGGAACTCATAAAGATAATGAAGGAGCAGGGAAGTTTCGAGCCTCTCCACGACTTCGAATACCTCCGCAAACTGGCGGACAAGTACATAAATCAGGGCGTAGTTATGGGAGAAGGCTGGCTCATCCCGGCAGAAATGGCTGCGCTGGCAAAGTCGGGCGTGGACAATATCATCTGCACTCAGCCCTTCGGCTGCCTGCCTAACCATATCGTTGCAAAGGGGATGTCCCGTGCTATCAAGCAGGACAATCCCAACGCAAATATCGTCGCTATCGACTACGATCCCGGCGCAACAAGAGTAAACCAGGAAAACCGCATCAAGCTCATGCTTGCCAATGCAAGACTGAGATAACGACTAACCGCCCAGTAATCTACGGTAATTGATATGATAAAAAAACGTACCGGCGAGATCATCGTCACCAATGAAAAACAGAACAAAGCACTGAAAAAACTCTACGGCACGCTTCCCGGAAGAATAGCGCTGAAAGTCCTGACACATCCGCTTATTTCCATTATAGCCGGAGCCTTCATGGACTCGCGCCTTTCACGTTCGCTCATCGACTCCTTCATCCGCAGGAACGGCATAGATATGTCCCAGTACATCAGCGAGGATTTCCGCTCATACAATGCCTTCTTCACAAGGCGCATAAAGCCGGAAAAACGTCCCGTTGACACCGATCCCCGGCATCTCATAAGCCCCTGCGATTCAAAGCTTTCCGTCTACAGGATAAACAGCAGGAGCGTTTTCCGCATCAAGGATTCATACTACCGCGTCAGCGACCTGCTGAGGAACGATTTCCTCGCCCGGCGGTTTGAGGGCGGCTGGTGCATGATATTCCGCCTTGAAGTCGATGACTATCACAGATACTGCTATATCGACGACGGCACCAAGACCGGCAACACCTTCATTCCCGGAGAGCTGCATACCGTCAACCCCATTGCTCTGGAAAAATACAACATCTATAAGCGCAACTGCCGTGAGTATACTGTGCTGCACACCTGCAATTTCGGCGATGTCGTGCAGATAGAAGTCGGCGCGATGCTCGTCGGACGCATCTGCAACCGTCACGCGGAAGCCAATATATCACGCGGTCAGGAAAAAGGCAGATTCGAATTCGGCGGCTCCACGATCGTTCTCCTCTTTGAAAAGGACAAAGCCGTTCCCGATGCCGATATCCTGCGCAATTCCCGCGAGGACTTTGAGACCGTAGTAAAATACGGCGAAAAGATAGGCGTCCGTGCCTGAGGAAGCGTCATAAACAGAATATCAGAAAAGGCGGTAACATGCTGTATGTTATCGCCTTTTTATATGCAGACAGCAGAGAGCGTGTCCGTGCCTCTTGTTGATTGTGTACAAATGAAGGGAGCGGCTATTGGTGATAAGGGAGAAGATCCGGCGGAAATTCGTCTTTTCAGTCTCATAGTATCACTATAGAGTGAACACTGTCCGCAAAGGACAAAAGGAGGACGATACTATGAAAAAAGCTATGGCGATCCTGTGTGCGGCATCCATGCTGTGTGTAACGGCAGCATGTTCGGGAAAGAACAGCACGACCGAGAGCACGGCTTTTGAAAACGAGCAGCTCTACAGCTACAGGACAGCGACTATAGATATGGCGAAACATTTTTCGCACATCTGCAACCTCAGCAAAGGCAGCGGAGATAAGGTCCTCATATTCGGCGAGACCGATGCAGGAGGATACAGCGGATATGTCACCGACGGGAAATTCAGCGACCACTCGGAATTTCACTTCACACCGCAGGAGGACGAGACTGTGCAGAGCGCAGCAATGCTTTCCTACGGGAAAAAAGGCGTACTCACACGCCGCGGCAGCGAGACTTTCATCTACATATATAATGCTGACAATGCCCTCGAAAAGACGCTTGAATGCGGCGAAGTGCTCGAAGAGGGCGAGACTGCGCCTGTAAAGCTTTACGGCAACGGCGATGACGGCTTCATCATCAACGTCGGCAACGCCCGTGTTATCGCGCTTTCGTCTGACGGCAGCCTCATCGGTGACGTGAAGACCGGAGATACCATATCGGGGGTGTGCTGTGATCTTGAAGGGGAACTGAATGTGCTGCTCACCGATTTCAAGGAAATATCGGTCAACAGCGTGGATGTCAGGTCACTGACAGTCACCGAAAAGTTCAGCTTAAAGGCGGGTTCATCATCGGGCTATGCCGTGGGGACCGGCTACGGAGAGTACAGGTTCATCTTTGTTGACAACAGCGCGATATACGGAATTACGGATACCGATAAGGTACGGCTGACGAATTTCACCGATCTTGAATTCCGCGAATATGAGGTGCAGGACATAGCTATGGTATCTGACAGCGAGATAGCAGTACTGCTCTATTCCGGTGAGATGTATCTGCTCACCGAACAGGACATTTCAGAACTGAGGTCAAAGGAAGTCATCACCATGGCGACGTGGTCGCAGGGCGGTATCGGGATGTATGATGAAGCTGTCAGGTACTTCAACAGCCATAATGACGATTACAAAATAGAGTATATGCCGCTGGAGGGCGAATACTTCGATGATAAGCTTGCGAATCTGAGATTGCAGATACTCAGCGGCGATGCTCCCGACATCATACCTCAGGTCACAGCACTCGGCATAGATTCGCTGAATACGGGCGCTTTTGCGGACCTGTACGAATTCATTGACAGCGATCCGGACTTTTCACGCGAGGATTTCCTGCCGAATGTCCGCAAGGGCATGGAACGTGACGGCAGAATGATAATGATAGCCCCTACATTTTCCTTCCATACAGTGCAGGCAAAAGCCTATCCGGGAGTCCGCGAAAACTGGAGCGTTGACGATCTAATTTATGCCTACGAGAACAAGCCCGAGGGCAAGGAGATGTTCCGGCAGATGGAAAGCACAGCCCGGAGTGCCTATTTCGATTCTGTTGTCAAGACGTCCTTCTTCATCGACTATGACAACGCCGAGTGCCACTTTGATTCGCCTGAATTCATCAAGCTCCTGAATTTCTTCAACGATAACCAGATAGGACTTTCGATGACTGAGTATCAGAACCTTTCCGGCGATTTTTCTTACGATATCACGCCTTTTCCTGTCAAGAACGGAAACCTGTTCGTGGATTTTGACGAGCACAATATCCAGTGGTTCGGTACGTTCCTTGACAAAAAGCGCAATGAGTACGAAAATGACTATGTTCTTGCCGGCTATCCCTTTGACGGTGAGCACAGCGGTTCGTTCATACGCCTCAATGAATGCTGTGCCATTATGGAGGCCTCTGTCCATAAGGAGGGCGCGTGGCAGTTCCTGCGAATGCTGCTGACAGACGATTACTACACTAAGATAGATCCTAACGCCTATCTGTCATTCCCCGTGCTGAAAGAGCGCTTTGACGAGCTTGCAGGCTATACCATGCAGGACGGCTATCCGTTCTTTGCGTGTGATGAAGATACGGGGAAGATCATCCCGGATAAATTCGAGAAAACCGAGTGGAGATACTACGACTGGGACAATGAGACCAAGCAAATGATAGACCTCGGAAAGATGGAGCCGTTCAGTCAGGAGGAGTTCGACTATTTCTACGATATCGTCACCAATGCGGAAGTCCTGCGCGACGATCTGGACGCAGTTTCGATAATCTACGAAGAGACGATGAAATTCTTCGACTATGAGTGTACTGCCGAAGAGTGTGCTGAGACGATACAGGAACGAGTATCCCTATACCTCAGCGAGAGATACGGCTGACCATGACCTTCTTCTCCAAGCATGAACATATCCCCCGTATACAGCACATTCAGCCGCGTATACGGGGGATATTTACATTATAATAGTATATGAAAAGAGAGACACTGCGTCTTTATGCACCGTAGACCTCGCAGGCGATATCGACGGTCTGCTTAGCGTCCTTGCCGTAATAATCGGCGTGTATCTGTTCTGCGTAGGAAGCTGTGAGGACAGCGCCGCCCACCACGGTCTTGCAGCCTGGATATTCCTTGTTGAGCAGTGTGATAGTATCCGCCATAGCACCGAGAGTGGTGGTCATGAGGGCGGAAAGTCCCACGAGTTTCACCTGATGTTTCACAGCCGCCTCCACAACGACCTCCGGATCGACATCCTTGCCCAGGTCGATGACTGTGAAACCGTAGCTCTCCAGCAGTACCTTTACGATGTTCTTGCCGATGTCGTGGATATCGCCTTTGACGGTGGCGAGTACCACTTTGCCCTTGGAAACGCTGTCTGAACTGGTGACCGAGAGCCTGCTTTTTATGACCTCGAAGCAAGCCTGAGCTGCACCGGCGTTGAGTATCAGCTGAGGAAGGAATATCTTTCCCTTCTCGAATTTTTCACCGGCGGAATCCAGAGCCGGTATGAGATAGCTGTTGATTATCTCCATGGCGTCCACGCTGTAAAGCAGTTCCTCAGCGGCTTTTACAGCGTCACCCTTCAGTCCGTTCTCCACGGCATACATGAGGTCGGGAGTGCCTTTGTCCTGAGCAGGGGCAGCAGCCGGTTTCGGTGCAGACGCATCCTGCGCATAAACGCTGATGAAGTCCTTGGAATCGCGGTCAATGCCGGCGAGCAGCCTGTATGCCCTTACTGCACCGATTATGGAATCCACATTCGGGTTTATGATAGGCAGGTCAAGACCGCTGTGCAGTGCCATAGTCAGGAAGGTACGGGTGATGAGTTCGCGGTTTGGAAGTCCGAAAGAGATGTTGGAAACGCCCAGAACGGTGCGCAGTCCCAGTTCTTTCTTTACACGGCTGAGAGCGCCGAGAGTTTCCATAACGCCGTCCTGTTCAGCGGATGCTGTAAGGGTGAGGCAGTCGATGTACACATCTTCGCGGGGGATGCCGTATTCCATAGCACGGCGGAGTATCTTCTCCGCAATGGCGAATCTGCCTTCTGCGGTCTTGGGGATGCCGCCCTTGTCCAGAGCGAGTCCCACCACAGCGGCACCGTACTTTTTAACAAGGGGAAGTATATTTTCAAGGGATTCATCCTCACCGTTGACGGAGTTGACAATGGGCTTGCCGTTGTAGACACGCAGTCCTGCTTCCAGAACTTCCGGCATGGTGGAATCCAGCTGGAGAGGCGTATCGCAGATGCCTTGTACCGCCTTTACCGCGGATATCATCATTTCCTTCTCATCTATGCCGGGAAGTCCCACATTTACGTCCAGTATCTCTGCGCCGGCATGTATCTGCTCGATAGCCTGACCGAGGATGTAGTCTATGTCATGGGCAAGGAGAGCCTCTTTGAAACGCTTCTTGCCGGTGGGATTTATACGTTCTCCGATGACACGCGGCTGGTCGATAACGACGTGGTTCACAGCTGAACAGACCACACTGTGCCGCTTTACATCGCGCTTTACGCGCTTCATGCCGGCGAGTTTTTCGGTTACCATGCGGATATGCGCCGGAGTAGTTCCGCAGCATCCTCCGAACACGGCGACTCCTGCTTCTGCCAGTCTGACAGCGGCATCCGAGAATTCCTCCGGACCTACGTTGAAAGTGTTGGTGACAGGATCGGGCAGACCTGCATTGGGTTTGGCGACCACGGGAAGAGACGTGAGAGTGCAGAGCCTTTCCAGAACGGGATAGAGTTCCTCAGGACCGAGAGAGCAGTTTACGCCGATGGCGTCAGCGCCGAGACCTTCCAGCACAGCAGCCATACATTCCGGCGAAACACCGGTGAATGTGCGCATATTCTCCTCAAATGACATGGTGACCATTACCGGCTTGTCAGAATTTTCCTTTGCCGCCAGCAGTGCGGCTTTGACTTCATAGAGGTCGGTCATAGTCTCAATGGCGATGAGGTCGGCATCCTTTCCGGCGAGGACTATCTCCTTGTAGCAGTCATATGCCTCTTCAAATGTGAGAGTGCCGGAGGGTTCCAGAAGCTGACCGATCGGACCGATATCAAGAGCGGTCAGAGCCTTTCCGCCGGCAGCCTTTTTAGCATTGGCAACTCCGGCAGCCACAACTTCCTCCACGGTGTTCTCGCTGAAAAACAGCTTGAACCGGTTAGCGCCGAAGGTATTTGCGTAGATGACATCAGCACCGCTTTCGACGTACTTTCTGTGGATACCGATGACGATATCCGGATCGGTGATATTCAGCATCTCCGGGATGTGTCCGGTCTGTACACCGGCAGCTTGCAGCATAGTGCCCATGCCTCCGTCAAGGAATACGAATTCTCTGCTGCCGAGCAGCTCTTTAAAGCCTTGGGACATATGACATTCCTCCTTATTCGCTCCTGAATGTTCCGAGGAAACGGAAATATTCAAGATTCTCTTCCAGATCGCGTATAGTAGCTTTCACGTTGGGATCAGTAAGTTTGCCGCTGAAATCGAGGTAGAACCGGACATCGAAGCTGCCGTCGCGGATCGGACGGTTCTCAATGCGCAGAAGGTTCATGCCGTTCACATAGAACTTGGTCAGGAGCCTGTAAAGACTACCTTCGGTATGCGGGATAGTGAGCATAACGGATACTGCATCCGACCACGGATCCACCTGAAGTTCTTTCGAGATGCAGACGAAGCGTGTGCGGTTCACGGAGCAGTCCGCGATATTCTCTGCGATGATATCCAGTCCCAGTCTCTCAGCACATTCAATTGAGCAGATCGCTGCATAAGCCTCATCGCTGCCGGCGACTTTTTCGGCAGCTACGGCAGTATTGCTGGATTCATGGGCTTTGAGGGCGTTCATGGTCAGGAACTCGCTGCACTGAGCTATAGCCTGCGGGTGAGAGTAAACGCAGGTCACATCCGACAAAGAAGTACCGGGCTTTGCGGCGAGACAATGATTTATCTCGACGGTGACTTCCTTGACGGTATACACGACGTATTTCGCCATGAGGTCGTAGGTGCTGTCCACAGAACCGGCTGTCGAGTTATGTACGGGAAGCACGCCGTAATCCAGCTCGCCGGACTGTACGGCTCTGAATACGTCCTCGAAGGTCTTGTAGTAAGTCAGCTGCTTGTCTCCGAATATCATCCTTGCGGCGGTCTCGGAGTTGGCGCCTGCCGTACCCTGACAGCCGATGCGCTTTGCAGATGCAAAAGCCGGAGCTCTGAACTCGCGGTCAGGGCTGCCTGCAAAGATAGTGCGGTTCTGGAGTATCTTACTGATGTCCATGATAGTTGTGAAGAGGGCAGCTGTGCCGTTTTCGAGTTCGGAATGACCTGTGAGAGCCTTTATGCGGTCGATGACCTGCTTTTCGCGTCCGCCCTGAAAAACGGGCAGGTCGTGCAATTTCTTATAATCTGCAACGCCTTTGCAGAGTTCCATGCGCTGCATGAAAAGCGAGAGTATCTGCTGGTCTATGTCGTCGATGCTGTCGCGGAGCTGTTTAAGATCTTTCATATATGACCTCCGGGAAATGGGGCGAAGCTTCTCCGCCTCAGTATTTTCGATTATCTATTTATATAGTATAACATATCGTATGAGAAATATCAAGGCGCACGGCAAAAATAATTTTCCGGTATAAAGTGAAAAAGCAAAAAAATCCGCTTTCCGCTATTGCATTTGAAAATGAAATGTAGTATAATAGGAAATAGTATTAAAATCGGGGAGTATGGCTTTTGCCGCCCCGACACAAAAGGAGGAACAACATTGGCCAAGTCAAAAGCTAAGGGCAGCAAGTCAGCTTCCGGTGCTAAAGCAAGCACCAGAACAGCCGGGACCGCTGTCCGCACTCCCAAGGCTGCCGGCGGGAAGCCAGCCCGTACAGCAGCAGATGTCATCGCAGAACTCAACGGCTCCAAGTTCAGCCCATGGTTCTGTATCGTTGCTTTCTTTGTGCCGTTTCTGCTTACAATGATCGGCTACATCGGCTTCGACGTCTATCCCTTCGGCGACCGTTCAGTCCTGACACTGGACCTCAACGGTCAGTACATCTACTACTTTGAAGCGATACGCGATGCCTTCAGAGGCGACGGAAGCTTGTTCTATAACTGGAGCAGGAATCTCTCCGGCGGATTCATGGGTGTCATAGGTTATTACCTTGCCAGCCCGTTCACGGCGATAGTCGTGCTGATGCCCCGGAAACTCATCCTGGAAGCCATTATGCTCATGCAGATGTGCAAGGTCGGAGCTGCCGGTCTCACTTTCTGCATCTACGCACAGCGCTCCAAACACGTTGCACCGCTGCCGTCAGTGATCTTCTCGACGATGTACGCTATGATGAGCTACGTTATGATACAGCTCATAAACCCCATGTGGGTGGACGGACCGGTATTCCTGCCGCTCATAATCCTCGGTGTTGAATATCTAATCGACGACGGCAGAAAGATCAACTACATCATCCCACTGGCACTCATGTTCATCGCAAACTTCTACATCGGCTACATGATAGCCATATTCGTTGCGATATACTTCGTATTCTACCTGTTCTTCTGTTCAAAGCGGAAGTTCAACGGTCTGAAGGATTACGCCAAGACCGGCGGTGTGATGTTTATATCCACCATAGTCGTGCTGATGTGCAGTGCGATCATGATACTGCCGGTATACAGTGCGCTCTCACTGGGTAAGTTCGACTTCTCCGAGCCTGTATTCGACTGGAAGAAGCGTCTCTTTGAATGGCCTGAGCTCATCGCGACACTCATGCCCGACCAGTACTACTCCGTAAACGTTGACGAAGGCACACGTCTCTACGGACGTCCCGAGATATACTGCGGTGTGCTTTCAGTAGTGCTGCTGCCGCTCTTCTTCATCAACAAGAAGATAAAGATCAACCACAAACTGGGATACGGTGCTATGCTTCTGGTAATGTTCGAGAGCATGTACATCAAGCCCATCAATATGAGATGGCACGGCGGTCAGGATCCTAACTGGCTCCCTTACAGATACTCCTTCCTCGTATCCTTCCTGCTGGTAGCAATGGCAGCAGAGGTGTTCTCACATCTGGACGGCTACAAACTCTCCGTGCCGGCTGTGGGCGGAACTTTCGGCGGAATGACCTTCCTTGCCGTCTGGTTCACCTCCGTGATGCACAGCTACAACTACAACGAGAGCAAGTACCAGTACGTTGCAGAACTGCCCTACAAGGCTGAGATGAACTACGGCGACAAGCGCTGGAACGAGATATGGCTCGGTACGGTAGTCTTTGCCGTGATACTGGCGCTGATATATTCGCTGTGCATATACTTCTACAGCAACGCCAAAAAGAAACAGACCAAACAGCTCATAATCGTGGGTATGGCAGCGGTGGTATTCTTTGAAGCCGGCTACAACGGTTACGATACCTTCCGCAAGATATACAAGGAAGTCGGCAACTCCGACAGAAAGTCCTACACCGAGATAATCACCGGCAGAAAGGTCGTTGAAGATCTGGAAGCTATGGATCCCGGTTTCTACCGTGCTGAAAAGACCTATTCCCGTATGCCTAACGACAATATAGGCATCGGACTCAAGGGACTCACCCACTCCAGCTCAGTCATGAACACAAGAGCTATCAACCTCCTGACTTCACTGGGCTACTTCACACAGAGCTTCGAATCCAAGTACGAGGGCAACAACCCCGTAGCAGATTCACTGCTGGGCATCAAGTACGTTATCGACGATCCTCAGCGTGTGGCTACAAAGAAACTGCTTGACGATTCCTATCAGAAGCTTGATGTGGGTTCTTCCTACATCAAGGCAAGAGACCAGAGAGTGCTCGTTGAGGAAGATCATCCCGTTGATTTCTACCTCAACCCCAACGCACTTTCTATCGGCTATGCAGCAAGCCCGCAGGCTCTTGAAGTGCTCATCGGCGACGATCCTTTCGACGGTCTGAACCGCTATCTCAGCGCTCTCATCGGTGAACTCGATACCGAGACCTCCACCGGCAACGAGTACTACGTTCCCTGCGATACAAAGCTGACTTTCGATCCCGAACAGATCAGCTTCCACCAGTATCCCTATAAGGATTCAAACGGCAAAGAGATAATCCATGCCTGCTATGAGTCCAAGCCCACTTCTACCGACGCTCATGTGAACCTCGATACAACAGTTCCCGACGACGGAAACCTCTACCTGCACATCAACTCCAATGTCAAGAAGCAGGTAAATGTATGGGTAGGCATCAAGGGCGAAGACGGCAAGTACAGAGGCACCAACAAGGAGACCTACGACGAGTACGGTCAGTACTTCGACACCAACTCCGCTATCACGATGCGTCTCGGACCTTTCAAGGCAGGAGATGAAGTTGAAGTAAGACTCACTATCCCGCCTTCAAACGGCAATTCCTATACCGGTGCAGGCGAGTACCTCATGGCTGTTGAGAAGGAACTCGGTACAGCATATGACGAAAACGGCAATGTCATCACAGACATGAACGGCGATCCTGCTGCTGTTACTATCGGTGACTTCCAGCTCTACTACCTTGACGCGGACAAGTTCGCAGAGGATATCTCCAAGCTCAAGGATCATCAGTGGGAGATAGATACGGACAAGTCCAACGACCGCTATCTCGAAGGCAAGGTAACTATCGGCGAGGACGAGATATTCGTCACATCCATTCCCTATGAGGAAGGCTGGACCATAAAGGTGGACGGCAAGAAGATCGACAACCTCATAGTTGAGGAAAAGGACGAAGAGACCGGCAAGCCCGTTCTCAGGAACCACGGCGACGAAAACGGCAATATCACCGAGGACGGTGAGGTAATCGTTGTCGGCTCGCTCATCGGCATCAAACTTCCGCCCGGAGAACACACTATCTCCATGAAGTATACTCCGCCCGGATTTAATATCGGTATCGTCACACTTATACTCGGTATCGTCTGCATCGTGATGTTCTACATCTACGACAGAAAGCATAATCCCGTGCTCAAAGCAAGGCGTCAGGCGAAAGAAATGAAGAAGCAGGGCATCGTTCCCGAGGAAGTAATCCCTGCTGAGGAAGCTCCCAAGAAAAAGACGGTCCAGATAATCAAATCCAAGGGAGAGATAACCGCCGAGACCTCCGAAGCTGCAAAGCAAAAGGAGAAGGAAGCACAGGAAGAAGCCGAAAAGCTGAAAAATCAGAACGAGGCTCTCCTGAATAAGGGCAAAGCCTACGCAGAACATGCCGCTGAGCAGGCAGAGGAAGAAGCAGAGAAAACTGCTGACGAGACTGCCGAAAAAGTAAAGGAGCAGGCTAAGAGCTCCGTAAACAGCAATAATAAGGGCAAGAATAACAATAACAAGAATAACTCCAGATCCAATTCCGGCAAAAAGAAAAAGAAGAAAAAGTGATCTGGTGATGCGTGACTCCCGGGGAAAGAAACTTTCTTAGGAAGGTTCTTTCCCACGCCCTAAGCATATTTTAAGGAAAGTATATTATTTATTATGTCTCCGAGGGAGTGATCCCTCGGAGATTTGTTGTATCCCGAAAACCCCCAGTTTAACTGGGGGTTCAAAAAGCTTTAGCTATGAGTAGAAAATAAAAACCTCCAATGTTATATAGAAAAGGTCTGCCAACCAAACTGAAAATAACAAAGGAGGTATCGTCATGAAACGGAATACTATTTTGCAGGAGAACATTCTGCCGCGCAGTGCGCTGAGATGATACAGAACCGTGTATCTATACTGCTTAGTGAACGATCGTAAATGATAAAACAGCGGTACTCGTCTGAGCACCGCTGTTTTTAGTCCTATTCGGTTTACTTTTCTTTACAACGATATGAATATGCCGTGTCCCTTTTCTCAGAAAGGATCTCACCCGAGAGGTCACGCATTACTCCCGGTTTTCGAAGATCAGCACGGGGCAGTTGGGGTAGTATGGTCTGACGGAATCCGGATGAGCGTCCGCGTAGGCGAAGATAGAGCCTGCAAGTCCGCCGCGGAGGAAGGAAACGAGTTCGGAGAGCGGACGGCTGAACAATTCGGTGCAAAGGGGCGAGATAGTGACGGCGCGTCTGCCGTTGACATCCATGATAAGAAACGGCCAGATACTGCATTCGAAGGGCTTGTTCTTGCCGAAAAGGCAGCCTGAGTCTGTCAGGGCAGGACATGTGAACATATGCTCCGCATCGAACTTATCAGGCCGGAAGATGAAGCCGTGGGCTTTGGGGATGAAAACGGCATCCGGGCTGAGCGCGGAGATGCGTTCCTTCATATCTGCGGTGAACACAGGCGTGTCCATGACGTGGTAAGCCTCGAAAGAGCAGCACATCCGGCAGTCTGCACATGTCTTGGGCGAGAGCAGTGAACTTAGCATGGCGGCTCACTTTCCGAGCAGTTTCTTGACTGTGGCAAGAAGCGACTTATAGTTATACCAAGAAACGAAGGCGAGCATGATGATTACCCAGAGTGCGAAGACCGGCGGTTTTCCGATGACCATCCAGCACATAACGAGGAGGACGGTAGTATTCACGAAGGACTTCACAGCGTCGAATCTGAAGGGGATGTAATATCTTGCGTCGATTATTCTTGCCCAGAAGCAGAGGTAGTAGCTGAGGAAAGTTGCGATAGAAGCGCCCTGTATGCCCCATTCCGGGATGAGGAAGAAGTTGAGGACGATATTCGCCATACTTGCGGCGAAACTTGTCCAGAAGGAGTTCTTGGTGTGTTTTGTGGCGGTATAGATACTGCTGAGAAACTGGTCAAGGCACATGAATAGCACGGCAACTACCAGCACGGGGGTGTACATGTAAACGTCGCCGTATTCGCCGAATTTGGAGGTGCTGACGAATATGGGCGTGATTATCTGAACGCCTGCGATGAGAAATCCGGAGGCGATGAAGAGCAGAGCTTCATATGCGCCGTAGACTTTTTCATAGAACTGGCTGCGGTCTTCGGAGTCGTTCTCCATAATGGCGGACATATTCCACGCCTGGAAGAAAATAGTCGAGACCATGGAGATGAGGTTGGGGACTTTGGTGGCATAGCCGTAGATGCCGGCAGCACTCTCTCCGAGAGTTACCTTGTCGCTGTGCATATAGCGGATGAATAGTCGGTCCGAGAAGCCGGTTATCACCCACATAACGACCGTCGGTATCAGCGGGACAGCAAACCTCATAAGGCTGGTAGCGAGACGTTTGTTGTAGTATCTCTTGCCGAGGAACTGATGAAGTCCGGCGACGATAAATAGGAACACAGCCGAGCAGAGGTCGGAGAGGATAACGGAGAGCATGAAGCCCTTGACGCCCCAGTGGAATCTTGCGATGAAGACGATATTGAAGA
Organism: Ruminococcus flavefaciens; assembly: GCA_002373775.1. Classification (GTDB taxonomy): domain Bacteria; phylum Bacillota; class Clostridia; order Oscillospirales; family Ruminococcaceae; genus Ruminococcus; species Ruminococcus flavefaciens_M. Next base: position 74,243 of record DFJW01000075.1, on the reverse strand, counting down.
GAAAGAGCGTCATGGTAGCGAGAATGCCGTCCAGAGAGAACAGCTTTACCATGCCTCTTGCGCGGACGAACTGAGAGCAGAGCGACCGGAATGCCGAAGTGCAGACGTAGACCAGCAGCAGGATCGTGTATCCGTCGATGAAGTCAAGGAAAGAAATGAACTTCAGCAGCGGACCTATGATGAGCATGAGAACGAGTCCCACGCCGTTCAGGACAGTCGCGGTCGTAAATACTTCTGCCTTGTTGTACTTCTTGTCGAGACCGAATCGGATGATAGCTTCCGACATGGAGAAGGTGAAAATGGGGAGCAGGAAGTTGGCAGTGATCTCCAGCAGTTCCTTTGTACTGGAATCCGCAGGGCTGATGTTGCTGGTATAAAGACGGGTGAGCAGCAGGACGAGTATCTTCGAACCAAAGCTGCCGATCGCGAATATCAGCGTGTTAAGTGCAAGGTTTTTGTACTTGTTCATCTTTTGTTCTCGCTTTCTGTTTATCTTTGTCTGTTTAAATTTAAATAAGAAACCATAATCATAAATATTATATCATAAAAGAATCGAAATAGCAAGTATTAAGTAGAGAGTAGTTTAGCAGTGAGTAGAAATGTAGGGGCGGCGTTCCACCGCCCGCAAATTACGAAAAAGAGAACGGTAAGAACAAAATCAAAAGGCGGCATAACGCCGCCCTGAGATCACGAAAACTGATGTAAAATGGGAAGGATCACGCATCCAGCCGGCAGACCGAGACCACATACTTCCCCTTTATGATATACTGCCGGAAGGTGCAGCCGGAAATGTCCGTGACTATGCCGCCGTCCTCACTGAACGAAAAGGAGGCAGTGTCCAGCGGATAGGAAATGCCGATGCCTATTGCCTTGACATACGCCTCTTTCAGCGTCCACAGCCGGAAAAACATGAGGCTGCGCTCGGACTCGGGAGTTTCCTCCATGAGACGCTTTTCCTCTTCGGAAAATGCCCGGCGGATGACGTTGGGACGGTATTCGCGAACCATTTCGCAGTCTATCCCGCATTCTCTGCTGCTGACTATGCAGGCTGCTATGCCGGCAGCGTGTGAGAGGTTGAAGTGAACGTCAGTGTATCCGGAAAGCGCCGGTTTTCCGTGCTCTCCGCTGCTGAATACCAGCGAATCGTCATAAATTATGCCCCTGTGCCGGAGACATTCCCTCAGCAGACTGTGAGCATGGGCGTGGTATTCCTTTTTGTCCTTGTCTATCAATGATATCATGAGCATTTTTCATCACCACGATGATTATAGCACATCTTTGTGTTATTTGCAAATGTGAACATTTTGTAAACTTTTTCGGATATTCAATGGTTTTCCGTTGAAAAATCCCCGTTTTATGCCCTATTATGCGGATACACTTTTTATCTACAGAATGGAGGTACATACATGAGAACGATAATCAGTGAGACTTTTCTCAGGTACGAAAACGGAAAAGCTCTCGTACGCGCGGAAATAGCGGCAGATACTGCTGCTGACCTTCCGGCAGCCGACGCATTCCCCGGAAGTCTTCTCTCAATGGGAAGCATCGCATGGGTGATAGCCGCCGGCGAATTCTACGCCCTCACCAGCAGCGGCAGGTGGGTATATCAGGGACACGACAGTTCCCTTTTCGAAGGAGGTGAACAGAATGGGTGAGATATACGATATGTTCAAGGCGGCTAAATTCAGCGGCAGTGCCTCTGCACCCGGAGATGTCTACACCAAAGCCCAGACCGATGCACTCCTTGCCGAAAAAGCGGATGCCCGTGACATGCAGTCAGTGCAGGCATCCGTCTCTGCCCTTCAGACCAGCCAGACCGTTCAGGATGATATCCTTGCAGGCATTGTCGATAAGGGCGCGAAAAATCGCATAATCATCGGTTTCAGAGAAACTACCAAATCCGGCATAACCATTACTCCCGAGCCGGACGGTACTCTCACTCTCAACGGCACGAATAATACCTCTTCAAGTACTATCCTCGTCTTTGACCTCTACGCCAATGCCTCGGCATCTACCGAGAATAAGCAGGAGCCCTTCCTCAGAAACGGCAGATATGTCCTCAGAGGGACCGGCAGCAGCAGCGTCCGTATCCAGCTCTACGGATACAACGACGACCTCGCCCTTGAAGTCCTCGCCAATTCCTCCGCCGATACCGAGTTCACTGTGGACGGCTCATATAAGTACTACGTCTTCAGAATATGGGTGGCAGCTTCAGCAAGCTTCGACAACACCAAACTCTACCCTATGTGCTGCTCTGCCGAGGACTTCGCTGCCTCCGAAGATTTCTGCCCATATGTACCATCCAACGCCGAACTCTACGCAATGCTGCGCAGTTTGTCACTGTAATTCGGGATGTACAGCCCATATTAAAACGGAAGAGGACCTTCGAGCTCTTCGGTGTTTGCGACAAAATAGGCGAGAGAGCCTTCAGCCCATTTTATCCCTGCACGGTCGTCAGCTGAGCCAATGCCCGGGATGCCTGCATTCTCACCGACGCTGTATGTCACTGTGCCGTCGGTGAAAAGGTAGCCGTATGCGTAATATCCGCTGCCGTGCATCAGTATCATTACGGTATGCTCGTCAAGGAATTTCATGCCGGTAAGGTTGCCTTTGCGCATTATTTCGTACATCTCCGGACTTATCTTGTCTGCGAAATCCCATGCGGTGACTATCAGATCCGTATCTGATGCGCCGCTTTTCAGCCGGTCAAGCATGTACGCGCCGAGTACACGGGCATCTGCCTGATTTTCAGCGTTGTTCTCTGCTCCGCCCCACCATGGCAGCAGACAGTTCAGCATATTCATCTCGCGGAACTTATCGCTCCTGATATCGGGACTTGTGCGCCCGTCAGATGAGCGGAGTTCCGCTTTTGTTATGGGATCATCCGTGACTATCAGGCTGAGATCATCTCTGCCGGCAATGGGATAGGTTATCCCGTAGCGGCCGTAGAACATATCATAGCCGTTGAACCACCGCAGGTCATCCCACGATAGAGCGTCGCCCTTCTTTGAAAGGCTCAGCACGTCGCTCAGCGTCAGGTCACGCATGACCTGCACTTCTGCCTTGGGAGCCGTCGTTGCAGGCATCTTTTCCGTGACCGTTGCAGATGTGGTCGTAAGTACTGATGATGTGGTCCGGACCGGCTGAGGTGAAGTGCCGGAAGGTGCAGTTGCTGCGGCGGATGATGTGCTGCTGTCTGTAGTCGTCACCAAGGGCTCAGACTGTGTCTGAAAAGCCTGAGTGGTGACCGGCGGCTGTACAACTTTTGAAACGGAAGTGCTGCTGACTTCCGGAGAAGTTGTGGTCGTGACATCGGCAGCCGAAGACGGCTGCGCAGTTTCCGGAGATGTGAGCATAACCGCTGAAACAGTCTCCTGCGTTACGGACTGCGCTGAAGTCTCGGGAAGAGACGCATCCTCCGCAGTTATCTCATTGTCATTCACGGATATGCTGGTCTTTTTCATCACAGCAGCGCCGCCTGCTCCCACGGCGGCAGCTATCACCAGCACTGACGCTATGGAGAGCACCGTGCGCCATACCGGCCGCCTGTATGTATCTACTCCGGAAACGTCGTCCCCGGCAGTTTTCTCATGAGCTTCGCCGGTGAATTTCCGGAAACTCATGGCGAATAGCTTTTCCTTTTCTGTGCTGTCAAGGGCTTCATAGCTCCCGGCGAGCCTTTCGGTTATGTTTTCGTCTGCATTTTCAAGAGCACTGAGGTCAAGATCATTATTTTTCATATACAATACCTCCTTACAGGGTGATGCCCGAATCATCGAGGAGTTTTTTCAGTTTCTTTACCGCTCTGCCGCATCTGACGCGGATAGCCTCCGGGGAGAGCGGCACGAATCCGGCTATTTCCTTTGCACTGCGGCCGTAATAGTACTTCTGGATCAGTATGGTCGCGTCCGGTTCGCCCAGTTCCGCTATCTTGTCCAGCAGCATCGACTGCATCTCGCTGCGTTCAGCTTCGGCTTCCACGTCGGCATCCGAGGGGAGCGTTTCAAGTTCTTCATCATCGAGACTCACCGTCTTCTTTCCGGCTGTGAGCCGGTTATAGACGTATGCCGCCCTGCGCCTTGCAACTGTCCCCACAAAGCCGGACATGTTGCCGCTGAATCCGCCTTCGGTGTCGAAGGAACGGTATATCTCTGCAAATACGTCCCCTACACATTCGTCAATGTCCTCGCGGCTGGCACACTGCCGCAGTCGGTTGAACACTATGGTATATACATAGCTGCAATATTCGTCAAAGAGCCGCCTGCATCCTGCTTCAGCAGAACGCTGCATCTCCGTGCGGAATTCTTCCTGCGTCATGGTATCACCGCCTTTAGCTTTGTAAATGCACTTATCAAGCTTTCATATTATCTATTTGAAGTATACCATAAAAACATAACAGGGCAAAATATATTTTTTTGATTTAACATTCTGTATCCGGGCTTGCTGTTTCTTTTTTCACAGATGCTTCCGGACTATTGACATTTTCCGTATCTTGTGTTAAATTGTATTTAATAAACAGCTTTCTTTCAGAACCGGACACGGATAACCAACCCCATTGTATCTTATAAAGCAAGGAGGATGTCAAATGAAAAAAACAATGGCATTTTTACTCGCCGCGGCACTTACAGCCGCTGTCACAGCATGCGGCGGCAAGGACAGTTCGTCAGAAGGATCAGGCTCAGCAAAACAGTCGTCTGCCGATGCTTCGTCTTCTGATACTTCGACTGATGAGATCAGCCTCGTCCCCCTCGAACCCGGCAAGCTGCTCGTATACCCTCTCGCACCCGGTGAGAGCCAGATGCTCCGCGGCATCAGCCTGTCAGGAAACAGGGCAGGCAGCTCCGAATTCAACTCCAAATCACCTTCCACAGAGGATATCCGCTGCATCTTCGAGTTGAATGAATGGGTAGACGTATATCTCGACACAGATGCGGAAAGCGGACTGAAATGCTGGACGTTCAGACATCAGGATGAGCCTGAGTTCTATCTCGACAACACCGTTTCTGAGGATGCCGAGGGCTTTGTTCAGGTGTGTGAACTCAGTAAGAATCCCGACGACGCGAATGCTTCCTGGGGCAGTTTCTACCTCTCGCCAGAAGATTGCAGCCCCGGTCTTTACGACCTCGTCTTCACATCCAGCGGCAAGCCTGTCGCTGTGATCCTCACCCGGTTCTACAATGAGGAGGAACTCGGATCAAGATCAGATGAAGAACTTACCCAGCTCAATAACGGCATTCTGTCATAACCGTTTTCTGTAAGGCATGCCCCTGTGCCTGTTTAAAGAGACTATAAAACATATCCCCCGTATACGGACGCACCGTATACGGGGGATATTCTGTATTCTGAATTCGGAAGACGTTCATCATGTGCCGTCAAAAGTATAGATGAATCTTACGCTGCCTTCCATATCCTGAGAGATGCCGGAGAAGCTGTTGTATTCTCTGGAGACATCGCGGAGTGCCTTGAAGTTATTGACCACGCCCGGGAGTTTTTCGTTCACTGCTCCTGCGATCTTCGAGATGCCTTCGTCATTGAACTTTTTCATGCCTTTGTCAAGCTCATCTGCGCCGTCCTTCAGTTTGGTTATGCCGCTTATGAGGACTTTGCAGCCGTCCTTCAGGTCGCTGATGCCGGTGAAGAGCGAATCCGAACCTTCGCTGAGCTTGGATGTGCCATTTTTGAGTTCGGCTGTGGAATCGGAGAGAGTTTTTGCACCGCTGCTGAGCTTGCCGCTGCCGGTGTTGATGGTATCAAGTCCGGCGTCGAGGTCGTCTGCACCGTCACTGAGCTGAGTGATGCCGTCTTTCAGGTCGCCTGCTCCGGTGTCGAGGACTGTGAGTCCGTCATTGAGAGAAGAAGCGCCTTCACTGAGCTGACCGAGACCTTTATTGAGGGCGGAATTGCCTGCGGAAAGCTGTTCAAGTCCTTCAACAAGGGTATCAAGTCCGCCTATGAGACCGGAGCTCTTTTCCGCAAAGAGACTGATGCCGCTGTCGAGGGCATCTGCGCCTTTATAGAGCGTATCTGTGCCGTCTGAGAGCTGCTTTGCGGAATCCGAGAGAACGCCGGCGCCGTTTGCGAGAGCCTTGCCGCCTTCGTCAAGTGTGCCGAGACCGCTGCTGAGTGCGGATGCGCCTGTCTCAGCTGTACCGAGACCTTCGCTGAGCTGTGATGAACCGTCTTTGAGACTGTCTGCGCCTTTTTTCAGTGTGCCGTCCTTGCCCATGGAAGCTGCCAGCTGCTTCTGTGCCTTGATAGTCTGCTGTAGAGTGCCGATAGCGGTCTCCAGTTCCGGTGAAGGCGACTGCTTGTATAATTCCTGCAATGCGGCGAGAGCCTGCTCGTTAGCGCTGATAGTTGTGCTGAGGGAGGTGCCGGCGGTGTCGATGCCGTCGGACAGCTGTGCTGCTCCTTCTGAAAGGAGGTCTGCGCCGGATTTGGCAGTTGAAACGCCTTCAGATAGCGAATCTGCGCCGGATTTTGCGTTGGAAATGCCTTCCGAAAGCTTGCCGGCAGAATCGCTGAGTGTTTCAGCGCCGCTGCTGAGTGCGGATGCACCGTCGGAAACTGTCTTTGCTCCGCTTTTCAGACCAGCACTGCCTTCGGAGAGCGTATCCACGCCTTCCGAGAGCGAATCTGCACCGTTTTTCAGAGCCTCTGTGCCCTTGTCCACCTGACCGAAGCCCTTGGTCAGTGTGTCGGAACCTTCCTTGGCGCTCTTGATGCCGTCATAGAGATCGGATGCGCCGCTGCTGGCTGAGGAAAGTCCGCCGGCAAGCTTTTCTGCGCCTTCTTCAAGATCGGATGCGCCCTTTGCCAGCTTGGCTGAACCAGACTTTGCAGTGCCGATGCCGGTATTGAGTGCGGCTGCTGAGTCAGAGAGCGTCTTTGCGCCGTCCGAGAGTTTGCCTGCACCGTCATCAAGGTCTTTAGCGCCGTCATTCAGCGTCTTTGAACCGTCATAGAGCTTGGAAATGCCGTCTGAAAGATCGCCTGCGCCGTCATTGAGATCGGATGCGCCTGTGCTGAGAGCGGCTGTTCCGTCGCAGAGTTTCTGAGCGCCGTCGCTGAGTTCCTTTATCTTGCCGATGAGTCCTTCAAAATCGCCCACATTGTCCATGTCAAGCTGTGAGAAGAGCTCATTTGATACGGCAGTCACGGATGTACCCATGCTGAAATCCTTTACATCCGCACTGATCTCAAAGCTGTCCGGAAGGGAGATGTCGATGTCGTCCAGACCTTCAAGTCCGAGACTCTCAGTGAGTCCGGGGAAGGCAGCGCCGACTGCGATGAGACGGTTGCCGTCGGAGATCACCTTGCCGTTTGTCACTTCCACATTGAGGAACTTTTCAGTGTCGAGGACTGCTGCCGTTGCGGTCAGGAAAGGCACATACAGCTCCTTTTCCTCACCGTTTACAGTGCGTGTCACCTTTTCGTTGTTGGTGTATTCCCAGCGGATGGTCAGATGTCCGCTCTTTCCGGCGATATCATCGGGATCGACTTCCTCACCGTCAAGGAAATAGGTGATTTTCACAGTCACAGGCAGCTGCTTGTCGGTCGTGCCGCGGTAGTAGATGTCATTTCCGTTTGCGTCCCATATCAGCTCGCTGCCGTTTGCCGCACAGGTCTCGTCACCCTTGACATTGGTGATGTCCTTCAGGAAGGAAACGTCACTGACGGACTTCATTGCCGGAGCATTCTGGAGCCAGTCGCTGACGATAACGTTCTTGACTTCACTGTCATTTCCGCAGAGCACATAGACTGTCTCGTCCTTGAAGGCTGCCTGTTCGAGTGCCGGTCTTTCTGTATCTGATGCGGCATTGCTGCCGGTGTCCATTACGGTCACGTTGTCTGACTCTGTTGTATTCTTTGCATATGCAGCTGAGCATGTGACTGCTGCTGATGCCGCAACGGCAACTGCGGATGTGATGAGCTTTCTGTAATTTTTCATATATATTACTCCTTTCGGTAAATGAGAGATAACGGCTTGTTTCAGACGGTCTTCTCGCGCATTCTGAATCTGCGGCTGCGTTCGTTTTCAGGACGGAAGCCTGCGCTTGTGTTGCATATCAATTTGTCGAATACCATGAACATTGAAGGCAGCACGGTTATTACTATCACCATTGATATGAGTGCACCTCTTGCAAGGAGCATGCAGAGTTCGGAGATGAGTCCGATGTCGGAGTAGAGCGCTACGCCGACTGTTGCGGCAAAGAAGCCGAGAGCTGAGGTCAGCACCGATTTTACGGATGTGCTGAGGGAGATGTTTATGGACTCCTTCTTGCTCTTTCCCGAGCTTCTTTCGGTACGGTATCTCGTGGTCATGAGGATAGCGTAATCAACGGTTGCGCCGAGCTGGATAGTGCCGATGACTATGGGCGCGATGAAGGATAGCTTCGAGCCGGTGTAGTATGCAATGCCGAGATTTATCATTATGGCGAGCTCTATGACCGATACGAGTATCACGGGAAGTGTTATGGACTTGAAAGTGAATGCGATTATCAGGAAGATAACGGCTATGGAGAGGAAGTTTACGAACTTGAAGTCCTTGTCGGTTATCTCGATGAGGTCCTTTGTGGCAGGTGCTTCACCGATGAGCATGGCGCTTTCATCGTATTTTCCGGCGATGTCGTTGAGCTCAGCCACCTGAGCGTTCACTGCGTCGGATGCCACTTCGTATTCCGAACCTATGAGCATGAGCTGATGTTCATCGCTCTTGAGGATGCTCTTTACGGAATCCGGGATGATCTCTTCCGGTATCGCCGGACCTACGAGGCTGTTGAAGCCGGCAGCGAACTGCACGCCTTCCACTTTTTTCATCTCGCCGAGCATCTTTGATGCGGTCTTTGCGTCCATGTCCGCGTCCGCAAGGAGAATGTGGGTGCTGTTCATGTTGTACTCTTCGGAAAGCTTGGTGTTGGCGATAACGCTGTCAAGGTCTTCCGGGAGAGTGCTGTCAAGCTTGTAGTAGACATCGTAGTTGTTGTTGCCGTATACAGCAGGTATGAGAAGAACTATCGCCGCTGTGAGGAATGCCCATGTGTGCTTGACTATGAATGAGGATGTGCGGCTGAACGAAGGGAGGAAGTCGCGGTGGGATGTACGGTCGATAGCCTTTTCAAATATAAGTATCAGCGCAGGCAGTACAGTTACGCAGGCGATCACTCCGCAGACAACGCCCTTTGCCATTACTATGCCAAGGTCCAGACCGAGGGTGAAGCTCATGAAGCACATCGCGAGGAATCCGGCTACCGTTGTGAACGAACTGCTGACCACGGAAACTATGGTGTTTGCAATGGCATGTGCCATGGCTTCATTTTTGTTATCGGGATAGATGCTCAGCTGTTCCTTGTAGCTGTGCCAGAGGAAAATGGAGTAGTCCATAGTGACGCCCAGCTGGAGGACCAGTGCAAGGGACTGGGTGATGAAGGATATCTCGCCGAGCAGGAAATTCGTGCCTAAGTTCCATACTATCGCAAGTCCGATGCTGAGCATGAAGAACACGGGTATAAGGAAGGAATCCATTGCAGCTACGAGGACGATGCTGGTGAGGATGACTGCGATGACCGCGTATATGATAGTCTCGCTCTGTGCAAGGTTTTTCATGTCCAGTGTTATGGCGGACATTCCGCTGATGAAGCACTGTTTATCGGCGACTCTGCGCATCTCTTCAACTGCATCGAGAGTGCCGTCGGCAGAAGTCGTGTCGTCGAAGAACACTGCCATCATGGTCGTATCGCCCTTGTTGAAGAAGTCGTACACCTTATCCGGCAGGACTTCACGGGGTATCTTGCAGTCTGTGAGGGAATCATAGCAGACGACTTCAGAAACATGGTCTATCTCGCTGAACTTATCAGCTGTGGCTGCAACGTCTTTCGGGGACATGCCCTCGACCATTACAAGGGAGAAGCCTCCCTGACCGAATTCGTCCTTCAGCACGTCCTGTCCCACCATTGTGTCGATGTCGCCCGGGAGATAGGAAAGTATGTCGTAATTTACGCGGGTGTTGATGAACCCCAGCGCGGAAGGTATTATCAGCAGGACGCCGACAACGAGTATCAGCACCTTGTGTTTCACTACCAGTTTTCCGAATTTCAGCATATTATCATCCTTTCATAATTTATTGCATATCAGAGCCGGACTGTAATGACCGGCGGTCATAAATGTTCTTATAAAATAGTATATGACAAAAATGACTGATAGTCAATATCTTGATGCTGAAAAAATGACTCTTAGTCATATTTTTGTTTACATGCACAAACAATGCGTGCTGTCAAAGGCTGACGATTGGTCATTTTTGGGGTATTGACAATCTCAGACCTTTTGGATTATAATGATTGTAACGAATCCCGCAGTCAGACCGGCGAAACATCTCCGGCAGTCTGCGATGCTCTCAGGGGGTGAGAATATGGGAAAAGTCGATTCCAATAAACAGATTAAGGAGACCTCTCTCCTGCGTACAGCCTTTGACTTTTTTACTACCAAGGGGTTCAGCAAAACCTCTATCTCGGATATCGTCAGCAAGGCTGGCGTTGCAAAGGGCACGTTCTATCTGTACTTCAAGGATAAATATGACATCCGCAACAGGCTCATCGCCCATAAATCCAGCCAGCTTTTCAGCAATGCACTTCAGGAACTTGGCAGCCGGACGGAAGGCAAGTCCTTCGAAGATAAGCTCATCATGATTATCGACAATATCGTGAATCAGCTCAACGCCAATCAGTCGCTGCTCACCTTCATATCCAAGAACCTGAGTTGGGGGATATTCAAATCTGCCCTCACTTCCACCACTGCCGAGGGCGATGTGAATTTCGGGGACGTCTACTATTCCATGCTCAGTGAAGAGCCCGGCGGTTTCCGCGATCCCGAGATAATGCTCTTCATGATAATCGAGCTGGTATCTTCCACATGCTATTCCTCTATACTCTACAGCGAGCCCTGCGATCTGAAAAAGCTGAAGCCCTATCTGTACGACGGAGTAAGGGACATTATCGCCCGCCACAGGCTTTCTGCCCGGAAATAAACTTATTCACATTCTGTTCAATAATGCCGCAGGAATTATCTTGCCGCCGTGCAGAGCTGTGAGCAAAAACACCAAAACAATACGCCTGCCGATGTGATGTATCCACAAATTAAAACGGCAGGTGTATATTTTTAATGTTAGTTATTGACATTTTTGCTATTTTGTGTTACATTTAAAGTACCAATTTAATATAAAGGAGTTTGATACCTTATGAAGATCTTCAGAAGGGCTATTGCAGCAGCTACATCCTCTATCATGGCTGCTTCAATGTGCATCATCAACGTCAGCGATATCAGCAATATAGGCACTGCTGATGCCGCAGGAAGTCAGTCGGCTATCGCTCTCGTAAACGACATGGGCTTAGGTTGGAATTTAGGCAACACCTTTGACTGCTGGAACGTTTCAGGCTGGTCTGCTTCACAGACCGAAAAGGGCTGGGGCAACCCTGTCACCTCAAAGGAAATGATCGACGCTATCAAGGCGAGCGGCTTCAATTCCGTGCGTATCCCGATCACATGGTACGAGAATACCGACAGTTCTACTTTCGATATCAGCGATTCCTACCTTGCGCGTATCAAGAAAGTCGTTGACTACTGTATCGACAACGATATGTATGTCATCATCAATATGCACTGGGACTGGGTGTCCAACGGTTCACTCTGGCTCAACAAGGGCGAGTCTGCTCTTCCGCAGTACAATACGATGTGGAAAGAGATCTCCAACTACTTCAAGAGCTATGACAGCCACCTCGTGTTCGAGAGCCTCAACGAGGTCACTTTCTCTTACGACGTTCTCAACAAGTTCAACCAGAATTTCGTTGACACTGTAAGAGCTACCGGCGGCAACAACGGCAGCCGTCTCCTCCTCCTTGCCGGCTCAAACACCGACATGACCAAGACTATGAACAGCAGCTTTGTCGTTCCCAATGATGATATGGTAGCTGTTTCTATCCACTACTACAATCCTCCCACGTTCTGCGTTGCACCTCAGGATTCTACATGGGGCTACAGCGCTGAATGGGGCACTTCAGCAGAAGTGAACACTGTATACAATGACTTCGCAAAGATGCAGTCCTACTTCGTTGACAAGGGCGTGCCGGTCATCATCGGTGAATACGGCGCTCTCACAAACGGCGGCAAGAAAGAAGACTCCGTTGAGAAGTTCCTTGAGACTGTTGCTACTGCCGGTCTCAATACCAACGGCATCTCAACCTTCCTCTGGGATTCCGGCGACTGCGGAGATATGCAGTTCTTCAACAGAGCTGCCCTCAAGTGGAGAAATCCCGACGTTGAGGCTATCTACAAGAAGCTCGGCAGCGGCAGCGGTATCGTGACTATCGACTGGGTAGACACCGCTTTCAATCAGGTCAAGGACGACAACGGCGCAGTTGTTGACGGCGCTTATCAGATCGACATCGGCTCAGCTACCAAGGTCAAGTTCCTCTTCACCGGCGTGAACGGTGCAGGCGGTACAGGCGGCGTAAGCTACTGGGACAAGAACGCCAACAGCGGCAAGGGCGCATGGGTGAACAACGGCGCAAGCTTCCGTTTCTCTATCGACAAGGACGGCAATGCCACTATCGCTCAGACAGAGCCCGATCCCGATGATTCCTCCGCAACGATCGACGTGAACGAGGGATACATCCAGCTCCCTGACGGCGTTTCCACAGACAACGTTCAGGTGCAGATCTACTACGCAGGCTATGCTGATGCAGCAGGCAACTGGAATACTCTCAATGCAGCTGATTATCCCAAGATGACAGTTGCTCAGATCCCCGGTGTGGTTGATCCTTCACAGACTACAACTTCCACAACTACAACTACTGTTACTACTACAACGACCACAACAGTTACAACTGACAGCACTACTTCCACAGGCACTACAACTTCCTTCGAAGGCGTTTACGGAAACGCTTATCTCGCAGGTTCAATGGGCGGAGACGCTCGCTGGAATGCTGCTGAGCAGGGCGAAAAGGGCGGCATAGTCGCTGATGTTGACGGCAACGGCACTTTCGAAGCTACATGGAAGATAGACGGCGACGGCACAGGAACTATCGACTTCCTCATGCTGGAGATCGCATCTACAGAAGAATTCGGCAATCCGTTCACAAACGATACTTTCCCGAACATCTCCCTCACCGTTGACAAGATAATCATCGACGGCACAGAGTGGGCTTTCGAGGACAACGCTGACGCTTATGACCTCAGATACTATGAGGGCGGCGGCAAGGTAAGAGCATACCTCAGAGCTAACTGGGGCGCTAATCAGGGCATCGACCTCGGTCTCCCTGAGGAAACTGCTGTAACTGATGAGATCAAGGTGATCTTCACTGTTGACGGTACTTACAAGAAGGGTACATCCAACATTTCCGGCGGCACAAAAGTTACTCTCCTCGGCGATGCTAACTGCGACGAGCAGGTAAATATGGCTGACGCTGTACTCATCATGCAGGCTCTTTCGAATCCTGACGTATACGGCGAAGGCAAGCCCGACGGCATCACTGCTACAGGTATCGCGAACGCTGACGTATATGAGCCCGGCACAGGCATGACAAATGCTGACGCAAGCTCTATCCAGAAGTTCAAGCTCGGTATCATTGATTCTCTCCCTGAGATCGAGAAAGCCGGCTGATGCAGTAAACTGAATACGGTTTTACAGGGGAAGTTCCTTACCAGAGGAGCTTCCCCTCGTTTTTGTGCAGCTTAAAGGCAGGACCATTGACAAAAAATATTATTTTACTGATAAATAGCATGAAAAAGTGCAGATACTATTGACAGTTATGAAAAAGTGTGATAAAATATTGGTGCAATATAGTTATATTTTCGCTGATACTGATTATAGGCATTGGTCAGTACTGCGTAATATACCTGAATGGGATTTAGGCAATCCTGAGAAAACGGAGGAAAAGAACATGGAAAAAATCAAAAGGACCATTGCGGGCCTCTTTTCGTTGTGCCTGAGCGTAACTGCGCTCCCCGCAGCGATGGGCTCAACAGACAGCAGTCAGGTGATAGCATCTGCTGTGGATTCCGCTCCCAATATGGAGTGGGGCACTCTCAGAATCGGCGGAGGCGGATTCGTTTCCGGTATCGTTACCGGAAAGAAGGAAATGTACGCCCGTACCGATGTCGGCGGTGCTTACAAGTACAACTATGAGACTGAGAGCTGGGAACAGCTCCTCGGATTTATCAATGACGCAGACAGAGGTCTGCTCAGCGTTGACGCTATGGCTATTGACCCTACCGACGATGATACTGTTTACTTCCTTTGCGGCTGCGCTTACTTCTCAGCTGAGAAGACTGTCATCTTCAAGACAACTGACGGCGGCAAGACCATGAAGGAGATCGACGTGACCAACCTCATCAAGGTAATGGGCAACGGCGACGGACGTCAGTGCGGCGAGTCTATCGCTGTAGATCCCGACAACCCGAACGTTATCTACGCCGGCGGCGATGTTACTTCCAACACAGATTCCAAGTCCGCTCTCATAAAATCCACCGACGGCGGCGAGACTTGGGAGCCCGTAAAAGGCTACGATGACCTCGGACTCTTCGCTAAAACCACAAAATGGCCTACATGGACAGATAATTACGCCCGTTCCGTAACAAGTGACGAGTACCAGCACCAGAATGGCGTTGCTGCTATCGCTATAAAAGACGGCAAAGTCTATGTTGCAACTTCCGCTAAAGGCGTGGGAAATGTTCACGTTGCAAGCACTAAGGACGATGAATTCTCGCTCCTCAGCAAAGACCTCCCGACAGATGTTTTCCCGTCGCGTATAAACGTTGATCCCAACGGAGACCTTCTCATCACTTACATCGCAGGTCTGGCATTCAATGGTCAGTCCGGCGGCGGATATCGCTATTCTCCCAAGACCGGAACTGTAAAGCAGATATTCAGCAGCGGCGTAGGTCTGGGCTCTATGTGGGCAGATCCTACAAACCCTGACCACATTATCGCAGGAAGCTGCGGAAAGTGGGAGGATCAGCTCTGGCAGCCATGGACCGATGAGCACGGTGCAACATGGGGCGACCAGTACTTCCGTTCATTCGACGGCGGCGAGACATGGGAGAACTTCACTCCCGGAAAGCAGGCTGGTGACTGGGGAGCCAAGTACCTCGTTGCAAATTACCTCCAGGACGGCGGATACGACTGGATACGCGACAAGGCTATCCACTGGTCCGGCACTGTTGTTACAGATCCCCGTGACCACAACAGGATGTGGATAACCTCAGGAAACGGCGTTTTCGTCTGCACAAATCTCTGGAGCACCGACAAGGACAATGCTCCTACTTATACATTCCATCCGGACGGCATCGAAGAAGTAGTTGCTCTCGACTTTGTCAGCACTTCCGACGGTCTCGATCTCTCTGCTATCGGTGACTACGACGGTTTCGTTCATCAGTCCACAGACAAGATAGGTCTCCAGTATAAGCCCAATATGGGCTCAACTTCGGCTATCGCAGTATGCCCGCAGAATACTGATGTATGGGCAAGAATAGCTGAGGGCGACAACGGCGCCGGCTACTACACCACAGACAGAGGCAAGACATGGAACGCATTCTCTCCTGCTGTCAAGGGCGGAAAGCTCGCTATAGCTGAGATAAGCAGCGGAAAATACCGCATTTTCAATACCGGCAAGGAAGACGGCGGCGTTTCCTATTCCGATAACTGGGGCGGCACATGGAACAAGTGCGAAGGCATACCTTCACAGTACGGCTCAAAGCCCACTATGCTCCTCGTTGAACCCAACGATCCGAATACTGTTTACGCTTACGCTACTTACTATAATTCATCATGGCACTACTCAAAGACTGAGCCCGACGCTTCTGATGCACAGTATAAGTTCTGCGTCAGCACAGACGGCGGCAAGACATTCACTTCTACTGATATCTGTATGTACGACCAGTGCGACAGCGCAGGACGCATCGGCTACCTCGGCGAAGGTGACCTCATGCTCGGCGGCGGCTGGTACGGCATGTATCATGTAAAGGTGGAGAACGGCAAAGTTTCTTCCACCGAAAAGCTGGATGTGTTCTACTGCAAGACTCTCGGCTACGGTGCTCCCGAAAAGAAGGGCGGACTCAATACTATCTACTTCTACGGCAAGGTCAAGGAGTCCGATCCCGAGGGCATCTATCGCTCAACTGACGGCGGCAAATCATGGGTATGCATCAATACCGACCACCTCTACGGCGGTACAGGCAACGGAAACTTCCTCGTCGGCGACATGGATGAATTCGGCAAGGTATATATGTCAACTGTAGGCTGCGGTATCGTTTACGGCCGTCTCTCTGACGCACCGATCGACGAGCCTAAGGTTACTCTCTACGGCGACGCTAACTGCGACAAGCAGGTAAATATGGCTGACGCTGTACTCGTTATGCAGTACCTCTCTAACCCGGATGTCTACGGCGAAGGCAAAAAGGACGGCATCACTTCTACCGGTCTTGCCAATGCAGACGTATACGGCGGCGGTGACGGCGTAACTAACTCCGACGCTTCTACCATTCAGGAGTATAAACTCGGTCTCGTTTCTAAACTCCCTGTCTGATCTCAGTTCAAGGGATGCTCCTTCGGGAGCCTTTGATGCTGAGTCCATAACGCTAACACACAGGATCCGCCGGGAACGGATGAAAGTCCCGGCGGATCCTTTTATTTTTTTATTGACATATTGGCTTTTATGCTATATAATAGAAACAGCAGGTTTTCTATCATTATTCTTTATAGGAGGATTTGTTATGTTTTGCTATAAATGCGGAAAGCAGCTTGAGGATGAAGCCAAATTCTGTACTGCCTGCGGTGCACGTCAGGATGAGCAGCCCATGATCCACGCTGCTGCTACCCCTTCACTTCTTTCAGATGCAGGCGACGAGCCTACAGTACATATGCCGGTGGATGATCTCTTCGATGAAGAGCCTACTGCGCTTCTGAATGAAAGCACTTCTTATGTGGATGACGACCTTTCAGCTGCACCTCAGTCAGCTCTGGACGACACACCCACATCACTTCTCAGCGATGCTCCGGCATCCGCTCTGGACGACACACCCACATCACTTCTCAGCGATGCTCCGGCATCTGCTCTGGATGACACGCCTACATCACTTCTCAGCGATGCTCCGGCGTCCGCTCTGGATGATACGCCCACTTCACTTCTCAGCGATGCTCCGGCATCTGCTCTGGATGATACGCCCACTTCACTTCTCAGTGACAGCCTCTCCGCTGTGAACGATACTCCCACAGAGCTTATCGACGATGACAACATCAGCGCCAGCGCTCTTGATAATGAGGATACCGTTCAGCTCGAACCCGTGGGACTTTACGACGCTTCCGGCGACCAGCCCACTGTTCACCAGTCAGTTGAGGACGACGAGATAATCGACTTCGGCACTACAGTCTCCGATGCAAGCGAGACTGCTCCAATCAACAATATCCCTGCACCGCCTCCGGTGATGCCAGTGAATCAGGGAGTTCAGAACGGTGCTCCCATGGGAGGACAGCCTGTCTACCCACAGCCGCAGCCTCAGTTCCAGCCTCAGCCTGCTGCACCGGCTCCCATGCCGCCTCAGAAGCAGAAGGCCAAAGTCGGCGGCGGAAGAATTACAGGCGCGACTATAGTTTCTGTCTTCGCAACTATCTTCCTCCTCTTCGTCAGCATCGCCCTCTGTATCAGATTCGGCGCAAGCGGCGAGATACTCGAAAAGCGTATCAACAAGCTGGATGAGAACACTATATTCAGCGCCAAATATCAGGGCGAGGAAATATCCAAGGACATGTACAACAGCCTCGGATTCAGAAGCCTCACAGAAGGCTACGCTGATGAGGCAAGCTTCAAGAAATATATCGTAAGAACTAATATCCTCGAATTCATCGGCAGCCATGTCAAGGACTACGCTGACTATATCATCGAGGGCAAGGGCGATGATCCGTCTGTTACCGCAAGTGTGATAAAGGACGAGTTCTTCGCAGATGACGATAATAACGACGTTGCTGACGAGGAGTTCGGTTATCCTCTCGGCAAGAATAACCTCAAAGAACTGAAGAGCCGTCTCAATGACAACGACATCGACACCACTCTCTCAGTCAAGGAATGGAACAAAAAAGCAGGATTCGATCTGAAGAACCTGAACTATGCTCTCTCATTCGTAACTATCGGCATCGTCGGCGCTGTCGTCCTCGTGCTCCTTATCTGGATAGCCGTTATAGTTGATAAGCGAGGCAAGCACCTCATGGGCTTCTACGGAAATATCTTCTTCATCAGCGGACTTATCCTCTTCCTTATCGGTGCTGCTATCCTTGCCGGTGCTGCTGTTGTGTTTACTATCACAGGCAATGTCGTATTCTACATCATCGCTAACGTGCTGCTCCCCTTCGGTCTTGCAGCTCTCGGCTCAGGTGTGGTATGGATGCTCCTCGGCTTCATCTTCAAGAAAGTCAGGAAAAGCATCAAGCGTAAGGAAAAAGCTTCCGTAAATTGAAAGTGATGCAGATCTCTTGATGAAGAGCCCTTTTGAGAAAGGGCTCTTCATCAAACTCCTTTCCTAAAACTTTATAAATTTAAATTTCCCCCGCATATGGTGCATCCGTGAACTCGCGTTCCGGACATGTTGAAGCGCCATATGCGGGGGAATCATATTATGAAAGTCTTTGAAAAAAGGGTTCGGGAAAGGAACCTTTCCTCAGAAAGGTTTTGCCCCGAGAACTGCGCATCACCCACAGATCATCGGTGAGCACCGCCGCCGTGTGAACTGAAACCGCCGCCGCCTCCGCCGCCGCGGTGACCGCCGCTGCTGGACTGCACCTTATGCTTGGTGACATAGGTACGGATGAGGTCATCAGATCGGACGTTGAAAACGGTACGGTTTTTGGAGACGTAGATATTCGGGTTGACGGAACTCTTGAACTTATAGCGATGTCTGGTGATGAAGTAGAAGAGGAAAGCGATGAGAGTTCCGGCGAAGGACGCGATAATGAGCTGGAGGAATCTTGCGCCGGGAGCTTTGCTCTCGGTTATATATACTTCGTCACCCTTCATATAGACGTATACATCGGGCTCATAGTCCTTATCGTGTTCATAGCTGAAAGCGGAGGGCTTGAAGTCCTTATTATAGCTTCTCAGCTGAGAGCAGAAGGCATATATGGCGTTCTCCGCCTGTGAAGGATATACTGTCTGTCCGGAAGCCGGCATATTGCTGTTGATGACCTTGAACATATCCTCTATCTCATCATTATAGACAAGCATTGCCTTGCCCTCGGTGTATATGAAGTCATAAGCCGGCGACTTGCCGGAAATATCCATATAGTATATTGCGCCGTCGGTGTACTGACCGAATGTATCGAGATACAGTCCGGCGGTGAAATTCTCGGTCTGAGGATCGGAGAAGTTTCGGTTTGAAGGGGGAGCTATGTAGACTGCAAGGTACATGTCAAACTCCTCGGAACACTCCTTCAGTGTCTCATTGAGAGCTTTCAGGGTACCCTTTTCATTTTCAAAAATGCCGTATTCATCGTATACCCGGCAGGCTGATGTGTCGCCGTCGAAGCCTTCGGCGAGGTTTTCGGTGGGATTGATATCTATTTTCGCTATTGCAGCGCAGAGTATGAACACCAGTGCCGCAACGCCGATAACGACCAGTATATCAAGGAATACATTGCCCTGTTTTTTGTTATTGGCATTACTCATAGGAAGAGTCCACCTCCTATATACAACAAAAGTGCAGTTCCGACGCCTATTCCGGCGCTGACGAGTTTCAGTTTCAGCTTATTCAGCGGCGGAGTGCCGGCGAGTTTGCCGGTCTGACCGTTTACCGCGAATTCGTAGATAACGTCCTTGTACTTGTAGGTCATGAACCAGACGGGCAGCATGGCATACTTCCAGTCGGTGTTCATTATTTTGTAGTCCTCTGTAGTTACAGCAAGACTTGAATACTTGCCCACGCTGTCGCGGATGACGTTCTTGCTCGCCTGAGATGCTCTTGAACGTATCCTGGGGAACACTTCCGCCTTGTCAACGTCGTATTTATCTGCGAAGAATCCGCTGAGGTAACTCATGGAGAAATCCTTCATTTCACTGTAATCGAAAGGCTCGATGGACTCCATGAGCAGGTCGTCTATCTTGCTCTCACCGTCGGCAGGGATGCCGACAGTGATGATATCGGCATTTCGCAGAACGCGGAACTCCTTGGTCTCGGTGTAAACGTAGCTGCCTGTGGACCATGTGCGCACCTTCTTGCCGAGGGCGTTGAAATCCGCCTTGATATTGCAGTCAGCCACCCAGAATGGCACATAGAGACCGGTTATTTTTTCTATCTGCTGTTCAGATCTGAAATCCTTGGGGATAAACATCCTGCTTCCGCACCAGTGCTTGAACTTATCCACAGCCTGTTCCCTTGTGAGACGGAAACCGATGACCTTGTGGGGTTTGTAGGAGCCTGTCATCTTTCCGGCGAGGATAACGGGATTATGGCAGTAGTAGCAGAAAAGAGCAGTCTGCTGATCGTCGCACATGATGTCAGCACCGCAGCTGGCGCAGTGGTAGAGATTGGTGTGCTCAGCGAATTCATCGCGTATCTGAGCTTCCTGCTGTGTTGGCGGGACGATATTCTCAGAATATATCTTTCTTATCTCGTCTATGGTAAAACTGCTGAGGCAGTATTCACAGCTGAGTTTCTGAGCAGCCGGATCGAATTTCAGATCGGCGTTACAGTTGGGACATTTGTATTCGATAGCGTCCAAAGAGTTCAGCTCCTTTCAAAAGCAGGATAGAAATGAAAATATCACTCATAATACATAAATAGTCATATTATATATTACCACAGACCGGAGTGTTTTGCAAGAGCAATTTACCAAATCCGCTGTCTGAACCCGTTTTTTTGGAGGATATGTTTGTGTGAACTGTATTTCTGCTTGACAAGTTAGTAAAAATAGATTATAATGATATATAATAATTATTACTCATATCAACAACGATTTTATGCTTCCGGGATTTGCACGAATGTGCTGACGAATGCGCCGGAAAGATAACGAAAGAAAGGGATGACGATATTCTTGGGTTACAGATTTTCAGAGGTCACACCGGAGATAGAGCTTCTTGCTGAAAGATCAATGGAGGGCTACAGGATAGATCCTGCTCTTTATACGCAGTATGACGTAAAGCGCGGTCTGCGCGACATCAACGGCAACGGAGTCGTTGCAGGTCTCACCAACATCAGCACTATCAAAGTGATAGACGCCGGCGACGGCATGCCTAATCACGGTGACGGAAAGCTGTACTACCGCGGCATAGACGTGGAGGATATCGTTGAGGGCTTCATCAAGGAAAAACGCTTCGGCTTTGAGGAAACCATATACCTGCTGCTTTTCGGAAAAATGCCGTCGGAACATGAACTCACGGACTTCCGGAAGATACTTGCAGATTTCCGCCAGCTCCCTTCCACTTTCACAAGGGATATCATCATGAAATCCCCCAGCGACAATATGATGAATACCCTCGCCAAGAGCGTCCTCGCTCTTTATTCATATGATGAAAAAGCCAATGATATATCTATCCCCAACGTACTGCGTCAGTGCATAGAGCTTATAACGCTGTTCCCGGTGCTTGCGGTCTATGGTTATCAGGCTTACAGATATTCTACTTTCGGCGGCAGTCTTTTCATCCACGATCCGCATCCGGATCTCTCGATCGCCGAAAATCTGCTGTATATGCTGCGTCCCAACAAGAACTATACCGAACTGGAAGCGCGCATACTTGACCTTGCGCTCGTACTCCACGCTGAACACGGCGGCGGAAACAACTCCACCTTCACGGTGCATGTGGTGTCTTCCTCTGGAACCGATACCTATTCCGCGATAGCTGCTGCTCTCGGTTCGCTGAAAGGACCAAAGCACGGCGGCGCTAATATCAAAGTCGCGATGATGTTCGACGACATGAAGGAACACGTCGGCAACTGGCAGGATGAGGACGAAGTCCGCAGTTACCTCCGTGCTCTTCTCCACAAAGAAGCCTTCGACCATGCCGGTCTTATCTACGGAATGGGACATGCCGTGTATTCGCAGTCCGATCCGAGAGCCAAAGTCTTCAAGAGTTTCGTGGAAAAACTCTCGGCAGAAAAGGGCAGAGAGGACGAATTCAGGCTCTATTCACTGGTAGAGCGGCTCGCCCCCGAAGTCATCGCAGAGGAAAGACGCATTTATAAGGGCGTCTGCGCCAATGTGGACTTCTACAGCGGATTCGTTTATCGTATGCTGGGCATACCGGATGAGCTGTTCACTCCGCTTTTTGCGGCATCCAGGATAGCCGGCTGGTCAGCCCACCGCATTGAAGAGCTTATAAATTCGAATAAGATAATCCGTCCGGCATATAAGGCGATATCGCCGATGAGGGAGTATACGGATATGGAAAACAGAATGGACTGAACGCATCAGCCGGACAGTATCCGTATAATATCAGGAAAATAGGGAACGTCGCCGCGGCGTTCCCTACAATTACATAAAAATAAGGGGGAGTATCATGTTCTGTACAAAATGCGGAAATCAGCTCAGACCGGGCGTCAGATTCTGCGGAAAATGCGGTGCCGTTCAGGATGTGGATACCAATGCAGCTGCGCCTGTACAGCCGCAGTATATGCAGCCACAGTATCAGCAGCCGCAGTACCAGCAGCCTCAATACCAGCAGCCACAATATCAGCAGCCACAATATCAGCAGCCCCAGTATCAGCAGCCTCAATACCAGCAGCCACAATATCAGCAGCCTCAATACCAGCAGCCGCAGTATCCACAGCCGCAGTATCCACAGCCGCAGTATCAGCAGCCACAATATCAGCAGCCACAATATCAGCAGCCCCGGTATCAGCAGCAGCCGGTCTACAGGAATGTTTCCGGCGGAGTATCACCGAAGCACGTCGGATACGGCGAGGGCGTGAAGCTTTTCTTCCTGAACTGGATGAACTTCTCAGGACGCTCAACACGCAGTGAATACCGCTACGGCAGCTCTGTATGGGGCATAATCATACTCTTTTTCTATCTTATAGGCAAAGCCATAGAAAATCCGGCTATTGTTTTTATAGCAGCACTTATTATGCTGATCCCGGAGCTCTCGTTAAGCGTGCGCCGTTCTCATGATACAGGCAAAGACGGCAGTGCTGCCATAGGATTTTATGTCTCATTCGGTGCCACAATGCTGCTTGCACTGATGTCTATGATAATAAGCGGCGGACTTGATTCCAGTTCAGATTTTTCCGAGCTTGCATCTGCTCTTCAGGAGGCAATATTTATTCTGCTCCTCATGGGCATCGCTCTTATCGCTATGCTCATCTTCGGAATAAGGCTTTACTACATCAACAAAAAGGAAAGCCAGCCTACGCCTAACAGATACGGCAGAGCACCGTACTGAGTACATATAGGGAATGTAATATGAAGTACAAACTCAGGATATGTCTCGTCACCTTTGCTGTTCTGACAGCAGTATTCGCCCTCGGTGCATTCATTGACATAGTGACTGTTGAAAGCAACGCAGGATTTGCTGCTGCGTCAGTCCTTGAAGCACTGGTGCTGCTTTTAGTGCCGGTGATAAGTCTGAAAGCCGAAAAATATACGACAAGGGAGCTGAAAATGTCCGCAAAGGATCACCTGTTCCCGTATTTCACCGGATATGTTTTTGCTATAGCGGCAACAATAGCTTCTTTTTTCATCATAGGTTACCAGAGATTTTTTCCGGAACCCGAAGGCTTTCTTGACCTTACCGGCATAGGTATAGCCGTACTTGGCTGCATGCTCATCCCCGGTCTCATCTGGGCAGCGATCTTCCGCGGTGTCGTGGCTCTGATAGGAAAGGCAAAGTAAAAACTTGTTCAGCGAGGAGGGTATTATGTTATTTAATATATTTATTATAATTGGCAGCTTTACCTTTTTCGTACTAATCTTTAAATGGTCATGTCACAAGGAACTAAACCGCAATAAGAAGAACGATCAGACGGAAGGGTGATCGTATATCAAATATCATCATAAAAGCTTTCGGGTATTCCGTCGGCTGATATGCTTCCTTGCATCCCGGACTGCGCTCATCATGGAACAATTATTTATATAATAAAAAACGAAAGGAAAAATCAATATGAACAATTCAACTCAGATCATCAACTGGAACGGCACGACCTGCGTGAGATTGCAGGCTGGCGGCTACGAAGCCCTCGTTGCCTATGAGATAGGCTCCAATGTCATCCGTCTCAGGAACAACGACAAGGGCATGGAGTTCTTCCGCTTCAAGGCTGACAACGATGCCGACGTAATCAGACAGTCCGCAGAGGTATGGGGACTTCCTACCCTCTACCTGCCTAACCGTTTTGCTGACGGCGTTCTGAAGACTTCCGATGCCGTTTATCAGCTCCCTGTCAACGAGAAAGCTCCCTACAACAACCACATCCACGGCTTCATCCACAAGAGAGTCCACGAAGTCGTTGAGCACAACGCCGACAGCAACTGCGCATGGGTAAAGACAAGATACGTCTACGACGAAAAGGACGAGTTCTTCCAGTATCTCCCGGTTAAATTCGTCGCAGAGTATACCTTCACCCTCTCTGAAAACGGTCTCGAACAGGACATTAAGTTCACCAACGTCTCATCAGATAAGGTGCTCCCCATGTCCCTCGCTTCCCATACCACTATCAACGCTCCCTTCGTGGACGGCGCTAAGGAAGGCGATATCCGCCTCACTGTCCCGATAGGCAAGAAGTGCGAACTCAACGAGCGCTGCCTTCCTACTGAAAAATTAAAATCCCTCACCATGTGGGACCTCGAATACAAGAGCGGCAATAAATGCCCCGTCCTTCAGGTATGCGATAACGATATGTACATCGGCGAGTATACTGACCTCGACCACGAAAAGTTCCACGGCGTCATTGCTGAGGATATCGCCAGCGGCAAAAAACTCTGCTACGAAGTCTCCGAAGAGTACGGCTTCTGGATAATCTGGAACGACCGCGGCTTCAACCACTACTTCTGCCCCGAGCCTATGACCGCTATGATAGACGCTCCCAACCTCAGCCTTCCTGCTGACGTTACCGGCTACCGCGAAGTAAGACCCGGCGACTCCTTCACCGCCCACCAGCGATTCTTTGCTAAGTGATGCGCAGCCCCTTGAGAAAATCCCTTTTGAAAAAGGGTTCCCTCTGACGGAGGCGTTCCCCTCTGTCACTGCGTGACATCT
>DFJW01000075.1:38876-48957 GCA_002373775.1 Ruminococcus flavefaciens | reverse complement strand
GCGTGACATCTCCCCACACTGTGGGAAGTCACCTCAAACTCCTTTCCTAAAACTCTATAGATTTAAATTTCCCCCGCATATGGCGCATCCGGGAACTTGCGTTCCGGACATGTTGAAGCGCCATATGCGGGGGAAAATCATATTATAAAAGTATCTGGAAAAGGGGCTCGGGCAAAACCTTTCCTCAGAAAGGTTTACACCCGAGGGTTCCCGCATTACTCCCACTTATCAGCCGAGGGTAACTCTGATATCGTTTACGGAAGCGAGTTTATCGGCGGGGACGTAATCTCCTTCGATAGATTCGCCGTTGAGAGTGATACCCACGACGCCGGACTCGACATGAGCGGAGTTATCTATAGTGATATTGAGTTTCTTGCCTCTGAACATTTTCTCGATCCTGAAGCCGTCCCATTCTGAGGGGATAGACGGATCAATAGTCAGACCGTTGATGTCAGGTCTCATACCGCAGATACCCTCAACGCAGCCGACCATGACTGTTGAAGCCGTACCTGTGAGCCAGTGAACGTGAGAGCGTCCCTCATAGGGAGAAGCCTTGGACTCGGTGAACTGACCGTGAACGTAGGGCTCCATAACTCTTATCTCAGCCTTATCGTTCATAGCAGCAGGTGAGCTTTCCATGAAGTATTCGAAAGCGCGGTTTCCGTGGCCGAGAAGAGCCTCGGCGAGGATGAGCCAGCCCTGTGACTGTGAGAAGATACCGCCGTTCTCCTTTGTATCGAGGTTGAAAACCTGCATGAGAGCGCCGCTGAAGTGATGGTACTTATAGGGCGGATCGAGGAGCTTAGCGCCGTAAGGTGTATTGAGTATATCGTGAACGCTGTTCATAGCCTTGTCAGCCTGTTCGCCGGAAGCGAATTCAGAGATGACAGACCAGCTCTGTGGGTTGAGCCACATATTAGCCTCGGGATCCTTCTTAGCGCCGACTACAACGCCGTCCTCACGGATTCCGCGGATGAAGCGGTCCTCATCCCAGCACTTTTCGAGAGCAGCAGCGAGCTTGCTGCGAGCCTCTGTGATATATGCAACGTATTCATCGTCGCCTCTGTCCTCAGCCATGTCCTTCATTACGTTCATAGCGTAGTAGAGCTGGAAAGCAACGAAAGTAGACTCGCCCTTTGCACCAAGGCGGAGGCAGTCGTTCCAGTCAGCGTGGAGGCCGGCAGGCATATCGTGGTCGCCGAGACGCTCCATAGAGAAGCGGATAGCATTTTTGAGGTGCTCGTAAACTGTAGCCTCACCGCCGCCTTCTTCAGCGTAAGGGATGACTTCATCGAGGAAGCCCTTGTTTCCGCTCTCGCCGAGATACTTGACGATAGTGGGGAAGAGCCAGAGAGCGTCGTCTGCACGGTAGGAAGGATGTCCTGTCTCCTTTGCGTAAACGCTGTTCTCATCGTTCTCATCCGGGCAGTTCTCGTGACCGGCATTGTGTGTGAATCTTACGAGCGGAAGACCGCCGCCGTTGCTGACCTGAGCGGAGAGCATGAATCTTATCTTATCAGCAGCCATTTCGGGATCGAGGTGGATTATACCCTGTATATCCTGAACGGTATCGCGGTAGCCGTAGCCGTTGCGGAGTCCGCAGTAAACGAAGGATGCAGCTCTTGACCAGATGAATGTGATGAAGCACTGGTAAGCGTTCCATACATTTATCATGTTGTTGAATTCCTCGGAAGGAGTCTCCACCTTGAAGTTGGAGAGCTGACCGTGCCAGTATTCCTTGAGCTGTCTGATCTCAGCGTCTACCTTGCCTGCTTCCTTGTACTCATTGAGGATAGCAGTAGCCTCGGCATTATTGCGCTGTCCCATGATATAGATGAATTCCTTTGTCTCACCGGGAGCAAGAGTGATATTGCTCTGGAGAGCGCCGCAGGAATTGGAGTTGTAGTTCATAACGCCGTCGCACTTTCCGCTCTCGACAGCGATAGGATTGGCGAATGTTCTGTAAGGTCCGATGAAGTTGCTGAGAGAGCCGTTATATCCGCTGACAGGCTGTCCCACCATTCCGAAGAAACGCTCCTTGTGGTTTGAGCCTGTCTCATCGAAACCGGTGTTCTCGTTCATGTGCTGGATTATCTTGTTCTCTTCGAAGCTTGTACGGGTGATGAACAGGGTGTACTGGAGGTTCACCTGATCCTGCTCATAGTTCGGCTCATTTGTGAACTCAACGAAGCCGTATACAGAGAGCTTTCTCTCCCTGTCAGAGCTGTTTGTCACCTTTGCACGCCATACTTCATAGGTCTTGCCGTAGGGGACATAGTAAGTCGTCTCGGACTTGATGTCTGCATATTCAGCTGAAATGATAGTGTATGCTGTACCGTGACGGCATTCGGACTTGTACTGATCCAGCGGCTTGCCAACGGGCTGCCATGATGCCGACCAGTAATCAGCTGTGTCGTTGTCGCGTATATAGATATAGCGTCCTGGGAGCGCCATTTCAGAATTGAATCTGAATCTTGAGATACGTCCGTTTGCACCGGATTTAACGAAACTGTATCCTGCTGCGTTATTGGAGATCATAGCGCCGTACTCAGGATCTCCGAGGTAATTCGCCCAAGGTGCGGGCGTTGCCGGATTTGTGATAACGTATTCCTTGTTATCAAGATCGAAATGTCCGTACTTCATAATCATAACTCCTTTTGCCGCAGATCAAGTGCTTTTTTCTGCATGCGTATACTGCTTCAATTATAACATAATCCAGCGCTTCTTGCAAGGGGTTTCAACAAAATCGTTGAAAAATGTTGTGATACTTTCTGCCCACCGCGCTCATTTCGCAATTTCCGGGCGGCTGAGTTCTTTTTCATGTATCCCGGCGACAGAACGTCGCCTCTACACTTCTGCTTTCTTCTTTCTGCTCCCTTTTCCTAACTTCCCGGGCGGCGGAACGCCGCCCCTACATTTCTACTCTCTACTTACTACTCTCTACTTTTCACTCACTACTTGCTATTTTCCCGGATGTATGTTATAATATAATGATATAGATATAAGTCATCCGGAACGATGTGTTCCGGTGACTCTACCTCATTATACCGTCAGGAGTACACAATATGGCTAAAGAAACATTACTGAGATACGATACACCCGCTGATGACTTCAACAGCGCTCTTCCCGTCGGAAACGGACGCATAGGCGGCATGATATTCGGAAAAACTGCCGATGAACTTATCCGTCTTAACGAGGATTCCGTCTGGTCCGGCGGTCTGCGCCACAGAGTCAATCCCGATGCTGCGGAAGGACTCAGAGAAGTGCGCGAACTGCTGAAAAAAGGCGACATCCCTGCCGCAGAGGACATCGCTTTCAAAAAACTCCAGGGCGTTACACCGAATTCACGCCACTACATGCCGCTGGGCGACCTCTCTATAAATATGGAACTCCCCGGAAAAGCAAAGGAATACTCGCGTTCGCTGGATATCGGCAGTGCTCTTGCTACTGTGTCTTTCACGGCGAACGAAGTGAATTTCACCCGTGAAGTATTCGTCTCAGCTCCCGACGAGGTAATGGTCATCCATATTTTCGCCGACAAGCCCGGCTCTGTCACCTTCACCTGCAATATCGACGGCAGAGACGATTACTACGACGACAACCGTCCCTGTGAAAAGGATATGCTGCTCTATACCGGCGGCACAGGCAGCCGTGACGGCATTTTCTTCGCCGCTGCTGTCGGCGCTTCCGCAAGGCACGGAAAAGTGCGCACTATCGGCGGAAAATTGTCCGTTGAAGGCGCTGATGAGGCTATGATAGTGCTGTCCGTCCGCACAAGCTTCTATGGCGAAAACTACGTCAGCTCAGCTGTTGTGGACGCTGAAATGGCACTGAAGTCCGAGTATGACGAGCTCTATCTCCGCCACGTCAACGACTACCGTGAACTCTTCGACAGAGTGGAACTCTCCCTCAACGACAACAGCGGTACAGATATCAGTTCCCTCACCACCGACCGCCGCATAACCCGTCTCAAAGGCGATGAACTGGACAACAAGGACTGCGAGCGCCTTATCCACGACAACAAGCTCATAGAGCTTTACTTCAATTTCGGACGCTACCTCATGATATCCGCAAGCCGTCCCGGCACTCAGCCCATGAACCTGCAAGGCATATGGAACGAGAATATGTGGCCGGCATGGGGAAGCAGATATACAGTCAACATAAACACCGAGATGAACTACTGGTGCGCCGAGAGCTGCAACCTCTCCGAATGTCACCTGCCGCTCTTCGACCTGCTTGAAAGAGTATGCGAGAACGGAAGGATCACCGCGAAGGAGATGTACGGCGTAAAGCACGGCTTCGTGTGTCACCATAACACCGATATATGGGGAGATACTGCGCCACAGGACCTCTGGATGCCGGCAACTATCTGGCCCACCGGCGGTGCATGGCTTGCTCTCCATATCTTCGAACACTACGAATACACCCTCGACAGGGAATTCCTTGCCGAGAAGTACCATATAATGAAGGAAGCTGCGGAATTCTTCGCAGAATACCTCATCGAGAACGAGGAAGGTCAGCTTGTGACGTGTCCCTCCGTTTCGCCGGAGAACACCTACATCACCGACAAGGGCGTGAAGGGATGTCTCTGCATAGGTCCTTCCATGGACTCGCAGATAATCACCGTGCTCTTCACCGATGTCATAAAGTCCGCCGAGATACTCGGCAGAGATAAGACTTTTGCGGCAAAGCTCAGAAAAATGCTGAAAAAGCTGCCCCAGCCCGAGATAGGCAAGTACGGTCAGATAAAGGAATGGGCAGTGGATTACGATGAAGCCGAGATAGGTCACAGACACGTTTCCCAGCTCTTCGCCCTTCATCCGGCTGACCTCATCTCTCCCCACAGGACTCCGAAACTGGCGGATGCGGCAAGAGCGACACTGGTACGCCGTCTCATACACGGCGGCGGACACACCGGCTGGAGCTGTGCATGGATATGCAATATGTGGGCACGTCTCTACGACAGCAGGATGGTCTACGAGAATCTGAAAAAGCTGCTGGCTCACTCTACCAATCCCAATATGACAGATCTGCATCCGCCTTTCCAGATAGACGGAAATTTCGGCGGCACTGCTGCCATTGCCGAAGCGCTCATGCAGAGCTGCTGCGGTGAGATAAATCTCCTGCCTGCACTGCCGGATGAGTGGAGCAGCGGACACGTTTACGGACTCCGTGCCAAGGGCGGATTCACTGTGGACATCGAGTGGACAAACGGAAAGCTCACCCGTGCTGAGATAACCTCCGGATGCGGCGGCGAATGCCGTCTCCGCGCGAACTGCGTAGTCAGCGTCATCTGCGGAGGAGCGACCGTGGGTTCACGCATTGAGGACGACGTGATAATATTCAACACCGAAAAGGGAAAAACATATACTGTAAAAGCATAAACAAAGGAGAAACAATGGACATTCGCAGATATACTTCATTCGCCGCTGCCGTCGTCATGGCGCTCTCGGCGGTCTCATGCAATTCGAAAAAGTCTGGCGGTGAGGACGAGAACAGCGGTTCATCAGATGCCGTATCAGAAAGCATCACCGACATCTCAGGCAGCACTGAGATCATCCCCGTAGAGACATATCCCGAAGTCGAGGTCACTTATCCTGCTATCGAAGCAAAGGACACATGGGATTTCTATGAGGCGGAGAACGCAAGATGCTCTTCCGGTCTGGAGGTGGCTTCATCCAAGAAGAACTTCAGCGGAAAAGGCTATATCACGGGATTTCCCTCTGACGGCACAGGTTTCGTGTCCTTCAGTGTGGAAGCGCCCAGCAATCAGCACTATGACCTTTCCTTCAACATCGCCGCCGACAAGGCTGTGAAATGCCGCGTCTCACTCAACGGCACAAGGCTCACGGATTTCACTACAAAATCCGACGGCAAATTCACGCAGATAACGGTCCACGGCGTATTCCTCACCAAGGGACGCTCAAATATCGACGTATCTCCCGAGGACGGGAATATCTGCATCGACCACATGAAACTCGCCAACAGCAGCAGTCTTGCCGAGATAAGCTACGATGCTACCGACAAACTCTCCAACAAGAACGCTGCAAAGGCGGCAAAGGAACTCATGACCTTCCTTTCCGAAAACTACGGCAAGTATACCATAACCGGTCAGTATGCCTCAGCGCCCGACAACGCCGAGCTTGACCTCATTTACAAGACCACCGGCAAATATCCGGTAATACGGTTCACCAATTTCTCCATTCCCGAAGGCGACCTTGATGAGAGTTTCCGCTATGTCGATGCCTGTGCGGACTGGTACAGGAACGGCGGTATCTCCTGTGTTTCGTGGTTCTGGAACAGTCCCTCCAAGAAGAGCGGCATAAGAGCCGAGGATACCGATTTCTCGCTGGCTGACGCAGTTACCGATGAGGACATCGCCCTGCTGACCGAGGAGGAGATACGCGGACTCTACGGCGAAGGAAAGATACCGGAGCAGTGCTACAGTCTGATACTGGACATCGACCGCATGGCAGGTCAGCTCACTTCACTTAAAAACAAAGGCGTGCCGGTACTCTGGAGACCTCTCCCGGAAGGCAGCGGCGACTGGTACTGGTGGGGAGCCTCCGGCGAAAAGGCTTACAAATGGCTCTGGAAGCTGATGTATACAAGAATGACCGGATTTTTCGAACTGGATAATCTCATCTGGATATGGAACGGTCAGAGTGCGGACACTCTCGTTGACAAGGACACTTTCGACATCGCCGCCGTTGACCTCTATGTGAACGACGCCAGCAACTACGGTGACCGCTTCTACGAAAGGTTCGCTGCTGTGCAGAAATTCGCAGGCACGGACAAGCTCATAGCCCTCAGCGAATGCGGAAGCGTCCCGGATATAGACGCTGAATTCCGGGATAATGCGGTGTGGTCCTTCTTCGGTCTCTGGTTCGGAAAGTACGTCCGGGACGAAAAGGGCGGGTACTCCGAGGAATTCACCTCCAAGGAGAACCTCATCCGCTGCTACAATTCCAAAGGCGCTATGACGCTGGACGAATACCGTTCGCTCAGCGGCTACAAGGAAGAGGTGACCACCGAGGCTTCATCTGAAACTGAGACCGAGGAGACTTCCGAGGCTCCTTCCGGTACAGAAGACACTTCCGCCCCCTCTGAGGAGGAAACATCCGCCGAAACATCTTCGACCGAACCGGAGGAATGATACGGAAATGCTGATGAACAGAGAAATAAAGCGGCCGCTTTCAGCATCCCAGCAGGAACTCATGGACAAGCTCATGAGCGAGATAAACAACAGCAGATGCAAAGCGGTCACCATGAAAATGAAGGACGTCCTCATAAACCTGCCGTTTTCCGACCTTTCGGACATGTTCGGCTTCATGGAGGACGAATTCGCTGGTTTCAGCGCCGGAAAGGACAGCTTCACCTCCCTGCGTGTCTCCGCCGGAGATGCTGCCCTGCGTAAAGCGGAACTTCCGGTCAGGGTGAAACTGGATAAGATATACGACATCTTCCGCAAGCTCAGCGGTGTGAGCCAGCTGGGCATAGACCGGCTGAAAGAACGTGAGTGCGAGCTTTTCGAGCATTTCGCCTTCCCGAGAGAATGCGGTAAACAGCTTTTCCGCTGTGCAAAGGATGCAAAGAAGCGTGTGATAATAGTTGCCGAGACCATTTATCCCCGTGAGGTCATAGAGCATGTGCTGGAAAACTGCGGCTACGGTTCCTATGACGGACTGGTGGTGGTCTCTGAGATAAAGGACTGCACCGGTAAAAGCTGGTTCTCTCCTGCACTGGAAAAGGCAGGCATCCCTGCCGACAGACTGCTGCATATCGGCGGCGACATCGCCTTCGACGTGGAACTTGCCATAACTCACGGTGCAAAGGCTCTGATGATGAGCCAGCCTTCCGCGCTGATGTCCCGTTCAGGCAGACTTGCGGAGTACATCGCGGAAAAGAAACTGCTGGACTACGACAAGCCGGAGTACCTCGCCATACGCTGCATGCTGGGGCTTTATGCCGTCTACGGCTTCGATGTTCCCCAGAACAAAGTGGCTCTCAGCGACTTCTGCGGCGATAAGTACATGATGGGCTTCATCGTTCTCGGCGCTCTCAGCCGACTCGGCGACGGCTATACACCTTCCGGCAGACTGGCGAATATAATAAAAGCGATGGTCTCCGATGAGACCATGCTGGACGGCAAGGATGATTTTGAACTCATGTTCGAGGAACAATTCGGGGATTTCCTCGACAAATACGGCTACGGCGGATGCGAGATGCCGGCGGAATTTGTCGAAAAGTTCTGTGCCTCCGGCGACAGGGAATTCTTCACGCCCTATCTCTCGCCGGATATGCTGAAAAAATGGGCTTCATCGGTAAAAGAGCCGGATATAGTCAATTTCCGCAGAAAGAACGTGAAACGCAACTCCCTTCAGGAGCTGGCTGATAAGATGTTCCCGCCCGAGACCAAGGTCAGAAACATCGTTGACGACATAATGGGACGCGGAAAAAACACCATAAAACGCAGAAAAAAGCGCAAATGATACTCAGTCCCCCATTTTCCACGGCTGTTCACCGTCCCGCGACATGCGTCAGGTGAACTTCTGCGATACGGCATTTCCCGTACCCGGTCTGCCTTTTTACCTAAAATAAACCGTTGCGCCTCCCTGTATCTCTGTGATATCATATTATTCGGTCACCGCCAACAAGAATTTTACGGTGAAGAACAAAGGGAGGTATAAAACAATGAATGAAAAGGTCAGAGTA
Organism: Ruminococcus flavefaciens; assembly: GCA_002373775.1. Lineage (GTDB taxonomy): Bacteria > Bacillota > Clostridia > Oscillospirales > Ruminococcaceae > Ruminococcus > Ruminococcus flavefaciens_M. The sequence goes on along the minus strand of DFJW01000075.1, from coordinate 40,242 downwards.
CTTATCGGCGACGATTCTGCCGAAACAGGTGTGAGCACCGCAAATAAGCTCCGTGAAAGAGGCATGTATGCCTATACGAGAAAAAAGGATCCCGGTGTGATACTGGAATCTATCAGGAACGATCCGCCGGATGTGGCTGTGCTGGACATCAGCATCCAGAACGGAGATGTCATTACTATAATGAAGAAGGTCCGTGAGCTGGGGATAAAACCGCCGGTTTTCATAGTCACTTCCGAGTACGATAACGAATTCATCGAAAGACAAGTTATGGAGAACGGCGCTTCCAAGTTCCTTCTCAGACCTTACAGCGCGGACGACCTCTGCGCTGCCATAAACTCAGCCCTCGGCAGCAGAGTCAACAGCCTCAGCGACGATATGGAGATAGTCGTTACCGACATCATCCACCAGCTGGGCGTTCCTGCCCATATCAAGGGCTACCATTACCTGCGGACCGCTATCCTCTATTCTATCGAGGATAAGGCTCTGCTGGACAGCGTTACAAAACTGCTCTACCCCACAGTGGCAGGTATCTACGATACCACCTCTTCCCGCGTTGAACGCGCTATCCGTCACGCGATCGAGATAGCATGGGACAGGGGAAACGTGGATACCCTCAATTCCTTCTTCGGCTATACAGTGGATACCGGGAAGGGAAAACCTACCAATTCCGAGTTCATCGCCCTTGTGACAGATAAACTCAGACTCAGGTATAAATCAGCACTCAGAAGAGTGTGATCCTGCGGCGGAAAGGGCAGTATCATAAAGGAGGATTTTACCATGTCATTCAGAAAGATCGACATCAAAGAACTGAACTTCAATCCCTTTACCAAGATCGGCAACGAGTGGATGCTCATCACTGCCGGAAGCGGAGATTCATTCAATACCATGACCGCTTCATGGGGACAGCTCGGCGTGCTGTGGAACAGAAACGTCCTCACCTGCTATATCCGCCCTAACCGCTATACCTTCGGCTTTATCGAGGATAACGATTGCTTCACTGCCTCTTTCTTCAGCGAACAGTACAGAAAAGCCCTCTCGTTCTGCGGCGCACATTCCGGAAGAGACTGCGATAAACTCAAAGAGACCGGACTTACTGCCGCCGAGTTCGACGGCTGCACAGCCTTCAACGAAGCCGACCTCGTCCTTGTATGCCGTAAACTCTACAGCTACGACCTCAACGAGAAGAATTTCCTCACCAACGATGGCATCCCAGAGGTCTTCTTCAGTAAGGATCCCTACCATAAAGCCTATATCTCCGAGATCATTGCCGCCTATGTCCGCGATTGATCTCCGGTGATCGGTGGTAATGCGTAACCCCCCCTTGAGGAAAACCATTTTGAGAAAGGGTTCCCTCTGACGGAGGCGT
>DFJW01000075.1:0-38785 GCA_002373775.1 Ruminococcus flavefaciens | reverse complement strand
CCCCACACTGTGGGAAGTCACCTCAGACTCCCTTCCTAAAACTTTATAAATTTAAATTCCCCCCGCATATGGCGCATCCGTGAACTCGCGTTCCGGACATGTTGAAGCGCCATATGCGGGGGAAAATCATATTATGAAAGTCTTTGAAAAAGGGGTTCGGGCAAAACCTTTCCTCAGAAAGGTTTCCACCCGGAAACTCTGCATCACTAACAACTTGATATTTTTCGGGGGATATGGTATACTTAGAGTGTCACTTTGTATCGCTGCGGTATTTAGCGCGGGTACGGGCAATACTTTCCTCGCTACGTTTTATGAGATTGAGCAGGGAAGAGGAATACTGTGTGAAATCCTTCTGGAGGGTAGCCGTGGTGACATAGAGGGTATCGAAATTATCGACGCAGTCGTTGCCGTCGAGGGCGATACCGCTTGAGGCGGCTTTGATATTTGCCTCGCTCATGGAGACGATGGCGTTAGCGCTGTCGTTGGCGATGACTTTGGGGATACGGAAGAGTTTCTGGTCGTTATGGGGGTTAGCGTTATAGACGATCCTGAAGAGCTTATAGACAGAGAGCATGAGGTAGGAAGACACCTCTTTGATGAGGGTGATGCTGTTTGCTTTCTGAGCGAGGCTGAACAGGAGGCTGATAGAGTTATTGATTATACGTCTGTTGAAGTTGATGATCTCCGGCGAGGGCATTTTGAGGGTATTGTTTCCGTCATCGTCGGGGATATCCTCGATAGTGATAGTTTTTCCCTCCGGTTCGGGCGTTCTGCCGAGGAGGTAATCGCAGGAGACGTTGTAGTAATCAGCGATCTTAACGAGGAAGTTAAGGCCGCATTCTCTGATGCCTTTTTCGTAATGAGAGAGAAGAGCCTGAGAGATACCGAGGTCAGTTGCAGCCTGTTTCTGGCTGATATGTCTTTCTTTGCGCTGTAAAGTGATGATCCTTGCAAAATCGGAATTCATGGTATACTCCTCCTGAAAAAGAAAAATTGAAAATCTATAACTCTATTATAATACAAATTGTATAATTTGTAAATACCTATAATAATGAAAGAACAGACATTTTTTACCGCGTTTTTTGTCAGATTTACTAAGAGTTAAAAAATGCTTCTCATAATTTGTGCAAAATGCGTATAATTATTTATTTCAACTGAAAGGATAAAGCTTATGAAAGGTTACAGAATCAGCGTGCTTCGCCACGGTATGACTTACGCAAACGAAAACGGGATCTACATCGGAAAGACCGACCTGCCGCTATCCGACAAGGGCGCAGCAGAACTTGCAGCGAAAATGGACGAATTTGACTATCCGACTGTCCACAGAGTCTATACATCACCGCTCAAACGCTGCACCGAGACCGCCGGTATCCTCTTTCCGTATACCGATACTTTTCCCGTTGATGACCTTCGTGAACTCGACCTCGGCGACTTTGAAAACAAAAGCGTGGACGAGCTGCTTGAACGCGACGACTACAAAGCATGGCTCAGAGGCGGCAAGGACAAGCGTCCCCCCAACGGCGAGAGCCTTGAAGAAATGACCGCCCGTACCTACACAGCCCTTCATGAGATAATCATGGACATGATGAACGACGGCATAACTCATTCCGCTATTATAACCCACGGCGGCATCATCTCGAATATGCTTTCATGCTTCGGTCTGCCGAAATATGATCCCAAGCAGCTCAATGCGGAATTCGGCGAGGGATTCGATATCATCGTCACCGCACAGATGTGGTTGAATTCACAGGCTTTCGAGATACTCGGCTACTGTCCCTACGACAGGATCCCCGACGCTGAGGAATACTGAGAAAATTTGCTCCGGTACTTGACAAACCGCCTGAACTGTGATATATTTAATGGTGTAAACCGTTGAAGAAGGGTAAGTAGCGGCTGAATGCGCATATCAGAGAGTCTGCGGCAGGTGTGAGCAGATATGCAGCGCGGCAGTGAATGGACTTCCGAGGGCGAACCGAAGATGCACCTCTTTGTGCATTGTGTAGGCGAGACGCAGAGGAACTGCGTTACAATATCCAGCGCATGTATGTGCGTATCGAGTGGACGTTATACGTCAAGCAGGGTGGCACCGCAGAACTATCGCTTCTGTCCCGGCATCATATCAATGCCGGGGTAGGAGCTTTTTTATATCCCGGTAAATACACTCAATCGACAAAAAGGAGTAGTCATTATGTCAAACGAGAAAATACCTTACAAAATCTATCTTGAAGAAAACGAACTGCCCAAGGAATGGTACAATGTCCGCGCAGATATGAAGAAGAAGCCTGCACCTCTTCTCAATCCGGCTACAGGCAAGCCCTGTACAAAGGAAGAGCTCAGACACGTCTTCTGCGACGAACTGGTTGACCAGGAACTCAACGAGACCGATGCTTACATCCCGATACCCCAGGAGATACGCGACTTCTACAAGATGTTCCGTCCCTCTCCGCTGGTAAGAGCTTACTGCCTTGAAAAGAAGCTCGGCACACCGGCTAAGATATACTACAAGTTCGAAGGAAACAACACCAGCGGAAGCCACAAGCTCAATTCCGCTATCGCACAGGCTTACTACGCAAAGAAGCAGGGACTCAAGGGCGTTACCACCGAGACCGGTGCAGGTCAGTGGGGAACCGCACTTTCTATGGCTTGCTCTTACTTTGACCTTGACTGCAATGTCTACATGGTAAAGGTATCCTATGAGCAGAAACCATTCCGCCGTGAAGTTATGCGTACTTACGGCGCAAGTGTTACACCTTCTCCTTCAAATACAACAGAAGTCGGCAGAAAGATACTGGCTGAATTCCCCGACACAAACGGAAGCCTCGGCTGTGCTATCTCTGAAGCTGTTGAAGCTGCAACCACACGCGAGGGTTACCGCTACGTTCTCGGAAGCGTGCTCTCACAGGTGCTCCTCCACCAGACTGTCATCGGTCTTGAATCCAAGATAGCTATGGACAAGTACGGCATCAAGCCCGACATCATCATCGGATGCGCAGGCGGCGGTTCAAATCTGGGCGGACTTATCGCTCCCTTCATGGGCGAAAAGCTCAGAGGCGAGGCTGATTACCGGATAATCGCTGTTGAGCCGGCTTCATGCCCCAGCCTTACAAGAGGAAAGTATGCTTACGACTTCTGCGATACAGGAAAGGTTTGCCCTCTCCAGAAGATGTACACTCTCGGAAGCGGATTCATGCCTTCTCCCAACCACGCTGGCGGTCTCAGATACCACGGCATGAGCGCTATCCTCTCTGAGCTCTACGATCAGGGACTCATGGAGGCCCGCTCAGTTGAGCAGACTGCTGTATTCGAAGCAGCTGAGCAGTTCGCAAGAGTTGAGGGTATACTTCCCGCTCCAGAGAGCAGCCACGCTATCCGCGTTGCTATCGACGAAGCTCTCAAGTGCAAGGAGACAGGCGAGGAAAAGACTATCCTTTTCGGTCTCACAGGTACAGGCTATTTCGATATGTACGCTTACGGCGCTTACAACGACGGCAAGATGTCCGATTACATTCCCACAGATGAGGAGATAGCAAAGTCACTCGCAAATCTCCCGAATATCGGCTGATAAAATATAATGAGGTGAGAATATGAGATATTGTCAGTACTGCGGAACAAAGCTTCAGGACGGCTATATGTGCAACTGCCCGGGTGCAGTGAACGAGAGAATGAGCCAGCAGGGAATGTCCGCAAACCAGCAGATGCCCCAGCAGAACCCATTCGGAACCATGCAGATGAACAGTGCGGCTGCTGTCAAAAAGAAGAGCAAAGCGCCGCTGATAATCATTATCATACTCTTGCTTCTTGCAGCAGGAGGCGCTGCGGCTTACTTCCTGCTGTTCAGCGACAAGGATGACAAAGACTCCGGCAAGAAGGGCAAGCAGGCGGATTCTCCGGAAAAAGCCATTGAAATGATGTTCGATGCGGTGGATGATAACGATGAAGAGGCTTTCAAAACGATAACCGCTCCTGAGTATTTTTACGAGGGCGCAGAAGTTGCCATGGATTCATCTTATTCTTCTTATAATCCATTCAGCGTCAAGTTACTTATGAAGGAAGCAAAAAATCTGGACCGCGAAGACTATGAGATAGGCGAAAAGCTCAGCGAAGAAGAACTTGAAGAGATCTCTCCCATGTTATCCATGTTTATAATCGTCGGACGCGAAGGCATTGATGATATGGAAGAACTTGAAGAGAAGTATTCAGATGTTGAAAATGTCCCCAAGGAGGTCGAAATAGAGGAAGCTTACTATGTCACCTTCAGAGATAAGGAAAGCGGCAATGTCGCGGAGTACTGCGTCTATAAAACGGACAAAGAAGGCTGGAAGATCGATTACTTTATTAAAGCTATGATAAGCTATGTCAGCAAGAGCAGGCAGGAAACGGCGAATACGGAAGCGAAAGCCATCCATCATGGCGCCCAAGCTGGATTTGTTGATATGTTAGATGAAGGTTTTGATTCGAATAAAACTTTCATTGTTTCTTCCGATGACGCCTGGGATGTGAATGTTCCTGATAACTTCGACAAGGAAATGTTCATGAGATATATGAATGAGTATTGCGATGATGCTGAAAAGGCAGAGCCTTACTTCTTTGTTATCGAGGACGATGAAATAATATATGCCGCATGCACAAACAAGGGAAGAGTCGGCTCCTATCCGCGTGATTCTATCCTCGACAAGGGATATTTGCAGGATTACTTCGGCAAGAAGGATTACACTATCGAAGAAGTATATAACGCCTGCATCGAAGAACTCGGTCTCTGATGCGTTCCCTGTTTTTCAGAATAACTGAATAATATGGATCTCCCCCGCATACAGCGCTTTGAAATGACACTGTATGCGGGGGAGCTTTAGTATGTGCAGGAATGATGAGGTTATTTCTTGCCGACGAATCCGGCTCCTGTTGCGGGAACATAGATACCGTATGTATCATGCCCGGCCAGCTTTACCGCCGGCTCTTCATCCTGAAATGACTCTGTTCCTTTTCCGGAGCCGCAGCCGGTGCAAAGAACAGTCAGTGCCGGCATCAACACATCCTTTCACATTTTAAAATTCAGCAAATTCTACAATGAACCGTACTTTGGTTTGCTGCATAAGCAATACACGCATCACCGGTCGTTTTTTGTCATATAATAGGCAGGGGTGATGTGATATGGCTGAGGTACGCAGGATAGTTCTTGCAGGAGCACCGAATGTAGGGAAATCCACAGTGTTCAATACACTGACGGGAATGAAGCAGCACACGGGAAACTGGGCTGGCAAGACCGTGACCGGAGCAAGGGGAAGTTTTTTTCACGGAGGGACGGAGTACATACTGACCGATACGCCGGGGACGTATTCCCTGCGTTCGGACACAGCTGAGGAGGCAGCAGCCTGTGAACTTATCCGCTATGGCAGGTCGGATGCGGTGGTAGTCGTCTGCGACGCAGTATGCCTTCAGCGCAGTCTTTGTCTTGTGATGCAGTGTATTGCGTCGGCACAGAGAGTGCTGGTGTGCATAAATCTCATGGACGAGGCAGAAAAGAAGGGGATAACCATAGACATCCCCAAGCTGAGCGGACTGCTCGGTGTGCCGGTGATAGGGATAGCTGCACGCAGCGGACGTGGAATGGACGAACTGCGTGAAGCAGTTTCGGTTCTTGCAGAGACACCGCCTTTCGAGACAGTTCCGCCTGAGATGACAGACGTGACTATAGCGCGTATGACTGCAAAGGCAGCCGGAATAGCGGCGGAGACCGTGAGTTTCAGCAAGGGCACGACCTATCTCCGCGACCGTATGGCTGACCGGATACTGCTCAGCCGTCGTTTCGGGACACCGGTGATGATACTGCTGCTGGGACTGATACTCTGGCTGACCATAGTTGGTGCTAACTATCCTTCTGAGCTGCTTTCGAAAGGCTTCTCCTTGCTGGGGGAACAGCTCACGCATGCTGTCCGTGCAGCCGGAGTGCCGAAATGGGCGGAACTCATCATCATAGAGGGCGTGTACCGTGTCCCGGCGTGGGTTATATCGGTGATGCTGCCGCCAATGGCGATATTCTTTCCGCTTTTCACATTACTGGAAGATCTGGGCTATCTGCCGCGTATCGCCTACAATCTGGACGGCTGCTTCCGCTGTGCAGGTTCCTGCGGAAAGCAGGCGATAACCATGGCGATGGGATTCGGATGCAGTGCATGCGGAGTGACAGGCTGCCGGATGATAGATTCGCCCCGCGAACGTCTCATCGCCACGCTCACAAACTGCTTCGTCCCCTGCAACGGACGATTCCCGGCGCTCATAGCGATAATATCCGTATTCTTTGTACACCGCGGCGGATTTGCCGGCAGCCTGCTCTCGGCACTGATGCTTCTGGGGACTGTCACTGCCGGTGTGGCGGTCACATTTGCCGTGTCGTTCCTGCTCTCCCGCACCATACTCCGCGGTGTGCCTTCCTCCTTCACTCTTGAACTTCCGCCCTACAGGATACCGCAGACTGGCAGAGTCATAGTACGCTCCATATTCGACCGCACGCTTCTCGTACTTGGAAGAGCCTGTATAACGGCGATCCCCTGCGGTATAGTCATCGCCGCGCTGAATTCCGTACATATGGACGGCACACCGCTTCTGGGGCACATTGCAGCTTTCCTCGACAAGCCCGGCAGGCTCATGGGACTGGACGGCGTTATCCTCACCGCTTTCATACTCGGCTTTCCTGCCAACGAGATAGTGATACCCATAATGCTGATGATATACCGTTCCGGTGAAGGACTTGCGGAGGCCGGCAGCCTTTCGGAGCTGCATGACGTTCTTGCCGGCAATGGCTGGACTTCCGTCACTGCTCTCTGCATGCTGATGTTCACGATGTTCCACTTCCCCTGCGCCACGACGTGTCTCACCATAAAAAAAGAAACAGGCAGCCTTAAATGGACTGCCCTGAGTTTCGTGCTTCCCACAGCTGCCGGAGTACTGATCTGTGCCGGCATCTGCCTTATCGCGCACATATGAAAGAAACGGTGCCTGCAAAAAGCAAGCACCGTTTTTCTGTCTGGTATCACGCATCATTCAGCCGGAGTTTCGGAAGTTTCCTCATCGGCGGCATCAGTTGAAGCTTCGGTTGAAGTTTCGGCAGCCGGCTCGGGATCAGCGTTTTCGCCGGCAGTTATGGTCACGATGAAACCGTCGATGTTATTGCCGGAGACATCGTATTTTGCTCCCGGAGGAACAGGGATAGGCGTCTGGTCGGCACTGGCATCAGCGGGAACGAAGTAGACCTCATATGCCTGACCGTTATGGTCGGTGAAGGCAAGATGTTCTCCGTCGTAAGTATAGGAGCGCAGCTGCTCGATGTATTCTTCAAGGCAGATGCCGTTCTTGGTCATATAGTAGGCGTGAGGCACACCGACGTAGCGGAAATGCCATGGTTCGTAGCGTATCTCAGTGATATCCTCCTTGTCTTCGGGATAGCGGAGGATGAAACCGTACTTATAGCAGTTCTCGGTGAACCATGCGAAATCGCCGGTGCCGTCGTACTCATAGTTCACGGTCTCGCTGAAATCGAAGGCATAGCCGGTCTCGTGCTCGCTGTATCCGGGCTTAGCGACGAGAGTTGAAGAGTCCGAACCGTTCTGGGCGAGGTCGTTTTCATAGAGTTCCTGCTGAAAATCGTGAGAGCGGTATGAACCGTAGATTATCAGCGTATCATTATGGTAGATGTCGTAGAAGTCGTCTATCATCTGAGCCATTGGCTCGTAGACTTCACGGAGTATGGAATAGCTGTAGTCAACGGCTAAGAATTCGGATCTTTCGGTCTCGTCGTTCATCTCCATGATGCTGACGAGGTCTTCCTTGCCGCTGCTGTAGTACTGGTGGTCATTGTTTACAAGGATGAGATCGCCGCTGAAAGCGTCATGGGTATCGACGGGGTGTATCTCATACATAGGCATTTCCGGCGGAGGTGTGGTCTCTTCGGTAGCTTCTGTCAGTATCTCGACTTCCTCAGCCACGCTTTTATGCTCCATCTGAGGGGTGAGGAAAGAGTTATCTGATACAGTTTTTATATAATAAACTCCACCGGCGATGACTGAGAGACAAATCAAGAGCTCAACGCCGTTGCGGGTGCGGCGAATGCTTTTCTCCTTGCTGATCTTCTTTTTTGACATTGTAAACTCCTTTCGCCGCAGGAACGGCGGGATATCTTTTTGTTCATGGTATAACACGCATTTTTTATCTGTGGACTATTATAACACATTTATCCGCGAAAATATAGTACCTGACGCACATCTTTGTAATCATGCTGACAAAACTCGACAAAATCCGCAGCAATATTGTGCGTGTTGACGAACCGACTGCCGTGGAGGCATGGAGCTGATACGCCGGTCGATTGTGCAATATTCACATTATTTGCGGTACGAAATTGTAACTCAGGTGATTTGTGTACAATAATCGGGCGGCAATTCTCACTATTTGCACAATCTTTAAAAAAACCCTTGAAATCAGGAGAATATGATGATATAATTGTATATGTAAAGGTATGGGCAGCAGATGTGTATGTGCGGAGCATTATGCCTTTTTAGCATTATTGTCCGTATTTTTACTTTAAGGAGTGATTTTCTATGACATGTCCTCAGTGTGGAAACGAAAATCCGCCTAAGCTCAAGTTTTGTGTCAAATGCGGTATGAACCTCGAAAATCCGCAGGAAGTGAATTATGAGCAGGTCGACATGGGTAATTACCATTCAGAGGAAGAGCCGGAATCAGCTGGATTCAAGCTGGGCAGCGGCACCTTCACGATAAGCGATACTGCTCCCGTAAGTACTTCTTCTTCTGATCTTTATACAGCCGACGAGCTGAACGATACCGATGAAGAATTCGATTTCAGCAATATAGACGAAGATGAACCCTTCATCCCCAAGCTGGATGCAGGAAGGCTCTCAGTTCCCCATCCACAGCAGAATCAGCCTCAGGGCGTCTACGGTTATCCTCAGGGCGGTATGCCGGGAATGCCGGGCATGCCAAATCAGGGTATGCCGGGAATGCCGAATCAGGGTATGCCTAATCAGGGTATGCCGATGTACGGACAGCCAATGATGTACCCACAGCCCCAGATAGTAGGCTATGATGCAAACGGTATGCCGATCTACGGACAGCCAATGATGTACCCGCAGCCCCAGATAGTAGGCTATGATGCAAACGGTATGCCGATCTACGGACAGCCAATGATGTACCCACAGCCCCAGATAGTAGGCTACGATGCAAACGGTATGCCGATCTACGGACAGCCGGTGATGTATCCTCAGCAGCCTGTTCCGGGTGAGAATGTGGAAATGATGCAGAATCCGTATCAGCAGCCCATGGGCTACCCGGGAATGGCACCTATGCCGGGAATGATGCCGGGCGGCATGAATCCCTATCAGCCTCAGCCTCAGCAGCCTGCACCCAAAGAGGAGCGAGTTGAAGTCCCTGACGATTTCTGGGAGTTCTTTGACGGCGGAAAGGCTACAGAGCATGCGGACCGCGACGGCATGGACGATTTCTTCGGCAAGCACAGCAATGATATGGGCGGTATGCCGGGAAGTTCAGACCAGGGCAGATTAAAGAGATTTGAGCATAAAAAGGTGGATTACATGGGCGATACACCGGTAGTGGATGCTTCCGGACTTGCCCCTAATACCCCTGCAAAGTACAATAAACTCTACATGCGTCAGACCGCGCAGGTCAACGCCGATGATCTACAGGCTAAACAGCAGTCGGTGAGATATGACTATATGGGCGCGACGAAAGACGTGAACGCAGATGATCTCAGCGCATACCAGCGCCGCAGATCGGATGTTACAATGAATGCAGCCGGTAAAGCTGACGCAGATCAGCTTGAGGCATATATCCCTGAGCACAAGGAAGCTATAATGTCCGGAGAAGTAAAGGCGGTAGAGGCTCTTCCGAAGAAGAAGACCACCTACAACGACGAGATCGACGCCATACAGCTCCCGGAGTATATGCAGGCCAGAAAGACTCAGAGAGATGACACGCCGGAGATCCCCGGATTACCGGAGATCTGAACCGCCGCAACTCTTCCTTAGCGGCACGGATAACGAAAAGTAAAGGAGCAGATCAATGAAGAAGTTTTTGGAAGAATTCAAAGCATTCGCACTCAAGGGCAATGTAATGGATATGGCTATCGGTGTTATCATCGGTGCTGCATTCGGAAACATTGTTACCGCATTTACTGAAGATTTTATCAATCCTATCATTGCATGCATCGGCGGCGGTGAAGTAGGCGGAGCTATCGAGATCGGCAGCACCGGCAATTACCTCAACTGGGGCCACTTCGTAACAGCAGTTATCAACTTCCTGATAATGGCATTCTGCATCTTCCTCATGATGAAGGGCGTAAACAAGCTTATGTCCATCGGCAAGAAGAAGGAAGAGGAGAAGCCCGCAGAGCCTCCGAAGGAAGAAGTTCTCCTTACAGAGATCAGAGACCTTCTCAAGCAGCAGGTAAAATAATTACATATAACGCATGTTGAAGGACGTCCGGAAGAGGGGCGTCCTTTTTCAAAAATATAAACGCAAGGGAGGAAAAACTATGCCAACACCTCATAACAATGCTCAGAAGGGCGATATCGCAAAAACAGTCCTCATGCCGGGAGATCCGCTGAGAGCGAAGTTCATCGCGGAGAACTATCTCGATTCACCGGTATGCTACAACGAGGTCCGCGGTATGCTGGGATATACCGGCACATACAAGGGCGTTCGGATATCCGTGCAGGGAAGCGGAATGGGAATGCCGTCCATCGGCATATACTCATGGGAACTTTTCAACGAGTACGATGTGGATAATATCATCCGCGTGGGAACAGCAGGAGCAGTTGCGGACAGCGTGGAGCTGAGAGATGTCATAATCGGCATGAGCGCCAGCACCAATTCAGCCTATGCTTCCCAGTACAGACTGCCCGGTACATATGCACCCACAGCTTCATGGAAACTGCTTTCAGCAGCAGCGGAGTGTGCGAAGGAGAAGGGCATGCGCTGTCATATCGGCAACATATTCTCCAGTGACACTTTCTATGACGACGCCGGAAGTCTTGCAGAATGGCAGAAAATGGGCGTGCTGGGCATAGAAATGGAAGCTGCCGCTCTTTATATGAATGCGGCACGTTCAGGAAAGAATGCCCTCAGCATCCTCACCGTGTCGGACTGTCCGCTGAAGGGACTTTCCACAACTGCCGAAGAGCGCCAGACCACATTCCGCAGCATGATGGAGCTTGCTTTGGAGACCGCAGTTAAAGTCAGCGGATGAAATGCGGAAAATTAAGACTATTTTAAGATTGCTTTAAGACTATTTTAAGGAAAGTGGGTTATATTAATAATGGATTAAGTAATCCCCCAATTCCCCTTCTATATTTATTCTTTGATTTTAGCTATGCTTCTGCATAGCTATTTTTGTTTTGCGGGGTATCTGAATAGCTATATAGGATCTGTTGCCGGAGATTGACAAATTCTGCCGCTTATAGTATAATTTTAATGTATAAATATTTGTCCGGTTTCCGCCGTAGGGACGGACCGGAACGCCTTCTTACGGAGGCGAGATAAGGTGGGTGATCGAATGATACAGATCATTATCGGGATCGGAGTGGTACTTGCTCTGACAATCGCTCTTGCCGTGCTGCATAAACGCAGACGTGCGGTCTGGGTGAGCGTGGCGGCGTGTATGTCTGCGGCGCTTGCAGGCGGCATTCTGTGCGCAGTCAGTGAGATAGAGCCTATTGATCCCGACAGCGGAACTTATCTGAGCAGCGGGGATGAAAAGAGCAGCAGTTCATCTTCCGCCGCATCAGATGAGGATGCGGAAGGCTATCTGGATGTAGTAAGATGCCTTCTGGACGACAACGACGTTCCGGGTGCTCAGCAGATCCTGAAGGAGTACGGCGAGAATATCGGTTACAGCAGCGATTATCTCAGGATAGTGGCTGATATGTATGAGTATACCGACCTTCCGGAAAGAGCAGAGATGCTGAGGGATTCTCTCGGCGAGACCTCAGAGAAGCCCGGCAAGACAGAAAAAAAGAAGAGCAAGCGCGAAAAGAGCGCCGAAGCTGCTGCAAAGGCATATCACGCCATAAGTGCTCTCACCGCCATTGAGAACAACGGCGGATACTATGGCAGTGAAGACAGAACGGAGCTTTATCAGAGCATAAAGGATTGGGCGGATTCAGGCTATGCCTATTCTGACCTTCCGGCACTGAACAAGGCTCAGCTGGCGTCTGAACTCTACCTTCACGAGTACACTCAGATCGCCAAGCGCGTAATGGAATCCCCTGACGGCAACAGCCTCATCGTTGCTTCACAGCTCATAAGGAACGGACGCATCAGCGAAGGCTCCATGAGCGAAGGCTTCCTCAATAAATCCGAGAAGGCAGATGCGAAGAAGGTGCTGGAGCTGCTGGAGAGCGAACTTGATAAGGACACTTACAGCGACGAGGATCGCGAATACCTCGAAACTCAGGCTGAAACTCTCGACAAGACCATAAGCGGCGAGATCGACATGCTCAGCTACATCATCGACAAAATGGAAAAGGAAGCCGAGACCGACGCGGTAACAGCCGCAAAGGTGTGTCTCGAACTTGCTGATATCGCCTACTCCAAGGGCGACAATGCAGCCGCCTCCAAATATCTGGAAAAGGCGCTGAAAATGGCTTCCCAGTCTACGGACGCAGCTTTTGCCGAAATAGTAGAGCGGATAAACGATATCGTGTTCCGTTCGGACGATCCTGAGGCGAGAAAGAGCCTTTCGGGTTACGTTGAGGAAATGGAGAGGAACCGTATGCCGGAGGATATCCCTTCCATAGATACGGACGCTCTCGACGGCGTTTCCGGATATGTGCCGGAGGATGACTACTCCGAGCCGGAAGAGGAGAACAGCGGAAACATCGGTTCATCTCTGCCCTTCGGAAGAGACAGGGAAGAAAACCGTGAGGAAAGCGAATATTACGGTCAGGACGACGGATATGGCACTCCGCCCAGCCCGGCAGACACAGCTCCCGAAGAGACAGTCAACGACAGATCCTTCTCTGAGAATGTTACTGATACCCTTAACCAGATGGCAGGCTCAGTGAATATACTTTCTATCGACACAAGCAAATTCCCGGCTATGACAGCGATAGTTGCTGCCGATGAGAACCTTGTGAGCGATGCCGAGAGCTTCAAGGAGCATATGAACGTCACCGATGCAGGCGTGAAGATAGACAACTACAGCGTTGAGAAAATGGAGTACCAGAGCGTCAACGTATTGCTTGTCTGCGACGATTCCGGAAGCATGAACGGTTCACCGAGAGATGACCTCTGCAATGCGGTCAAGACTTTCGTTGAAAACTCGGATGACAATGTAAAGATAGGCATGGTGCCTTTCGCTGACGGCATAAAGGAGGATTTCGTATCACCTCTCGGCTCTTCAAAGGAGAAGCTGAAATCAGGAGCAGATTCTCTCTGTGCAAGCGGCGGAACGAATATATACGGCGCTGTGACTTATGCGAACGCACTTTTCACGGCTAACAGCGATGAACTGAACATCATGATACTCATGAGCGACGGTCAGGACGGCATGCCTAATCCTCAGCAGTTCGACGAACTGCGTTCCACATGCATCAGCAGGAACATCTCGATCTATACCGTCGGACTCGGCGGAGGTGCAGACGCAAATCTTCTGACTGAGTACGCAAACCACTGCAACGGCACATATTTCTATGTAAACAGCTCGGAGTCCATAAATGAGTTCTACAACTTCATTTACAATCTGAGCAAGAACAGATACCGCGTGACCTTTGATGCAGTAGACACCTTCCAGGTGGACAGAATGCTCGAAGTGGATTACGACGATTCACCTTCTATCCGTGACCAGCAGACCTACTCGCTCTTCAATGACGACCTCAAGGAAAAGCTGAGGGATGAATGCAGCGTGAGTGTGGGCGATGTTGTCATAAACGGACTGAAGGAAAAGATGATATACCCCACAGATTATGAGCAGCCGGTTACCATGATAGGAGCAGGCTTTGAAGCAGACGCCCAGATGTCTGTTGAACTCCATGGTGCCGATACCTACTCCTGCACAGTGGAATATGTGGACGAAAACACCGCAACGGTGAAGATCCCGGGCAAGGTGCCTGTGGGACTTTACGATGTCTACATAACCTACAATGACAGAAGAGCGGTATTCAACAGCGGACTTATAGTCTCCGGCGGAGACACCAACGTTGTCAGGTTCGGCGAATATGTATTCACCGCCTCCAACGTGAACAGATCAGGCAATACAGTAGTGATGTCAGGCGTGGTACAGCTCAACGGCTGGCTGGGATTCACCGATCCCGTAAAGCTCACAGGCGATCTGGAAAACGATTACAACGTGAACATGGAATTCGGAAACACCTACATGTACTACACAGATACATCCATAGGCGGACTTTCCGGATACTACGCAAGCAAGGGCTATATATCACACCTGCCAAAGAACGGCAGTCTGAAGCTCTACAACGATCCGACAGTTGACGGTTCATCGGATGAATACCCTGTTGAGGCAATGCCGGTGGACATGTATTCTGTACTTGACCTCCTGAAACTTGAGCATGACCGTGCAGGTCTGTCTATATATCCGGACCGCGCGGAGATCAGTTTCGATTCCTTCACATCTGCGCTCCCGTTCCAGGGCAAGATACTCTCTGTTACAGGCAATGACGACATCTACCACTACACAGCAGATGCCGACGCAAAGATAATCTACAGCAAGGACAGGATAGACTGCGCAATAGAAGTGAACTTCGGAAACAACAAGCCAAAGGATGAGATGAAAACGCTCAAACTCGGCAACATGAATTTCTATGCGAGCCCGGGCAGCGCACAGTTCAAGATAGACACGAAGTCCGGCGATGTATCGCTGAAGATGACAGCAAATCTCGCTACCATAGCGGACGGAGTCGGCTTTGAGATCGCTATGAAGGACTGGAAGCTGGATAAGATAATGTTCATGGCTGATTTCGATATCAACGTGACTGTATGCTACATACCGCTGACCATAAGCGATTTCAAGCTGGGCATACAGGATCTTAGCAAGGTAAATCTCTCAGAGGACTGGACTTCGCTGTTCAGCGCTGAACTGGTCGGAGGCTGTGATCTTTCAATGGCTAAGGTATCAGCTTACGGCAAGGGACTGGAAAAGTGGGTAGGCGATGTGAGCATACTCGCACTGGACGATATGGAATTCGGATTCAGGCTCAAAGAACCGAGGATACGCGCAGAAGCTACAGCAAAGGCTCTCGGACTTGTAGAGGTAGGCCATGCAAAGCTCCAGCTGGGATTCGGTCTGGATTACGAAAATCCGCTCTTCGTGCTTCAGGATGAGCCTAACGGCTTCATCGGCGAAGTGGGAGCAGGATTCAAGATAGATGAGGATAATTTCCTGTTCGACGTAACAGGAAGCGTAAATCTTGCGCTGACGGATCAGGCTATCGGACTGTGGATAAACGGCAATTTCCATACCAAGATAGGCTGGTGGATATTCGTGGACGAGAGACGTGCAGAAGGCAATGTATACCTCGGCTGGTACAGACAGCATAACGGAGGCTTCGCATTCGCAGTTCTCGCACACGGTCAGTCATCAGGCGGCGATGTCTCATTCGAAGTGGTATGGGGCGAAAACGACGGAGCATTTGCTTCGCACAAATTCTGAGGAAAGGAAGGCTGATGATGACACTTACATACAATAACGTGAAAAAAGCGGTATGCGGACTTATATCTGTTATCGCACTGTTCGCGGTTTTCTGCGGCTTTCCCTTCAGAGCCGATGCTGTTGAGGCAAAGCTGGTAACGCTGGAAAACTATTCGGACATCACCATAATCGTGGGATACGATACCGAAAAGCCCAAGGTCGCATTCATAGCACCGAACGACCAGAGATACGAAAAAGAAGAGGACTTCGATCAGGTCATCGAAGGCGATAAAATGATCTATTACTGCATCTCCGACGCAATAAGCGGCGACTGGAAGGTGGAGTACGACAAAGGCAAGAACAAGAACATCACAATAGACGTTGTGCCGTGGCACAAGGAGATAAAAGTAAACTCTTTCGCCTTTGAAACAGAGGCGAGAGAGGATTACCCTCTCCCTTACGTCAAGGGAAAATTCACAGTTGAATATGAAGGCAGCTACAGGTACATACTCAGCGCAGTCATAGCCGACGCTGACGGAAATGTGCTCAACAAGCTGAACATGTACGAAGGCTCGGGCTATAATTCGGGTGAGAATTCATTCTCGGTATATCCGGATATGCTCCCGGACGGCGAATACCTTCTCGCGCTTGAAGTGTATGCGGAAGACGGCACCGGCACAGAAGTCAGAGACAGCATCTCTGCTGACAAAACGCTGACTGTTGCCGGCAATACGACACAGGGCGACAGCTCCTGCATGAAGCTTTACTGCGACATGACGGATCATTTGCTGGATGTGGAGTTCGACGCATCTGCTCAGGAGATAAACTGCCGTGAGTACGCGCTGATGATAGTTCAGGGCGATAGCCGCCAGTACCTCAGCATGCAGACCTACGATACGGCAGTGTTCAGCGACCGCGTGATATTTGATCCCGCAGACGGAGATATCACAGTGCAGGTAAACGCCAAGGACTATTACGGCAAGTACATCTCATGGTCCGAGACCTTCACTCCCGAAATGCCCATAGCACTGTCCATAGAGACACCCGAGGTCACCAACGACCTCAACGCGGTCATTGATTTTGACGCCGGCGAGGGCTCTTATCCGGGAACCATAGTGGTGGGCGAAAAGTCCAAGAACGTCCAGTTCACCGGCAAGAACAAGGCACAGGTGAGCCTTGAGACCATGGAAGTCAACGAAGTGGAAGTCCGCGTCATAAAAGGACAGGTAGCGTTCTTCATAAAGAAGCGCATATCTGTCGACACCATACCTCCGGCAATAGATATCTACGGTGCATCAGATGATATGGTATCAGCTGAGAGCGAAGTAGTATTCGTGGGAACTACGGATACAGAAGCGGTGTTCACATGCAACGGCGACGAAGTGGAACTGGATTCCCACGGAAGATTCAGCATAACCAAAGACTTGGATGAAGACGTGAACGAGTTCAGATTCGAAGCTGCTGACAAGGCAGGAAACAGCACGGTGAGAGTTGTCCGTGTCTCAAAGACGGCTGCCGGAACTACAAAGAGCAGCTCATCCTCAAAGGGAAGCGGCATACTGAAACTGTTTGCAGCAATGGGCTTGACTTCACTCTATGCGCTCATAGTCGGCGGCATCTCGATACTGGTGCTGAAACGGAAGGAGAAGAAGATGAAGAAGGCTTCATCCGTCCTCACCGTCCTCACAGTGTTTGCGGTGTCACTGATATTCACATTTGCCGGCATTGGCGCATGGCAGCTCCATTCCCATTTCAGCAAGGACAAGGAGCTTTCCGGAAGCAGTCTCATAGATATGCTCAGAAGCTCGCCCATGTCTGATATCGCGGCAAAGATTGATACCAGCAAGGAATTCCTGTACAGCTCGTACATTTCATTCGGAATCGCTGCTGCAATAGCTCTGCTGCTCGCGGTCTGCTTCATCGTAAAGAGACAGATATCAAAGCGCAAAGGCAGAAAGAACAAGAACTGATAATTTCAAGACCGCCGGGGGCATTATGCTCCCGGCTTTTTTTACTCAGAAACAGAAGGACAATTGCGATTTGGTGATTGTGAACAAAAAATCCGAAAAATATTTGGCGGAAAAATGAGCCATTTGGCTCATGCTTTTAAGTAGATATATATGATATAATAAATAATAAAAACAAGACCTTCTGTTTTCGATAAGGAGTGATCTGTATGAAAAAAATGATAAAACGAGCAGCAGCGGCAGCTTTGTCACTTTGTATGCTGGGCGGTGCTTTAAGTTTCGATGCACCGGCGTTCAGGAAATGTTCTATAACAGCGAATGCCTATACCAATTATAAGAGCTTCGATTACTATGATTATCCTGATGGAACGGGAAAAATAGTTCTGAAGAACAATGTGGAGCTTGAACGCTTAACAGACTTTGAGTATAGAGGTGATGTCACAGAAATTTATTCATCTAAAGGTACTGTGCTTCCGGAAAACTGTGCAGGAATGTTCAATGGTTATAACAACTGTACTAACATAGACCTGTCGAATGCAGATACATCCAAAGTCACGAATATGAGTAAAATGTTTGCCAATTGTACTTCTCTCGAAACAATTGATCTGAGCGGATTTGATACGGGAAAAGTCACAAATATGAGCAATATGTTCTTTAACTGCTCTGAAATTTACTCACTTGATCTAAGCGGATTTGATACGAGCAATGTTACGAATATGTGTAATATGTTCAAAAAATGCTCATCACTTTACTATCTCTATCTGAACGATTCTGGCTTGACCAGTTTTGATACAAGCAGTGTTACTGACATGAGCGGAATGTTCTCCGGTTGTTCCAGCCTTTTTAATACCGAAATGAAACGATTTGACACAAGCAATGTTACCAACATGGCTTTAATGTTCTATGGCTGCTCCCAGTTGTATGAACTTGATCTCAGTGGTTATGATACAAGCAAAGTTACTTCCATGGCTGAAATGTTCAACGGCTGTTCTAACCTTGTACATCTTGATGTTAGCAGCTTTGATACGAGCAGAGTTACTGACATGAGCTCAATGTTCTGTAATTGTTACAGACTTGATAATTATTTAGTTCATAAATTTGATGTAAGTGGATTTGACACAAGTAAAGTTACTGACTTTTCATCAATGTTCCGCAACTGCATCAGTCTGCACACTCTTGATCTGAGAAACTTTAATACGAGCCAGGCTGTTGACATGACCTCGATGTTCTCCGGCTGTTTAGCTATTTACATGAATCTGAGCGGATTTGATATGAGCAAGGTGGAAGGCTATATGGACATGTTTTCAGGCTGTAATGACATGAGATGCTTCGCTGTCGGAGATAAGTTCGGCAACATAACTGACGATCATCAGCTCCCTAATAAAAACGGATGGGCGAATGCGAAAAATCTCAACCTTGTCGTAAGTGGTACGGGTGAATGTGCAGAGATAAAGAATACCGGCAATAACACTTATTACCGGTATGATACGCCGCCGTTCCGCATTACCGAACAGCCGCCGGAGATCGTATATTACGATAGCTATAGGACCGCACATATCACGCTGAAGGCGGAAGGTACAGGACTGAAGTACGAATGGTACTACAAGACTCCGCACGATACTCAATTCATACTGGACGATTATTTCACCGGTGAAGAATGGACGGGCAGCTATGATTTCTACGGCTATGCTTATGAAACAGGTCTGACAAGCTGGTATGACGGCACTGAGATGTACTGCGTCATAAGCAATGAAGCCGGCGCAAAGCTCACCTCGAATCATTTCACCCTGAAAATGTTTAAGGAAGACGTGGACAGGAATATCACAGTCCGTCTGCCGAAGGTAGGTGAGACATATGCGGAATATATGGCTGACAAGAGCAGCATCGTTCCGGCAGAGCTGATAATGGATAAAGAAATGTTCTGGATAGATGAGGCTGATGCCAACGGTCGATTTGTTCTTCAGCCCAACGGCTTGTATCCCATTGAAGATGATAACTATGTGTTCAAGGCAGGCAGAAGATACGTCTTCGTTTTCAATATGCACCTGCCGGAGTATGTTTCCCCAAGCGTGATATACCAGTTTTACAGCAAGGGACTCATCGTCAACGGCAAGGAAACCGGTTCATCAGATGGATTGGACGAGGGAGATCTGTATTTCACGGTTGTATGGACTTCTCCCGTTCTGGAGGGCGGACTGCTCAAAGGCGATGTGAACGCGGATCACGCGTTCAACGTTGCTGATGTTCTGCTGATGCAGAAGTGGCTGCTCGATTTGCCGGATATCCAGCTTATCGACTGGAAAGCCGGAGATATCTGTCCCGATAACAGGCTCGATGCGTTCGACCTCTGCCAGATGAGGAGGATGCTGGTGAAAGGGTGATGCTATCCGGAAACCAATATCTGCATGTGACGTATGTGTTTGGCAGGCGCGATAGGATTTGCTGATAGCTACAACCGCCGTAGCACCCAAGTAGCACCCACATTTTCGGCACAATTTTTCTGGGTGCTACCCGAGTGTTACTTGGGTGTTACCTATCGTTTTTCAGCGTTTTCCACAACGTCATATAAAAACAATCAAAACCACCCGTTTTACGGGTGGTTTTGATTATAACTGTTGAACCCCTCGTAGCGCTACTGTGTAATCATGCAATCGCAGACCTCGCATTCCTTTTCGCAGCCGCATTTCATCCACTCGTCGCAGGAGAAGCTTTCGCTCAAACGTCGCAGCACACGAAAGATATGCCATAGCACGACTGCCGGACGGTACGCCTTTGCTGCCGGCTCGCTGTAAACTCCGTCCACCAGTGCCACAGCCTTGTACGCTATATCGAGGAACTTAGCGTTCTTAGCACCGAAAAGCTCATACGACAGCCTGTAAAGCCAGTTGACGGCGCTTTCCCTGCCCAGCTTGCAGCGGTATTTCACATACAGACATACCAGCAGCGCGAATACATTATCCGCATATATCGCCTCGCCGCGGTCGTCCCAATGCGTGAAGACCGACTGTGCAGTCAGACGGGCACGGCGGAGGAGCTTGCAGTCCGGAAATCCCATTGCCTTTGCAGCCAGCAGAACAGGGTTTGCGAGCATATTTTCATTATAGGAATAGAATTGATCAGTGAACGCGGAGATAAGGCTTCCCAGCACAGCGTCAAGGTCATCGAGAATGCTGCCTTTGAGGTGGGCGTAAGGCGTCGACTCGCTGAGAACAAATCCTTTAGCGTTATGGGCGGCGTTCCAGAAATCCTTCTCCTCGCTGTGCCTGAGCTTGCACATAAACAGGCTGTCGCGCTTCTTCATGGGGAAAAGGCAGAGATAGACCGCTGTCTCAAGGACGGTATCAAAGAACCTGCCCGCGTCATCGAAATCTTTGGAGAAGCTTTCAGCGGACCGGAGCAGCCGTTCAAGCGCTGCTTTATCGAATACCGGCGCTGTATCGGGAACTATGTTGAAGTCAAGCTGATGAAAAAAGGCGTTCTCGCTCATGCTGTTTCTTCCTCATCTCTGAGCTCGAAGACGTCCTCGAATGCCAAAGCGTCCTCCTCTTCCTCATCATTGCCGCTGAAATCGAATACCTCGTCGAACCCGGCGTCGTCCTCGTCCGTTTCCTCATCGTCCTCATCGCTGAAATCGAATACCTCGTCGAATCCGGGATCGTCCTCATCGGCTGCTTCATCGTTTCCAAGCTCAGGAATATCGTCAAAAACGGACCAGTCAGCGCCGCACTTTTCAAACTCCCACTCGTTCTCAAGCATTTTCTCGTAGTATTCATTGAGAGCTTTGAAGATGTACCAGAGCAGTACCGTAAAAGAATACTTGCTCTGTAAGGAGCGAACGCCGATCTTATCCACCAGAAGTATAGCGTCGCCGATCACGTCGAAGCAGTTTTGCGGAGCGAAATCCGTGTACGGCAGATGCTCATACATTAACGAGACCGCATCAATGCGCTTGGCGTTCAGACTGAGAGAGGTATAAAGTGCGACTGCCAAGGCAAAAAACGGGTCGTTCAGATAATCCGTTACGCATTCCTCGCCCAGGAACTCGTCAGTATTGTACAGGATCTCGTCGTAGTCACGACGGTCAAACAGCTTTTCAAGCTCCTTCTCCGAGCCGCAGACCTTAGCCAGAATTTCTTGGAGAGCCGCTTCTATATCCTGATAAACCGTTTCACAGATATCGGGCTCCAGGTCGTCCTTGCCCGGAAGCCTGTTTACGAACATTCTTGCATAGTGAAGAGCGTAATATGCAGCAGGCCTGTCAGGGTGCAGCAGAAGGCTGAGCTGAGAGAAGAGGCAGTAATCATTCCCGGCCTCGCCGCTGTTTTCAAGGCAGATGCCGGCGACTGCCGCCAGCACGAAGGTATTCATATCCAGAAACTCGTCGTTGACGTCAAAGCAATTGACCGCTCTTTCATAAGGGATAGCAAAAGGATCGAAGTCCTCATCAAAATCAGAAAACGCCCTGCCGAAGTCATATTTGTTATTCATAATTATTTTCCTTTCATTTCAGCGGCTCGTCAGCCGCGGTAAAACTCAGGAGCTCCTTGTTGTGATGTCATTATACACTATCACGCATACGTTGTCAAATCACCTTATCTCGTCAAAAACGGAGACGTCAGCAGTATTTTTCCCATATGTTCGGGAGCAGACTCCGGGACGTGTAGCGTTGGAGGTACAAATTTTCAGAAGTTGATAGTATACACTAACTTCTCGGAATACAGCCATTTTTAAGCATCAGAGAAAAATCCATGAAATAAAAAGCACTGCTTTGAGCAGTGCTTTTCCCGCGTATGTAAAATTCAGATAAAAGTTTTTCAGGTTTTCCTGCGCTTTTTTAAAAAAGGTGAAAGGTCGATCTTGTCCTTGTCCTGGTAATTCGGACCGAGATAGTAATTATACTCCTTCAGCGCAGTTTTCAGCTTCCGGTAATGGCTCTCCTCTTTTGAAAACGGCAGTACGTTCACAGCGCGGATAAATTGCGGCGCAGCATTCTCGCTGTCTTTCACAGGAACATACCAGTAAGGCACCAGCGGATTTCCATTACTCTCATTTTTCAATTTGTCTATCAGCTCCACCCAGGTTTCTTTTCCTGAACTGTAAGCCGCTATCCTCTTGCGTATAAGGTGAGAGAGGAAGCGGTCTATTCTGCCCTCGCGCTGTTCAAAAGCTATCGGAGTCTTGGGTACGCTCCAATGTACGATCTGATGACAGTAATTATGGAAGTCAAGTCCCTCCTGAGCGACCGAGGTCGAAGCGATCACAAACGGATAAAAGGGAGAATTGAACAGAGCCTGCAAATTCATCTGATGTGACTTGTTGTGCTTGTTCTGGTCGCTGTCGTCGTCGGTGAATCGTTCGGCAAAGCCGCAGGAGAATGAAAACGTATTTTTCAGTTTAGCCAGTTTAGCTTCATTGCTATCGCCGTCCGGATTAAAGTATGTTTTTTTGACGGTATCATAGCATATGATTTTTGTGGGTGCGAACTTTTCTTTCTTTCCGAAATAATCTGTCATATTGCCGAGCGTCTTGCTGATGCTGTTCAGTTTTTCGTCGTTAGCATCAGCTGTCAGACCGAGAACGAACACATACTCCTCAAGCACCTTTTTCAGTCCGCCCATTCTTGCATATTCTTTTGCGGCATCAGCACCGTTCTTGCCTGTTACATGGCATATAAGTCCCATATTCGCGTTGAAGTAGGTAACTACCAGATTTCTCAGTGCTTTCACAGCTTTATTTTCCATATCTGACGGAAGGAACTCTTTCAGGTCCTCCTCCGTTATGGGTTCGCCAGAATATGTAAACTGTGACTGATACTCCCTGACAGCGCTTGAGAAATAATTCGCACAGCTTGCGGTCGAGAGCCTGTAATTGCCGAACACCAGTGTCTTGGAGTAATTCCTGTTTTTCCAGAACGGGTTATCGTTCGTCGTATATTCATCAATGCCGAGGGCAGGCGGTATCCAGAGCATATCCCTGATACTGTCGTCGTTCAGCGCAAGCTTCTTCACCATAGCGATACCGCTGTGCTGGGTCTGATCCGCATTTTCACCGAAAACGGGCAGACGGTTTTTAAAGAAATTCAATTCGTTTTTATTGTCGCTCTCGCCTCCCCTGATTGAAATATAGCGTGTTGAGTATTTCGCAAACGACGGACTTTCCTTGACAAATGCAATGAATTTATTTGGTTCTTTTTTCCATTTATCCCAGCCTTTACCGGTGTAATGCCGGAAGAGTGTGCTGCTGTAATCTATGTGCGCTTTTCCCTCTTCAAAGCCGCAAAATTTCTCTATTACCTCGGCTTCCTTGCTGCCGGATTTGTAGAACTGCGAGCGCTCCGAACGGCACAGAATATTATTGTAAAGGAAATCTTCATCTTTTATCTGATCGTCTGAAATTTTTTGATCGTCTGAAATTTTTCCTGCAATGAAATTGACAAGCCTTTTGAATTCATCGTCCGGCTTCTGAGTCCAGGAATCGCTGCTGAATTCGGCACATTCATCTGTATCTGATTCTTCATCATCTGTACCTGATCCGGCTTTCTTTGTCGCTTCTTTCAAGCCTGTATCGTCCTTGAAAGGCGCTTTGTTCATTTCTGAGACCTTGCTTGCCGGCATCTGATAGGGCGTTGCAGAAAGCATGAGAAGATATTTTGTATTTTCGAGCATTGTCTGCTGGAATAAAGGGTATTTACCATACAACAGCCCGGGATAATTCTGAAATTCGTCAAGAATGACCATATCCGGTTTCAGAATATCTGTTATTGTGTGTTCGACGATGAAACGCCTATTTTTTATAAATTCTTTGGGATTTTTTATAACTTCTTTGGGATTATAATCAAAATCAATATTATATTTTGATTTTATTATTTTAAAAAAATTACTTTTAAAAAAATCGCCCTGATTAACTATTTCAGGAATATTATGTTCGCTTCCTGCATTCGTAAAGGTCGTTGCAGGCGTTACCGGAAGTATCCAGATATTCTTTTGGGCTTTTTCATATTTTCCTTTATAGCACCACTGCATAGAAAGCCGGTCGTCTTCCGTTTCACAGCCGTCGCAATAAGCGATGAGCTTGCCTTTGTTCTGTGCGGTAACACGCTGATTTCCGCATATATAATACACGATGAACGGAGCGCTGCCTTTTTCATCAGCAAGCCTTTTTATTACGTCTGCCGCGATGATCGTCTTTCCAAGTCCGACCTCGTCTGCAAGCAGATACCTCTTTACGGGTTCTACCGTTCTTGTAAATACATCAATAATATGATCGCTTGTCGCTTTCTGAAGCTCAGTGAGTTCCATTCTGCTTGACCTCCTCTCCTTTAAGAGCATTTAGCAATTTACAAAATCTCCCGATCTCGGTTTTGTTTGTCTCAATGAACGACAAAGTTTTCTGGTCGTCGTCAGATGCTTCATTATCGTTATTTACGTTTAAGAACGGCTGAATATGCTGATACATATGGTCAACATATTTATTATATTTTTCTTCATCAAGGAATATCCGGCATTTCGTAAGCCTTTCAAAGGGCTCGTCATATGGCGACAGGAAGTCTGTCTCTCCCTCGAATGATTCCTCGAGCATCATCATCAATTCCGAAAGGCTTCCGACCGGCTCTTCGGGAAGCTCCCTGCGCAGGCCATCGTAATCCTTGCCGTCCCACTCGATAGGAAGCAGCATACTCATAAGCGGTCTGTCCGGCGCCTGGATCAGCAGAAGATTCGAGAAGCTTGCCTGCGTCATTGTGATTTCAAACTTCTCTGGCTCTTCCATGCCGGCTTTCAGCGGAGGAAATGTTGTTGAAGCAAGACGCAGCGTAAGGGCGGTTTCCGTTTTATTCTTCGCTTGGAAGGAAAGCTTTCCGTTCCGGGGGTTAAATCGAACCTCGGATATTTCAAGACGATCTAAGCTGATTGGATCTTCTTCATTTTCAACTTCATTGATCTCAACATTGTTATTGTTAAGGTTATCCGGAGAAAAGAAACTGTATTCATATCCCGCTATGTTAGACAGCTTGCTGCTGCTGCTTATTTGACAGCAGGGGAAATAGTTGGAATCGTCGCTCTCCTGCGTATATGCGACCAATACTTCTTCATTGCCGCCTTTTAGTCCGTTTGCAGAGCAGTTTGCCGAACCGATAAAGGTGAGGATTTTGTTCTTTTTTTCGCTGTTCCAGAAATAATAAGCTTTTATGTGAAGGGGTTTCGGCTTGTATATTTCGTTTATTTTTTCACCGACAAACCAGTGATTCTCCTTATCCTTATGTTTCGTCCAATTGTTGGATTTAAGCTCATACATATCCTTGAAATTGCAGATGAATTCCTTTGTTCCCGCGCTGATGCTTTTCAACTCTTTAGGCTGAGGGTTCATTGAAACTACACGCAGTGAATCATATTCAGCCGAAGGCGCAAGAGCTTTCATCTTTTCTATCAGACTATCTTGCTTACCGAAAAATATTCCCTTCAGCTTCGGTTTTTTCTCAACGTCACAGCAAATGGCAAGCTTTGCTTTTCTAAGGCTGTCAAGGTCTATCGGACAGTTTTCTTCATTGTAATACTTTTTGAAAAAGTTGCTTAGCGCCTCTCCGGTGACTGCGTCATCGTTTTCCTTATCGTCTTTAACGCTTTCAAGGACGATGCCCGCTTCAAGATAATTGCTGAAGGTAAGGTTCTGGCTCGATATGCAGATGCGGAACTTCTTTTCGCCGTCTTTGGAAAACTGCGCAAGCACTATCTTCGGGTGAAACAGACCATTTTCTTTTACAGGGGTACAATATTTGTTGAACAGATACAATGCGTATTTGCCGTCGGCTGTATTGTAATAATACTCGTCCTCGTTCTCGCGCATGATTTTTCCGTCATAAAAAACATGGAACGGAAGTTTCACTGATTCCTCTGATTCCTCATTTCG
Organism: Ruminococcus flavefaciens; assembly: GCA_002373775.1. GTDB lineage: Bacteria > Bacillota > Clostridia > Oscillospirales > Ruminococcaceae > Ruminococcus > Ruminococcus flavefaciens_M. The sequence continues at coordinate 12,244 of DFJW01000075.1, read as the reverse complement.
GAAGGTCTTGATGATCCTGTTGGGATATTTCGGCATAGCGCCCTTTCTTCCGCAGCTGCTGTTCGCATAGATCACCATAGCCGCTATCAGACGCAGCATATCCTTTGAAAGTGAAAATGTTGTCATTTCAAGCCACTCGAGCTTGAAGCCCTCCTCCGGCGGCTTGATGACGTCTTTATAAAGATCAATCTTTCCCTGATACAGCATTTCTATTATTCTCCCCTAATGAGTTTAAAAAGCTCTTCGATATGGTCTTGTTCATACTTCGTAAACCAATCGGATTCAATTTGTTTAACATTTGGTCTGAGTTTTCCTCCGTTTTCAGCAAAAGTTATGCGGCCTTTTTCTTCATCGCGTAAATCCGGAGCCTTTACCACATAATAGTGCGGATTCTCTTTATTGTTGGCAAACAGTATGATCCGTACTTCGTTTATATTATTATCCTGCTTATCCTGCTGAAGCGTTCTGATCGGATTTATCTGTACGCCCCACCAGGTTTCAGAACCTACAAAATAATATGCAATTTTGTTTGCAATAAAAACCTGTGCTTTTGTATTATCATAATCATCTATTTTTATCCCTTTATTACGCAGAAGCTTTTTGAACTCCTCGAAATACTGTCTGCTGTTCTTCTGATGATGCAGACTGCACAGATCGTGTTCCATGAAGCTTCCCGTGTACCAGTTTCCCATCTTTCATCATTCCTTTTATAAGTTTGCGGCGTTCTATGCTCTGACAAACATTTTAGTTATTATGCGGTCTTAGCTATTACATTGTATCATATCTCAGCGGAAACTTCAACCGTTTGCGAGAACTTTCACCACAATTTCCACTGCCGTAGCACCCAAGTAGCACCCACATTTTGACCTTGATTTTCTGGGTGCTATATGGGTGCTACCTACCGTTTTTCGGCGTTTTCCACAACGCCATATAAAAACAAAAAACCTCGCAGGATAGCCCTGCGAGGCGATTTTTCGTATAGTCCCAATAGGGATAAAATTAAGCTCTGCATATAGCATTGCCAGCCAAATCGAAGATTTGGGGCACTGCTTATCTCTTCGAGTTTACCCCGAATATTCGGCTAACCCAGAACGGGTGTTCAGGCATCTTGCATTTAATTATTCTTTTCTTTAGAAAATGCCGTAAATACGGCGTTTCAATCGAGTTACAAGAACTTCGGTTCTGCTAAATTTCAAAGTCTCTGCCGTCCTCTTGTAACCAAGTTGACCACTACTTGACCTTAATTGACCACGCTATTGCATATCTCTGTACTAAATTTGAGAACTGTGGTGAGAGCCTTTGAGAGCTCCGCCCACGAAAGGAAGATCATTATGACAATAGCAGAAAAACGTGAGATCGTAAACACCATCATCAATCTTTTACTTCAACTGACCGCCGAGGAAGAAGTGCAGGAACAGCCTGCATCAGTATCAACAGCAACTAAAGCTCCTGCACAGTCGGTCAGAATGATGACTATCAAGGAGTGTACCGAGCTGATCGAAGGTATCTCAGAACACTCTATCCGTATGCTGATAGCACAAGGCAAGATCAAAGCGTTCCGCACAGGTGAGGGTGTCCGTGGTAAATATCTCGTCAACAAGGAAAGCCTGCTGTCTTATTTCAGCGGAAATGAGGAGATGTGAGCTATGAGCAGATACAAAAGCGAACAGACCGCATACAGCCCACTGAAAAAGAAATACGCTCCGCTGTGGAGACTTGACACCAACACCGTGACCGTCACCCACTTCAAGGCCGATACGCAAACCGAGGAGATCAAGACCTATACCACTGACTTCATCAGGTATCATCTTCATTTCTCTGACAGCCATTGTCCCGACAGGCTTCGCAGGCTTGTCAATGATGGCAGGATAGAACAGTATCTCGATGATATGGAACGCAAAGTCAGTGAAGCTATCTCACGCCAGGTAGAGCTTTGGAAGCAGACCGATAGTTGCTATCAGAAAGCTGTCCTCAACGGTGATAATGAGAAGATACTCGGTCTGGAGAACTGCTTCATCAGTATGGCAAGAGAAGCGGTGTTTGAGTGTATAGTATATATTTGAGGAGCAACGGCTGTGCTTTCGGGTGCAGCTGTTTTATGTTGGTAGATTGATAAACAGATCAGATATATGACATCCAAAACCGTCGGCTATTTTTTTGCACAAATCAACCGTAACATTATACTCTCCACGTTCAATGCGTCCATAATACGCCCTGCTTATTCCACATATTTCAGCAAACTGACTTTGTGTATAACCACGGCCTTCACGCATTTTTCTTATCTCATTTCCTAAATAGAAATTAATGGAATCATATTTGTGTTTCATAATTCACCTCAAAAACGTCATATATGACGTCGACAAATAGGAAATAATATGCTATACTATTTACAGATGACAGAGAGATCTGTGTATCTAATCATTAAAATTTAATTTAATTGAAGGAGGACATTACTATGTCAGAAAGAGTATTAACTTTCCCTGTTGAGAATTTCAGAAAGCTTCCTAATCCTTATCAGCAGAAGGATACAGAGAAGAAAGGCGATGAAGCCTACCCTCAGATGTATTTTGCAATTTGTGATGTTAAGGAAATTCCTGAAGATATTCCCATGGCAACAAATCCAAGAAATCAGTCAATGAATAATGGTGTTGCTAAAAAGATCAAAGCATCGCTTCTTAACACCAGTGAACCCAATTTCTATTTACTGAACAGAGGAATGGTTATTTCCGCAGACTCCGTTCACTATGATAACAATAGTGGCAAGTTAAGCATTACATTTAGTGATGAAGAAGTACACGGCGATGTTGATGGCGGACATACCTACAAGGCTATCCTTGAAAAAAGAAAAGAACTTGAGCCAGGACAGCAGTTTGTAAAGCTTGAAATACTCACAGGAGTTGAAGATATTTTTCAGGCATTAGCTGCCGCAAGAAATACTTCGACTCAGGTACAGGACAAGTCAATTGCAGAACTTGAACACAGATTTGATCTTATCAAAGATATCATAAAGAACGAGCCCTTTAACAACAATGTCTATTTCAGAGAAAATGATAAAGGTGATATAGATGTTGCAGATATAATTTCAATGCTTACGCTTTTCAACCTTGAAAAGTATCCAGATATCAATTCCTTTCCTGTAATTGCTTACAGTGGCAGAAAAAAGTGCATTGATTATTATATTGAAGCTCATAAAAACAGCGAAGAAAATCCTGTAGCAAATCCGTATTATAGAATGAGAAATATCATGATTGACTTGTTTAAGCTTTATGATATGCTTGAAAGTAATATTGGTGCATACTATAAACAGAAAAACGCATCAGGACGTTATGGCTCTGTTAAAGGAGTATCTGTTCCTAAAGGCGACACTAAGTTTAAGTCTAAGTACTATAAAACCGAAATGGATTATCTTTCTCCAACAGGTTTCCTTTATCCGATCCTTGGTGCTTTTCGTGCTTTAATCAAAGATGATGGAATTGAATACTCTTGGAAATGCGATCCTTTCAAGATCATGGAAAAAGTTGGTCCGGAACTTGTTGAAACTACAGTTGAAAGAAGCAGAACACTCGGCAATAATGCTCAGGCTGTCGGTAAAGATGTTGGTAACTGGAAAACCCTTTATATGACAATTGCTCTTGAAATGCTTAATATTAATTAAGCTTATAAACGGCTGTGCCTTTGGGTGCAGCCGTTGTTTCTTCCAGATCATGCAATGTCTTTCCGTCCTTTGTTTTCCACGACACCCAGCCGTTACAGCTTTTCCCTGTAACAAACTCAGCTGCACTGGACGGACTGGTGAACAGCACATCTTCCTGTAAGATATTGTCAATGATCTTGCACTCCCCACGCTTCCTTCGGTTGCCTGACGATATAGTATCATCTGTACCGCTGCTGGGAACGATCTTGCTACCTTTCAGAACGACAAAACCTTCTGTAGTCTGCTTGGCAGATGCTTCGACGGTGAAGTTGAGCTTCTTGATAGTGCGAGTGAAGAAAAGCTCTATCTCCTCAGATGCAGTATCTGTGGTATCTTCGGTAACAGGAGCGGTCTTATTAAGCGGAACGAATATCTTATGACCGAGCGTACCCATAATGAGCTTCGCATAGTCCACGAATTCCTCCAACTCGCTCTCTTTCTCTTCGGTGATATGTCCGGGAGACGGATCATTTCCGTTTTTGACGATGTACCTATTGGCTTCGATAGCAAGATTGCAGAACTTGTTCTCAAGATAGCTTATCTCGGTCGGACCGAAGGAGTTGTTGGAGGTAGTGAACACCACAGCTTCCGTCCAGTAGTCCTTATCGGGATTCCGCTTATGCTCCATAAGGCGGTAGAGTATGCCCTCGCCGTTCTTCCTGATGCCAGCCTGTCCTATATAAGCTATGTTCTCCCCAGTGTCATCAGAAACGCCAAAAAGGAGATATACCCCGCTCCATTTGAGATCTTCACGGTTCTTGCATTTTTCGATTTCAGTGCGGGGAATTTTATACGCTACACCTGTCCAGTTGGCAAGGGTGCATTTGATACGTCCGCTTGCATCTCCGTCCATAAGGAAGAGATTTATGTTTTTTCCTCGGGGCATAGTATCACCTTCTCAAATAATAGTTATCTGCTGTTCCATCCGGATTCCTTCGCCATCTCCGCAAAAGCCAGATAAAACGCCTGCTGCTGATGCTGTGGATCTAACTTCTTGTAGGCATCACAAAGGTCATGAACAGCTTTTACCACGTTCTGCACCTCTTTACTTTGCTCCTGCTGATACTGAATGATCTGTTCCTGACTCTGTCGATAATAGTCGGGATTTACATACTGCTGATTAAAAAACTGATTATAAAATGGATTGCTATTCATATTTGTACCTCATTTCTTATTTAGACTTATTTCATTGTATCTCTATCTCTCAACAACACACGCCACGATCACATCACAAAACGCCCTGTCATCCACTACCGACCTTACCGCCGCATCGAGCATCGTATCCCGATCCACACGGCTCCAGTCCAATGTAAAGCCATAATGGAGTGCCATACACCGTATCAGCTCACGTATGCTTCTGCCATTGCCTTCACGGAATGGGTGAATGATATTCAGTTCGGACATGATATAGGACAAATGCTCGATCTGGCGTTTCCTGTCCGTTTCGTACAGCATTTTCTCGCTATGCAGCTTGGAAAACACCTTGTCAAGCTCCTGACCGATCAGATGCGGCGGATAGAACATAGTATCGCCCTTGCTGATCTGCTCACGACGGAAAAGTCCTGCAAACGGATAGATATCCTCAAACAGAAATCGGTGGATATTCATAAGCTGTGTCTTGGTGAATCTCCCCTTGATTGGTGATTCCATGAGCATATACTGTTTGAGAGAGGTGATCTCCTCCTCTGCCTGTTTCAGCTCGTTCCTGTCCCTGATATTCAGCTTGTTTTTGAGCACATCAGAATCCGGATAGCAGTAGAGCGACTGCACCGTGGTGTACACATCATATTTTGAAAACATTACTCCGCCCTCTGGTATTTTGCTTTCAGCTCTGCCATGATCTGCTGATAATTTGCCTGACCGCTGGCATATCGGTCAAGGTTGCGTCTGCTTGCTTCGCTCAGTGTGAGTCCCTCGATCGCCATTGTTCCGGCAATGCTCCGGATCATCTTCTGATGCTCCTCAGCACTGACCGGCTTTTTCTGTACTTGCGGTTTCATACGTCTGCCTCCTTTGCGAGCTTATGGTATAATATTTGTTTTAGTTTGCAATTGGGGTTTAAAAGCGGATTTTTATATATTATTATACCATGTCTTAAATGAATAAGCAACAATAATGATTATATTCTTGTTTCAAATCTGATCCAACAAATAGAAGCAAAGATACCGCTTTTGTTTACCCTGCTTCTTTAACTTGACCACATCTGTCAGCTGCTTTTTTTTATCTGTTTTTAATATTTAAGGCAGCTTTAAGTTCTTTAAAACTATCGAGCGCTCCCTGAAGATTTTCAATTATATCACCTGCAAGCTCATCAGCAGGCGGCAGATTTTCAAGATCAGCAAGTGACTTATCTTTAATCCAGAAAATATCCAAGCTCAACTTATCACGCTTCAATATATTATCAATGCTGTATTTGCGGAAACGTCCTTCAGGATTATCTTCACTCCATGTTTCTGAACGCTCATATCGGTTCTCAGGATTATAGCATTTTACGAAGTCAGCAAGGTCATCCTCTGTCATTGGATGCTGCTTTAATGTAAAGTGGATATTAGTTCGGAAATCATATATCCACACTTCTTTAGTTTGTGTCTCAGGACTTGCCGGACGCTTATCAAAAAAGATAACGTTAGCTTTAACACCCGGTTTATAGAAGATGCCTGTCGGCAGTCTCAGAATTGTATGCAGATCAGTAGTTTCAAGCAGCTTTCTGCGGACAGTTTCACCTGCACCGCCTTCAAACAGCACGTTATCAGGTACGACCACAGCCGCCTTACCGGTAGACTTCAGTATAGTATTGATGTGCTGAACAAAGTTGAGTTGCTTATTGGAACTTGTGGTCCAGAAATCCTGACGATTATATACAAGCTCCTCATCCTCCTGTTCGCCTTCTTCATTTGTAAAGGTAATGGAGGATTTTTTGCCAAACGGCGGATTGGTCAGCACATAATCATATCTCTCGCCCGAATCCATAAGAAGTGCATCTCCGAGAGTAACAGGAATGCTTCCGTATATATCGCCGATATTATGAAGATAAAGATTCATCAAGCATAACTTAAATGTATTCGGAACTATCTCATTACCATGAAAAGCCTCGGATTTGAGGAACTCCTTTTGCTCACGGTCAAGCGTATAATTCTTGGAATCAGTAATGTAATCCTGAGCCGCAAGCAGGAAACCGCCGCTTCCGCAGCAAGGATCCGCAACAGTTTTCATTGGCTCGGGGCGAATACACTTTACCATAGCTTTTATAAGCGGACGGGGAGTGAAGTATTGTCCGGCACCGCTTTTTATATCCTCGGCGTTCTTCTGGAGAAGTCCTTCATAGATCTCGCCCTTGACATCAGAGGACATGGACACCCATTTCTCCTTGTCGATCATTGCAACGATGCGGCTGAGGATAGCAACGTTGCTTATTTTGTTTGTAGCACCTTTGAATATCTTACCGAGGATACCGCCTTGTTCACCGAGTTTTTCAAGTATTTCACGATACTTGTCCTCAAGCTCTGCACCTTTCAGCAGGCTCATATCATTCCAGCCATAGCCTTCGGGAATACCTGTATTGCGCTTATATGGCGGACGCGAGTACTCATCAGACATTTTCAGAAATATAAGATATGTAAGCTGTTCCAGGTAGTCGCCGTAGGAAACGCCGTCATCACGCAATGGGCCGCACATTCCCCAAACTTTGGAAATAATTGCGTTTGAATTTTCGCTCATTAAATACTCCTTTTCTCTATAGGGGCGTTAGAAATCTTCAATTTATCTTTGCCAAATTCAATTGTAATACTTTGATAATAATCATTTTCCAATAAATCTTGAAAATAGAATGTTATAAACAGTGTACAAGTCAGCATGTGTTCGATACCTATATTTATACTATCAGATGCCGACATAGCTGATGGTTCAAATTGTTTTTTATATTCATTAATTTTGGCTTCTTGGCATCTGCAATCATAAGTAATGTTTTTAGCATTGCCAAGTCCAATGTTTTTTAGAGTTATAACTGATCTAATATGTTTATAATTTGAATCATATACATCCCAATAATAATCGCCTAATGTATTATCGCTCTTATACATTTCAAATACAGGCATCATTGATAAACGCTTTGTCTCTTCGTATTGGATTTTCTGTTCTTTAAGCTGTTCTTCAGCTTGTTGTTTTGTTATGTCAAATTGCCGTTTAGATTCATCTAATTCAGCCTTTGCCTGTTCTTGACTTTCTTTAAACTGCCGTTTAGATTCCTCTAATTCAGCTTTTGCTTGTTTTTTACTTTCTTCAAACTGCCGCTTACTTTCTTCAAGCTGATCTTTTGTAGCTTTAGCAGAGATATTATTTGCTCTCCATATAAAAATGGTTGCAACAACATACACTGCTGTAATAATAACCATTAACCAATCAGTCATTATACCCCCCCTTCAAAAGCCTGTTTCAGAATGCTCTGCCTGAGAGCCTCGGCTTCCTGTAAAGCTGTATCTATTGTTTTTTCTATGCTGTCGCAGACGGACAGGCGGGATTCGATTGTTTCTATTATCTTCGCTTGTATTTTTAATGTTGGAACAGGAAATATTATTTGTTTTAAAATAGTTTGGTTCAAAAACATTCGTGTTGAACCTTTACATAATTCCTTAACTTGGTCTATGACCACGCCCTTACTTTTAAATAAATACATGAAGTAATCAGCTCTTATCACATCAAAATCTAATGATATTCTCATAAGATTAGTAGATAATAACGCATTTTTCATATGCGGAGGTACTATACATATTTCACCTACTGTTCCTGAACGTGATATGATCAAATCGTCCGTATCAACCTTAAAAGCAGATAATTCTTTTGCTTTTTCTTCTGAAACAAAGATTTTGTTTCCATCAACAAATCCATCTTTTCCGATATTTTCAATTCCTAATACAGGCACACCACTTGACAGGTGTTCATGTTTCTTTAGCATTGTTCCAAACGGACCAGTAGTCATGCCCTTTTTCTTCTTAGTCAATAAATCATTAATTGTAAGGTTCTTGGAATTTGAAGATGATGCACTTTCAAACGCCTCTTTCAGCACCGCCTGCCGATACACTTTCAGCTGTTCCTTAGTCTTTTTCAGCGTTTCAACGCCGCTGTCAAGCTCAGAGAAAAGCTCCTCAATACGGGTGACTATGCGGTGTTGGTCTTCGAGGGGAGGGACAGGGATAGGAAGTTTCCTGAATTTTGTTACATTAAATGCTGGTTGAGCAGTAGCAGTTGAAATTGATTTGATCATATCTTGAAATCTTCTGCTTTGTATGTAGTAAAAAACATATTTTCTTGATATTTCAGCTCTTACGGTGATTTTTAATAAATTTGCTGGTATTAATGCTAATCCTTGATCCAATGGATAAATACCGCACTTACCAATTGAACCAATTTTAGCAACAATTATATCACCAGGGAAAACGGTGCTTCTTTTTAGTGTTTCGTATTTTTCTTTTGAAATATACCTTACACTATCTGAAGAGTAATCACCGTAAAGATTTTTTGTTGTTAAAACAGGAATACCATTTTGTGAATCATCAATATAATCTGACTTTTTTAGATTTGAACCAAACGGACCATCAACTATTCCATTATTATCAATAGCTATATCTGCCATAGACAATTCTTTAAATGCTTTATTCATCTTTTATGCGCTTCCAACCATTTCCTTTCGCATTCATAACAACCGTTTTCTGTTTTAGGAATTAGTTTATGAGTTAATCCCCAACAATTCGGACAATAATGTATCTCCTCTGCATCATCTTTAAGCGTGATGTAGTTTTCTTTATGCATTATTATTCGGCTTTCTAAATCATTTGCTTTTTTTAATTCTGCATTTTCTTCTTTAAGTTTTCTTATCTCGTCCTGCATTTCAAGAGCTTGTGCGCCTAAATCAAGAAGCTGTTTAATCAAATCTGCATTATCAGCTTTTTGAGCCAGAACTATCGCATCTTTTATGCCTTCATAAAATCCCATTATTATTCTCCTTTTTGAATGCTTCTGATTTTTCAATCTGAGCGATTATTTCTTCTTTTGAACGATAATCGTTACCCATAATAGTATTAACTTCTTTAATTATCAACGGAAAAACAACTCTTCGCTTATCATTATAACTGCAATCAGAAAAAGAGGTAATATCAAAGCCAACGTAAGGCAACTCTTTTTGAGGATTAGAGATTAATTGAAATCCAACTGGATAAGCTGTTATCTCACTTATAATATCTAATCTTCCTGTCTTAATATTTCCAAATGCAGAAAAAGAATTAAATCTTATTATACGGTTTTGTGTGAAATACATTTGCATCCTATACTTGCTTTTGTCAAAAATTTTGGATTCTTCATCTAATACAAATGAAGCAATCTCTAAACCAGGATTTATTGAGCAGAAATGAGAACAAATCTGCTTAAAAAATCGAAGTGGGTAGATTTCAAGTTCAATTGCATTAGTATCTTGGGGAAGCGATTCTTCAAATATCTGATTTAAAGCCTTTATATCTTTAATATATGAATCACCATATTTTGCTCCTGTAAAACTATTACAATCAGAACAAAGTGAATACAAGCCCATTCCCTTTTGCAAATTAATATACTTCACACCTTTTAAATCCCAAGGCAGTCTATTTCCTTTTTTAAGGTATGATTCTAAACTTACAGGTTTTACAGATTGCATGTTACCAGATGACTTAGGTGGAATATGTTCAAATGTTAGTTCACATTCTTTACCGCATAAAGCACATTTTCCAAAATGTTTTTTAATTAATGGTGATTTGTTGAATAGTTCATCATTCATCATGCTACCAAAACCTCATTCATCTCTATCAAAATTTCTTCATAGCTATCCCCGAAAACCTCATAAAATCTGCCGAGACCGCCCTTATGGTCAAAGGGGTTGAGATCAAGGTCGTCGGGCTCAATGCTGAGTGAAGCTATAATGTGATCTTTTATAAGCCTGAGCCACTCCATTTGCTCCTCTGTGAAATGAACCGCACCTGCATTTCTGCGGAGAGTCCATTGCATGAAATTATAGTTGACCTTGTCCGCAAACGGCTGCAAATTATCGGTATATCCCATTTCAAAGCGTATAATAGAAATAAGATCGGTGAGCTGAGCCAACGTTCCACGCTTGACCTTATCCGGCTTCTTTATTGCATAGCAGTCCCACAGGCGCTCGACAGTGATGCCCTTGCTTTTCAGCTTCTCATACAGTTTTTTCAGGCTTTCTATCGCCATGGGACGATTTTTGTAACTCTCGTTATAAATGATACGGAGTGCAATTATCTCGTCCTTGTTTTCTTCTATAAACTCATGGAACGTCTGGATTGTCCTGTCAACGTTTTTCTCCTGCTCGGAATCAAAGTCAGCGAACAGTACAGTATCGAGGTTCGTATTGTCAATTATCTGCTCATGACTCCTGCGGATATTGTCGATAAAATCTCTTGTATCGGGATCATAGAAAGGCTTTACAGCATCAGCGATCAATGCTTTCTGAGTTTCGTTAAGCTGTTCTTCATCAGGTTCAGTTGCCTGAAATGTGTTGACTGCTGTTTGTTTTATTACCTCTTCGTCAAAGGCGTTGAGGAGAGCTTCAGCGAGTTTACCTGCAGGTGTTCCAACATTCTCATCAAATTCCTTACGCTCGCCCGGAGTCATCTGACTGTTAAGGCGTACAAGACGGTTTGCAAGAGAAGTCAGTGTGTCCTCGTCCTTTGCACCGAGTGCAACATTGAGCATAAGCTCCTTCATAGAAACAGTAGGCTTACGTTCAAGTGTTCTTGTTTCAGTTTTCTTGGACTTTGTAACACCAACAGCATCAACGATAACAAAATGATCCTTATTCTCAGTTGCAGACGGTGATACCTTTTGGAGATCGTCCTTGCCGAGAGTTCTCGTTCCACGACCTTTCATTTGCTCGAAATAGTTCTTACTGCGTACATCACGCATAAATATAAGACATTCAATAGGCTTGACATCTGTGCCTGTTGCGATCATATCAACGGTAACAGCTATTCTCGGATAGTAACTGTTCCTGAATTCTGCAAGAACAGTTTCGGGGTTAGCAGCTGAATAGGTTACCTTTTTGCAAAATTCATTTCCCTCGCCAAACTCTTCGCGAACTATCTGTATGATATCATCAGCGTGGCTGTCTGTTTTGGCAAATATCAAGGTCTTTGGAACTTCCTTACGCCTTGGGAACAGCTTTGTATACAAGTTCTCCTTGAATGTCTTGATAACAGTCCTTATCTGGCTTGGATTTACAATATCACGATCAAGCTGAGTCGGCTTATAGTCAACATCTTCATCAAGCTGCTTCCAGCGCTTTTCTCTTGACATACGATTGCGTGACTCAATAAGCTGCTTCATGATATGAGCACCATTTTTGCCCACAGTTGTTTCAATAAGAAATATGTCTTCACCAACATTTACACCGTCAATAATAGCCTGTTCTCTTGAATATTCACTTACAATATTCTGATTGAAATAAGCAAAGGTACGTTTATCCGGAGTTGCAGTTAGTCCGACAATAAATGCATCGAAGTA